>NZ_JBHWGS010000003.1:109589-568311 GCF_042732975.1 Streptomyces sp. NPDC059743 | reverse complement strand
GGGAGCCCACGCGGAGCGTAGGCGACTGACGACAACGCGGCGAGGCGCGGTGCCAGGGCACGCGAGCCCAGCCAGATCCAAACGAGAGGCCCTAGATCGCGGCGGGTTGTCTACGTGTCACGTGCGTGTCTGCGTCCGTCCGGTGCCACGCCGCTCACTCCACCGAGGGAACGGTTCCGGTCGGTCCGCGGCTCCGGGGTTGGTTTGCATGATCATACGACGAACCCTGCTTCTGGCCGGATCGCCGAGGCAGGCGCCCATCACGCGAACCCACATCTGCCCGAAGGGGAACGATGAAGCGCGCAAACACGTTCGTCCGTACCACCAGAATCGCGGCTGCGGCAGCCGTGGCCATGTCCATGGCTCTGGCCGCCTTCGCGGTTCCCGCGTCCGCCGATTCGGACCGGCATCCCGGGAAACACCAGGGCCGGGTCTTCGTCCAGACCGACAGCACCAGCGGCAACAAGGTCGTCGCCTACCACCGCGCTCCGGACGGCTCCCTCCGCAAGCGAGCCATCTACGCCACAGGCGGCAAGGGCGGGATCCTCGGCGGCTCGGTCGTCGACCATCTCGCCTCCCAGGGATCCCTCACCCATGACCGTCGCCACAATCTGCTGTACGCCGTCAACGCCGGCAGCAACTCGGTCACCGTGTTCTCCGTCGACGGCGACCGGCTCCACCGCCGGCAGGTCATCTCCTCCGGCGGTACGTTCCCCGTCAGCGTCACCGTGCACGAGGACCGGGTGTACGTCCTCAACGCACGCAAGGGCGGATCCATCCAGGGCTACCGGCTCACCGAGAAGGGCCTCCACCGCGTTCCGGCATGGCACCGCGAGCTGCGTCTGAACACCTCCACCGCACCGGAGTTCCTCCACACGCCGGGGCAGATCATCTTCACCCCGGACGGATCGCGGCTCGTGGTGAGCACCAAGATGGGCGGCAACAGCATCGAGGTCTTCCCGCTCGACCGCTCCGGCGCGCCCTCGGCCCGGCCCGTCGTCAGCAGCAAGGCCGGCTCGGCTCCCTTCGGTCTGACCTTCGACCGGCGAGGCCGTCTCGTGGTCGCGGACGCGGGCCCCAACGCCGTCCTGACCTTCCGTATCGAGAACGACAGCGATGTCACACTCCTCGACGACATCCTCACCGGCCAGCAGGCCAGCTGCTGGGTCACCCGCGCCGGCAACCGCTTCTACGTCTCCAACGCCGGCAGCAACACCGTCTCCGGCTTCCGGCAGAGCCGTGGTGCCCATCTCGCTCCGCTCGGCAACACCACCACCGGTACGGGCACCGTCGACAGCGCCGTCACACCGGACAACCACTTCCTGTACGTACAGACCGGAGGCGTGGGCGCTGTCGACGGCTTCCGCGTCAACGACGACGGCTCCCTCACCAAGATCGGCACCACTCCCGTACCCGACGCGGTCGGCGGCGAAGGCATCGTCGTTCTCTAGTACCGCGTAGTACCGCGACTGATGTCGCGACCAGTTCCGCGACCGACACATCCGGCCTCGCCTGCGGGCGGGTGGCGGTGTGACGGAACTCTTACGTCCTGATGTGGAATCAGCCTTGTGCGCGCCGGGTTCCGTACCGTCCTCGACATGCGAGTACTTGTCACGGGAGGCGCCGGTTTCATCGGCGCGCACATTGTCACGGCACTGAACGAGCGCGGGCACGAGCCCGTCGTTCTGGACGCGTTGCTGCCCGCCGCGCATCCGGAGTCCCCGGTACTGCCGGACGCCGCACTGGTGCACGGGGACGTCCGGGATCCGGAGACCGTACGGGCGGTCCTGCGTGGCGTCGACGCGGTGTGCCATCAGGCGGCGATGGTCGGGCTGGGCAAGGACTTCGCGGACGCGCCCGCGTATGTCGGCTGCAACGACCTGGGCACGGCGGTGCTGCTCGCGGGAATGGCGGAGGCCGGCGTCCGGCGACTGGTACTCGCCGGTTCGATGGTCGTGTACGGGGAGGGCCGGTACGTGTGTCCACGGGACGGGGTCGTGCGGCCCGGGCGCCGCGAGGCCGCCGATCTGGAGGCGGGACGGTTCGAGGTGCGCTGCCCTCGCTGCGGCGCCGAACTCGTTCCCGGCCTGGTCGGCGAGGACGCGCCCGTGGATCCGCGCAGTGTGTACGCGACGACGAAGCTGACGCAGGAGCATCTGGCCGCCGCGTGGGCGGGGAGCGTGGCGGGCCGGGCGGTGTCGCTGCGCTATCACAACGTGTACGGGCCGGGGATGCCGCGGGACACACCGTACGCCGGAGTGGCGTCGTTCTTCCGGTCGGCGCTGGCGAGAGGTGAGGCACCACGGGTCTTCGAGGACGGTGCCCAGCGGCGCGACTTCGTGCATGTACGGGATGTGGCGGCGGCCAATGTCGTGGCGCTGGAGGCGGTCGGAGGGCGGGCCGCCGGATCGTTGGCCGTGTACAACACGGGCAGCGGTGAGCCGCATACGATTCTGGAGATGGCCGAGGCGCTGGCCGAGGCCCACGGCGGTCCCGGGCCGGTGGTGACGGGCGAGTTCCGGCTCGGCGACGTACGGCACATCACCGCGGACTCGGCCCGGCTGCGCGAGGAGCTGGGCTGGCGGCCACAGGTCGGCTTCGCCGAAGGGATGGCCGAGTTCGCGCGGGCGCGACAGCGTGCTTCCGCGGCGCCGCAGCCGTCCTGACACCGGCACCGCAGCGGGCCCGCCCCCGACCGTGGCGGTCCAGACCCGACGGCGGCGGTCCGTGGCCCGCGGCACGGGACGTCGGCGCCGCATGTCCCGACCTACAGCGCCCGGGCCGGCAAGGGCAGCGTCACCTCGAAGCGGCAGCCGCCGTGCACATTGCGTACCTCTGTGCGTCCGGCGTGGGCCTCCACGATGCCGCGGACGATCGCGAGGCCGAGTCCGGCGCCGGCCGGCGGAGTCCGGGCGGCGCTGCCCCGCCAGCCGGTGTCGAAGACCCGCGCCAGATCCTCGTCCGGTATGCCGCCGCAGCTGTCCGTCACCGACAGGACCACGGCCTCGGCGTGGCGCTCGGTGGCGACGGCGACCGTGCCGTCGGCAGGAGTGTGATGGATGGCGTTGACGAGGAGGTTGGCGAGGACCCGTGTCATTTCCTTGCCGTCCACCTCCACCGGTACGGGTTCGACCCCGTCGCCGATCAGCCGTACCCCGCGTTCGCGGGCGAGCGGATGGACTCCGGCGAGTGCGTCGCCCACCAGGTCGTAGACCGAGAGCCGGCTCGGGCTGAGTGTCAGGGCTCCGGCGTGGATCCGGGACAGTTCGAAGAGATCGCCGACCATGGAGTTGAGCCGGTCGACCTCGGTGCCGATCTGCCGGTGGTAGCGGGCCGGATCGTCGGCCACACCGTCCTCCAGCGCCTCCGACATGGCACGTAGCCCGGCCAGCGGTGTGCGCAGATCGTGGGAGATCCAGGCGACCAGCTCGCGGCGCGAGGTCTCCAGCGCCCGCTCCCTCTCGCGGGAGGCGGCCAGTCTGGCGCTGGTGGCGGCGAGCTGCCGGGAGAGCGCGGCGAGTTCGGCGGTGGCCGGGCCGGCCGGAGCGGCGAAGCTGCCGTCGTCGCCGAAGTCGCGGGCGGCGAGCGCGAGATCGCGGCTGCGGGCCACGACCCAGCGGCCCAGCAGCAGGGCGGTGGCCAGGGAGACGGTGGCGGCCATGGCCACCACGAGTGTGACGACGGTGAGATCGTGCCTGGAGAGGAACATCGCCTGGGCGACGGCGAGCGTTCCGGTCAGCATGGCGGTGACCGTGACGGCGGCCACCACGGTGAGGGAGACGGCGACCGAGCGGTGGCGCACCAGACGCAGGGCGACGGCGCCGAGGACTCCGGCGCAGGCCGCTCCGGCCAGCGCGAAGGCGGCGATCAGCAGCAGATCCTTCACAGCGCCTCCGCCGTCCCGGGCCGGATGTCGAAGCGGTAGCCGACGCCCCATACGGTCTGGATGAGCCGTGGCCGGGCGGGATCGTCCTCGATCTTGGCGCGCAGCCGCCGGACATGGACGGTGACGGTGGACAGGTCGCCGAAGTCCCAGCCCCATACCTCCCGCATCAGATCCTCCCGGCTGTGCGCTCGTCCGGGATGGCGCAGGAAGTGCGCGAGGAGATCGAACTCCCTTAGCGTGAGGGCGAGTTCGCGGCCGTGCTTGGACGCGCGGTGGGTGGGCGGGTCCAGGGCGAGACCGGCACCGTGCAACGGGCCGTCCGGTCCGGTGACCGCCTGGACACCTCGGCCGCGGCTGCGGCGCAGTACGGACTCGATGCGCAGGACGAGCTCTCGCGGGCTGAAGGGCTTGGTGACGTAGTCGTCCGCGCCGAGCTCCAGTCCGGCGATCCGGTCCTCCTCGTCGCCGCGCGCGGTGAGCATGACCACCGGCACCGGGCCCATGGCGCGGAGCCTGCGGCACACCTCCAGTCCGTCCAGCCCCGGCAGCATCAGATCCAGGACGATCAGGTCCTGTCTGTGCCGTGCGGCGCTGTCGAGTGCGGCCGGACCGTCGGCGGCGTGTTCCACCGTGTAGCCGGCGCGTTCCAGATATCCGGTGACGACTTCGGCGACCGTCGGATCGTCGTCGACGATCAGGATGCGGCCGGGCGGGATCCGGGTGCTCGGGCCGGGCGGGATCTGCGTGCTCATGAGGGCAAGCGTCGCATCAGCCGGCCTTCCCGTGCCCGGCCGGCGAGGGAGCGGAGGACGACGTCCGCGTTTCGTAAGGAGTCGATGTCCGCTATGTCCGTGCGGAATTCCTACGGTGAGGACCGTGACCGTAGATGTCGTACTTCCCTGTCTGAACGAGGCCGAGGCCCTGCCCTGGGTGCTCGCCCGTGTTCCCGTCGGCTGGCGGGCCGTTGTGGTCGACAACGGATCCACCGACGGATCCGCCGAACTCGCGGCCGAGCTCGGCGCCACCGTGGTGCACGAGTCCCGCCGCGGCTTCGGCGCCGCCTGCCACGCCGGGCTGCTGGCCGCCGAGGCCGACATCGTGTGTTTCTGCGACTGCGACGCCTCACTCGATCCCGGGCTGCTGGTCGGCTTCGTACGAACGGTCGCGGACGGCGGAGCCGACCTCGTACTCGGACGGCGCAGACCTCAAGGGCGAGGCGCCTGGCCGGTGCACGCCCGCGCCGGGAATCTCGCGCTGGCCCGGATGCTGCGCCGGCGCACCGGTCTGCGGCTGCACGACCTGGGACCGATGCGGGCCGCACACCGCGACGCACTGCTCGGTCTGGATCTGACCGACCGGCGCAGCGGCTATCCGCTCCAGATGGTGGTCCGCGCGGCTGACGCAGGGTGGCGGGTACGGGAGGTCGACGTCCCGTATCTGCCGCGCACCGGAAAATCCAAGGTCACCGGCACCTGGCGAGGAACGTGGCAGGCCGTGCACGACATGCGCCGGGTACTCACCGAGCCCGACATCGGCAGTGTGGACGCCGAACCGGAAACCGGCAGTGTGGACGCGACCATGACAGGAGCCGGCCGGTGACCACTGTTCTCGTCATCGCCAAGGAGCCGGTGCCGGGCCGTGTCAAGACCCGCCTCACACCGCCCTTCAGCCCGAAGGAAGCCGCCGCGCTGGCCGAGGCCGCGCTCGCCGACACACTGACCACGGTGGCGCGGATCCCGGCCGGGCGGCGGGTGCTGGTGCTGGAAGGGCGGCCCGGGCCATGGCTGGTGCCGGGCTTCGACGTGGTCCCGCAGTGCGCCGGAGGCCTGGACGAGCGGCTCGCCGCCGCCTTCGCCGCGTGCACCGGCCCGGCCCTGCTCATCGGCATGGACACTCCGCAGGTCACCGCCGGTCTGCTGGCCCCGGCGCTCGCGCCGGACGCCTGGCAGGAGCACGACGCCTGGTTCGGGCCCGCCGTCGACGGAGGCTTCTGGGCGCTGGGACTGGCGGAACCGGACCCGGCGCTGCTGCGCGGGATACCGATGTCGGTGCCGGAGACCGGAGCCGTGCAGCACGCGCGGCTCGTCGCCGCCGGGCTGCGGGTCGGACAACTGCCGAAGCTGCGGGACGTGGACACCGCCGAGGACGCACGGCTGGTGGCCGCCGAAGCCGGCACCGGCAGTTTCGCCACCCTGTACGCGGCGACAGCGGCCACACTGCACGCGCGGCGGGCTCCGGCCGAGGACGCTCCCGGCGGCCGGCCGGTCCGCGCATGACGGCACGAGGACCAGGGACGGCGGAGGCACCCGGCAGCACCCTTCCGTACCCTGCCGCCTGGCACGAGGATCCTTACTCCGACGCCCTGCGCAGCGGACAGGGCCCGCTCTTTCTGCGCAGGAACGACGGCTGGCTGCTGCCTCTTGAGGTGGAGCGCTGGTGCACCGCCCCGGACACCGCGGACCTGAGTGTGCTCGCTCGGTGCGAGGGCTCGGTCCTGGACGTCGGATGCGGTCCCGGCCGGCTGGTCACCGCCCTCGCGGCGCGCGGACACCGGGCGCTCGGTATCGATGTCAGTCCCGCGGCGGTGGCTCGTACCGAACAACTGGGCGGGCTCGCGCTGTGCCGGTCGGTGTTCGAGCCACTGCCCGGAGAAGGGCGCTGGGACACCACACTGCTCATCGACGGCAACATCGGCATCGGCGGAGATCCCGAGGCCTTGCTCGGGCGCCTGGGGAAGATCGTCCGCCGGGACGGGACCGTCATTGTCGAATGCCTCGCGCTGGACGTGGACGAGCGGTGCGAGGTGCGGCTCGACAACGGCCGTGGCGGGCTGGGCACGCCCTTCGCCTGGGCGCGGGTCGGCGCCCGTGCCCTGAGCGGATACGCGGCGGCGGCCGGCTGGGTCCGACGGCATCAATGGCCGGTGGCGGGACGCGTCTTCGTGGAACTCGCGAGGCGCCCGGAGTTCACTCGCCACGGCATCGCGGGCCTGGCCCGGGCTCAGGACCGGGATCAGGACCGGGCCCGAGTCCGGACGCCACGAGGCGGACCTGACAGACAGCGGACCTGACACCTTACGAAATACGGACGCCGGCCCGTGTGAGGCCGGTTTCGTCCACTCCCGCTGCCACGCTGTCGCCATGAACAGCCTCCGTACCGCCGTCACGGCTCTGCTGCTGACGGCCCTGGCCATCACACTCGCGCTGACCATACGGAAGGACGGCTATTACGCGGATCCGGCCGGGCTGTCCTGGTGGTACGCGGCCTCGTGGACACTGTTCGCCGCGGCGGCCTGGGCCCTGCGCAAGGTGCCCGCCCGGCAGGTGGTTCCGCTCGTGCTGGCGGGCGCGGTCGTGGTCGCCGCCACCGGACTGGTCGCGGCTCCCCGTACGAGTACCGACTCCTTCCGCTACGCCTGGGACGGCCGGGTGCAGGCCGCCGGGATCTCTCCGTACGACCACACTCCGGCGGATCCCGCACTCACACGCCTGCGCGACGACTGGCTCTTCCCGCACGGCGCCGCCTGTACCGGTCCGGGCAGGGCGCCGGTCGCTGCGGGGACCTGCACCAGGATCAACCGTCCCCAGGTGCCCACCATTTACCCGCCCGTGGCGGAGGGATACTTCCTGCTGGTCCATGAGCTCTCGCCGCGGGACGTCCGCCACAAGGGCCTCCAGACCGGCGCGGCGCTGCTGTCCGTGATGACGGCCGGCGCCCTCCTGATGATCCTGCGGCGGCGCGGCGATCCGCGGAACGCGGCGTACTGGGCCTGGTGCCCGGCGGTGCCCGTCGAGGTGGTGAACAACGCGCATGTCGATGTGCTCGCCGTCCTGTTGTCCGTCGTCGCACTCGGAGTGGTCGTCCGGCGCCGGACGACGGGCGGCGCGCTGCTCGGCCTCGCGATCGCCGCCAAGATGCTGCCCGTTGTCCTTCTGCCGGGCGCCCTGTCCGGCGTACGGCGGGTCCGTGACGCGATCGCCGTGGTGCTGTCCGCCGGCGCGGCCGTGGGACTGGTCTATCTGCCGTACCTCATCGGCTCCCACGCGTCCGTCCTCGGCTATCTCGGCGGCTACGCCGAGGAGGAAGGGTACGAGGACGCCTCGGCCCGGAACCGCTATGCCCTGCTGCGTCTGCTGGTGCCCGACGCCTGGGCGCTGCCGCTCGCCGTGGCGGTCGTGCTCGCGGTGGCCGGGTATGTACTGCGCCTGGGCGAGCCCGAACGCCCTTGGAGCGGGGCCCTGTTGGTGACCGGGACCGCGTTCCTGGTCATGACTCCCGGCTACTCCTGGTACGCACTGCTGCTGATCGCGCTCGTCGCCCTCGACGGCCGCTGGGAATGGCTCGGCATCGCCCTCGCGGGCGCGGCCACCTATGTCACCGGCCGGGCGCTCGGCGGCGGTACGGGCACGGTCGCCTACGCACTCGCCGCCGTCGCGGTCCTGGCCGGATGGGCCGTACGACGGCGGCGGGCGGCGGCGGGCCGGAGCCCCGAAAGCGAGCCGGTGCGCAAGACGGTGTCAGCCTGACCGTTGCCCGCGCTCGCGCCGGTGCCGGCGCCCGCGCCGGGTGGCGTACGCGACGCATGCCGTGCCCAGGAGGGCGACGCAGACCGCTATGGCCCAGTTGAGCGGGTAGTTGGAGGGAAGGACCGTGGGATTGGCACGCGGTCCGGGCCTCAGCAGCGCAGGCAGGGCGATCAGAGTCAGAGAGCCGACGGTCAGCAGACCGCCCCGCAGCACCGGACGCAGTGGCGAGCGGTGGATGACCAGTCCCACCGCCAGCACGGCGGGGACGAGGAGGCCGTCGTGGAGGACCACACCGCCCGCGAGCCACAGGACCACGCCGAGAATGTCACCGAGGTCCGGCCGGGCCCGGTCGTAGAACTCGTGGACGCCGAAGGTGATCACCGCGAGGCCGACGGAGCAGAGCACGATACGGACCAGGAGCAACTTCATGCCAGTACCTCCAGCCGCGTGACCCACTTGGTCTGCAGCACACCCGGCCGGTCGGGCGCGATGACACGTGCCGGATATCCGTGGTCGGGGGAGAGGACCTGGCCGTTGAGGCGCAGGGCGAGGAGTGTCAGACCGTCGCGGGTGTAGGCGCTGTCCATCTCTGTGACGCCATATCCTCCCCGGGTCTCCAGAGACACGATGCGCAGCCGCGCTCCGTCCTCGACACCGGCACGGGCCAGCAGATCCCTGATGCGCACGCCCTCCCAGTGCGCCGATTTCGACCAGCCCTCCACACACGCGATGGGCAGTTCCACGGAGTGCTGTGGCATCGCGCACAATTGACGGAGTGTCAGCTCATAAGGCCGGGGACCGCCCACGTACAGCCTCCAGTTCCGCACTGCGGCACGGCTGATCCCGGCAGCGTGAGCGGTGCGGTTGACCGGCAGGCCCTGAGGCCCCGCATCGGGATCGCGAGGCGAGAGCAGCGCCAGATCCTTCAGCGGTGTCACACTCTGACCGGCGGTGACGAGTGTTACGGCGCCCACCGCCGCGGCCAGTCCCCACACCAACGCCCGCCGGTCCGCGTCGGCGTCGACGTCGGAACCGTCGGGAGCCGTACGGTTCGTATCGTCCGCACCGGCCGCACCGGCCGCACCGCCGGGAACGGGCAGCGGCCGGGCGCGGCGCCGCCAGTACTGGGCGATCGTGGGCGCTTTGACACCGAGATGGATCAGCAGCGAGCCGGTGATCACCCATGCCAGGGCCCAGTGGACCTGGCGGAAACCGAACGGCCACGGATACCACTGCACGGTGTTGAGCAGCCCGATGAACAACTCCAGCAGTGTGCCCGCCACCAGAACGGCGATGGAGAGCCGCTCCAGGGCGTGTGCCACGGAGCGCACCGGCGGCCACTGGAAGAGTTGTGGGTAGACCGTCCAGAGCTTGACCAGCAGCAGCGGAACGGCCGCGATACCGCTGACGATGTGGAGGCCCTGGGTGACGCGGTACCCGGAGACCGGGCGTGTCGGCAGATGCCCGGAGAACAGTGCCGGCGGTTCCTGGAGGTAGTGGGAGATCAACCCGGTGAGGAAGCAGAGAAGAACGGCGATGCCCAGAAGCCGTCCCGCCACCGTGGCTGTTCGCGGATCGTGCAGTGTTCCCCGGAAGCGGGGGAGCCGGGCTGGAATGGTCATGCGCCAATCCCAGTGCACTCCCACCGCTCCGAGAAGGCCGGACCGCCTTACGGAAGCCTGACGTCCGGGCGTCCGGTCCGGCCCTGGTGAGGGCGGTCAGCCCGCCCGGATGAGGAACCGCTGGTCGGCCGCGCCGGTGCAGCGTTCTTCGGTCGCCTCGGCTCCCTCGGCGGTGTCGTCGTCGGCGATGCCGGTGCAGCGGCTGCTGTTGGCGGGACGGAGGAGGAAACTCCCGGTGCTGTCGGCGGCGGTGGGTTGCAGAAGGAACAGGGTGGCCCGGGCGCAGTCGTTCCGGGGCTCCAGCATGCCCTTGACCGGACCGGTGCTCATGACCGTCAGACATCCTCTTCCCTCCTGAGGATGGTGCCACTGGATGCGGTACATGCCTTCGCCGACCGGTTCCAGATAGGTGCGCGGCACGGTGGCCCGGGCGCACGGGAGTTGGACGGCGACGGCGCTGGCGTACGCGCCGTCGCGGTCGCGTCCGTCGGTCAGGCAGAGGTCGGGCGTACGGGCGGGACGGATGGTGACCCAGCCGTCGGCGGGAGTCCGGGAACCGGTGGCAGGAGCAGTCGGCGCGTCCGGATCAGCGGAGTCGTCGGGGAGCAACGCCCAGGCGACCAGGGCGAGCGGCAGGACCATGAGCGAGGCCGCGAGCGCGACCGTGCGGCCCTTGGTCCGGCGTGGCCGCGAGACCGTGGACGCTTCGGTCCGCGGTTGAGCCTCAGGTTGGGATCCTGCCTCGGCCGAAGCGTCGGCCTCGGGGTCCGGCGCGGTGGCAGGCAAGGCGATCCCCGCAGCGATCCGGTCCCTCGCGTCCAGCCAGGCGCCGACCCGCTGCCCGTCTCCGCAGGCGCGGACGAACGCGGCCAGCACATCGGGTCGCGGCAGGCTCGTACGTCGCAGGATGTCGGCCAGTGTGCTGCGCGCCAGCACATCACCGCTTCGGGCGGCCCGCTCCTCCAATTGGCGATACGTCAGCCCCGAACGCTCCTTGAGCTGCCGCATCGACTCGACAAAGCCAGCCGCGTCCCGGGCTTCGTACGGCGACAGCTCCCCCAGGTTCCCCATGAAGGTCATCCTGCTGCGGCCATGGCACAAGAACAACGGAGGATTCCGCCATGCGCAGAGGCCAAGGGCATACGAGCCGGAGCCGAGGCCGAGCCCTGAGCTGAGCCGGACCCGCGCCTGAGCCGTATGGCCCGCCCAGCGAGCGGGCGGGCGATGGCCGGGTCACGATAAGGCGGGTTCGGATCGAAGCGGATTCCAAACCGGGAGGTTGGTGCCGATGTCGTTGCTGTCAGAGGTGCGCCTGCCGGAGCTTCCCTCACCGGCGGTGGTGGCCGGTGGTGTGGCGGGCGCGGTGGCCGCCTGTGTACGCGGTACGGCGGTCGCGGCCGGTGCGCTGATGGGTGTGGAGCGGCGGGACGTGTGGTCACGGGAGGACCGTTCCCATATCGAGGTCCGAGGCGTGCACGGGCCACGAGGGACCTGGGTCGCCCGGTCTGTCGAGCGCGCCCTTGAGGAGCATCCGGGCGTGCTGTGGGCGCGGGTGAACGCGCCGTCCGAGCGGGTGGTCGTTTCGCTGGTCTCACCGCCGCCGCCCGAGCACGAGCTGATCCGGATCGTCGCCCACGCCGAGGAGCACGCCGCCGCGCCGACGGCCGAGCCGGACGAGTTCGACGAATGGAGCCCCGAGCCGCACCACCCGTCCGAGGCGCCGCACCGGCGCCAGTCGCTCCCGGCCCTGGCCGCCGACGCCGTGGGACTGCTGCTCACCGCCGTGACGAGCCTGTCGCCGTGGACGCAGTTGCCGGCCGAGGTCGGTGCGCTGGCCACGGCCGTACAGCATCATCCGCGGCTGCGGAAGTGGACCACGAAAGGGCTGACCGGTCAGGAACAGGCCGAGTCGCTGCTGCCCGTGCTCAGCGCTCTCGCGCAGGGCGTGGCCACCCGCGGTGAAGGGCTCGTACTGGACGTGGTCCAGCGCGTGGCGCAGTGGCAGGAGGCCGACGCGCACCGCAAGGCGTGGATTGGGGCGGAGGAGCGCCTGGTGCGCGGTCCCGGTCACGCGGCGGCCGACCCGATCGTGGTCGAACGGCCGGGCCCCACGCGTCAGGACGTCACCGCCCGCTACGCGGAGCGGACCATGGCGTTCAGTGTGCTGGCCGGCGCCGCGGCCCTGCCGTACGCCGGTCCCCGACGTGCCCTGGCAGTCGCGCTGTCCTCCGTACCGAAGGCGCCGGGCGCCGGGCGGGAGGGCTTCGCGACGAGCCTCGGCAGATTCCTGGCCCGGCGCGGTGTCGTGGCCATGGACCGGAGCGCGCTGCGCCGGCTCGGCCAGGTCGACACCGTGGTGCTGGACGAGGAGGCGCTGCACAGCGGCGGGCACGAACTCACCGATCTGGCGCTGTTCGGCGATGCGGAGCCCGAGCAGATCTCCGAGCGCCTCTTCACGCTGTTCGATCCGACGACGCCGCGACAGGTGCACCGCGACGACGGCTGGGTGCTGGGCCCGCTGGACGAGCTGGGCGAGCTGGACGCGGTGGAGCCGGCAGGGCGCACCGGGCGGGAGGCCGCGGAGCGGCTGAAGCGGCAGGGCAGCGAGTACGTACTCGGCCTGGCCGAGGGAGACCGGCTGCGGGCCGTGGCGGGCGTGGCCGCGCGGACGCTGCCGGGCGCGCAGGCTCTGGCGTCGGCCGCCCGCCGTGCCGGAATCCGTGTGGTACTGGCCAGTGACCGGGCCGATCCGGCGCTGGGCTTTGTCGACGCGGTCGTGCCCGCGGGCGGCCGTCTCGTGGCGTCCGTACGAGGACTCCAGGCCGATGGCGCGGTGGTGCTCCTCGTATCGGACAACCGTCCGGCCCTGGGCGCCTCGGACTGCGGGCTGGGCGTGTACCGCGAGGAGGATCCGCCGGCCTGGGGCGCCGACCTGCTGATCGGTACGGACCTGGAGTCGGCCGCGCTGATCCTGGCCGGTGTGGGCACGG
Organism: Streptomyces sp. NPDC059743; assembly: GCF_042732975.1. Classification (NCBI taxonomy): domain Bacteria; kingdom Bacillati; phylum Actinomycetota; class Actinomycetes; order Kitasatosporales; family Streptomycetaceae; genus Streptomyces; species Streptomyces sp. NPDC059743. Next base: position 555,287 of record NZ_JBHWGS010000003.1, on the reverse strand, counting down.
CCCGTCAGGTCGACCGGGACAGCGGCGTGCTGGCTGCGGGCGGCAGCGGAGTCGGCGCGGTCGCGGCCTTGCAGGCGCCTCCCGCGCAGGCGTGCGCCCGTGGCCAGGCCGCGAGCAACTCCGCCGGTGCGATCGCCTTCGGTCTGGGCGTCTGGCGCGCCCGGCAACTGCTGTCCCGGCCGGTCACCCCGGCCGTGTCCACCGTCCCCTGGCATCTGATGCCCACGGCGCTGGTACTGGACAGGCTCGGCGCGACCGTCGAAGGACTGTCCTCGGCGGAGGCCGCGGCCCGGGCCAAGGGCTCGTCGGGAGCGAACGAGCCGCTGCACAGCAGCCTTCCGTCCGCGTTCATCGATGAGCTGGCCAATCCGCTGACGCCCGTGCTCGCGGCCGGTGCGGCGCTGGCCGCCGCGGTGGGATCGCGTACGGACGCGGCGCTCGTGGCCGCGATCACCGCGACCTCGGCCCTGGTCGGCGGCGTCCAGCGGGTACGGACCGAGCGCGCCCTGGCCGAGCTGACCGCACGTTCCGCGATCGGCACACGGGTGCGGCGGGCGGGCGCCGAGCGGCTGGTCACGGCCGAGGACCTGGTGCCCGGCGATGTCATCGTGCTGCGGCCGGAGGACGTGGTTCCCGCCGACTGCCGGCTGCTCACGGCCGAGGGCCTCGAAGTGGACGAGTCCTCGCTGACCGGCGAGTCCCTCCCCGTCGCCAAGGACCCGGCGCCCGCGTTCGCCTCACAGATCACCGAGCGGACCTCGATGCTCTACGAGGGCACCACCGTCTCCGCGGGCCGGGCCGCCGCGGTCGTCGTGGCGACCGGCGCGGCCACCGAGGTCGGGCGCAGCATCGCCACCGCCCGCCAGGCCGCTCCGGTGACCGGCGTCGAAGCACGGCTGACCTCGCTGACCAAGGCCGGCCTGCCGGTCGCGTTCGCCTCCGCCGCCGCGGTGGCCGGAGCCGGACTGCTGCACGGCCGGCGCCTGACCGACGGCCTGGCCTCGGCCGTGAACCTGGCTGTCGCCTCCGTCCCGGAAGGGCTGCCGTTCCTGGTCAACGCGGCCCAACTGGCCGCCGCCAGACGCCTGGCCGACCATGGCGCGCTGGTGCGCAACCCACGTACGATCGAAGCCCTCGGCCGCGCCGACGTGCTGTGCTTCGACAAGACCGGCACCCTCACCGACGGCAATCTTCAGCTCTCCGCCGTCAGCGACGGCCGGCGGTCGCTTCCCGTCGAGCGGCTGCCCGTACCGCACAAAGAGATCCTGGCCGCCGCGCTGCGCGCCACTCCGGCCGCCCGGCAGGCCGAGCCCATGGCCCATCAGACCGACCGCGCGGTGGCGGCGGGCGCCCGCAGGGCCCGGGTGTCCGTCAACCGTGGCGCGCCACGCTGGCGGCGTACCGACACCTTGCCCTTCGATCCGTGCCGCGCCTACCACGCCACGGCAGGGCGTACGTCCACAGCAGGGCGTACGCCGCACGGCCTGCTGCTGAGCGTCAAGGGCGCACCGGAGAACATTCTGGAGCGCTGCCACTTCCTGCGCGCCGACGGTCGGCCGATCCCGCTCGACGGCGCGGTGCGCAAAGAACTCGAAGCCACCATCGAGGAGTTGGCGAGCGCGGGCCGTCGCGTGCTCGCCGTGGCCGAGCGAACACTGCCGCCGGACGAGGACCTCTCCGACGAGGCCGTGGACGGGCTGGTCTTCCTCGGCTTCGTCATCCTGGCCGACCAGGTACGTACCGGAGCGGCCCCGGCCACCGCCCGGCTGCGCCAGGCCGGGGTGCAGACGGTGATGCTCACCGGCGACCATCCCGCCACCGCCGACGCCATCGCGGCCCATGTCCTCGGTACGGAGCACCGGACCGTCTGCACCGGGCCCGAGCTGGACGAGCTCGATGACGGTCAACTCGACGCCCTGCTGCCGACGGTGGACGTCATCGCCCGGTGCGGCCCGCACCACAAGGTCCGTATCGTCCATGCCTACCAACGCCTCGGCAAGGTCGTGGCGATGACCGGTGACGGTGCCAACGACGCGCCCGCCATCCGGCTCGCCGATGTCGGCATCGCACTCGGCCAGCGCGGCACTCCCGCTGCCACCGCCGCGGCCGACCTGGTCATCGGCGACGACCGGCTGGAGACCATCGTCACCGCTCTGACCGAGGGGCGTGCCATGTGGACCTCGGTCAGAACCGCGCTCGCCATCCTCATCGGCGGCAACCTCGGCGAAGTCGCCTTCAGCGTGCTGGCCTCGGCGCTCACCGGCGCCGCGCCGCTGAGCGCCCGCCAGATCATGCTCGTCAACCTGCTGACCGATCTCGCTCCCGCGCTCGCCATCGCCGTACGCCGGCCCGGCGAGGACACCGGGGAGCAGTTGCTCCAGGAGGGCCCTCAGCGGTCCCTGGGCACCGCGCTCACCCAGGAGATGATGCTGCGCGGAATCACCACCACCCTGGGCGCGGGCCTCGCCTGGGGCGTCGCCCGTCTCACCGGCACCAGACGCCGGGCCGGTACGATCGGGCTCGCCTCCGTCGTGGGCACCCAGCTCGCGCAGACCCTCACCAGCGGTGTGGACCGTAACGTACTCACCGCGGCGCTCGGCTCGGCGGCCGTACTGGTGGGCATCATCCAGACTCCGGGCATCAGCCACTTCTTCGGCTGCACACCGCTCGGCCCGATCGCCTGGAGCATCACCCTCGCGTCGATCACCACGGCCACACTTCTGCATACGACTCTGCCTCCGCTGGCCCAACTCCTGGCGAACACCGGCTGGTTGTCCTCAACGGCCGGGAAGGAACCACAGGGCGCGGCGGCCCCGGCATCGCCCAGACCGTTCGAAGCCGCGCTGGCTCCGTTGGAACAGTTCCTCCGCGCCGTCCACCTCATGGAGATCCCGCAACCGGCGGAATGAGTTCGAGGTACGCCGTGGTCGGTGCCGAGGCTATCCGCCGACGATCAGGAGGAGGCCGGAGATGACCAGGCCGGCTTCGACGAGGGTGATGAAGACGGGTACGGGGAGTCGGTCGACGATCTTCTTGCCGGTCCAGGCTCCGGCGGTGGAGGCGGGTGCGAGGGCCAGTCCGGTCAGGGTGTTGCCGGTGGTCAGGACGGCGGCGGCGCCGAAGACGGCGAGTTTGACGAGGTGCATCACGACGGCGGAGGCGGCTTCGGTGCCGATGTAGGCGCCGCGGACCAGGCCGCGGGCAAGAAAGAACGGCGCGACCATGGGGCCGACGGAGCCGACCAGTGCCGAGCCGAAGCCGGAGGCCGCTCCGACGGCGGCGAACGCCGCGTCGTTCAGGCTCGCCGCCCGTGGCCGCCACCGGCGCCAGGCCACCATGACGAGGAGGAAGACACCGATCAGGCGGGTGAGTGCGGGCAGCGGCGCGGTGGCGAACAGCCATGCTCCGGCTGCGGCGGCGGGTACGGCTCCGTACGCGAAGATGCCGACGAGGTGGCGGTCGATCTCGCGTCGGTTGAACCACACGCGGCTGCCGTTGCTGGCGAGTTGGGCGACGGTGAGCACGGCGATCGCGTCCCGGGCTCCGAAGACCTTCACGAATACCGGCAGCAGCAGCACACCGCCGCCGAACCCGGCCACCGCGGAGAGCACGGCGGTGGCGTAGGCGGCTATGACCACCAAGAACATCGTCAGCATGGCCGGTTTTTCTCCTTTCACGATGCCCAGGTGGTGCTGGTGCGCGACGGGCTGTCGCGCACCAGCACCCTCTCATTTACGCTCCTACCGTGGCGGGAGTGGTCACGGTGAGATTGCCGCTGCGGGCCAGGGCGGCGACCGCGGTCGCGCATCCCGCCCCGACCAGAGCGAGGACCACCCACGGCAGCGCGGCGAAATCGGTGTGGCGGCCGAGATCGAGGAGCGCGCCGGTGGCCAGATTCCCGACGGTGATACCGATTCCGCAGACGGTGTTGTAGAGGCCGTAGTGGGTGGCGACCCACCGGCCGCCGGAGAGGGCGACGATGGTGTCCATCTCGAACGGATAGAGCACGGCGGTTGCCGCCGCGAGCAGACCGGCGCACACCACCAGCGGTGCCATGGCCAGCACGGCTCCCCAACTACCGTGTGGCGGAAGGGCACTTGCGGTGAGAGCCGGAGGCAGAAAAGCCACCGCCATGAGTGTGAGTCCGGCGACGAGACAGCGATGCGGTGTCCAGGTGCGTTTGCACCAGGCGGTGATGCGCATCTGCCCGGCGAGCGCGACCAGACCGGAGACGACGAACAGCACGCTGGTCGCCGCCGTGCCGTACGTACCGTCGCCGACCAGGCGTTTCGTCTCCAGTGGCAGTGCGAGGTAGATCTGGAAGGACAGGACGTACGAGCCGGTCATGGCGGCGGCGAACAGCCAGAAGGGCCGGTTGCGCAGCACTGTGCCCGCCTGCTCCCGCCATGTCGTCTCTTCTCTGTCCGCGGTCCTTTCCCGTGCGGGCAGTCGCCGTAGTTGCAGCAGAGTCAGCGCCGCGAAGAGCACCGCTGCCACCACGCAGGTGACCGGGAAGGCCACGGCGGTCAGCGCCAGTCCGATCAGCGGACCGAGCAGAACTCCGGCCTGGTAGAAGACATTGAAGAGCGCGAACGCCTCGACACGACGTTCACCCGCCTCTGCGGCGAGGTAGGCGCGGACGGCGGGATTGAACAGGGCGCCGGCCAGACCGGTGGCGGCCGAGGCCGCCAGCAGGCCCGGCAGAGTGTCGGCGACGGCGAGCGCGGCGAAACCGGCCGTACGCAGCGCGCATCCCGCGATGATCAGCGGCCGGTAGCCGAGCCGGTCGGCGAGCATTCCGCCGATGAGGAACATGCCCTGCTGGGAGAGGTTGCGCATGCCCAGGATCAGGCCGACGGCCCAGGTGCTCAGAGCCAGCGTGCCCGACAGGTGGGCGGCCAGATAGGGCATCAGCATGTAGAAGCCGAGGTTGATGGTGAGCTGGTTCACCAGCAGCAGCTGAACCGTTCCGTCGAAAGAGCGGGCCTGCCTCCAGAGGGAGTTCACAGCTGAACCTCTTCCACTGCCGTGGCGGACAGTGGATCGGTGACCGTGGTGCAGCGCGTCCAACTGGACACCTCGGCCTCGTCGGGCCGGGAGATTGTCTCCGGGCCGGTGGGTTCTTCCACGAGCAGAAGGCCGTTGGCCCGGCAGTAGTCGTCGTTGAAGACGGTGTCGAAGTAGCGGTGCGGTCCGTCGGGGAAGACGGCGGCGATCCGGGTCCCTTCGGGTTCTGTACGGGCCAGCCAGCCGGCGACCAGCGCGACCGCGCCCACGCTCCAGCCGCCGGTGGCGAACTGCCGGGCGGCCAGGCGTCGTGCGGACCAGACGGCCTCGGCGGGCGCGACCCAGTGGACTTCGCTGAAGGCGCGGTAGTCGACGTTGCGTGGATAGATGGAGGAGCCCAGCCCGCGCATCAGCCGGGCCCGGGCGGGCTGGCCGAAGATAGTGGATCCGACGGTGTCGACTCCGATGAGCCGCATCGCGGGCATGCGTGTGCGCAGGGCGCGGGCGATACCGGCGGAGTGGCCGCCGGTGCCGACCGCACACACCAGTACGTCGATACGTTGCAACTGGTCGGCGAGTTCGCCGGCGAGTCCGGCGTACGCGGCCACGTTGTCGGGATTGTGGTACTGATCCGGGCACCACGCGCCCGGGTACGCGGCCATCAGTTCGGCGACCTTTTGACGGCGCGCCTCCTGCCAGCCGCCTTCGGGATGCGGCCGGTCGACGGTGTACAGCGTGGCTCCGTGGGCGGTGAGCATCCGTTCCACGATCGGTTCCATGCCCGGATCGGTGACCAGATGTACGGGATGCCCGTACAGCACACCGGCCAGGGCAAGGCCGAGGCCGAGAGTGCCGGAGGTCGACTCCACGATCGGGGCAGCGGGACGCAGATCTCCGCGCTCGCGGGCCCGGGCGACCATGTACAGGGCAGCGCGGTCCTTGATACCGCCGGGATTGAAGCCTTCGAGTTTCGCCCAGAATCCGTCGGGCGCGGTGGCGAACGGTTCGTCCACCCACAGCACGGGCGTATTGCCGACAGCGCCCAGCACACTGCGAGGTGAGGAGAACGGCCGTACGGGCAGAGGTAGTTCAGTCATCGTGCGGTTGGTGTCCTTCGTACGGCCCAGGGCACACCGCGGCAACGCACCTGCTGACGGAGGAACGCACCGTGGCCCCCGGGAGAGGAGCGATCGAGGCCGTCAGGCTGCTCGTCGGTCACACAGCACATCGCCGTACACCGGAGCAGCCAGGCGCGATCACGTCCTGGACACACATCCCTGACTCAGCACCTCACGCCCTCCCATGGCGGGAGGCCCGCGCCTCGGCGTACCGGTGCGCAGGGACGATTCGGTCACTGCCGGACGGTCACCGACCGCTGCGGGAAGTTCCTGGAGCGGCCGGCGTTGATCCACCTGGGCGGCGAGATGGTGTTCGACCTCTGGAGCGCAGGAAGGATCCGGATCGGCGTACCCCGACGAAGGCTCCGAGGCCAAGACATCCGAGACGGCCGAGATGTCCGAGAGGACCGGGCGGTCGGGACGGGAATCGAGCAGCCGGTGATGACCACCGCTGTCGCAGACACTGATCAACAGGGCAGCCAGAGCCGCCAGCAGCAGGGCGACCACCCATCTGCCGTGCTCACGCAAACATCCCGCATGACTTCGCACAGTGACGCGAACGCTACCGTGCGTCGAAGGCGATACGGGTATGAGAGACCGCCGAACGGGTGAGGGAGGGACTGATGCCCCGCCATAACGCCCGGATCCCGTACGCACCCGACACCGGCGCTCTCGCTGATCGGTGTGTCGCGCACCCGGCCGGGGAAGGCCTGCGCGAGGCCTCGGGTGAGACCGAAGACATTGCCGCCCGTCGGCCGGGAGTGGAGCGGGCGCACCGGGCGAGTAGTGGATCCGGCCCTGCCGTCCCGGTGGTCTTCGCGTTCAGGCGCGGAGCGTCGGCGGCGCCCGGACTGGGCAGACAAGGAGCGAACACAATGGAGTCGCGCATATGGAGTCGCGCATGAGGACCGAGGACGACACCACCAGTACGACCGGGCCCCACGAGGTGTCCTCATGACGGCCCCGGCGAGTGTGCTGGTCGTGGGCGCTTCCGCGTCCGGGCTGGCCACCGTGGAAGCACTGCGGCGCAAGGGATACGAGGGCGCGATCACGGTGCTCGGCGACGAACCGCACGCTCCGTACGACCGGCCTCCGCTGTCCAAGCAGGTCCTTTCCGGCGCCTGGGAGCCGGCCCGGGCCGCGCTGCGGACGCAGGACGTTCTGTCCGGCCTGGACGCCGAGTTCGTGCTCGGCGACCCGGCGGTCGAGCTCGACACGGCCGCCCGGACCGTACGTACGGAGTCCGGACGTGTCCTGCGGGCGGACGCGGTCGTGATCGCCACGGGCGTACGGGCACGGGCGCTGCCCGGACAGGAAGATCTGACCGGTGTGCATGTGCTGCGTACGCTCGACCACGCACTGGCCCTGCGCGCGGACCTGCTGGCGAGTTCCCGGCTGGTGGTCGTGGGCGAGGGCGTCCTCGGCTCCGAGATCGCGGCCACCGCGCGGACGCTGGGCCTGGACGTGACCTTGGCCGGACCGCTGGCGGCGCCGATGGCGCTCCAGGTCGGACCACTCGTCTCGGGACTGCTCGCGGACCTGCACCGCGAGCGCGGCGTACGGCTCCGGCTGGGCGAGGGCGTTGTGGGGCTGGAGGGCGACGGCGGCGGCCGGGTGGCCGGTGTACGGCTGGGCACGGGCGAGACACTGCCGGCCGACGCGGTGGTGGTCGCGATCGGCGCGTCCCCGGCGACGGAGTGGCTGGCGGACAGCGGCCTCCGGCTCGACAACGGCGTGGTGTGCGATGCCCGGTGCCGGGCGGCGGAAGGGATCTACGCGGTCGGTGACGTGGCCCGCTGGCATCATGAGGGACTCGACCGTCTGATCCGCCTGGAGAACCGGACGAACGCCACCGAGCAGGCCTTGGCGGTCGCCGGAACCATCTGCGGCGAGGACAGGCCGTACGCTCCGGTGCCGTACTTCTGGACCGACCAGTTCGACGCGAAGCTCCAGGTACACGGTTTCCTGCCGGCCGGCGCCGAGGCCGAGGTGGTTGAGGGCGATCTGTCGGCCCGGCGCTTTGTCGCCCGTTTTCACACCGACGGCGTGGTGACGGGTGTCCTCGGCTGGAACATGCCCAAGCAGACCCGGCTGCGTCGGCAGGAGGTTGTCGACGGCCTGGTCGTGACCTCCACTCACACTCACACCTCCGCGTCCGCCTCCACCCAGGCTTCCACCCACTGAACGATCAGGAGAGATCCCATGAAGGTTGTCGTCGACGAGGACAAGTGTGTCGCGGCAGGGCAGTGCGTGGCCGCCGCGGCCGATGTCTTCGACCAGCGCGACGAGGACGGCATCGTCGTCCTGCTGGACGGGAACCCGCCGACCTGATGGCCTGGTCCGGCTCGTTCATGAAGCACCGGTTCGGCCCGAGCGCCGGGCCTTCTACGTCCTAGGAAGTACGCGTTGCGTTCGCGTTCATCAGGCAGCCGTATCTACGGTGAGACCGGGCGGCGGCCGGGCCGGACTCCCATCAGTTCACGGGCTGTTGACGCGACGGCGTCGGGCGTGATGCCGAAGTGGTCGTACAGTTCGGCGGCCGAGGCCGAGGCTCCGAAGTCCTGGACGCCGATCGACCGGCCGTCGAGGCCGATCAGGTCGTGCCAGCTCTGGCTGATTCCCGCTTCCACCGAGATACGGCGGCGCACGGTCGGCGGGATGATCCGGTCGCGGTACGCGGCGTCCTGCGCGTCGAACCATTCACGGCAGGGCATCGAGACGACGCGTGCCCGGATGCCGTCGTCGGCGAGATCGCGCGCCGCGGCGACCGCGATCTGGACCTCGGAACCGGTGGCGATGATGACGACGTCGGGATCCGCCGGACCGGTGGACGAGACCTGGGTCGGCGTTTCGTAGCGTACGTACCCGCCGTACACGGCGTCGGCGGCCGAGCCGTGCCCGTCGGTGCCGTCCGGGAAGACCGTCAGATCCTGTCTGCTGAGGCTGAATCCGGTGGGCCTGCCCGGTTCGCGGAGGACCTTCCAGAGCGTGACGGCCGTTTCGTTGGCGTCGGCGGGCCGCACCACGTCGAGGCCCGGGATCGCCCGCAAGGAGGCGAGGTGTTCGACCGGCTGGTGGGTCGGACCGTCCTCGCCGAGACCGATGGAGTCGTGCGTCCACACGTAGAGCGTCGGCAGCTTCATCAGCGCCGCGAGCCGCACGGCCGGACGCATGTAATCGCTGAACACCAGAAAGGTGCCGCCGTAGGGACGGCTGAGACCGGAGAGCGCGATGCCGTTCATGGCCGCGGCCATGAAGTGCTCGCGGATGCCCCAGTGGACCGTCCGGCCGGCCGGATCGGCGCCGGGCTGCGCGCTGGAGGCCGGCAGGAACGACGAAGTGGCGTCGACGGTGGTGTTGTTGGAGTCGCCGAGGTCGGCGGATCCGCCCCACAGTTCGGGCAGTTCCTTCGCCGCGGCCTTCAGCGCCGCGCCGAAGGCTTTACGAGTGGCCATCGGCACACCGGCGTCGGCGTCGAACGTCGGACGGGCGCTGTCGAAACCGGCCGGGACCCGCCTGTCCATGAGCCGGCGCAGCAGCTCGCGTCCGTCCGGGTGCGCGCTCTCCCAGGTACGGAAAGCCGTGGTCCAGGCGCGGTGAGCGGAGGATCCGGCTTCGCGCGCCGCCGCGGTGGCCCGCCCGTACGCCTCCGCCGACACCTCGAACGTGGCATCCGGATCCACGCCGAGGACGGCCTTCCCGGCGCGCACCGCTTCGGCGCCCAGCGCGGAGCCATGGGACTTCGGAGTGTTCTGTGCACCGGGGACGGGCCAGGAGATGATGCTCCGCATCAGGATGATCGACGGGCGGGCCGTCTCGGCGGTCGCCTCCTCCAACGCCCTTGAGAGCGCCGGGATGTCGATGTCACCGCTCGCCGACAGGCCGACACGCTGGACATGCCATCCGTAGGCGGCGTAACGGGCCGCCACATCCTCGCTCGTGGCCAGTTCGGTGCTGCCCTCGATGGAGATGCGGTTGTCGTCGTAGACCACGACGAGATTGCCCAGCCGCTGATGGCCCGCGAAGGAACCGGCTTCGGCGCTGACGCCCTCCTGCATGTCACCGTCGGAGCAGAGGACGAAGACCCGGTGGTCGAACGGACTGGCTCCGGCCGGTGCGTCGGGATCGAGGAGACCGCGTTCGCGACGGGCTCCCATCGCCATGCCGACCGCGGTCGCGATGCCCTGGCCGAGAGGCCCGGTCGTGGTCTCCACTCCCGGCGTATGGCCCCACTCGGGATGGGCGGGAGTGCGGCTGCCCATCTTCCGGTACGCGCGCAGGTCGTCCAGCGTGAGTGGATAGCCGTTCAGATACAGCTGGATGTAGAGCGTCAGGCTGGAGTGTCCGCAGGACAGGACGAAACGGTCACGACCGGCCCAGGACGGATCGGCGGGATCGTGGCGTAGGAAGCGCCGGAAGAGGAGATGGGCTGCCGGAGCGAGGCTGACGGCCGTGCCCGGGTGTCCGTGGCCCGCCTCCTCCACGGCGTCCATGGCCAGGACACGAGCGGTGGTGACGGCCCACTCGTCGTCGTCGGTCCAGATGAAATGGGCAGGCTGAACATCGGTGCTCGTCACGAGCGCTCCTTGTGATCAGTCGAATCCGTCAGATCAGGCGGATCGGTTGGACCGGTCGGACCGGTTGGATCGGTCGGAATGGATGCGGGGCCGGGCAGGGACTCCGGCCCGTCCGCGTCACCACAAGGTGTAGCCGCCGTCGATGACGAGGACCTCGCCGGTGACGAACGATGACGCCTGGCTGGCCAGATAGAGAGCGGCCGGTGCGATCTCCGAGGCCTGCGCGTAACGCTGCATGGGCACTTCGTCGATCCAGTAGTGCCGGTACTCGGGCAGGTCGATGTCGGAGATCTCGGTCTTGGTGTAACCGGGCGCGATCGCGTTGACGCGTACCGACCTGGGCGCCCACTCGGCGGCGAGCGACCGGGTGAGATGGTGAACTCCCGCCTTGGAGACGGCGTACGGCGCGTGCCACTGCGGACGGTTGATGATCATTCCGGACATGGAGCCGACGTTGACGATCGAACCCGTGCCGCGCTCGACCATGGACTCGCCGATCACCTGACTGGCCTTCCAGACCGCGTCGAGATTGGTGGCCATGACACGGTCCCAGCCGTCGTCGTCAATGGTCAGCGACTCACCATGGATACCGATGCCGGCGTTGTTGATCAGAATGTCGATCGGGCCGAGCCGCTCGGTGACCTGGTCGCGCATGGCGATGAGATCCGGGCGCCGGGTGACATCGGTCCGTGTCGAGATCACGGCGCCACCGAGACCGGTCAGTTCGGTCACGGCTTCCCTGTTGCGTACCTCGTCCCGGCCGGCGATCGCCACGGACGCACCCGCCTCGGCCAGCGCGGTGGCGATGGCCTTGCCGATTCCGCGGTTTCCTCCGGTGACGAGGGCGACCTTGCCGTCGAGACGGAACAGATCCAGGACGCTCATGCGACTTCCTCCTCGGCCGGTACGGGCAGTGATTTCAGTGATTTCAGGGATTCCACCGTGGGAACGCGGACGATCCGGTCGGCCCGGGCACGTGTTCCTTCGATGAGTTGTGCGTTGCGCTGGTCGGAGCCGTACGAGCGTTCGCGGGCCTCTTCGGCGGAGCGCCCGAAGGCCATGTGCCGGGCGATCAGCCGCTCCAGGCGTACGCCGTCGCCCGGGTCGACGTACCAGCATGCGTCGAGGAACGTCCGTACCGGTCCCCAGTCGGATCCCTCGACCAGCAGGTAGTTGCCTTCGGTGATGATCAGAGGCACCTCGCGCGGGACCGGCACGGCGCAGGAGATGGACTCCTCCAGGCTCCGGTCGAAGAACGAGGTGTAGACGGTCTCGTCCTCGCGGGCGCGGAGTCTGCGCAGGAGATTGACATAGCCGGCTGCGTCGAATGTGTCGGCGGCGCCCTTGCGGGCGTGCCGTCCCAGGCGGTGCAGCTCGGAGTTGGACAGATGGAAGCCGTCGAGCCCGACGAGTACGGCCTGTTCTCCCAGCGCGGTCACGATCGTTTCGGCGAGCGTGGACTTGCCGGAACCGGGCGCGCCCGTGATCCCGAGAATGCGTCGCCGGCCGGGAGTGATCAGCGCTCGGGCCGACGCGACCAGCGCGTCGAAGTCCACAACGTCGATCCCGGACGGCGCTTGCTCGGAGCCGATGGTCCCGTGCGTCCGTTCAGGACCTGTGGTCCCGCGCGTCTGCTCGGAACTGCTGACGGCTTCGGGGTTGTTCACTGTTCCTCTTTCGCGAGCGACGCCGACTCTGTCTCGTCGTTCGGCTGGTGCGTGGCGGCATCGAGTCGCTCCAGCGTGTCGGGCGACTTGGCGCCGGTCATCACGGCGACGGCTTCTTCCATGGAGGTCGATTTCGTCTCGACGAGAGCGACACGGCGTCCCAGCCGATGGATATGGATCCGGTCCGCGACCTGGAACACATTGGGCATGTTGTGGCTGATGAGGACAACGGGCAAGCCGTTGTCGCGCACACGGAGGATGAGATCGAGGACCTGGTTTGTTTCGCGGACGCCCAGCGCGGCCGTCGGCTCGTCCATGATCACCACCCGGGTCGCCCAGGCGGCGACGCGCGCGACGGCGACGGCCTGCCGCTGCCCGCCCGAAAGAGTCTCGACCTTCTGCCGGATGGATTGGATACGGATGCCGAGATCGGCCATTTGCCGGGCCGAGCCACGTCGCATGGCGCCCTTGTCCAACTGCCGGAACACGGTGCCGAGTATCCCGGCCCGGCGCTGCTCCCGGCCGAGGTAGAGATTCTGCGAGATGTCCAGCGCGGGCGCCACGCCCAGCTCCTGGTACACGGTCTCGATGCCCGCGTTGCGGGCGTCGAGCGGGCTGCGGAACTGAACGGCCTCTCCGTTGAGCCGCAACGTACCGGCGTCCGGGATGACGGCTCCGGTCAGCGACTTGATCAATGTCGACTTACCCGCGCCGTTGTCACCGATGACGGCGAGGATCTCGCCGGGCCGCAGATCGAAGTCGCAGTCGTCCATGGCCACGACGTGTGCGTAGTGCTTGGTGAGGCCGCGGGCCTCCAGCACAGGAGGAAGGGAGCCGGACTGGGACTCAGACGGGGTCATCGTGACTGCCTCCTTCGTACGAGACGGTCGACACCCACGGCGATGACCACCAGAACACCGGTGGCGACCTGCTGGTAGAGGGAGTCGATACCGGCCTGGGTGAGCCCGTTCTGGAGCACCGTCACGATGAGCGCGCCGATGAACGTACCGATGACTCCGCCACGGCCGCCGAACAGACTGGTGCCGCCGATGACGACGGCCGTGATGCTGTCGAGGTTCGCGGTCGAGTAGCCGCTCGGGTCGGCCGTCGGTGTGCGTCCGAGGGCCTGCCAGGCGGCGAATACGTAGATGACCGCCGCGATCACATAGACACCGAACAGCAGGCGCTTGACCTTGATGCCGGACAGCTCGGCGGCCTTCTGGTTGTCGCCCACGGCGTAGACCCGTACACCCCACGAGGTCTGGGTGAGGGCGTAGCCCAGTACGGCGGTCAGCCCGATCCACAGCATGACTCCATAGGTGATCGTCACACCGCCGACCGTCGGGCCGAGGTTCAGCGAGGTGAGAAGACCGGAGTCGATCGGATAGCTCTCCGACGCCGTGTAGAGCCGGGCGGCGGCGGTCATGACCGACAGAACGCCGAGTGTGACGATGAACGGCGGCAGATCGAGGAGCGAGACCAGTACGCCGTTGACCGCGCCGACCACCACGCAGACCAGCAGCCCCACCAGCAGAGCGACCAGTGGATTGCCGTCGGCGGCCATGTGCCCGATGACCACGGATCCGAGCACCATGATCGCGCCGTTGGCCAGATCGATGCCCGATGTGAGGATGATCAGGGTCTGTCCGAGCGCCAGCGTGCCGACCACCACGGACTGCTGGGCGATCAGGGACAGATTGTCGGTGGTGAAGAATGTGCTGGTCGAGGCGGTGAAGACAATGATCGCGACGACCAGGGCCGCGAGCGGCCCGGCGATCTGATGCGTCGCGAGGGCACGGAGGGTGCCGGTGCGCTCAATTCCCGGTTCGAGGGCCGCCGCATCCGCCTCGCGCGGTACGGTTTGTGTCACTTCGTACCCCAGCAGTTCTCCAAGCCCCATGCCGAGGTCTGGGACTCGACACCGGCCACCGGCTTGTCGGTGATGAGGACGGTGCCCGTGTCGGTCAGCCCGGACTTGGGCTTGGTGCCGTCCTTGAGGTAGGCGGCGACGGCTTCGACGGCCTGCTGGCCCATCCTGCTCGGGAACTGCATGGCGGTGGCACCGATGATGCCGGCCTTCACGTCCTCGACACCGGTGCACGCTCCGTCGACCGAGACCAGACTGACCTTGCCGGCCAGGCCCTTGTTCTTGATCGCCGTGTACGCGCCGTGCGCCGTGGGCTCGTTGATGGTGTAGACGGTGTTGATGTCAGGATGGGCCGACAGCAGGTTCTCCATCGCGGACTGGCCCGTGTCGACGGTGCCCTTGGTCAGCGCGGTGCCTGCCACGAGCGGGGACTTGACGTCGATTCCGTAGCCTTCGAGAAAGCCGTTGTGCCGGCCGCCGGCCGCACCGTCGGACAGGTCGAAGTCCAGCATTCCTATACGAGGACTGCTCGGAGCCGAGGCCGCGGCCCACTGGCCGATGAGCTTTCCGGCGGCGACGTTGTCCGTGGCGAAGGTGCCGTCCGCGGCGTCGATCGGTGTGAGGTTCGTATTGACCGTCACCACGAGAATGCCCTTGTCCCTGGCCTTCTTCACCACATTCACGAGCGCGGTCGGGTTGGCCGGGTTGAGGACGATCGCCTTGACCTTGTTGTTGATCATGTTCTCGACTGCGGTCACCTGTGTCGCCGAGTCACCAGGAGTCTTGGCCTCGGCCTTCATGACCTTCCAGCCCTTCGCCTTGGCGGCGGACTCGGTCGCCTTCTCCAAGGTGCCGAAGAACGGGTTGCTCAGGTTGAGTTCGACGATCCCGAGCGTGACGGCTCCGTCGGAACCGCCGGCGCCACCGCCGCTGTTCGAGCCGCATCCCGCGAGAGTGAGAGCGCAGGTGACGGCGGCGGCGGTGACAGCGGCGGCCGTGATGCGTGTGCGTGCCGGACTCTGAGCCCAACCGGTGCTTCTCATGCTTCTCATGAGGTTCCTCCTGGCTGCGAGGCCGTCGCCTGAGGCCGGCCGCGTGGGTGAGTTTGTACGTAGAAGGGTGGTATGCACTTCGAAGAGCGGTATGGCGAGTGGGTAACGCAGATGTTGCGGATTGTTTCGACCGCTGTCAAGCAAAAACATCTCTCTTATGCTTGCTGGTCGACGTAAGTGCGTGCTTCAGTAAGCTCTGCCCGATGGTCCGAGAGCGGAGCGAGATGACCGAGACGACGAACACGGCGGCAGGGCCGTCGCTGTGGCGGGCCGACGAGGGACCCGGGCGGATCCTGGAACTCATCACCACGGGCGAAGCCCGAACCCGGACCGTGATAGCCCAGGTAACGGGCTTGTCCCGGTCGACAGTTGGGCAGCGGCTCGACGCGCTCTTCGCCGCGAACCTGATCCGGGAGGGCGATACGCACGTGCCGTCGCGCGGCCGTCCGTCCCGGGCGCTGCAACTCAACGACTCCGCAGGCCTGTTGATCAGTGTCGATGTGGGCGAGGAGCGAACGCGGATCGCGATCACCGACCTCAACACCCATGTCCTCGCCGACCGCGTGGAGTCACTCGCCGTCGGAGAGGGCCCGGACAGCCTGCTCGACAAGATCACCGCGACGGTGCGCGAGATGATCGCCGAGGCCGAACTGAGCCATAAGCCGGTGGCGGGCATCGGACTGGGCCTGCCCGCGCCCGTCGACTACGAGGCCGGCCGGGTGCTCGGCTGGTCGATCATGTCGGGCTGGGAGGGCTATGACATCCGCGGGCATCTGAGCCGGACCTGGCAGGTTCCGATCCTGATCGACAACGACGTCAATCTGCTCACTCTCGCCGAACACCGACGGTTCTGGCACGACCAGCGGCATCTGCTCTACATCAAGGCCGGTACCGGTGTCGGCAGCGGAATGGTCATCGACGGCAGCATCAACCGCGGTGCCCAGGGTGCGGCCGGTGACATTGGGCATGTCCGTATCAACGGCTTCGGCGATCCGCAGTGCCGATGCGGGAACCTGGGCTGTCTCGAATCACTCATCGGAGGCTGGGCCCTCGCCCGCGATCTGCGCAGCCGCCAGCAGGGCAGCCATGACGCGCGCGATGTCGTGGCGCAGATCCGGCGCGGGGACGGCGAGGCGGTCGCCAGGCTGAGGGCCGCCGGGCGGGTGCTCGGCGAGGCGGTGGCCTATGCGACCAGCCTGCTCAATCCCAATGTCATCGTTCTCGGCGGCATGCTCGGAACCACCGGCGATCATCTGCTGGCGGGCGTGCGCGAGGTCATCTACCAGCGCTCGCTGCCGCTTGCCACGCGTCAGTTGCGGATCGTACCCACCAAGTACAAGAACCGCGCCGGTATCGCGGGCGCCGCGTATCTCGTCCGCGACCATGTCCTGCATCCCGCCACACTCGACGCCACACTCGCCGCGGGCGGCTCTCCGTTCGCGGCTCCCGTCGCGTAACGCTTGGCCCATCGGCCTGTTGTTATGCCGTCGTTCTACGCGTATCCGTCTCGGATCGGCGGTGGCGGTGATCAGTTCGGACGAGGGTGAACACCGGCCTTCGAGCACACTCCGCGTCCGCACCGCCTGGTCACCACGATCAGGCGGTACGCCCGTTTGCGTGCGTGGCGCATGCCTTCTTAGATGGACAGATAGGGGCAAAGGGATAGTTACCCTGCGAAATTGATTGAAGGGTCAACACACCATGCGGCTCTCGACATTTCTTCCTGGCCGGCTCGGCTTCGGCAGCGCTCCGCTGGGCAACATGTTCCGCAAGATCCCGGACGAAGAGGTCCACGCGACGCTTCAGGCCGCTTGGGATCAAGGTATCCGCTACTACGACACGGCCCCGTTCTACGGAGCGGGCCTCGCCGAGATGCGGCTCGGCGCCTTCCTCTCCCGGCAGCCCCGGGATTCGTACGCGCTCTCCTCGAAGGTGGGACGCCTCATCCTCGATGAAGTCGAGCCCGGCTCACGGGAGTTCGGCGAGAAGGGCGGGCTGTTCGAGCACGGCCGTCCCAACAAGATCGTCTACGACTACACGGCCGACGGCACGATGAAGTCGATCGAGGACAGTCTGAAGCGGCTGGGCGTCGACCGGCTGGATTTCGTCACGGTGCACGACATCGCCCAGGACTTCCACGGCGACGCCTGGCTCCAGCAGTTCGACACCGCCCGCACCGGGGCCTTCCGCGCTCTGACACGGCTGCGTGACGAGGGCGTCATCAAGGCGTGGGGCCTCGGAACCAACCGGGTCGAACCCATCGAACTCACCCTGGCCCTGGACGAACCGCGGCCCGACGGATTCCTGCTGGCCGGCCGCTACACACTGCTGGACCACGCGCATGCCCTTCAGCGGCTGCTGCCTGCCGCCCAGGAACAGGGCGTGGAGATGGTCGTCGGAGGCCCCTACAGCTCGGGCGTTCTCGCGGGCGGGACCCACTTTGAATACCAGCAGGCGCCTCCCGGGATCATCGACCGGGTCCGGCGTATCAAGGAGCTGACCGACCGGTACGGCATGAGCATCAAGGCCGCCGCTCTGCAGTTCTCCCTCGCCCACCCGGTCGCAGCCGCCGCCATTCCCGGTGCGAGCAAGCCGAGCCGGATAATCGAGGACAGCGCCGCGCTGGAGGAGAAGGTCCCGGCGGGCTTCTGGGCGGATCTGCGCGAGTCGGGACTGATCAGCCCCCACGCGCCGCTCCCCGGCGGCGCCTGAGCCGCGCATGAGCCCCGGAGAGTCACAAGCCCCGGAGAGTCACCAGCCCTGGAGAAACAATCATGGCATCGACATCGGTAAGCCGCGTCGTCCCGGCCTCCCCCGAGCGTGTGTGGCAGCTCATCGGCGGCTTCCACGCCCTGCCCGACTGGCTTCCCTTCATACCCGACAGCACCCCGCTGGAGGGCGGACGGGTCCGCCGACTGCACACCAGTGACGGGCAGGTCATCATCGAGCGTATGGAGGATTTCAGCGAACAGGAGCGCCACTACAGCTACTCCATCGTCGAAGCGCCCTTCCCCGTCACGGGTTATCTCGCGACCCTGCGGGTGTACGCGGTGCCCGGCGACGAGCACGCGGCCGAGGTGGAGTGGAGCGGACGGTTCGCTCCCGTCAAGGTGAGCGACGCCGAGGTGGTCGACCTGTTCACCGGCATCTTCCGTGACGGCCTGAACGCCTTGGACAAGGCAGTGGCAGGCTGAACGGTCAAGGGGACCAGTCAGCCCCCGATCTTTCGTTCGACGGGGAGAAACCGCTGGCTCGACGGCGGAGTGGTTCCGTAGCGTGTCGGCCATGTCGGCTGCCGTTCTGTACTGCTGTGATCCGTTGAACCCGCGACGGGTGGACGAGCACTTCGGGCTGGAAGCGCGGGAGGTCCGTGCACGCGGTGGGACGGTCGCGCTGATCGACCATGACGCACTGCTGCGTGGCGACGCGGAGCGGGCGGTCGCCCGGGTTTCCGGCGGGCTGGGCGGCGTCTGGTATCGGGGCTGGATGGTGCCGAGCGACGGTTATGCCGCGTTGGCCGAGGCCCTGGGCCGACGAGGGTGTGAATTGCTCGTCACGCCGGAGCAGTATCGGACGGCGCATGAATTGCCGGGCTGGTATCCGGCATTCGCCGAGGTCACGCCCGCGAGCGTATGGCGTCCCGCCGGCCCGCGAGAGGTCTTGGCCATGGAGGATCTCGCCGTGCTCGCCAAGCGCTTGCCGCCCGGCCCGGGGATCGTCAAGGACTACGTCAAGTCGCGCAAGCACGAGTGGGACGAGGCGTGTTTCATCCCGGATCTCGCCGATGAGGCGGGGCTCGCACGGGTGGTGCGGCGTTTCGTGGAGTTGCAGGAGGAGTCTCTGGCCGGAGGCGTCGTCCTCCGGGCCTACGAGACGTTCGCGGAATCCGGGTCGGTCAGGTCGGTCAGGTCGGTCAGGGCCGAGACGCGGATCTGGTGGCTGGACGGCGAACCACGGCTGCTGACGCCCCATCCGGACAGCGCGTTCGAGAGCGAGTTGGTACCCGAGCTCGATCGCATCGGCTCGGCGGTACGGCGTCTTGGGTGCCGTTTCGTCACAACGGATGCGGCGCTGCGCGCGGACGGGGTGTGGCGTGTCATCGAGGTCGGGGACGGCCAGGTCAGCGATCTGCATCAAGTAAGCGACCGGGGCGAGTTCGCCGCGTTGCTGGTCGGCTCATAGCGTCGGCGCGAAGGCCCGACCGTGGTTCCGAAGCGGCGAGGTATGTCGGGCCGGTTCGTCGCGACTGCCCGTTTGTCTGTCTGTTCGGCTGTCTATTCAGCTGTGGAGTTTCGGACGGCCGCATCGGCCAGCTCTTTCACCCGGTCCGCGGCCACCGGGATTCCGGGAGTGTTCAGGAACCAGCTGTACGACTCTTCCTGAGACATCCCCGTGGGCCGCACCGGGAAGTACGGCTGAACGTAGACCGGGGTGTTGAGTTCGCTGCGCCAACTGTCGGCGAGAGCGCCGAGGTCCACCACGTCATAGCCGAGGGTGTCCAGCAGCCGCGCTGTCCGCGCCTTGGCGGACTCGTCGTCGCCGGCGATCGGCAGGGCGCTGCGGTCAGGAGCGCCGACGGGCCTGGCGAGGGAGAGCAGGTGTGGGTAGGCGATGTTGTTGAACGCCTTGACGACAAGGGAGTCGGCCAGGTGCCGCTGCACCAGCGCGCTGGAGGTCAGCGTCCCCGCGTCCAGCTCCGCGATGCGGCCGTCGCGGTCCGGGTAATAGTTCATCGCGTCGATGACGGTTCTGCCTGCCAGGGCTGCGGCGGGAAGCTGGTCGTACGCGCCCAGCGGGATGGCGGCCACGACCAGATCCCCGGCCTCGGCGGCCTCCGCGGGCGTGGCGGCCGTCGCCTGCTTTCCGAGCTCGTCCACGAGCCCGGAGAGAGTCTCGGACGGGCGCTGCCTGAACATCGCCGTCGACCACTGGACCCCCTCCGACGGCCGTCTCGACCTCGATGACCTGCTGGACGAAGCCTTCGCCGCGCTCACACCGCAATAGCCGCCCTCACACCGCACCAGACGTTGGGCAAGGGCGTGAGCGCGGCGCTTGGTCAGGCCGTGTCGCCGGTGGGACGTCCGGCGGTGAGGGCGGGCAGCAGGACGGCGTTGATGATGTCCTCGCTGAGCTGAGGGTTGGGACGTTCGCCGGTGAACAGGTTCTGGATGATCAGAGGGCCGAACAGCGTCTGGCCGACGAGATCGAGGGCCGGATTGTCCGGGCTGATCTCGCCTCTCTCCACGGAACGCTGCAACACCTGGCGCAGCGCGCTCAGTTCCGGTTCGATGATGATCTCGCGCAGCGCCTGCATCAGTAAGTCGTCCAGCATGACCGCGTGCCAGATGCCGATGAAGGAACGCATCACCGGATCGTGCCGGAACACACCACGGGACAGCTCGCGCAGGTCACCGCGCAGACTGCCGGTGTCGATCTCCACGAAGGTGCGGCGCGGAGCCGTCTTGAGCGCGGTGATGACCAGGCGCTGTTTGTTCTCCCACTGCCGGTAGAGCGTGGCCGTGCTGCACTTTGTCCGCTTCGCCACGTCGGCCATCGTCATGCGGTCGTAGCCCAGCTCCGCCAGGAGTTCCAGCGTCACCTCCAGCAGCTCGCGTTCGCGCTCGGGCGAGAGGCGGCTGCGGCGGGAGGGCGGCTGCGCGGGTGGAGTGGGCATGCGTGCTTCCGGAGAGGGACCTCAGCAGGTCGGTGGACACGCTCACCGTAGGCACTCCTGGATGGAAAAGCAAGTTTTCGAAAATAGAATTTTCGATTAGAGTGGTCACGCGAGGGTCGGTTAAGTCAGTCGCTTGCTTTACTTCAGCAAGGGCAGTTAACTGATTGTGTGCTCAAGGTCGTCTTCGAGAAGGATGCGCGGTGGTGGTGACGGTGTCGGGCAGGGTGGTACGGGCGGAGCGCGGCGACGCGACGCGGGAGCTGATCCTTGGGACGGCGGAGCGGCTGTTCGCGGAGCACGGTGTGTTCGCTGTTTCCAACCGCCAAGTCAGTGAAGCCGCAGGGCAGGGCAACAACGCCGCTGTCGGCTATCACTTCGGTACGAAAGCGGATCTCGTGCGGGCGATCGCACGAAGACACGCCGAGCCGATAGAGCGGCTGCGTCTGCGGATGGTGAACGAGATCGGTGGTTCCACGGATGTACGGGACTGGATGGCGTGTCTGGTGCGTCCGGTGACCGAGCATCTGGCCGCGCTGGGCAGTCCTACGTGGTACGCGCGGTTCGGCGCGCAGGTGATGACCGATCCGGCCCTGCGCGAAATCATGGTCCAGGAATCGCTGAGCGCGTCCTCGCTCCAGCAGATACGTCATGGGCTCGACCGGTGCCTCCCGGAGTTGCCGCCCGAAGTGCACGCTGAACGCACCGACATGGCCCGCCAGTTGATGGTGCATATGTGCGCCGAGCGGGAGCGCGCGCTCGCCCAGGGCACGCCTACTCCACGGTCGAGCTGGCGCGATGCCGCGACGGGTCTGATTGACGCGCTCGTGGGGCTGTGGCTTGCTCCCGTCTCACGCCCTTGATGCGGGTGGCAACGCCCATGTTCTTCGCGAATTCCTTGTCGAACCGCAGGCAGAGGAGTGCCGACGATGAAAGTAACGGTGGAGCCGATGTGTCCCTCGGTTTGTGAGGCGGCGAGTGTGTGTCCGGCTGCCGCGATCGCGCTGGGCGAGGACGCGTGAGCGCCGCGCCTGACGGCGTGCTGGTGGTCGGTGCGTCGGCCGCCGGTCTGGCGACGGTGGAGGCGCTGCGCCGGCTCGGCTGTACGGGAACGGTGACGGTGGTGGGTGCGGAGTCTCATCTGCCGTACGACCGGCCGCCGTTGTCGAAGCAGGTGCTCTCCGGCGCCTGGGAACCGGAGCGGGCGCGGCTGCGGTCGCGGGAGGTGCTGGAGACGCTGGGCGCCGAGTTCGTACTCGGTGAGCCGGCGGTCGCTCTGGATGCGGAGGCGCTCGCCGTACACACCGCGTCGGGGCGGACGCTGCGGGCCGGTGCTGTGGTGGTGGCGACGGGGACGCGTCCTCGGGTCCTTCCCGGGCAGGACGGTCTGGCCGGCGTCCATGTACTGCGCACGCTCGATGACGCGCTGGCACTGCGTGCCGGTCTGCTGGAGTCGGCGCGTCCGGTGGTCGTGGGCGATGGCGTACTGGGCGCGGAGATTGCCGCAACGGCCCGGACGATGGGCCTGGGCGTCACGGTCGTGGGCCCGCAGCCGGCTCTGATGGCGAGCCAGCTCGGTGAGTCCGTGGCGGGTCTGCTGGGCGGGCTGCATGCGGAGCGTGGGGTGCGGCTGCGGCTGGGCAGTGGTGTACGCGGGCTGGCCGGCAGCGGTGACCGGGTGACCGGTGTGTGCCTGGAGTCCGGTGAGGTGGTGCCGGCGGATCTGGTCGTGGTGGCGGTCGGGGCGGACCCGGTGACCGAGTGGCTGGAGGGCAGTGGTCTGCGGGTGGAGAACGGTCTGGTGTGTGATGCGCGCTGCCGTGCGGGCAGCGGAATCTACGCGGTTGGTGATGTGGCGCGGTGGTATCACGTGGGGCTGGGCGGGCTGGTGCGGCTGGAGAACCGGACCAACGCGACCGAGCAGGCCATGGCCGTCGCGGCGAACATCCTCGGCGCCGGCCGGGCCTATACGCCGGTGCCGTACTTCTGGACCGACCAGTTCGACGCGAAGATCCAGGTCCACGGCACGCTCCCGGCCGATGCCGGAATGACCGTCGTGGACGGCGACCCGGCCACCCGGCGCTTCGTCGCGCGCTACCACCGCCACGGCACCACCACCGCCGTACTCGGCTGGAACATGCCCAAACAGACCCGTCAACACCGCCAACACGTCGCCGACGCGCTCACCGGCCCCACGCCCGCGCTGCGTTGACAGACACGTACCGCGTACTGCGCTGACAACCCAACCGCGGGAGAGCCGCGGACACCCCCCATGGAGCACTCGATGACCAGCACGATCAATCATCCCGTTGGTGAAAGCCCGTCCGGAGTACCGGAGTTCCCGATGGAGAGGGCGGCGGGCTGTCCGTTGGATCCGCCTCCGGCCGCGACGGAGAAGCAGAAGGAGGCGCCGCTCGCCAGGGTCCGGCTGTGGGACGGCAGTACGCCGTGGCTGGTGACGCGGTATGCCGAACAGCGGGCCCTGCTCGCCGACCCGCGAGTCAGCGCCGACATCACCCGCCCTGGCTACCCGAGCCAGGGACCGGTGCCTTCCGGCGGTGCGTCCGGGTCCGGCAGCTTCGTTGTGATGGACGACCCTGAGCATGCGCGGCTGCGGCGCTTGGTGACGGCGCCCTTCGCCATCAAGCGTGTACAGGCGCTGCGGCCGGCCATCCAGAAGATCGTTGACGAGCTGATCGACACCATGCTGGCGGGCCCGAAGCCGGTCGACCTGGTCGACGCGTTCGCCCTGCCCGTGCCCTCCCTGGTCATCTGCGAACTGCTCGGAGTCCCTTACAGCGACCACGACTTCTTCCAGGACAACAGCAAGATCGTCATCAAGCGCGACGCCGAACCGGAAGAGCGCGTCGCCGCCATGCGCACGCTGGGCGTCTATCTGAATGAACTGATGGGCAAGAAGCTCGCCGCGCCCACCGAAGACCTGCTCTCCGGCCTCGCCGAGCGCGTCAAGGGCGGGGAGCTGACGCGGCAGGAAGCGGCCCAGATGGGCGTGCTGCTGCTGATCGCCGGACACGAGACCACCGCCAACATGATCGCCCTCGGCACACTCGCCCTCCTCGAACACCCCGACCAGCTCGCCCTCCTGCGCGACAACGACGACCCCCAACTCGTCACCTCCGCCGTGGAGGAACTCCTCCGCTACCTCAACATCGTCCACAACGGCCGCCGCCGCGTCGCCCTCGAAGACATCGACATCGCCGGCCGGACCATCCGGGCCGGCGAAGGCCTGATCATGGCCAACGACATCGCCAACCGCGACCCCGACGCCTTCCCCGAACCCGACCGCCTCGACCTCACCCGCGACGCCCGCCACCACATCGCCTTCGGCTTCGGCATCCACCAATGCCTCGGCCAGCCCCTGGCCCGCCTCGAACTCCAGATCGTCTACAGCACCCTCTACCGCCGCATCCCCACCCTCCAGCTCGCCACCGACCTCGACCGGATCCCCTTCAAACACGACGGATCCGTCTACGGCGTCTACGAACTCCCCGTCACCTGGTAACCCACCACCCCCCACCGAAGGAGACACCGTGAAAGTCACCCTCGACCAGGACAAATGCGTAGCCTCCGGACAGTGCGTCGTCGCCGCAGCCGACGTATTCGACCAACGCGACGAAGACGGCATCGCCGTCCTCCTCAACCCCAACCCCACAGCCCAGCAAGCCGACGACACCCGCCACGCCGCAGCCGTCTGCCCCGCACTCGCCATCCACATCCAGGAATGACGACCGGGCCCTCGGGCCCGTCGAGCGGCGGGCCCGAGGGCGATGGCGGCCATACCGACGGTGGACAGGCCGCCCAGCACTCCGCCGGGCGGCGCACTCATCCCGGCCGAGACGGCCCGACGGCGGATCAGCAGCATGGCCGAGGGACAGCCGGCCGAGGTGCCCACGCCGATCAGCACGCGGCTTCGAAAACCGCCTCGGTGGCGCGTCGCATCTCGAACATCGGTGGATCCGGTATTTGGCGATTCGAGCTCCATGTGCCATCGGCGTCAATGACGTCGACCTTGGGACGCATCCTGACCACATCGCCCTCCCATTCGCCGTCGAGTTTCCGCATATTGATATCTGCCTTGCGTGTCGGAAGGTAGAGATTCAGTGAGAAGCGACTGCCGCGCCAGTTGTGCACATCTCCTGCGAAGTCGCCGCTCGTGTCCTTTTCGGCTCCGCAGATTTTGACCTCGCCTGTGACATCGCAGGCCATGGAGCAGTTTTCGTCCCTGACCAGATGGAGCATCAATCGCCTTTTGTCATCCGCCGTATAGGACACCTCTCCTTGCCAGTAACCGGTCAGCTGAGGCTTGCCAGGCAGGGGAAAGTCCCATGGAGTAAGCAGCATACGAGCCAGGATGAGCAGACCGAACAGAGCGGCCAATACGGCGACGCCCTCGATGGTTCTCCGCCGGAGACTCTTTTTCCGGCGTGGCTGTGACATGTAGGTAGTCATTCTCAACCCCCCTCAGGTCGTATCACCGTAGCAGCGGTATGCGGCACAACGAGAGCTGTCCGGATCGACGTTTCAATTTCGGTACGTAATCCGACATCAACCGTGAAAAAGTCAGCCGTTCCATAAACTTTCCACTGCCGGAAAACTTCCCTTTCCCAACCGGGCACGTCTGTATGCGGGCCGACAAGCGGAGCCACTCCGCGTCGTGCCGTCCCCGCTGTTTCTTATACGTGCTGTCCCGCAGCGTGTTCAGAGCCAGTTCCGGCGCTTGAAGACCACATACAGCCCGACGCAGACGATGCCCATCAGCGCCAGGGCGAAGGGATACCCGAGGAGCCAGCCGAGTTCGGGCATGTGCTTGAAGTTCATGCCGTAGACCGTGCCCACCAAGGTCGGGGCGAAGAGGATCGCCGCCCAGGCGGAGATCTTCTTGAGCTCCTCGTTCTGTGCGTGGCTGGCGCGTGCCAGCAGCCTCATCTCCTCGTTCTGCTGCTGGGTGACGAGGGTGGCGTTGACGGCGAGGATGTCTTGCAGCGCCAGCCGGAAGCCGTCGACGCGTTCGGTTACATGGGTGGCGTGGTCGGCGACGTCGCGGAGATAGCGGCGGAGTTCCTCGTCGATGCCGTACTTCTCGAATCCCGCGGTCAGCCCTTCCAGGATTCTCGTCAGTGGGCGGGTGGCGCGCTGGAACTCCACCACTTCCCGCGAGAGTTCGTAGATACGGCGGGACACTGTCGGGTCGCCGCTGAAGACTTCGGTCTCGATCTCGTCGACGTCGTTCTCCACGCCGGCCACCACCGGCGCGTAGCCGTCGACGGCCGCGTCGAGGATCGCGTACAGCACGGCTTCGGGGCCGCGCTTGAGCAGATCCGGGGTGTCCTCCATACGGCGGCGGACCGAGGCCAGGTCCGGAGCGGCTCCATGGCGGACGGTGATCACGAAATCGGGTCCGACGAAGATGTGCAGTTCGCCGAAGTCGACCTCTTCGGCATCGTCCAGGTAGCGGGCGGCACGCAGCACCACGAACAGGGTGTCTCCGTAGCGTTCCAGCTTGGGCCGCTGGTGTGCCTCCAACGCGTCCTCGACCGCGAGTGGGTGCAGATCGAACTCTTCGGCGACGGACAGCAGCTCGGCCTCGCTCGGCCGGTGCAGGCCGATCCACGCCATGCCGCCGTCCGTCTCGCGGAGCTTCTGGAAGGTCTCGGCGAGCGAGTCGTACGTGTGGGTACGGAAGCCGTCCCGGTAGATGGCGGCGGCGATCACACTGCTTCCACGCGGCGACGGCTCCTCGGCCGGTGCGGGTGTGCCCGGCTCGCCGGCGGCGGCGGTGGGGCCGGGCTCGGCGGGACGCTTGGCCGGCTTCTTGAACGGGCGCAGGGCACGCAGACGACGCTCGGACATGACGGAATCCTCTACAGGCGGAACCTCTACAGCCCGGTCGGCGCGGTGTCCCACGGGGTGCGACTGGGAGGTTCACCACTCATCGTGGTCTCACCTGCCTTTCGGTACGCGAGGGACGGAGCCTCTGAGCAGGCTATACCCGCCGGGCCGCAGCGGGGCGACGGCTGCCGACGGCTGCCGGGGGCCGGCGGTGGAGGGCTCGGCCGGAGTCGTCACGGGCGGGCTGGTGCCCGGAGTGGCGCCCTGAAGTCCGGCGTCGTTGACTGGTGGGAAAGTGCCCGTCGGCGTGGCTCACGGTGCCTTTGCCCGCACAGCGATGACCACAACGGACAGAGCGGTGATCACAACTGACAGAGGGAGAACGCAGTGCGGGCGACATTCTCGCTGGGACGGATCGCCGGAGTCCGGATCGGGGTCCACTGGAGCGTCCTGGTCATCTTCGTACTCATCACACTGGGCCTGGCGGAAGGCCGTTTCCCGCAGGTCTATCCAGGTCACGCGGTGGGGCTGTACTGGGTGGCCGCACTGGTCACCTCCCTCCTCTTCTTCGCCTCGCTCCTCGCCCACGAACTCGCCCATGCCATCGTCGCCCGGCACAACGGCGTACAGGTCGACGACATCGTCCTGTGGCTGCTCGGCGGTGTGGCACGGCTCAGGTCGGAGGCGTCCGACCCGGGCGCCGAACTCCGTATCGCCGGTGTCGGCCCACTGGTGAGCCTCGTACTCGGCGGTCTGTTCACGCTGTGCACATGGCTCCTCCTCATCGGGGACGCTCCGCGGCTGATCGTGGAGGCGTCGGCCTGGCTGGCGGCCATCAACGTTCTCCTCGCCGTCTTCAACTCCATCCCCGCCGCGCCGCTGGACGGCGGGCGTCTGCTGCGCGCCTTGTTGTGGTGGCGTACGGGCGACCGCTTGCGGGCCACGGCCGGAGCCACCGCGGCCGGGCGTGTCTTCGGCTGGCTGCTGGTGGCGGCGGGCTTCGTCCTGTTCATCGCGACGCGTGCCTTCGACGGCCTCTGGCTCGCGCTGATCGGCTGGTTCCTGATCACGGCTGCCACCGCGGAAGGCCGGGAGGCGCAGATGAGAAGCGTCCTCTCCGGCGTTCCCGTACGGCATGCCATGACACCGGATCCGGTCACCGTGCCGACCGGGCTGACCGTGGCGCAGTTCCTCGCCGACTCGCGTTACCGCTACCGGTACTCGGCATTCCCGGTGGTGACGGGTGAGGCGGGCGAGGTGGGTGTGACGGCCAAGGCGGGCGTGACGGGCGAGGCGGGTGGCGCGGGTGACGCGGCGGGACTGATCACCCTCGAACGCGCGCGCCACACACCGGAGGACCAACGGGAGTCCCTGACCGTCAAGGACGTGATGCTGCCACTGACGGACATCACCACCGCAGGGCCGGACGATCCTCTGGCCGACCTGCTCCCACGTATGCGTCCCGGCGCCGAGAACCGGGTCCTGGTACTGGACGACCACAGACTCCTCGGCATCGTCTCCTCCTCCGACATCAGCCGCACGGTCTCCCGCCTGATCGCCGCGAAGCAACACCGGGTCGACTGGAGGGACCGTCGATGAGCATGGCTGCCTCCAGGCCTTGCGGTGAGGTGGGTGCCTTGTGGTGAGGTGAGTGCGGTTCGCGTCATGTGCTGGGCATTCCCACGTGCGCCGCCGTTGTCACTTTGAGTGACCGACATGGCGGCCATACGCCATCAGCGCGTCGCCCCGTCCGCCCCGTCCGGCCATACCTCGATATGGTCCTGTTCCAGCTCCAGCATCACCCGCTGCTCCATGCCGAGCGCCGCCGTGTACTCCGAGGGCAGCTGGAGCCGCCCGGCCCGGTCCAGCATCGCGTACTCCCGGGCCACCACCGACTCCTGGCCCTCCGCGTCGATCTCCGTACGCCGCAGGACCTCGGACGAGGTACGGCCGTCGCGGATCGCGACCGTACGGCGGACCTCGTTCTCGACCGCCTGGTCGTGCGTGACGATCACGATCGTCGTCCCCAGCTCCTCGTTGGCCCGACGGAACGCCGCGAAGACCTGCTCACCCGTCGCCGAGTCCAGCTCGCCGGTCGGTTCGTCGGCGAGCAGTACGGATGGAGAGTTGGCCAGGGCCACGGCGATCGCGACGCGCTGCTGCTGGCCTCCGGAGAGCTGGTGCGGGCGGCGGTCGGCACAGTCGGTGACATCCAGCATCGCCAGCAGCTCCTTCGCCCGCTCGCCCTTCGCCCTCGACGATCGAGTGGATCGCGAAGGGCGAAGGGAGCTCGGCTGCTTCGCGCCTTGCGGACCGCCTCGGCCTCTCAGCTGCATCGGGAGCGCTATGTTCTGACTGGCCGTCAGATAAGGCAGGAGATTGCGGGCCGTCTGCTGCCAGACGAAACCGACCACCTCACGGCGGTAGTCCAGCCGGACCTTCGCGTCCATCGCGAGCAGATCGCGGCCCGCGACCCTGGCCGCGCCGGCCGTGGGCACGTCCAGGCCCGCGAGGATGTTCATCAGTGTCGATTTCCCGCTGCCGGACGCGCCGACCAAGGCCATCAACTCGCCCTCCTGGACCGTGAGATCGAGCCCTTGGAGGGCCTGCACCTCCACCCCGTCCGTGGTGAAGACCCGGACCAGCCGGTCGCAGGTGATCAGCGCGTCGTGCCCGTAGGAAGGGCGATTCCGGTGTGCCGTCGCCTGCCGTTCCAGGTCGGTGAGGGTGGGAGTCGGAGTGGGAGTGTGGTTCGGTGTCGGGCTCGTCATCGTGTGTCTCCCGCTCTCAGCTCGGTGATCGATCCGCGTCTGCCCGCCCACCATGCCTGCCCGGCGGCCACCGCTCCCGCCAGTACCAGCACACCGCCCGCCGGCAGCGCCAGCGACCACACGTCCGTACTCAGCGATACATCGCCCACCACGGACGCGGACGCGGAGGCCACGGCGAGCTGGGCCAGGTCGATGCCCGGGGCCAGCAGCCGGATGGTGGCCCAGCCGACGAGGATGCCGCCCCCGGCGGCGAGCAGCGCCTGTGGCAGCGCCTCCAGGCCCAGCAGCAGTCGGCCCTGGCGGGTGGTGAGGCCCATGGTGCGCAACCGGGTCAGCAGGGCGGTGCGTTCGGGCGCGGCGTGCAGGAGGGAGAGGAGGAGGGCGATGACCGCGTAGGCCGCGCCGGCCAGGACGGCGACGGCGTAGATCCGCTCGGCGCCCGACTGGAGCGGCGATGCGGTGAACGCCGCCCGCTCCTCGCTCAGCAGGCTCACCTCCGGATCCGGGGACCCGCCCTCACTCCGACCAGGAGTCCGCGGGGCCTGGGCGCCCTCGGTCGCCGCGCGCAGCTCTTCATCGTCCAGCCGCTCGCCCGTGACCAGCAGCGTCGTCGGATTCGCCGCCGTCAGGGCCGCGCTGTCCACCAGCAGGAAGTCGGAGCGCGGAGCGGCCGGGGTGTGGGACCGGACCGTGGTGATCCGTACGGTGATCTCGCCCGCCGACGACAGGATCCGGCGCGGCGCGGTGCCCAGCCGCTCGGCGGTGGCAGGGGACGCCACCGCGTTCAGCACCCCGCCCGGGCCACGCGCCTTCAGCACACCGGCCGGGAACGGCCCGAGGCCCATCTGCCGGGCCAGCCGGGTGTACGCGTCGGGCTCGACCCCGATCAGGGTGACCGGCTTCTCCAGCGCGGACGCGGCTCCGGTCGTGAACCCGGCTCCGGCCCCGGTCGCGGCCTCAGTCCCGGCCGCCGGGGCCGCGTCCGCCACCAAGTCGATCCGTACCGAGGTCACGTCCCGTACGCCCTCCACCTGGCGCACCGACCGTTCCGCGCCCGGCGGCAGCGGCACGGTGTCGTTCGGGGTGGAGATCCGCGCGTCCGCGCCGACGGCCAGCAGCGCGGCCCGGTCGCGCGCGTCCGCGATGCCCGACAGTACGGAACCGCCGAACGCCGCCGTCGTCAGCGCGATGAGCAGCGCCAGCAGCGGCAGCGCGGCCGTCGCCGACGAGGACCGGCCCGCGCGCGCCAGCGCCAGAAAACCGACCGCACCGCGCAGCCGCGCCGCCGGACGGGCCGCGTGGCGCAAGGGCAGCGGGTACAGCCGTACGAGGACGAGCGCGGCGATCAGCGCCACCAGCACGGGAGCCGCGCTCACCAGCAGGTCGCCCGCCCCGGCGGACGAATTCGATGTGCCTCTGCGGCGCAGCGCCGCCACCGAGGCAACGGCCAGGAGCAGCAAGGTCAGTTCGGCCACGGTACGGCGGCGGCTCGGCCGCGCTGCCGCCAGGTCGTCGCGGCCTCCGTACGCGCGCGCCCTGCGGAGCGGCGGGACGGCCCGGAGCGGGAGCGCGGCGCAGGCGAGCAGCGCGACGGCGGACGCGCCGTACACGGCGGGCAGCAGACGTACCCCGCCTCCGGATCCGTTGCCGCCTCCGTCTCCGTCCACCACGAGTACCGCCAGCAGCAGCCCGGCCCCGGCGGCGGGCAGCGCGATCACGGCGGTCTCGGCGAGCAGCCGTCCGCCGATGCCGAGCAGGGAGCCGCCGCGCGAGCGCAGCAAGGCGAGTTCGGCGGTGCGGCCCGCGGCGATCAGACCGCCGGCCATCGCGAGGGCGACGGCGGCGACGGTGCCGATCCCGAAGGCCGCGACGACGACGATCCGTGAGATCGCCTCGCGCGTGGCGAGGTGGGAGCCGACGACCGTGCCGAGGCCGGTCTCCACGACCGCGTTCCCGCCCGCGATCTCCCGCATCCGCAGCAGATCGGGGCCGCTTTCGAGGGAAGCGATCCGCCGCCCGAGCTCCGGAGCGTCCGCGGCGGTCAGCTCTCCGGTGGCGGGAGCGAAGCGCCAGTACTTCTCCGAATCCGTACGGGTGCCGAGGAGCGCGGGCGCGGCCTCGGGCGCCAGCAGCAGTCCCGCCTCCCAGCGGAACATCGGCGGCCGGGACGGTAGGGCGGCCAGTCCCGGGACGCGCAGGAGCGGTTCCGCGGACCAGTAACTTCCGTTGGGGCGGTGAGGTTCGACCAGGCCCGTGATCCGTACGGAGAGGGCCTGGGTCCCGTAACGGTCGCTCAGACGGAGTACGGAGCCGACGCGCAGCCGCAGCTCACGGGCGGTCGCCGTGGTGACGGCGGCTTCCACCTCCTTCGTGCGCGCGTCCGCGCCCTGGCCGGCGGACGGCAGGCGTCCGCTCCGTACGGTGGCATGGGCGGCCAGCTCCGACTGTGTGGCCAGCGTGAACCTGGGCGGGATCCCGTCGGGACGCGGAAGCCAGTCGTCCGTGCCGGTCAAGGGCTCGCCGGTGCGTACTCCGTACGCGGAATCGGCGAGGTCCACCCGCAGCGGACCCGGCAGGCTCGCCACCGTCTGCCGGTACACGGCTTCGAGCGCGTCGGGCCGCATCGCTTCGACCCGTTGGGGCTCCGGGATCTCCAGGCCCGCCTGAGGAGCGGTAAGGCGCAGCACGGTGTCGGTGACGGGCGTGCCGGTGATCTCGCGGCGCAGCCCGTCGGTCTCGTACGCGTCGACGGCCCTGGGGAACGCGGCGGCGAGGAAGGCCGTGAGCAGGACGAGCGCGCCGAAGGCGACGGCGGCCCCGGGCGCGGTGCGCAGCCGGGTGCGTACCCATGGCGCGACGGCGCGGCTGCTGCTCGCCTTCGGGGCCTGGGCGTCGGTTTGGACCGAGCTGTGGATACCGATACGAGTACGGGTACGAGTCATGTCAGTGGTCCCTCTGCTGGCGGAGCGCGGCCGGGAGGCCGGCGCCGCGCCGGGCGGCGAGGACGGCGGTGATCAGCAGCGGCACGGCCGCGACGCCCGCGAGGAACAGGGCCACCTGGAGCAGCGGGAGTTCCACGAGCACCTGGGGCACGGGCCGGGCCGCCCCCGAGGTCAGCACGGTCAGCGGTACGAGCGCCCGCGTCAGCAGGATCCCGAGCGCCGCTCCGACGGCCAGACCGATGCCGATCAGCACGCCTTGTTCCGTCACGACCAGCCGGGCGAGGCCGCGTCGGGGCGCTCCGAGGGCGCGCAGGACGGCGAGTTCGGCGGTCCGCTCGCGCAGGGAACCGGCGGCGCCGACCGCGAACCCCATGGCGGAGAGCGCGACGGCGACCGGCGCGACGGCGATCAGCGCCGAGCGCGGCCCTTCGCCGAGCGGATCGCCGAGCAGTGCCGCCGCCGTCTCGTCGCGTACGAGCACCCGGGCGGGCTCGGCTCCGTCGGAGCGGTCGCGGAGTGCGGACACGACCTGCGCGGCGGCGCCGGGAGCGGTGCTCAGCCACCACTCGGTGGGCGCGAGGGAACGGTCGGTCCGGGCGGCGAGGGCGGCGTTGACGGTCCGCAGGTCGATGAGCAGGGCACCGCCGTTCTGGCCGGTCACGCCCGTGCCGGTGCCCGTGCCGACGCCCGCGTCCGCCTCGGTGTTCGCGTCCGGGGTCTGGTCCGTCTCGGCGTCCGCCGTTGTCCCGGTCGTGGGCAGCTCTCGTACCGTCTTCACGATGGTCACCCGCACCTGCTCGCCCGCCAGCGTCAGATCGACGCTGTCTCCGCGGCCGGCTCCGGTGGCGCGGAGGAAGGCGTCGGTGGCGACGGCCGCGATCCGCTCCGGCGCGGCGGCGCCTACGACATCGAGCCGTACGGCGAAGTCGCCGGAGCCTTGGTACGCCTGCCCTGTCGGGTACGTGACGGTCAGCGGCGCCGCGGCCGAAGGCGATGCGAACGCGGTCGGTTCCAGGGTGTTCGGCGCGCTCTCCCCGGCGCCCTCCGTCACTGTGGCGCTGCCGCGCCAGCGCACGTCATTCGGTACGGGGACGGGTATGGGTTCGGGTTCGGGCTCGGTGTCGGGTGCCCCGGCTGTTGTGGCGAGCAACCGCTCGACGGTCAGCCGGTGTTGCTCGGATGCCTGGACCGGGGCCGTCCCGCCGAGCCGCAGTCCCGTCACGCGGAGCGGCCCTGCGGGTGCGCTGTGGGTGCGGGAGGCGGTCCGGTCGAGATCGACGGTGGCCCGGTGGAGCCGCCCGTCGACGGGCACTTGTCCGGCGCTGAGCCGGTACGGGATGCCGTAGCGGTCCTCGACCACCACCAGGAGGGCGGCGGCGAGCCCGGACGGCGACGCGCCCGTTTCGGCCCTGATCCTTACGTCGAGGCCGAGCCGGCGGGTGTCGTCGGGCAGCGCGATCCCGGTGCGGTTCCGGGGTTCGGGTGACGCGTCCTCCCGTACCGGCCCGTCCGACGGTCCGTCCGTCAGCGCGTCCGTCAGCCCGTCCAGCAGGCTCTCCGCGGGCTCGTCGGCGAGATCGGCGCGCAGTAGCATCCGCTCCTCGGCGTGTGCCGTGTCCAGCGCGAGTACGGTCGCCGACAGGCCGCCGGAGAGGCTCGCGTCCGTACGGTGGGCGGGAGCGGCCTGCCGTACCCCGGGCAGCGAGGCGTAGAGACCGGCCTGACCCGGGTCGGCGGGCCTGCCGTCCAGGACGCGTACCGACGCGCCGGTGGCGAAGTCCGCCTGGTCGCGCTGCGAACGGTCCCACGACGCGCTCTGGCCGAGGGCGAGCAGGCCCGTCGCCACGGCGAGAACCAGCAGCAGGGCGGGCCCGGCGCCGCGCAGCGACCGGCGGCCGAGGCGGTGGGCCGCCAGCGCGCCGGGCAGTCCACGGCTGCGCGCGGCACGACGCTCGGCGAGCCGTCCCAGAGGAGGCAGCAGGCGCAGCGTGAGCACCGTACCGGCGAGCAGCGCCAGCGCGGGCGCCGCGACGAGCAGCGGGTCGATACCGAGGGCTCCGGTCCCCGCGCCTGTCCCCGCTCCCGTGCCCGCGCCTGTCTGCCGGTCCAACTGCCAGTACGCCAGGGCCGCGACGAGCAGCAGCCCGACGTCGGCGCCCGCGCGTACGGGTGCGGGCAGGGCGGCGGCCCGGCCGCCCGCCCCGGACGACTCGCCCGCCCCGGCGGTCCCGGCGAGGGCGGGCAGGACGATCACCGCGGCGCAGCAGAGCGCGACCGCCGCCGAGACCAGCCACACCGGCCAGGCCGGGAGGTCACCGAGGCGGGTTCCCGCGCCGGAACCGTCGTCGCCGAGCGCGGACGGCCGGGCGAGCAGCCCGGTCAGCGGGCCCGCTAGCAGCGGGGCGCAGAGGGCCGCCGGGAGCGCCAGCAGCAGCGCCTCCGTGGCGGCGAGCGCGGCCAGCCGGGCGCGTGAGGCGCCGCGCGCCCGCAACAGGCCGGTCTCGCCCGCCCGTTCCGTACCGAGCGACCGGGCCACCAGCAGCAGTGTGTACCCGGCGAGCAGCAGCAGTTGCAGCGCGACGATCACCAGCGTGGACCGGGCCACCAGCAGCTCCCGCTCGGTCCGGTCGAGCAGGGACGGCAGCGCGGTGCTCACCGTCGCGCCGCGCCCGAGGGCCGGATCCTCGCGCAGCCGCTCGGGGACCTGGGCGGACGCGGTGCGCAGGGCGTCGATCCGGTCGGTGGTGATGCCCCGGTAGTCGGCGGCGGCCAGCCAGCCGGTGGCGGAGCGGGAGACCCGCCCGGAGGCGAGGACGGACGCGTCGGTGAGGAGCGGGCCGTAGGTGGTGAAGTCGACCTCGCGGACGCCGCGTCCGCCGAGCGCGTCCAGTCGCCAGTACGGGTCGGTGGGGTCGGTGGCCTTGTAGACGCCGGTGATCCGGACGGTCGGCCGCCGGTCGTCGGCCAGCCGGTCGGTGAGCACGATGCGCGCGCCCGGAGCCAGCTCCAGCCGCCGGGCGGCCTCTTCGGGCAGGGCCACGGGGATGCTTCCGGCCGCGCCCGCGCCCGTACCAGTACCAGTACCAGTGCTGGCATCAGCATCCGCACCCGTGTCCGGCCACTCGCCCGCCACCAGGGCGATCCGGGAGCGGTCCAGCGCGGCGAAGTGGGTCAGGTCCGGCTTGTCCACGGCCCCGGCCACGGGGGCGGCGGACGCCCGGAGCGATCCGGGCAGCGCGTACGGTCCCGAGCGTTCCAGCTTCCGTACGGTCACGGGCAGTCCGTCGAAGGTCTCCCGCGCGCCCCGGACCACGGCCTCCTCCGCCGCGTCCTGCCGCTCCGCCGGCACATCCGCGCTGATGACGAGTACGGCGGAGGCGGCGTCCCGGCCGCGCAGCGTCTCGCGCAGCGCGGTGTCCCCGACCGAGCCCGAGAACGCGGTGAGGGAGGCGAGCACACAGGTGGTCAGCACCACCGCGAGCAGCGCGGCGGCCAGCAGCAGCCGATGTCCCGCCGCGCGCAGAAAGACGAACCTCGTCACACTTCCCCCGACAACCCGCACGCCGTTCTGCCCGAACGGCTCTTTTCCGGGTCTCCCCCCGTTGATCCATGCTCAGCCAAACAGAAAATGATCCCATTGCCTACCCCATGAGGCCCGCGCATAGTGTGGCCCGGCGACAATCACAGGCCACGACGCACGGGGGATGCGCCCATGACGGAACACACCAGCACACACGGGACCACCACACACCCCGACACCGCTGAACCGATGGTCAGGGCCGAGGATCTGCACCGCTCGTACGGCACCGGCCCCACGGCCGTGCACGCGCTGCGCGGCGCCTCTCTCGACATCGCACGAGGTGAACTGGTCGCCCTCAAAGGACGGTCCGGGGCTGGGAAGACCACACTGCTCAATCTGATCGGCGGCCTGGACTCGCCGGACCGGGGCCAGGTCGTCGTCGACGGCACCGACCTCTCGGGACTCAGCGGGAACGAGCTCCTGGAACTCCGCCGCGACCGTGTCGGATTCGTCTTCCAGTCCTTCGGTCTGATCCCCATCCTCACGGCTGCGGAGAACGTGGGAGTGCCGCTGCGGCTGCGCAGGGCGGAGCCGCGCGAGCGCGAGGAGCGGGTGGCACTGCTGCTGGCCCTCGTCGGCCTCACCGAGCACGCGGCGCAGCGCCCCGGCGAACTCTCCGGCGGCCAGCAGCAGCGCGTCGCCCTCGCCCGCGCCCTCGCCAACCGCCCGGCCCTGCTGATCGCCGACGAACCGACCGCCCAACTGGACGCCCACACCGGCCTCACGGTGATGGAGCTGCTGCGTACGGTCGTACGGAGCGAGGGCGCGACGGCCCTGGTCGCCACGCACGACCCGCAGCTGCTCGAACTGGCGGACCGGGTGGTGGAGCTGAGCGACGGCCGGATCGTCGAAGGCTGAGCGACAAGCAGAGACAGGCAGTGACAGGCAGAAACAGGAACGGCCGACCGTCTCCCGTCCTTGGCTTGGAAGCCGCCCGGTTGCCGCGTGTGCCGTGGTGGCGGAGCCTCGTAGTGGACCTAGTGGACCGCGTATGCCGGTCAGTCCTGAGCCGAAGGTCGATCCGATGACTGAGAGCGAGAGCCCGCAGGTCCGTGTCGCTCCGCTTGTGGTGCTGCCGGTTCAGGAGGCGGATCCGCCGTTCCGGCTGGTGGAGGTCCACGGTGAACTGGCCGGCAAGGCGTTCTCCCTCCAGGATGTTTACGCGTATGCCTTCGCGGCGGGCCTGAGGGGCGCGGACATGGACGATCCGGCGGTGGTCCAGTGGCTGGGCGGCGATCAGTTCACCTGGAAGGTCAGGCACTGGAGATGAGGGCACATGGCTGTACGGCACCAGCTCATCCGTAGCGAGCCGTCCGCGGTCTGGGCGGTTCTCGAAGATCCGTCGCGTTACGCCGACTGGGTGGTCGGCACGGACTGTTCCGCCCCCAGGGAGGGCTCGTGGCCCGAGGTCGGCTCCTCTCTCACCTACACGGTGCGTGTCGGGCCCAAGGAGTTCCGGGGCCACACCGTCGTCCGGCGCTACCAGCCGCCGCGGTGGCTGGAGTTGGAAGCGCACAGCGGGCCGTTCGGTACGGCGCGTATCGCCTTCGACATCCGGTCCTGGGGCGACGAGACGCTGGTGATCGTCGACGAGCATCCGCTGCGCGGCTTCGCCGGCGCGGTCCACAACCTGGTGATCGACGCGTTCCTCCAGATCCGCCACCGCGACATGCTCGCGCGGCTGGCGCATGTGGTGGAACGGGAGAGCGTGGCGTCGGCCGGACGCTCCACGGCGGCCCGGTCCACGCGGCACCGGCCGAGCGCGTCGGACGGGCGGGACACCTGGCCATGACCGACATCACCGACGCGTGGTGATCGTAGGACCGTAACCGGGCCCACAACGGAGGGCACACATCGGAGGTACGGCGCCCGCTCGCGCACCGGTCAAGCTTCGGCTGCCACGTACCCGGACCCGGACCCGGTCACGGCGTGTGCGCGGGCGGGTAGAGATCGAGGGCCAGGAGCGATCTCATGAGGCCGTCCCGGGTTCTGGGATCCCAGCCGGTGAGCGTCGTCCAGCGGTCCAGCCGGTACACCACCGTATTGGGGTGCACATTCAGCGCGCGGGCGGCGGCGGTCGGGATGAAGCCGTGGTCCGCGTACGCGATCACGGCGGCGGCCAGATGCGGGTGCGCGTGAGCGGTACGGGCGCCGGCGCCGAGGACATCGCTCAGCCGGCGGGACTGCTCCGCGAGGCTCGACTGGAGCCAGGCGACCGAGTAGCGGACGGTCCCGCCGCCGTCCCGGCGCAGCGCCAGCGACAGCGCGCCGTCGGCGTCCTGGAAACTGTCGGCGGCTCCCGACAGCCCGGTCCTCGGCAGTCCCACACCGAGAGGCGGCGGAGCCGGAGCGCTCTCCTGGCCCACCGCCCGCCCGAGCGACCGCAGGACGGCCTCGTCCGGCACTCCCTGGCTCAGAACCGACAGCGCGTCGCCGTGAATCGTGGCCACCACCACGCCCGGCCCGGTGGCGATATGCCGACGGAACCGCTCCAGACTGCCGTTCGGCAGATCGGCGGAGCGCCCGCGGAACGCCTGGAACGCGCCGACCGGGTCGTAACCGAGTGAACGGGCCAGTGTCACCGTCGTCTCGTCGGCCGGATCGGCCGTGGCCATGGCCTCGATCAGCCGCCGGTACCGGTCCTCCTGCGCCGACAGCTCCGCGCGGAGGACCGCTTCGTACGCGACGGCCACCGCGTTGGTCAGCTCCTGGATCCAGGTCCAGAACGTGGTGACCTGCCCGGCCAGTTCGGCGACCGCCTCCTGTCCCCGGCGGACGGCGCCCTGCATCAGCGCGTTCCAGGTCTCCCGGTAGCCGATGTGATACGCGCCGAGAACGGTCTCGACCGGCAGGCCCTGCGCCGCCCGCGCCGCGCCCAGCCGCGACGATGCCCGGAGATTGTCGGCAGAGGGCAGGATTCCGCGTTCCAGTCCGCCCAGCAGGCCGTGGAGCTGGACCGTCACATCGTGAATGTGCTCCTGCTCCGGTACGACCGCGTACCGGGGCATCTCCGTACGGATCATTTCCGTGACTCTCGGCGCGAAGGACGGCAATTCATCGATCATCTCCCGGCACAATGAATCGATCATGAGTCGCCTCGTGTTCGAGTGGTGATCAGCGGCGTTACCGGCCACGGCCCGGCCCTCCGCGCGCCTGTGGAATCCGCCTGTGGAATCACCGTACATCTCCCGCCACGGGCCCGCGTCTGTGCTGACTCCATGCCGACTCCACCGCCCTCACCTTGAGGTTTCTACAGGAAACCGGCGCGCGAATTCTCACTTCCTCCCTTACCGGGAACGGGTGTGGTCCTGGATGGTTGATCCTGAGGTCGCTACCGCGGGCCGGGTGAAACCTTGGAGTGAAATCTTGGAGTGGAACCTATGGAACCTATGACTTCATGTGACATCACGATCGCCGAATATATTCTCGACCGTCTCGCCTCGCTCGGTGTGGACCATATGTTCGGAGTTCCCGGCGATTACAATCTCGCTTTTCTCGACAAGGTGATGGAGCACCCTCGGATCCGGTGGGTGGGAAACGCCAATGAACTGGGTGCGGCATACGCGGCGGACGGTTATGCGCGTGTCCAGGGGATCGGCGCCCTGCTCACGACCTTCGGAGTGGGCGAGCTGAGCGCGATCAACGGAGTGGCGGGCAGCTACGCCGAATATGTGCCCGTCGTCCATCTCGTCATCGGTCCCTCCACGGCGGCGGAACGCACCGGCGCGCTGGTCCATCACACCGCCGGGGACGGTGACTTCGAACGTTTCGCGCGTGCGCAGCGAAGCGTCAACGCCGCCATGGCCACCGTCACCCGCGCCAACGCCACCGAGCAGATCGACCGTGTCCTGCTGGCGGTCCTCCGGGAGAAGCGGCCCGTGTATCTGCGGATGGCCTCCGATGTCGCGCTCGCCCCGATGGCCGCGCCCACGCGTCCGCTGCCGAGCGAGGGACGCTCCTTCCCGGTCGACGCCGCTTCCCTGGAGCGGTTCGCCGCCGCCGCGGGCCGTGCGGTGGCCGGTGCGCGGAGCGCCGCCGTGCTGGCCGATTTCCTGGTGGACCGCTTCGGCGCGCGCGAGGAACTGGCCGAGCTGCTGGATACGGGCGGACTGCCGTTCGCCACGCTCTGCATGGGCAAGACGGTCGCCGACGAGAGCCGCGCCACCTCTCTGGGTGTGTACTCGGGAGCCTTCGGTGACGCCCGTACCCGGAGGACCGTCGAGGACGCGGACGTCCTCATCCGTGCGGGTGTGCGGCTGGCGGACACGACGAGCGGCGGTTTCAGCCACCGTATCGATCCCGGGCGCGGGATCGACCTCCAGCCGGAGTCCGCCTTCGTCGACGGCATCGAGTACCCGGGCGTGCCGCTGGCTGTTGCGCTGTCGGCGCTGACGGGAGTGGTCGCGGGGAAACCGCTTGTCGACGCGTTCAGCGGATCTTCGGCCGACGGACCTTCAGCCGATGGATCTACGACCGAGGGATCTTCGGCCGGCCGAGCTTCGACCGACGAGTGGAGCCCACATCCCGACGAGCCGCTGACCCAGTCGTATCTCTGGCCACGGCTGGCCAGGACGGTCCGGGAAGGACAGACGGTGGTCGCCGAGCAGGGCACGTCCTATTTCGGTCTGTGCACCCAGCGCTTCCCGACCGGCTCGCGGTTCATCGGACAGCCGTTGTGGGGCTCCATCGGATACAGCCTGCCGGCGCTGCTCGGCGCGCAGCTCGCGTCTCCCGGCCGGCGCTGTCTGCTTGTCATCGGTGACGGCTCGGCACAGATGACGGCGCAGGAACTCGGGACCATCGGCCGTTACGGTCTCACGCCGGTCATCGTCCTGGTCAACAACGGCGGTTATACGGTGGAACGCGCCATCCACGGTCCCGAGGCGGCGTACAACGACATCGCCCGCTGGGACTGGCAGCGGCTGCCCGCCGCCCTCGGCGTCCGGGACGCGCTCTGTCTGAGCGCGGCCACGCCGGCCGAACTGGACCGGGCCCTGGCGGCGGCCGACGAGGCCACGGACCGGCTGGTACTGCTCGAAGTCCACACCGGTACGCACGATGTGCCCGACCTGCTCCGTGACGTCGCTGCGGGAATGAGCAGCCGGAACGGCGAGAGCTGACCAGAGCTGACCAGAGCTGACCGTGTACGTCCGGGCGTGAACGCCGTCTCCCTCTCGGGCCAGGTTTCAGGCCAGGGCGGCGAACCTCTTGCGCCAGGCCAGTGATACATGGACCAGCGCGATCAGCACCGGCACTTCGATGAGCGGGCCGACCACGCCGGAGAGTGCCTGGCCGCTGGTGACGCCGAAGGTGGCGATGGCGACCGCGATCGCCAGCTCGAAGTTGTTGCCCGCCGCGGTGAAGGCGAGTGTCGCCGTACGGTCGTACGCGAGACCGAGCGCCTTGCCGAGCAGAAACGTGCCGAACCACATCACCGCGAAGTACACGAGCAGCGGCAGCGCGATCCGGGCGACGTCCAGCGGCTGTGAGGTGATGGTCCTTCCCTGGAGGGCGAACAGGATGACGATGGTGAAGAGGAGCCCGTACAGCGCCCAGGGACCGATCCTCGGCAGGAACGCCGTCTCGTAGCGCTGCCGGTCCATGGTCTTCTCGCCGATCCGCCGCGTGAGGAAGCCGGCCAGCAGCGGTACGCCGAGGAAGACGACCACGTTCAGCGCGATCTTCCCCATGGAGATGTCGAGGCTCTGTCCGTCGCCGAGGTCCAGCCAGTTCGGCAGGAGATCGAGGTAGAGCCAGCCGAGCAGGCCGAACGCGACGACCTGGAATACGGAGTTGAGCGCGACGAGGACGGCGGCGGCCTCGCGGTCGCCACAGGCCAGATCGTTCCAGATGATGACCATGGCGATACAGCGGGCAAGACCGACGATGATCAGGCCGGTGCGGTACTCGGGCAGGTCCGGCAGAAAGATCCAGGCCAGCGCGAACATCACGGCCGGCCCGACGATCCAGTTGACGGCCAGTGACGACACCATCAGCTTCCGGTCGCCGGTGACCGCGTCGAGCTTGTCGTAACGCACCTTGGCCAGCACCGGATACATCATGACGAGCAGGCCGACGGCGATGGGCAGGGAGATCCCGCCGATCTCGACCTCGGCCAGCGCGTCGTTCAGCCCGGGGATCAGCCGTCCGAGGCCCAGACCGAGGGCCATGGCGATCAGGATCCAGACGGCCAGGAAGCGGTCAAGTGTCGAGAGCTTCGCGACGATTGAGCCCTCGCCGGGCCGGGCGCCCTCGCTGGGGCCGGGCCCGGTGGGCGTGATGGTGGTGGTGGACGGTGGTTCGGTGCCCGTCACGGACAGGCTCTCTTCGTGTCGGCGGCTCGCGTGGCACGGGCGGTGGCGGCGAGTTCACCGAAGGCGCCCGCCAACGTTTCCAGTACCTCGGGCCGTAGCTTGTAGTACGTGAACCGGCCGCAAGGCTCGGTGTCCACCACTCCCGCCTCGCGCAGCACGCGCAGATGGTTGGAGAGGTTCGTCTGCTTGGCGCCGGTCTCCGCCACCAGATGGGTGGTGCAGAGCGTCTCATGGGCGAGCAGCGTCACGATGTGGAGCCTGAGCGGGTCGGCGAGCACCCGGATCAGGTCAGTGTCGACTGACGTCATCATGGGCTGATACTGTCACATCACTGGCTGGTGACGCCATCGGGTGCTGATATCAAGTGCGCCTGATATCCGCCTGATGTGCGCTGAAGCGAAAGAGTCCTCCCGATGTCCGAGAAGCCTTCTGTGCTGTTCGTCTGTGTCCACAACGCCGGCCGCTCCCAGATGGCCGCCGCCTGGCTGGCCCATCTCGCCGGAGACCGCGTCGAGGTCCGCTCGGCGGGCTCGGACCCGGGTGACGCCGTGAACCCGGCCGCCGTCGAGGCCATGGCGGAGGTCGGCATCGACATCTCCGCCGAGATCCCGAAGGTCCTCACCGTGGACGCGGTCAAGGAGTCGGACGTCTGCGTCACGATGGGCTGCGGAGACACCTGCCCGGTCTTCCCGGGCAAGCGCTACCTCGACTGGACACTGGACGACCCGGCCGGGCAGGGCGTCGAAGCCGTACGCCCGATCCGTGACGAGATCAGGAAGCGGGTGACGGACCTGATCGCCGAGATCGCGCCGGAGCCCGCGCGCTGAGTGCCTGCTCTCTGACGAGGGCGAGTTCTTCGGACGAGGGCGAGAGCGAGGACGGAGAACGAGGCTCTCGTGGTCCTCGTGGTCAGCGACCGCCGGACACGGTGATGTCGCTGCCGGTGACGAACGAAGCGGCGGGCGAGATCAGCCAGGTCACGGTGTCCGCGATCTCCTCCGGACGGCCGAGCCGGCCGATCGGGCTGTGCGCCACGGCCTCCTTGGTCTCCGGGCTGTCCAGATCCGCCGACATCTCGGTGTCGATGATGCCGGGCGACACGCTGTTGACCCGGATGCCCTCCGAGGCGACTTCGTTGGACAGGGCCCGGCTGAAGGAGACCATGGCGCCCTTCGTGGCCGCGTACGGCACCAGGCCCGGCAGACCGCCGGTACGGGCGGCCACCGAGGCGATGTTGACGATGGATCCGCCTCGGCCGCCATGGCTGGTGGCCATCTTCTCGACGGCGTGCCGTGCGCACACCATCGGGCCGAGGACATTGATCGCCAGCAACTGGGACAGCTTGGCCGGCTCCTGGAGGTCGAAGGGAGTGGGCGCGCCCGTGGTTCCCGCG
The DNA here is from genome assembly GCF_042732975.1 of Streptomyces sp. NPDC059743. Taxonomy (NCBI): domain Bacteria; kingdom Bacillati; phylum Actinomycetota; class Actinomycetes; order Kitasatosporales; family Streptomycetaceae; genus Streptomyces; species Streptomyces sp. NPDC059743. Next base: position 511,478 of record NZ_JBHWGS010000003.1, on the reverse strand, counting down.
TTGTTGACCAGCGCGGTCACCGGGCCGAGCTCGCGCTCCGCACGTTCGAACAGCTCCGCCACCTCGTCCGGCACCGACACATCCGCGTGGATGGCGCTCGCGCGGCCACCGTGCGCACGGATGGCGGCGGCCACTTCCTCGGCGGGTTCCTCGTGCGAGGAGTAGTTGACGGCGACGCCGTATCCGGCCTCGCCCAGCTCTGTGGCGATGGCGGCGCCGATGCCCCGGCTCGCGCCCGTCACGATGACGGTGCCGTGCTTGTCGCCGTACGTGTGGCCCTCGTGGCCGTGCCCGGCCTCAGCAGTCTTCGACATCGCTGTCTTCCCCTTGCTCGTTGCTCGTCCCCTCCGCGCTTGCGTTCGGCCTTCTCCTCCAACGTACCCGCGTACTCGCGAACTGGCGGGCGCGGATTGGTCACCCCGCCCGCCCAGCCGCGTCTATTCCCGCCTGGTGAGGGCTCCTGGCGGATATTGGTGCGGTGCCAGGACGCTGACGAGTGATGACCGACGAGTGACGAGTGACGAGCGACGAGGAGGGAAGCGATGGCGACGCCTGCCCGGCCCGGGCCGGGAACCACACCGCCGACCGGTACGACAGGGACCGTCACCACGGCCGTACCGGCCCGGCTCGACCGGCTTCCCTGGTCGCGCTGGCACTGGATGATCGTCGTCGGTCTCGGCACGGTATGGATCCTCGACGGTCTCGAAGTGACGATCGTCGGCAATATCGCGGGCCGTCTGTCCGAGGACGGCAGTGGACTGTCGATCACATCGGCGCAGGTCACCGGCGTTGCCGCCGCGCTGTATGTGGCGGGCGCGTGTGTGGGCGCGCTGTTCTTCGGCAGGCTCACCGACCGTTACGGCCGCAAGAAGCTCTTCATGGTCACTCTCGCCGTCTACCTCGGAGCGACCGCGATGACCGCGCTCTCCTTCGAGGCCTGGTGGTTCTTCGTCTTCCGCTTCTTCACCGGATTCGGTATCGGCGGCGAATACGCGGCCATCAATTCCGCCATCGACGAGCTGATCCCTTCCACATACCGGGGACGGATCGATCTGATCATCAACGGCAGCTTCTGGCTGGGCGCCGTCGGCGGTTCGCTGCTCTCCATCCTGATGCTGAACACCGCGCTCCTCCCCAAGAACCTGGGCTGGCGCCTCGCCTTCGGGCTCGGCGTCGTCCTCGGGCTGGTCATCCTTCTCGTACGACGGCAGGTACCGGAGAGTCCGCGCTGGCAGCTCATCCATGGCCACAGCGCGGAGGCGGAGAAGCTGGTCGGCTCCGTCGAACGGCGTATCGAGGAGGAGAAACAGCGGAAACTTCCGCCGCCGGCCGGTGAGATCACCATCCGTGAACACGAAAGCGTCAGCTTCCGCCGTATCGCCCGGACGATCTTCCGCCGTTATCCCAGGCGCGCGGTGCTCGGGCTGTCGCTCTTCATCGGGCAGGCGTTTCTCTACAACGCGATCACCTTCGGTTTCGGCACGATCCTGACCACCTTCTTCGGCGTACACACAGGGCATACGGGCTACTACTTCGCGGTGATCGCCGCGGGCAACTTCGTCGGTCCGCTGCTGCTCGGCCGGCTCTTCGACACCGTCGGCCGCCGGATCATGATCTCCTCCACCTATCTGCTGGCGGGTGTGCTGCTCTTCGGTACCGCCTGGCTCTTCGGCAACGGCTCGCTGACCGCCACGACACTCACGGCGTGCTGGTGCGTGGTGCTCTTCTTCGCGTCGGCGGGCGCCAGCAGCGCGTATCTCACGGTCTCCGAGATCTTCCCGATGGAGACGCGCGCCATGGCGATCGCGTTCTTCTACGCGCTCGGTACGGCGGCGGGCGGGATCAGCGGCCCGCTGGTCTTCGCGGAGCTCACGGCGTCCGGAGTGGTCGGTGACACGGTGGTCGCCTTCCAGATCGGCGCGAGTCTCATGTGCGCGGCCGGTCTGGTGGCGGCTTTCCTGGCCGTACCGGCCGAGGGCCGGGCGCTGGAGGACATCGCGACACCGCTGTCGTCGGTGCCGGGCACGGGCGGCGGCCAAGGTACGGGCGGCGTACGTAAGTGACTCACGTACGTACATGACCGTTCCCGTGTACGGTCCTGACCGCTCCCGCGTACGCACGTGAACCGCCTACATTCGTGACCGTACGCGCGGCCCTCAGGCCGTGGCGTCCTCGCCGTCCGGTGGGTTCGGTGGCGGCGCCGGGAAGGTGACGGTGAATTCCGTCGGCCCGTCTCCGCTCATCGCGTCGACCGTGCCGCCGTGTGCCGTGACCACCGCGTGGACGATCGCCAGACCGAGTCCGGTGCTGCCGCCCTTGCGCGAGCGGCTGCCGTCGGCCCGTACGAAACGGTCGAAGACCTCCGGCAGGAGCCGTGCCGGGATGCCCGGGCCGTTGTCCGCCACGGTCAGCCGGATGGCGCCGGGACCGGCCGACAGGCGTACGGAGACCTCGGTGCCGTCCGGAGTGTGCGAGCGGGCGTTGGCGAGGAGGTTGCCGATCACCTGGTGCAGCCGGTGCTCGTCACCCGTCATGGTCACCGCCTCCTCCGGCAGGTCCAGCAGCCACCGGTGACCGGGCCCCGCCGCCCGCGCGTCGTCCGTGGCGTCGAGGACGAGCCGTGTCAGATCCACCGGACCGCGATCGAGGGCCCGGCCCGCGTCGATACGGGCGAGCAGCAGCAGATCGTCCACGAGACGGCTCATCCGCTCGGACTCGGACTGGATGCGGTCGAGCGCGCGCCGGACCTCGGCCGGTACAGGGCTCCTGTGGCGGAGCGCCAGTTCCGCGTGGCCGCGTACGTTGGCCACCGGTGTGCGCAGTTCATGGCTGGCGTCGGCGGCGAAGCGGCGCAGACGTTCCTCGCCGGCCTGCCGTCGCTCCAGGGCATTGCCGACATGCCCGAGCATACGGTTGACGGCGGTGCCGACCTGGCCGACCTCGGTGTGCGGATCGCCGACCGGGACGGGATCCGGCATGGCGACCTCGCCGCTGGCCAGCGGCAGTTCGGCGACGCTCGCCGCGGTGGCGGTGACCGCGCGCAGTGGCCGCAGGGACAGCCGTACCCACAGCGCTCCCACGGTGCCGGTGGCGACGAGCGTCACGCCGAAGACCGCCGCCTCCACGCCTTCCAGCCGGTGCACCGTCTCCTTGACTGGACGCAGTGGCAGACCGGTGACCAGGACGTCCTTGTCGTCGCCCGGTATGGCGGTGACGCGGTACGACCCGAGGCCCGACAGCCGCACGCTGTGGCCGTTCCCGTCGACGGGCAGTGCGGCGAGCGCGCGGCGGTCGCCGGACGTCAGCGGTACCGTCGCGTCCGTCCGGTCCTTGACCACGGCCGCCTGTGCGGGCGTTCCGTCCAGCAGCCGCGCGCCGAACGTACCTTCCGACTGCCCACGGGTGTCGGGCAGATTGTCGGCGTCCGGTGTGCTCTCGTGTTCCAGGCTGGCCGCGAACTGCCCGCCGGACGCGGAGAGTTGCTGGTCGAGGCGGTCGGTCAGGAATCCGTCGAGCGCGAACGCCGTGGTGATACCGACCGCCAGACAGGCCAGGGCGACCAGTACGAGCAGCCCGGCGGTGAGCTGACCACGGAGAGTGCGGGGGAGGTGAGGACGCCGGAGTCGTCGCATCTGGGTCCGTGGGATCAGGATCCGTCGTATCTGGGTCCGTCGCATCGAGGTCCGTGGCATCAGGGTCCCGGCTTGAGTATGTAGCCCACGCCGCGCACGGTGTGGATCATCGTGCTCCTGCCCATGTCCAGCTTCTTGCGCAGATAGCTGATGTACAGCTCGACCACATGCGCGCGGCCACCGAAGTCGTAGGACCAGACGTGATCGAGGATCTGCGCCTTGGACAGCACACGGCGTGGGTTGCGCATCAGCAGACGGAGGAGTTCGAACTCCGTACGGGTCAGTTCGACGGGATCGCCGCCACGGGTGACCTCCCGGGCGCCCTCGTCCATCACCAGATCGCCCACGACCAGCCGGTCGGTGTCCGCCGCGCCCGCCTCGCGTGCCACACCCGCCCGGCGCAGCAGGCCGCGCAGCCGGGCCAGCAGCTCCTCCAGGCTGAAGGGCTTGGTCACATAGTCGTCACCGCCCGCGGTGATCCCGGCGATACGGTCCTCGACGCCGTCGCGCGCGGTCAGGAACAGGACGCATACGTGTTCCAGGTCGCCGCGCAGTTGACGCAGTACGCGCAGACCGTCCATGTCGGGCAGCATCCGGTCCAGTACGACGGCATGCGGACGGAAGACACGGGCCGCGGTGACGGCGGACGCGCCGTCGGCCGCCGTGAGGACACGCCAGCCCTCGCCGGAGAGCACACCGGAGAGGATCTCGGTGAGATCGGGCTCGTCGTCGACGACGAGGACGCGCACGGGACCGCCGTCACCGCCGCTGTGCGGATGAGTGGGGGCACGCACATGGGATGGGTGGCTGTGACTGTTCATGGTGCGTCCCAGCATCCCTTCTGAGGAGCGGTACCGGAGCGGCTGTCCGCTCTGAGTTTCCTCTGAATCGGGCGAGGACGACGGCGTTGAGAAGGTCGTCACAGGTTGCGCTGCGAGGCTCACGACTCACCGGCGAAGAGAGGGCCCATGAGCACCGCGATGAACACCGCGGCACAGGCGCGAGCACAAGCGCGGCACGGCACGGACGGTGTTGTGTGCCCGAGGCGGCCTGAGCGTACGCGTCGGTCTGTGCGTACGTGGCGGCCTCGGCGCGTGCGGCGGTTCGTACACTTCGGGCGTCCGCGTTCGGTCGTACCGCTGCTCGCTCAGACCGTCATCTGGGCGGGCGCCGCCGGTGTGCTCGCCCTGTGGTGGAGCGATACGGCGTCGGTCGTGGGCGCGGCCGGCTGGCTCACCGACGCGGGCCGGATCACCGGGCTGCTGGCGGGTTACGCCTGCGCGGTCCTGGTGGCGCTGATGGCCCGTACACCAGTCCTGGACCACGGCATCGGCACGGACAGGCTGGCGCGCTGGCACGCGATGGCGGGCCGGTACACGATCTCGCTGGTCCTCGCCCATGTCCTGCTGATCATCTGGGGTTACGCCCTCACCTCGCACACCGGTGCGGTGGACCAGACGACAGCGCTCGTCCTGCACTATCCGGACATGCTCAAGGCCACCGCGGCCTTTCTGCTGCTCGTCGGCACCGCGTTCGTCTCGGCACGGGCCGCGCGCCGCAGGATGCGCTACGAGACCTGGCACTATCTGCACTTCGCCACCTATCTGGCCGTCTTCCTCGCCTTCTTCCATCAACTCGCCACCGGCGCCGACTTCGTCGGCAACCGGGCCGCCCAACTGGCCTGGTACACGCTCTATCTCTCGGTCGCCGCGCTCATCGGCTGGTACCGCTTTCTGCTTCCGCTACGACAGGCCTCACGTCACCGGCTGCGTGTCGCCGGTCTGCGCCATGAGTCGCCGGGCGTCGTCTCCGTCCATCTCACCGGCGAGCGTCTGTCCGAACTGGGCGCGCGGCCCGGGCAGTTCTTCCGCTGGCGCTTTCTGGCGCCGGGACTGTGGTGGACCGCCAATCCGTACTCCCTGTCGGCGCCACCGCTCGACGGCCGTCTGCGGATCACGGTGAAGGCGGCGGGCGGGCACAGCGCGGCGCTGGCCGGGCTGCGGCCGGGAACCCGGGTCTGGGCGGAGGGACCGTACGGCGCGTTCACCGAGGCCCGGCGCGGATCCGGGCGCGGATCCCGGCGCGTGTCCGGGAACGGATCGCCGAACGGCTCTCCGAAGGTGCTGCTGCTGGCGGGCGGGACGGGGATCACACCGCTGCGGGCACTGTTCGAGACGCTGCCGGGCGAGGTGACGCTGATCTACCGGGCGCGCCGTCCGGAGGACTTTGTGCTGCGCGCCGAACTGGACGCGATAGCCGAGGCCCGCGGAAGTGTTGTGCATTACGTGGTGAGCGAAGCGGGCGGGTACGAGCGTGGCGGGTACGAGCCTGGCGGGTACGGGCGCGGCGACCAGGAGACCGGTGCGTATTCCTCTCCGCTGACCGCGCGTGCTCTGAGGCGTCTGGTACCGGATCTGGCCGCGCACGAGGTGTATCTGTGCGGCCCGCCCGGGATGACGGACGCCGCCCAACTCGCCCTGCGGGCAGCCGGGGTGACACGCCGTCAAATCCACTACGAGTCGTTCGAGTTCTGATCCGAATGCCGAGTCCGGAGTCCCGAGTCCCGAGGAGAACCACTGTGCGCAGAGCCGTCCTCGCCGCCGCGTCGACCAGCGCCCTTGTCGTACTGATGCTCAGCCTCAAGCCGCATCACAGCGCCGTACCGTCCGGTGGGACATCGGTGTCGGCGCGGGCACCGACACCGGCACCGGCACCGGCGTCGAGCGGGACGGCACTGACCGACGGTATGTACACCGGCGATCCCGTGAACACCCAGTACGGCACCGTGCAGGTCTCCGCCACGGTCAAGGCCGGGCGGCTGACCGCCGTCACGGTCCTTCGGACGCCGTCGGGAGACGGCCGCAGCCGGCAGATCGCCGCCGACGCCGTGCCACAACTGACACAGGAGGCGCTGAGTGCCCACAGTGCGCACATCGACGCGGTCTCCGGTGCCAGTTATACGAGCCAGGGCTATATCCAGTCCCTCCAGAGCGCGCTGGACAGAGCCGGTGGCTGACACCGGACGGCCCGACGCCACGCGGTCCGACGCGCGGGGATCCGACGCGCGGCGGCCCGGCATGCGGCGAGGTCTGCGCCATGTCGAGCACGTCATGGGCACCGTTTTCTCCTTCGACATACGTGACCTGCGTACCCCGGCGATCGAAGCGGCGCTGGCCGAGGCGGTGGCCTGGTTGCATCACGTCGACGAGGTGTACTCCACGTACCGGCCGGACAGCGTCGTCTGCCGGCTCGCGCGAGGCGATCTCGCGCTGGAGGAGTGCTCCGCGGAGGTACGCGAGGTCCTCGCCCTGTGCAAGAGCGCCGTACGGACCAGCGGCGGCTGGTTCAGCCATCTCGCGGGCGGTGTCCTCGACCCGTCCGCGCTGGTCAAGGGATGGTCCGTGGAACATGCCTCGCAGATCCTGCACGAGGCCGGCGCCCATCACACCTGTGTCAACGGCGGCGGCGATCTGCGGCTGCGGGGCGAGTCGGCTCCAGGTGTGCCCTGGCGCGTCGGTGTCGCCCACCCGCTGCGCGCCGACGAACTGTGCGCCGTCGTCACCGGCCGCGACGACCTGGCCGTGGCGACCTCGGGCACCGCGGAACGCGGCGCCCACATCCTCGACCCACACCGCGGCACACCTGCGAAGTGCTACGCGTCCCTCACCGTCGTCGGCACCCACCTCACGATGACCGACGCCTACTCGACCGCGGCCTTCGCCATGGGCCCGACGGCACGGGACTGGCTGGAATCCCTGGAAGGATACGAGGGCTTCGCGGTAACGCCGGACGGCCGCTCCTGGCGCACCACGGGATTCCCGGGCGAAACGTCCCTGGCGGCCACGGTGTACCGGTGAACCAGTGAGGTGCGTACCAGTGAGAGGGATGCCCCTATGCCTTCGTCCACGAGAGGGTGGGCGGAAAATGATTGGGCGGACCATGGATCCGACCCGCAGAATGCGACCATGAACGACCAGCTTGACGACGTTCCCGGCGCCTCCGCGGCGGTCCGGGCGACGGACCGGATCACTACGCCCATCACCACGCCCGCCACCGCGGACCTCGTGCGCGGCGCTCTGGATCTGGAGCGTACCGAGCACGGAGTGCTGCCGCACCGGCTGCCCGCCCGGGCCCGCGCTCAGTGTTCCGACGGGCAGCTCGCCATGGCGGAGGCCCAGCCGTCCGGTGTACGGCTGGTGTTCCGTACGCGGGCCACCGCCGTCGAGCTGGACGCACTCCGCACCAAGATGGCCTACGAGGGCGCGCCGCCGCGTCCGGACGGTGTGTACGACCTGCTTGTCGACGGCCGGCTGGCCGGGCAGGCCAGTGTGACCGGAGGCAATGTCCTGATGGTGGACATGACCACCGGGTCCGCGGAGACCCGGCCCGGCCCGGTCGGTACCGTCCGGTTCTCCGGCCTCTCCGACCGCGTCAAGGACGTCGAGATCTGGCTGCCGTACAACGAGATCACCCACCTGGTCGCCCTGCGCACCGACGCTCCCGTCGAGCCCTTGCCGGACGGTGGCCGCAAGAAGTGGCTGCACCACGGCAGTTCGATCAGCCACGGCTCCGACGCCGCGAGCCCCAGCACGACCTGGCCCGCGCTGGCCGCCTCCCTCGGCGGTGTGGAACTGACCAACCTGGGCCTGAGCGGCAGCGCCCTGCTCGATCCGTTCACCGCCCGCGCGCTGCGCGACACGCCCGCGGACCTGATCAGCGTCAAGATCGGCATCAACCTCGTCAACACCGACCTGATGCGCCTGCGCGCCTTCGGGCCCGCGGTGCACGGCTTTCTCGACACCGTCCGCGAGGGCCACCCCACCACTCCGCTCCTGGTCGTCTCGCCCATCCTGTGCCCCATCCACGAGGACACACCTGGCCCCAGCGTTCCGGACTTCAGCAACCTCAGCGCGGGAAGGCTCCAGTTCCGGGCCGTGGGCGATCCTGCGGAACGGGCTGCCGGGAAGCTGACACTCAACGTCATCCGGGACGAACTGTCCCGCCTGGTGAAGCAGCGGGCAGCCGACGACCCGAACCTGCACTACCTCGACGGCCGCGAGCTCTACGGTGAGACGGACTTCACCGAACTCCCGTTGCCCGACCAGCTCCACCCCGACGCCGCCACACACCACCGCATCGCCGAACACTTCGCTGCCCTGGCCTTCAACACCGACGGCCCGCTCGCCGCCACGCGGCGGCCGTGACGGCGCCGACTCGTGCGTGGTTCGCGTGGTTCAGCGGCTGTTTCCGTCGGCGGAGAGGTTCGTGGCGCGGTGCCAGGCGGTGTCTCGGAGCAGGCGCAGGCCGTTGAGGCCGACGATGACGGTGGAGCCTTCGTGGCCGAGGACGCCGAGCGGCAGTGGCAGGTGGCCGGCCAGGTCCCAGATCACGAGGCCGGAAATGAACAGCCCGGCGATGATCAGGTTCTGGACCACCAGACGGCGTGCCATGCGGGAGAGGGCGATCACGGTGGGGACGGTGGTGAGTTCGTCGCGGACGATGACGGCGTCGGCGGTCTCCAGGGCCAGATCGGAGCCGGCGCGGCCCAGGGCGATGCCGGTGTGGGCGGCTGCCAGGGCGGGAGCGTCGTTGACGCCGTCGCCGACCACCAGCACCTTGCGTCCCGCCGCCTCCTGCTCCCGTACGGCGGTGACCTTGTCCTGCGGCAGCAGTCCCGCGCGTACGTCGGTGATGCCCACCTCGGCGGCGAGCCGGGCGGCGGCGCGTGGGTTGTCGCCGGTCAGCAGTGTGGGCGCGGTGCCGGTCAGAGCGGTGAGGGAGGCGACGGTGGCGGCTGCGTCGGGACGCAGACGGTCCGCGATGCCGAGGACGCCGGCCGGGACACCGTCGTACAGGACGACGACCGCCGTGCGGCCTCCCTCCTCCAGCTCGCCAACGATCGCGCCGACACCGGCGGTGTCCGGATCGGTGGTGTCTTCGAGGAGGCGTGCGGGAGCGCCGACGGCGACCTTACGGCCGTCGACCACGGCCGTTACACCGATGCCGGGCGCGGAGGTGAAGTCCGTTGCGTCCGGGATGCCGAGGCCGCGTTCGCGCGCGGCCTCGACGACGGCACGGGCCAGCGGGTGCTCGCTCGGATGCTCGGCCGCCGCCGCGAGGCTGAGCAGTTCGTCCTCGGTCAGTCCGTGCCCGGCCGGTCCCGTGCCGGTCAGGGGGCGGACGTCGGTGACCCGCGGCGTGCCCTCGGTGAGCGTGCCCGTCTTGTCCAGGGCCACCGCGTCGATCTGACCGAGGCGTTCCATGACGACCGCGGACTTCACCAGGACGCCGTGCCGCCCGGCGTTGGCGATGGCGGACAGCAGCGGCGGCATGGTGGCCAGCACCACCGCGCACGGTGAGGCGACGATCATGAAGGTCATCGCCCGCAGCAGCGAGTCGGTCAGGTTCGCACCGAAGCCCAGCGGCACCGCGAAGACCGCCAAGGTGGCGAGGACGATACCGACCGAGTACCGCTGCTCGACCTTCTCGATGAACAACTGCGTCGGCGCCTTCGTCTCCGACGCCTCCTCGACCATCGCCACGATCCGGGCGATCACCGAGTCCGACGCGTCCCGCTCGACCTTCACCCGCAGCGCGCCGGTGCCGTTGAGGGTGCCCGCGAAGACCTCGTCACCGGTCTGCTTCGGTACGGGCAAGGGCTCACCGGTGATGGTCGCCTGGTCCACCTCGCTCGCTCCGTCGAGCACCCGCCCGTCCGCGCCGACCCGTTCGCCCGGCCGGATCAGAATGGTGTCGCCGACGGCGAGGTCCTCGGTGGCGACCGTCTCCTCAGCACCGTCGCCACCGCCACCGCCGTCGGCCAACAGCCGCGTCGCGGTCGCGGGCGCGAGATCGAGCAGACCGCGTACGGAGTCGGCCGTACGAGCGGTGGCCAGGGCCTCCAGCGCACCGGATGTGGCGAAGATGACGATCAGCAGCGCCCCGTCCATCACCTGACCGATCGCCGCCGCTCCGATCGCCGCGACGATCATCAGCAGATCGACATCGAGCGTCTTCTCCCGAAGGGCCCGCAGCCCTGCCCAGGCAGGCTCCCAGCCACCCGTTACATACGCCACCGCGTACAGCGGCCCCCAGAACCAGGCCGGAGCGCCGAAGAGCTGGAGCGGCAGCGCGACCAGGAACAGGACCAGCGCGGCGGTCGCCCAGCGGACCTCCGGCAGCGCGAACACGCGCGTACGCCGCCGAGGAGTCACGGGCTCCCGCCCGGTCGTCGCGGCCCGCGCCGGCCGATCGGTGACGGTCGAGGCGGAGGCGGGCGTGAGGGACATAGGAGGTCCTTTGCACGGACGGCATGGAGCGGTCCCTCCACCATATAGGAAAGGATGAACACCTCTTCATTTGTTACCCAAAGGTACTCACTTGCGCTCGATCACCAGATGCCGAGGCCCGCGCAGCAGCGCACTGCGCCGGTACGGCGGCGGGTCCTCCGCCAGGCGGAAGCCCTCAAGATGAGGGACGAGCGCGCTCAGCGCGATCTGCGCCTCTACGCGGGCCAGCGGAGCGCCGAAGCAGTTGTGGATGCCGCTGCCGAAGCCGAAGTGCTGATTGTCCTCGCGCGTCGGGTCGAAGTGGTCGGGATCCTTGAAACGCAGCGGATCCCGGTTGCCGGAGGCGAGCATGAGGATCAGCCGCGCGCCCTTGGGAATGGTGACGTCGGCGACCTCGATATCGGTCAGCGGAGTGCGCTGCGGCAGCATATGGACGGGCGGCTCGTAACGCAGCAGTTCCTCGACGGCGTTCGGCATCAGCTCGGGTTTGTCGCGCAGCAGCCGTAGCGCCTCCGGGAGCCGCAGCAGGGTGAGTGCTCCGTTGGTGATCAGATTGACCGTTGTCTCATGCCCGGCGATGAGCAGCAGCGTCGCGGTGCTCTTCAGCTCCTCCTTGGTCAGACGTCCGTCGGGACCGGTGTCATTGACGAGGGCGGAGAGCATGTCGTCCGTCGGACGGCCGCGCCGGGTGTCGGCCAGCTCGCCCAGATACTCCGCCATCGCGTTCCGGGCCTCCATGCCCGCCTGAAGGCGTTCCTGGTGGTTCTTGTTCTTCTTCTCCTTCTCCGGAGCGAAGTCGAAACTGGCGATGATCGCGTTCGTCCAGGCGCGGATCCGCGGTACGTCCTCGAACGGCACACCCAGGAGCCGGCAGATCACGGTGACAGGGAGCGGATAGGCGAATTCGTCGACGACATCGATCCGGTCCTTGTCGCGGAACGAACTGATCAGATCGTCGGTGATCCGTGTGATGTCCGCGCGCAGGGCGTCGATCCGGCCGGGGGAGTGCGGCGGGCCGAAGGGCCGCATCGCGATACGGCGGAGCCGGTCGTGTTCGGGATCGTCCACGCCGATGAAGGCCGGCGGATCGGATCTTCTGAGCATGTCCTCGTCGGGATCGGTACGGTTGCGGACGTCCGAGCTGATCCGTGGATCGTGGAGGAGCTCGGCGATCTCGTGGTACGTGCCCACCAGATAGCTGCCGTCGGTCTGCCGTGTCACTCCGTTCTCGCGGAGTTCGGCGTAGAGCGGATAGGGATCGGCGCGGTTCGCGTAGTCGGTGATCCGCTGGAACAGGGTGTCCGGGCGCATGGGTCGGTGACTCCTCTTCGATGGCGGGCGGCGGGCGGCGGGCGGTGGATTGCGGATTGCGGGTGGCGGACGGCGGGCGGACTCAGTCGTGCCGCACCAGCGTCAGGCGCCGGTCCGGCAGATGGCCGGTGAGGGCCACGGTCGGGCCGTGCGAGAGCGTCTGCGGGGACGGTACGTCGGAAGGGACGGGCACACCCGAGCCGTTGGGCGGATCGGAGGCGCCGGGCGCGGGCGGAAACGGCGCCGCCGTCTCGATGAGCCCTTGGTAGTGCTCCAGCCACTTGGCCCGGTTCACACTGACCGCCGCGGTGACCCGTCCCCGGTAGCCGTACACGGCGACCAGCCGGCGCTCCCGCAACGAGCCCTGAGCGATGACCACTTGGTCGGAGAAGGTGGGCACACCGACGGACTTGATGTTGAGGCCGAACTGGCTGGACCAGAAGGCCGGCACCGTCAGATGCGGTCTCCTGCGCGGCCCCGGGCTGACCATGTTGTGTGCCGCCACCTCGGCCTGCGCGACCGCGTTGCCCCAGTGTTCGAGAGCGAGTATCTGGTACTCGAAGAGCGGATGCGGGAAGCGGGCCACATCACCGGCGACGAAGACATCGTCGGTGACGATCCCGTACATGTTGAAGGCACGGCATCCCGCGTCGCAGGCCACACCTCGTGGGCCCGCGGCCAGTCCGGCGTCGGCCAGCCATTCGGTGTTCCGTACGGCGCCCAGCGCGACCACGGCGATATCGGCCTCGATCCGGCTGCCGTCGGAGAACTCGGCGCCGGTGAGCCGGCCCTTGCTGCCCTTCAGCGCGGTGACCGTCACTCCGCAGCGCAGATCGACTCCGTGCGCGCGCTGCAAGGTGGCGGCGAGGGAGCCGAGCGCACCGCCGAGCGCGCCGACCAGAGGCGAGGGCCCGCGTTCGGCGACCGTCACCTCGAAGCCGCGCTCCCGGCAGGCGGAGGCGATCTCCGAGCCGGTGAAGCCCGCGCCGATCACCAGGACTCTGCGCGGGCCGGCGTCGAGACGTTCGGCGAGACGGGCCGCGTCATCGGCGGTACGCAGTGTCATGACGCCGTCGAGAGCGGCCTCTTCGGGATTCGGCCAGGGCCTGGCGCGAGTGCCGGTGGCGATCAGCAGCCGGTCGAAGGACAGCTGTTCGCCGTCGGCGAGGAGCACCCGTTTCTCGATCGGATCGAGGCCGACGGCGGCCACTCCGAGCCGCCACTCCGCGTCCACCTCACGGCGGCCCGGCAGTCCGACGTCCTGTGCGCGCACCCGCCCGAGCAGCACCTGTTTGGACAGCGGTGGCCGGTCGTACGGGCGCTGGGGCTCGTCCCCGACCAATGTCAGCGATCCGGCGAAGCCCTCCTCGCGCAGCGTCTCGGCGGCGCGCAGCCCGGCCAGCGACGCGCCGACGATGACGATCCGGCCGTCGCGCCGTTCACCGGACACGGGCGCCCGCCCGCTCCCCGACCAGGATGGCCTGCACCGGACATGCCGCCGCCGCCCGGCGGACGTGTTCCTGCTGATCGTCGGGAACGGTCGGCGTGTACATCAGGGCTTCCTCACCATGCAGCTCGAACACCTCAGGGGCGAGAAACGCGCACTGCGCGTAACTCTGACAGCGATTGAGGTCGACAACGATCTGCATCCCAGCGATCTGCATCCCGATCCGCTCCTCCGTGCCGCCCGCCCGCCGCCGCCGTCTCCGTCCTACTGCCTGCCGGGAAGCGGCGCGAGCGGTGTTACTCCGGCGAGGGCGCCGGGCGAGGAGAAGCCACACGCGCGGACCAGCCGGGCGGAGTGTCCTCGTGGGCGGACAGGCTCCGTAGCACTGTGGTGACACTCGGGTCAGAGTTCGTGAGGCATGTCCGGTGTGATGCCTCGTGCCGTCAGCGCGTCTGCGTAGTCACTGCGTATCCGTGGGTCCTCGTCCTCGTACGGCAGCAGACTGCCGCCCTCCCGGATGCTGACGAGCACGCCGGGACGGCCGTCCACGATCGGGTTGCCGGCCCGGCGGATGCCCGTCGGATGCTTCACCCCGCCCCGGAACGCCAGCTGTCTGGCCGTCCCCGGGCCGGTGTTGAAGTGCTGGTGGAACCACTTGCTCGGCGGGCTGTAGACGGAGCCCTCGCCCCACTCGACACGGACCACCCGGTCGCCGTTGCCGGCCTGGTACGGGCGGCTGCCCGCCTCCTGCGGCCAGATGAGTACGTAGCCCTCCGACCGCAGGCCGTAGAGAATCGCTCCGCCCAGATGGTGGTGTGCCTTGTGGTAGCGCCCGGCCGGCCAGGAGGTGATGTGCGCGGCGACGGTGTTGCCGGCCATCTCGAAGACGGTCGCGTCCACGCCGCTGCCCTTGACACCCAGGGAGTCCAGCGCGATCTCGTGGATATCGGCGATGAAGTTGGTCTCGGCGATACCGCCGAAGTAGTTCTCGTAGCGCCTGCTGTCCGCGTAGTACGCCGCGCCGGGCGAGAACCGGTCGGTGAAGCGGTAGTCGTTGGCGAAGACGAAGTCCTCGTTGTGGAACAGATCCATCACCATGGGCGCGTCGTTGACGGCCATGTACACCACCGGCTCCGATCCGGTGTTGTGAAGGACATAGGCGCAGTTGAGCGGAATGGCGAAGAAGCTGCCCGGCTGCCACTCGAAGCTGGTCCTGCGGGAGTCGCCGGGCAGCCAGACATCGGCCGCGCCGCGCCCGGACAGGACGGTGATGAACTGCTGGTGCAGATGCTGCTGGCGTTCCAGCGACCGGCGGGCGGCGATCTCACCGATCTGCATGCCGGTGAAGCCCTCCATGCCGTGCAGCTGGACGAACGCCGCCCTGCCCCCGGTGCGTGCCCAGTCGGCGCGCTCCACCGTACGGACATCGGAGATACCGTAGCCGCGGTGGACCGGGATCCCTTCCTTGCGCATCCAGGTGTCGTAGAAGGTCTCCCGGGCCTGGCCGGACGCTGCCATCGGTCACTCCTCTTCCGTCGCGGAACTCGTGCGTCGCGCGGCTCGTCAGTCGTAGAACTCGTCCATCCGCGAGGCGATGCCGTGTTCGGCGCACGCCTCGCGGTACATCAGCCGGACCGCCGGATCCTCGTCCGCGTAGTCGATCTGGTCGCCGCCGAGCCGGGTGCTGACGGAGGACATCGGCAGTCCGGTCGCCGGGTCCCGGCGCGCGTTGAGATGGCGCAGGGCGAGGTAACGGGCGGGCGTGGCACCGGTGTTGAAGTGCTGATGGAAGGTCTCGCCCGGCGGGATCACCAGTGAGCCCTCCGCCCAGTCATACCGCCGGATCGGCTCGCCCTCCTTCCACATCAGGCTGTAACCGGTGCCACTGAGGATCACCACATGGGCGCCGGGCGAGTGCCGGTGTGCCTTCTTGTACGTCCCGACCGGGAACTCCGACACATGCGCCATCATGGTGTTCCTGGCCAGCTTGAACTGGACGTTCGTACCGCCGGCGCCGCGCTCGCGGTACGCGACGAGCTGGAAGTCCCGTACATCCGGGATGAAGTTGCTCTCCCACAGCCGGCCGGTCAGTGTGCCCTCGCCGCTGAAATAGCCGGCCTCTCCCGAGAAGCGGGACGGGAAGTCGTAGGGACAGTCGAAGACGAAATCGGCCTCGTCGAAGAGGTTGATGACCACCGGCGCGTTGGTCACGGCGAGCAGGCTCGCCGGCTGCTCGCCACTGCTGTTGAAGTGCTGGTAGCGGACATTGAGCGGGATCGCGAACAAGGAGCCGCGCTGCCATTCGAAGCTCTGCGGCTCCCCGCCGGGCCCCCATACCGTCGTACTTCCCCGCCCGGAGAGCACATAGATCATCACCTCGTGCAGATGGCGTACGGGGTGGAGGTGCTGCCCGGGCGGGATCCGGCACACATAGCAGTCGTTGCTGCGGTCGCTGGCGTCGTGGTGGATGAAGCAGCCGTAACCGCCCATGCGCGCCCAGGGTTTGAGCGGGACCGCCCGGAGGTCCGGGATATGGAAGCCGGGGACGATGTCGATGCCCTGGCCGCGGGACCACCGGGCGTACGTGCTGGGCGGAGCGGGTGCCCGCCGCGGCTGCGCTGTCATGACTGCCTCCAGAAAGGTGTCTTCTCCTGCGGGCTGCTGCGGGCCACCGCGGACCGAACACTGCTGCGGGCTGCTGGGGCTGCTGGGGCTACTGCGGGCCGAGCAGGTCGACCAGCATCTTCTGGAGCCGCTTCACGTCCTTGGTCAGTACGTTCCAGCCGTAGCTGTCGTAGTACTCGCTGCCCGCCTGCGGGACGGTCGCGCCCAGCTCGGCCGGCACCGGCACGTCCGCGCGATTGCTCGGCACCTGGAGGGCCTTCGTCCATACGGTGTTTCCGTCCTTGCAGACCAGCCAGTTGACCAGCAGCTTGGCGGCCTCCGGGTGCGGAGCCTTGTTGTCGAGGGCCAGCAGGCTGGAGCCGCCGGTCGCCACGGGCGGCGCACCGGTCAGCTTGAGCTGCTTCAGCGGCAGCCCTTCGGCGAGCGCTTCCTCGGTCTCCGCGGTCTGGAGCGACAGACCGAAGGCGAATTTGCCGCGGGCGATGTCGTCCAGTTCCTGCCGCTGGTCGGTCAGCAGAACCGGCTTCTGGTCCACATAGAGGGACTTGACGAAGTCCTTGCCGTAGGCCTGCTCGAAGGCGCCCACATCGTAGATGGCCCCGCCGTTGGAACGCGGGTCGTCCACCACGATCTTTCCCTTCCACTTGGGATCGAGCATGTCCTCGAAGGAGGTCAGATCGCCGTCCTTGACCAGGTCGGTGTTGACGACCACGCCGGAGTCGACGTAGTTCGACAACTGGAGGATTTTCTCCTTCTCGGGATCGACCCACTTGGGCGCGCCGTCACGCCAGTTGTCCGCGGTCAGCAGCGCCGGATCGAGCACGTCCTTGAGGGAACTGATCCAACCCTCGCCGTAGTAGGTGCTCGACATGGTGTTGCCACCGCCGCCGAACACATCGTGGGTGTAGATGCCGGCCTTGCGCTCGGCCTGGAGCTTGGCCGCGATGTCGCTGTTACGGCCGCCGACATAGGTGACCTTGACACCGTAGGTCTGCTCGAACGCCTTCGGTATGTCCGTACGCACACTGCCGTCCGGTGTGCCCGTCATGACCACCTCCCCTTCCTCCTTGGCCCGTTGGGCCAGGGCGCCGTCGGGGTCCGGACATCCCGCGGAGACGCTCTTGCCGTCGGTGTTGTTGCCGGAACCGGCGCTTTCCGCGGAATCGGTGGATGTGCCTCCCGAGCAGGCGCTGAGGAGCAGCACCGCGGCGGCGGGGAGGATGAGCCCGGCCTTCGTCATCATCGACATGGCCCTCACCTGTTCTCTGTGCGAGTGAGTGATGTGGCTGGGGGGTGTGAGGACCATAGCGATGAAGTTCGCCCTCCAGGAATACTCGTGTCGAATATTCCGTCAGGAGGAATGAAGGGCTTTTTCCTGGAGTGCGCTGGAGTGCGAGGGCATCCTCAGCGAGGGCCGGCGGCGTCCTCGGCCCGGACCGGCAGTGTCATGGCGCCGAGCCGGCTGATCGATGTGTCCAGCACATCGCCGGGCAGGATCGGACCGACGCCGGGAGGAGCGCCGGTGAAGATCACATCTCCGGGATTCAGTGTCATCATGCGCGACGCGTAGGCGATGATCTGCGGGATCGGTGTGATCAGCGAGGCGGTGTTGACCGCCTGCCGTCGTTCGCCGTTGCAGGTCAGCAGGATGTCGAAGTCCGCCGGATCACCGGCCTCGTCGCCGGTGGTGAGCCAGGGACCCAGTGGGCTGAAGCTGTCGTAGCTCTTGCGCCGCGAACGGTCGGCCGCGCTCCGTACGGTGATGTCAAGACCGATGGTGTAGCCGAGCACATGCTCCAGCGCGTTCTCTACGGCGATGTCCTTGCCACCGGTGCCGATCACCACGACGAGTTCGGACTCGTGGTGGATCTCGCTGCCTGCCGCGAGTACCTCGCGCGGCAGCACGATATCGGCCTCGGGCCCGACGACCGACGACGGTGCCTTGAGGAAGACATCGAAGTTCATCATCCAGGACTCGACCTGGCCCAGTGTGCGTTGCTGCACCGAGTGCATCTCGTCCACGTGTTCCCGGTAGTTGCTGGCGCAGGCGATGATCTTGGTCGGTGCCAGCACCGGCGCGGCCAGCCGCACCGAGTCCAGCGGCAGGCGCTGGCCGTTGGCCGCGGCCTCCTCCAGGGCGGGCGCGAGCACCGCGAAATCCCGGCACAGGCCACGCCACCAGCCCGCGAGCAACGGATCGGGCTCATGCGGCCACGGCAGTGCGCCGGTGACATCCACCACGGTGTCACCGACGACGACACCGAGACGGTTGCCGTCGAAGATCGCGAGTCTCATACGCTCAGCCTCTCCCTCTCCGTATCCGGCCTCGTCGGCCGGAGCGCCGCCGGAGTGAAGACACCGGTCACCTGCTGAGGCGCGTCGAGAGTCAGTTCGCGGTGGATTCCCAGCGCCCGCAGTACAGGGCTGTCGCCGATGGAGAACAGGTCCGCGCCCTCGGCGCTGGTGTGCTCGACCGCGGCCCAGGACGGGACGACGAACATGTCACCCGTCGACCAGTCGAAGCGCTGCCCCTCGATCACCGACGAGCCCGACCCGCGGTGGACGACGAAGACCGCGTTACCGGTGCGCCGTACGGGCAGGGTCCGCGCGCCGGGTATCAGCCGGTGCATACCGCAGCTCATGGTCGGCAGCACACTGGCA
Source organism: Streptomyces sp. NPDC059743 (assembly GCF_042732975.1). Lineage (NCBI taxonomy): Bacteria > Bacillati > Actinomycetota > Actinomycetes > Kitasatosporales > Streptomycetaceae > Streptomyces > Streptomyces sp. NPDC059743. Next base: position 492,513 of record NZ_JBHWGS010000003.1, on the reverse strand, counting down.
CCGGTCTCGGGATTGACATATTCGAGGCTCACCAGCGGTTCGCCGCTCTCGGCGGCCAGCCGGGACAGTTCCCTGTCGGTGTCCGCCCATCGGTAGACCAGGAGCGGCGAGTGTTCTGCGGTCAGCACATCGCGTACGGCTCCGCTGACGAAGCGCGGCCCGGGGCCGGCCTCTCTCTCCGACCGGTTGTGCGGGTCCGTGTCCGGCTGCCGTACTTCGGGATACGGCTCGAAGAACACCGCGTCGAGCGCCTCGATCATCGGTAGATCGAGCCCGTCGAACCAGAGCATCGGACCGTCGCTCGCACTGCTGTGATCGTGCCAGTTCCACGACGGTGTGAGAATCAGGTCACCGGGATGCATGTCGCACACATCGCCGTCGACCGTGGTCGCGACACCGTCCCCGGACAGGATGAAGCGGATGGCGCCCGGCGTGTGCCGGTGTGCCGGTGCCGTCTCGCCGGGGCCGAGGCACTGAATGGCGCCCCACAGCGTTCCGGCGGCATAGGGCAGCCCGGCCAGGCCCGGATTGCCGAGGCTGAGCACCCGGCGCTCGCCACCGCGCTCCACCGGCACCAACCGCAGTGCGCGCTCGGCGAGTTCGGTCAGCACGCGCGAACTCCACAGCCAGGGGACCGAGCGTGGGCGCGGTGCGGGCGGAAGCAGATCACGGGTGATCGTCCACAGCGGATGCAGATCGACGGCGGCCAGGTCCTCGTACAGGGAGGCCAGTTGCGCGTCTTCCTCGGCCGGCGCGCCATCGGTCCGCGCACGCGGTGTGTTGTCGGGTGTCATGAGTCCTCTTTCACCTGCGCCGCGCCGGGCCCGGCCGGGCCGACGGCGGCAGTTCCTTCATGGAGTGGAGTGGGCCGCCGCGTCCATCCGGCGGCGGACCTCCTGTGGTGGCAGGCCGATCCCGAAGCGGGCCACCGATTCCAGCAGGGAGGCGCGCCGGCACCAGGCCCGTGCCCGCTCGGGATCGGCCGCGACGGCACGCAGCTCCTGGTGGTTGGCCTGCCGCTTGGTCTCGTCGCGCTCGCTGATCCGCTCGGTGTTGCGCTTGGTGTCGGCCTGTACGTACTCGACGGCGACCCGGCGGCGCACCTCGGCGAAGGCCGCCAGTTCGGCGTCCTCGTCCGCACCGTCGAGGACGATACGGACAAGTCGGCGGGCGAGGTCGACGGCGTCGTGGATACCGCTGTTGAGGCCCACGCCGCCGAGCGGGCTGTTGATGTGCGCGGCGTCGCCGATCAGCGCGCACGGCCCGGATATGAACGAGTCCGCCACCCGCTGATGGACGTGGTAGATCTGGCGGTCGCCGATCTCGTAGCCGCCCGGGAGGGCCGCGATGCCTTGGAGGCGGCTCTGCATCTCCGCCGGATCGGTGGCGCTCTCGTATGTCTGGCCGGGCGGCACGGGATACACCGCGCGCCAGGACTCCGGTGTGCGCAGCAGGAAGAGCCATTCGTCCGGGTCGGCGACATAGTTGACATCGGCGATGTCGGGTATGAGCGCGCGGAAGTCGGCCGAGGTGCTGGCGATCAGGAATCGCTCGGGATAGGTGAAGCCCTTGAACTCCACGCCGAGCAGTCCTCGGGCCGTGCTGCTCGCACCGTCGGCGGCCACCAGGAAGCAGCCGCGCAGACTCGTCTCGCCCGACGGTCCCCGTCCGTCCACGACCACACCGTCGTCGCCGGTCCGGATCGCCGTGGCCTCGATGCCGTAGTGCAGAGTGGCGTTCGGCTCGTCCGCGAGCCGCTCCACCAGCATCCGGACCAGATGCTGCTGGTTGAGCTGGAGCCGGTGCGGATACTTCGTCTCCTCCTTCAGCAGTGTGAAGTCGAACTCGGCCACCAGCCCCGCGCGCCGGTCGCGGTACTGGTAGCGCGGCACCGCGAGCCCCTCGGTGTGCATCTGTGCCGCGAGGCCGAGTTCGTCGAGCAGTTCGAGAGTCGGCGGATGAAACGTCGACGCACGCCAGTCCGTGCGCGGCTCCGGCTCCCGCTCGATGAGATGGACCCGTACGCCGGCCCGGGCGAGAGCCCAGGCCGCGGTGACGCCGACGGGGCCGCCGCCGAGGATGAGCACAGGCAGCCCACGATGATTCGACACGAATGTCATAGCCCAAACCTTAGTGATTATTCCGTGCGCCGAAAGAGTTGACGCTACTATTCCGATATGAAGAACTCAGTCCACGAAGAACCCCACCGCGCCGTCCCGTACTCCACACAGTCCGGCCTCTCATCGGTCGACAACGCCCTCCAGTTGCTGCATCTCATCAGCGAGCGCCGCGCGCTGCGTGTCGCGGAGGCCGCCGACGACTTGGGCGTCGCCCGGTCCACCGCACACCGGCTGCTGACCGCACTGCGCCGGCAGGGCTTCGTGACCCAGGACAAGCCGAACGGTGTCTACCGTCCCGGCCGCGCCCTGCTCGAAATCGGGCTTTCCGCCATCGGCCGGGTCGATATCCGGCACGCGGCCCGGCCCGTACTCGAAAAGCTGAGTGAGGACACTCAGGAGACGGCCAGTCTGCTGTTGCTGGAAGGCGATTCCGTACGGTTCATCGACTGTGTGGAAGGCTCACGCTCGGTGCGTGTCGCCACCCGTACCGGCATCGTCCTGCCCGCTCACTGCACGGCGGGCGGCAAGGCGATCCTGGCGGCGCTGCCTCCCACCGACCTGGGCCGGCGCTATCCCACCCGCCAGTTGGACACCCGTACGCCCAACTCCATAGGAACATGGGGCCAGTTGGAGACCGAACTCGACGGGATCCGTGACCTCGGCTACGCGGTGAACTTCGGAGAGGGCGAGAGCAGCATCAGCGCCGTGGGAATGGCGATCTACGACCTCATCGGCTATCCGCTCGCGGCGATCGCCGTGGCCGTGCCGCACTCCCGGCTGGAGACCGTCGACCAGGCCCGGCAGCTCGCGCCGATGCTGGTCGAGGCCCAGCTCTCGGTGCATGACGCGCTCAACGAGACGGTCTGAGCCGGGCTTCCGGCTCCGCGCCGGACGTCCGGTGCCACGGCGGCGGTCTGGCCCACGCCGGCCCGCCGTTCACAGCGAGAACACCATCGATTTGAGCGAGACCGGTACGGTCCCGGACTTGGGCAGCACCGCGCCGATGTCCACGAAGTCGAACTCGCCGACCGTGATGCCGTCGACGGAGATCACCGGCACCGTGACGCCCTGGTCGAGCAGAATGCCTCCGACCGTTCTGGCGATATCGCCCTCGAAGAGCAGACACAGCGGCCCGCCCGCCGCGATCCGCGCGCTCAGACCGCGCCGGATGCCCTCGACAAAAGCGTCGAGGCGCGGAAAGCTCGGCAGTCCGTTCCACCGGAATCCCAGGGCCAGCGCGTCGGCCGGATCGGCATCGAGACGAGCGAGATGTGTTCCGATTGCTTCCGCGACCGAGGAGGGATCGACCGTCTCGGCCAGCTCCACCTCGGGCCGGACCACCCGCAGATTGTGCAGCGGAAGCAGGTCCGGATCGCTGATGTGGATGGTGTTCCCGCTCACCCGCACGGTGTACTGGGACGCCCCGAGCACCGTCGCCCTGATCGTCCCGCCACCGTCCTCCACCGGGCCCGGCAGCCTGCCCGACCTCTCGGCCAGCGCGCGGCCGAACAGCGGCCCCAGATCGCCGAACTCCCGGGACTCACGGCCGTAGACGTACTCGGCGACTCCGCCGGAGAACACAACGGCATCGTAGGGACCGTGCTCGGTCAGCGGTTCGGTGAGCCGGAGCCAGTCGAGACCGTCGAGCGGAGCGGGAGTTCCATTGACCGTGGCGACGACGGTGTCGGCCATCAGCGCCGCCAGTTCGGCCAGTTCGGCCGCGTGGACCCGGTCGCCCGACGACCAGTCCAGGCCCAGCGACAGGGCCAGCCGCCGGCCCGCGGGCTCCAGCCGGACGATCCGTCCGGAGGCATCGACCACGATCAGCCGTGCGCCGAGATGCAGCGCGCCGGTCGACCGGACGGTGCCCGCCTCGGCCACCGACAGCTTGGTGGTGCCACCGCCGATGTCGATGTTGAGCACCCGCGCGCGGTCGCGCTCGCTCCTGGCCACCGCGCCCGAGCCATGGGCGGCGAGCGTGGCCTCCATGTCATGGCCGGCCGTGGCGCAGATGAAACGCCCGGTCCGGGCCGCGAACAGATCGGCGATGGCACGTGCGTTGTGGCGCCGGGTGGCCTCGCCCGTGAGGATGACCGCACCGGTGTCGACCTCGTCGGCCCGGATGCCGGCGTCCTGGAACGCCTGGTCGACCAGGGCCGTCAGGCGTTTCTCGTCGATGCGCAGCCCTTCGGCGTAGGGCGTCAGGGCGACGGCCGACTCATGGACGATCTGCTTGTCCACGACGGCGAAGGCGCTGGACAGCTCACGTCCCAGCCGGCGCAGGGTCAGCCGGGAGAAGAGCAACTGGCTGGTGGCGGAGCCGATATCGATGCCGACACTGGTCAGGACGATCTGATCGCGCTCCCACAGCGGATGGTCCGGATCGTCGGTCCCGATGGTCACACCATGGTCATGGTCATGGTCATGGTCATGGTCGTGGGCGTGGGCGTGGGCGTGGGCGTGGTCGTCATGGGTGTCGGTGTGACCGTGGTGGTGCTGATCGTGGTGGTGTGTCCCGGTCAGGGCGCTGTTCGGCATGGCCTCATCCCTCCTCGGCCCCTTCTTCGGCGAGCCGCCGGTAGAAGCGCCACGCCGAGTCGATCAGCTCCGGCCGGGTCCGGCCCGTACCGACGATCTCCTCGTACTCGGCCTTCCCGATCGGCCTCGGCTCACCGAGCAGCCGCGCCCTGTAGTTGAGTTCGGCCAGCTCGCTCAGCTTGATGACATTCAGTGCCGCCTCCTCCGGACTCGCGCCCACCGCCGTCACACCGTGCCCGCGCATCAGGCACACCGCGCCCGACCCGAGCACGGCGGCCATCGCGTCCCCGAGCTCCGGAGTCGTCACCAGCACACTGCGCTCGAACGTGGGCACGCCTCGGTCCAACAACCGTAGGGCGTACGGGTCGTAGGCGCCGATCACCGGCAGCAGCGGCACATCACAGATACCGAAGAGCACCGGCATCAGCGGATGGACATGCACCACACTGGTGACATCCGGACGTGCCCGGTACACCGCGAGATGGATCGCGAGTTCCCGTGGCGGCTCAAGACCCGGCGCGGACGAGCGTGGTGTCCCGTCAGGATCCACCACCACGACATCCTCCGCGCCGGCGAACCGAAGACCGGACTCCGAAGGCCCGCGGGCCTTGATCGCGACGGTCCCGTCGGCGAGCAGCATGCTGATGTGGCCGGCCGGTTCGCGGGTGAGACCCAGCCGGCCGAGTACCCGGCAGGCCGCCGCGATGCGCTCGGCCGCCGCCACGGGCTCGGCCGTGGACGTCATCACACCCGGCCCTCGGCCACGGCCACCCGGGCCTGGCCACGGGACACGTCGAAGGTGACCACGGCCTGGGCGGGATCGCGGATCAGCGCCATCGGGTCCTCTCCGGCCTGTACCCGCTCGATCTGCTGCCGCAGCAGCCTGCGGTACATGGCGATGCCCTTGTCCTCCGCGCCGAGCATCTCCTTGGTGCGGTCGTAGACGGCGCCCTGTGTCTCCCAGGCCATCCGGTCCTGGCTGGTGAAGGTGTTCATCGCGTGGTCACCGTCGGCCGTCATCTCCGACGGGACGCGCACGACGGAAGGTTCCTCGTCGTGCACCCGCTCCTCGCCCGGCTTGTCCGGCAGCAGACCGGCCCGGATGAGCATGGTGTGTTCGTCGTCCACCGGCACCCGCCAGTGCATCGCCTGCAACGGGCCCTCGGGCAGCCGCAGGATGTTGGGGAACACCAGCGGATGTCCCGTCTCCTCCTCCAGCTCACCGGTGTTGTCGCGGTAGACACGGCGCTTGATGATGCCCCACTCGAACTGCTCGAAGGAGTACTTCTCGATGGGCCGGTAGTAGTAGCTGCCGCGGTCGATGCCCTTCATCCGCATGGTGTGTCCGTGCAGCCAGAAGGTGTGCACGGTGTCGACGGCGTTCTCCATCGGCTGGAGCCAGTTGCACTGGAGGTCTTCCTCGACAAACAGTGTGAGGTGGCCGTCGCGCCGGTCGAGCACATCCCAGCGAGGCAGTACGGGCGGGTCGCCGGGGCCCAGATAGGCGAAGACGATGCCGCGGTAGGCCTGTACCGGATAGGCGGCGATCCGGGCACGTTCGCGGGCCCGCCGGTTCTCCTGCTCGAAAGGCTGCTCAAGGCACTGACCGGTACGGTCGTACTTCCAGCCGTGGTACGGGCAGCGGATCTCGCAGCCCTCGACAAAGCCGTAGTAGAGGGACACCCGACGGTGTGCGCACGCCTCCGCGACCAGGGCGTAGGTGTTCTCGTCGGTCAGATAGAGCACTAGGTCCTCGCCCAGCACCCGGATCCGCTTGGTCCGCTTCTCTGTTGAAAGATCCGCGGTGACGGCGACCGGCTGCCAGTACCGCCGCAGCAGATCGCCCGCCGGAGTACCCGGACCGACGCGCGTGAGAAATTCGTTCTCGGCTTCACTGATCATGGTCATGCTCCTCTTGATTCCGCAGTGCCTGCCGCAGCATGGCGGCGACACGCCGCCGGAGGTCGTCGCGCTCCCCGGTGCCCCGCGCCGCCCAGGTGTCGGCCAGTCGGCGCAGATACGGTGTGGCGTCCGCGCCCGGGAGGGCCTCGATGAGCGGCTCGATGTCGCGCTCGAGTTCCTCCAGGTACTCCCAGGCCCTGTCCTCGGCGGGAGACCAGCCGAGCCGTGCCTGAAGCGCGTTGAGATAGCTCCAGAAGTCGACCGACAGTGTCGGTGTGTCCGCCGCGGGGGAGAAGTCCTCGTCGAAACTCCGTTCAAGGCTGATCATTGTCAGCCGCTCCGACCGGCGGCCCGGTCCTGGAGCCGCGCGGCCCGTTCGTAGACCTCGTCCATACGGCTCTTCGCACCGTGCTCGGCGAGCTCGGCCTCGAATGTCGCGCGTACGGACGGATCCTCGTCCTGGTACTCGATCTGGTCGCCGCCCTCGGTGGTGGGACGGTCGATGAGGAACTGCTTGAACAGCGGATACTTCTTGCTGCCCCAGCGCAGTGCGAGATAACGGGCGGGCGTGGTACCGGTGTTGAAGTGCTGGTGGAACCACCGCTCCGGCGGCACCACGATCGAGCCCTGCCGCCAGTCGACCTTCCGTACCGGTTCGCCCTCACGCCACAGCAGCGAGAAGCCCGTACCGCCGAGGATGATCACATGGGCGCCGGCGTTGTGCCGGTGGGCCTTCTTGTACGTACCCACCGGGAACTCCGAGACATGGCCGCACAGGCTGTTGTCGGCGATCTCCAGCATGACGTTGCTGCCGCCAGCGCCGCGGGCGGCCCAGGACTTCAGCTCGATACCGGCCGCGTCGGGGATGAATCTGGACTCCCACACCCGGGACTGATAGGCCGTGCCCGCGCCGCTGAAGTCGTCCTTGTCCGACCCGAATCTGTCGGTGAAGTCGAAGTCGCAGTCATAGATGAACGAGCGGTTGTGGAACATCCGCATCACCAGCGGCGCGCTGGTCACGGTGTAGAAACGGGCCGGCTGCGACCCACTGCCGTTGAAGTGCTGCGCGTAGGCGTTGAGCGGTACGGAGAACACACTGCCCGCGTTCCACTCGAATGTCGTCCGCGTCCCGGCGGAGTTCCACACCGTGGTCGAACCCCGGCCGGAGACGACATAGGTGATCTCCTCGTAGAGATGACGCTCGGGTGCCATCTCACCGCCCGGGGCGATCTCGATGATGTGGGCGTCGTTGACATCCTCGGTGCCCTCCAGCCGGGCGACCGCCGCCCGGCAGCCACGCCGCTCCCAGGTGCCCAGCTCGACGGTGCGGAGGTCCTCGATGAACAGCCCTTCCACGACCGTGAGTCCCTCATCGGTCAGCCACTGCTCGTAGGCCGTCGGGCGCTTGATCGTGGGCAACTCGGTCTCGGCCACGCTCATCTGATGTCTCCTTGTGCGCTAGTTCGAACCGATGAGGCTTTTGATCAGTTCCGTCGCGTCCTTGACGCCCTTGGTGAGGAACTCCCAGGAGTTGGTGTTGAAGTAGTCCACACCGTCCTGCGGGACCTGCCAGGCGGGCAGATCGGCCGGCGGCTTGACGTCGGAGCGGGCGCTGATGCTTCCGTACGCGTCGTTCCACGCCTTGTTGCCGTCCGGGCAGGCCAGCCACTGGGCCAGCACCTTGGCGGCCTCGGGGTGCGGCGGCTTGTCGGAGACGGCCAGGAAGCCGAAACCGCTGGTGGTCTGGAGCAGGTCCGGCATGACGACCTTGACCGGCAGCCCGTCGTCCGCCGCCGTGTCGACGTCGAGCTGGCCCAGCCCCAGGGCGATCGGGTACTTGCCCTTGGCCAGATCGTCGGTGCCCTGCCGGGAGTCGGTGATGAGGATCGGCTTCTGGTCCTTGTACAGCTGCTTGACGAACGCGTCGCCGTAGCCGTCGGCCGCCTGGAACATACCCACGTTGTAGATCGCGCCGCCCGGGCTCCGCGGGTCGATGGTGGCGATCTTGCCCTTCCACTTCGGGTCGAGCAGATCCTTCCAGGAGGTGATCTCGTCCGCCTTCACCTGGTCGGTGTTGATGACGATGGGCACACTGACGTACTTGCTGATGCTGAGGATCTTCTTGTCCGCGTCCACGAACGGGACGGTCCCGCCACGCCATCCCTTCGGGTCCAGCTCCGAAGCGGGCAGTACGCCGGTCAGCGGAGCGATCCAGTTCTGCGCGTGGTAGGTGTTGGCCATGGTGTCGGCGCCGCCGAGGAACACGTCCTGGGAGTAGATCCCGGCCTGCCGCTCGGACTGGAGCCGGGCCGCGTTGTCCTTGCCGCTGGTGCCGATGTAGTCGAGGCTGATGCCGTAGGTCTGCTCGAACGCCTTGGGCAGCTGCTGCCGTACGGTGTCGGTGGGCGGGCCCGACATCACGACCGTGCCCTCCTTCTTCGCCTTGGTGACGAGCGCGCCCGAGGGATCCGGGCAGGAGCTGCTGACATCAGCGGGAGCGCTGCCAGCCGTCGTGCTGGTCGAGCCGTCGCCGCACGCCGTCGCGACGAGGGCCACCGCGGCGCCCGCGCATATCAGCTTCCAGTTGTGGTGAGCGATGAATCTTTTGATGACGCACCTGCTTTCGTTGCGGAGAGGGATGACGGCGCGGTACCGCCGGTCACCCGGAGACGGCGTCCCGGCCGTGTCTTGCGCAGCCGGCCGCCGCTGAGCACCCGGGACAGCAGCGCCACACCGACGGTGAGCGCGCTGATGAGGACGCCCAGCACGGAGGCCTGTTCGAGTACGCCGCTGGTGCTGTATTCGAGGAGGAGGATCGACAGCGGCCGGGAGTCGTTGCTGCTGAGCAGGACGACGGTGCTGACGTCACTCACGGCGGAGTGGAAGGTGAGCACTCCGGCCGCGGCCACGGACGGGCCGAGGAGAGGGAAGAGGATATAGGTGTACGCGCGCACCGGAGTGGCGCCGCAGATCCGCGCCGCCCGGTCCAGATCGGGGCTCACCTGGAGGATGGCGGCCTTCAACTGCTGTGTACCGGTGGCCATATGGCTGATCACCAGCGCGATGATCAGGCCGAAGAGATTGCCGTACAGCACGGTGCGCAGCGGAGTGCCGAGATAGACCCAGAGCAGTCCGAGGCCCAGCAGCATGCCCGGTACGGCGGCCGGCAGCCAGGCCATCACATCGACACCGCCCCGGGTGGGCAGTTCGCTGCGGACGATGACGAAGGCGATGACGAAGTAGACGAGCACACCGACCAGGGTGGCGATCAGACCGATGATCAGTGTGTTGCGCACCGAGGAGGCGAACAGGTTGTCGTTGAAGAGCGCCGACCAGTGCTCCGTGGTGAAGGGATTGGTCAGCTGGAAGAATCCGAACCGCCGCATGAACGAGCCCAGTACGATCGCGCCCATGGGAAGCACCACGGTGATGATCGCGTAGAGCGAGAGCACTCCGGCGACCACCCAGCGGCGTACGCGGCCCAGCCGGATCGGCTCGTCGTTGTACGTGTGCGCGCCGATGGTGACGTAACTGCGGCTCCGTACGGCGAACCGCTGCATGATCGCCAGCATGATCAGGATCGGGATGAACACCGAGCCCAGCGCGGTCGCGGTGCCGAACTGCGGAGGCGACGACTGGAGCCAGTTGTAGATCTGGGTGGAGTAGACGTTCAGCCCGATCGGTGTGCCGAGCAGCAGCTCGATCTCGAAGGTCTTCAGCGAGTAGACGAAGCTGAGCAGCGTGGCGGCGATGATGGCCGGACGCATCATCGGCACGGTGACACTCACCAGGGTACGCAGCCGGCTGGCGCCGCAGGTCTGCGCGGCCTCCTCCATGGAGCGGCTCATCCTGCGGAACGCCGGCACCAGCAGGATCACCATGATGGGTACGGTGGTGGCGGTCAGATGCGTCCAGATGATGCCCCAGTAGCTGTAGATGTTCAGCGGGCCCTGGGTCAGATCACCCAGCCCCGGAACCATCCTGATCACCTGATTGACCACACCGTTGGCCGGATCGAGCAGCAAGATCCAGCCCAGGGTCATCGAGAGTGAAGGGATGAAGAACGAGAACCACAGGAACACCTCGATGATCTTGCCGCCGGGCATATCGGTGCGCGCGATCAGCCAGGAGACGACCGTGGCGATCACCATGCCGAGCAGCACTCTCGGTACGCCCAGCCGCAGTGTGTTCCAGGCGGACTCCCACATCGCGCCGTTGGCGAAGGCCTGCCGCCAGTTGTCCAGGCCGTAGGTGGCCGGATCGCCGGGATCGGCGACATTGAGGCTGTTCAGCAGCAGCAGTGTGATGGGGACGACGGTGACGGCGGCCACCAGCAGCAGTACGACGGTGCCGGTCAGCCGGGAGCCGCTCGAACGGCGCGCGCTGATCAGCCTTTTCACCGGACCGGGCAGCGGCTCGACGGCGTCCGGGGCCACCGGCGGCAGGAGGCCGGTCACAGCGGCCACACCATCGCGCGCTGCGGATCGACCTCGACGACGACCAGGTCACCGGGCTGGTGCACCACCCTGCGCGGCGCGCTGAGCAGCACATTGGATCCGGCGATGTCGAGTACGTACTCGAAGCTGTCGCCGAGGTAGACGGAGGACAGCACCCGGGCGGCCACTTGGTTGGGCGCGGGGCCGCCGGGAGCGGCCGGCTTGATGTCGACGTCCTCGGGCCTGAGATACACGCCCACCCGGTCGCCGTCGCCCAGTTCCGCCGGTACATCGGGGCCGTGGATCTCACCGGCCGACTCGCCGCCGGTGCCGAGCAGGACCCGGCGTCGCGACGCGTCTCCCGTGAGCACGCCCTCCACGACGATCAGCCGGCCGAGGAAGTCACGTACGAACGCCGTCTTCGGGCGCTCGTAGAGGTCCATGGGCCGGCCGACCTGCTCGACCTTGCCCTTGTTCATCACCGCGAGACGGTCGGCCAGGGACAGTGCCTCGTCCTGGTCGTGGGTGACGAAGAGCATCGTGATGCCGAGTTCCCGGTTCAGTCTGCGGATCTCGCGGCGCATCTGGATACGCAGCTTCGCGTCCAGGTTCGACAGCGGCTCGTCCAGCAGCAGCAGGTCAGGCGTGTAGACAAGGGCCCGTGCGAGTGCGACCCGCTGCTGCTGACCGCCCGAGAGAAGAGTGGCCGGCCGGTCCGCCAGCGCCTCCAGACCGGTGACCGTCAGGATCTCCTCGACCCTGCGGCGCCGTTCGGCACGCTTCACCCGGCGCATACGCAGCGGAAAGGCGACGTTCTGCGCGACGGTCATATGGGGCCAGATGGCGTAGGACTGGAAGACCATCGCGATATTGCGCTTCTCCGACGGCAGGAAGGTGCCACGGCCGGCATCGGCGAGTGATCTGTCACGCATCGAGATCGAGCCCTGGTCGATCTTCTCCAGGCCCGCGATCATCCGCAGCGAGGTGCTCTTTCCGCAGCCGCTCGGGCCGAGGAGGGCGAATATCTCGCCGCGCTTGACGTCGAGGTCGATCTGGTCGACAGCGACGACGTCGTTGAACTTCCTGGTCACACCGGACAGCCGGAGCTGTACGGCGGGCTCACCGGAAGCCTGGTCCACCGGGCCTGTGATCCGGCCCTCGAGGCGGTCCGGTGTGGTCGCCCTCATCGACATCCTGCACTCCTCGGATCAGTCCTGGTTCACGCGACCTTAACCAGGAATACCTCATAGAGAAATACTTGTTCTCTAAGTTCTTCGATATGGAATAGGGACCGTCAGAGGTCCAGTGTGAGCAGCTCCGAGGCCGACCGCCCGACGCAGATCATCATGGTGTCGCCGCGTTCCCGTTCCTCGTCCGAGAGCACGGTGTCGTGGTGCTCGGGCACACCGGCGAGCACCTTCGTCTCGCACGAGCCGCAGTAGCCCTCCTCGCAGGAGAACGCCACATCGGGCGCGGCCTCGCGGACCACGTCGAGCAGTGTGCGCTCCGGCGGGACGTCCAAGGTCAGTCCGCTGCGCCGCAGTTCTACGGTGAAGTGGCCCGCGCCGGGCGACGGACTCCGCGCGTCCGCCGGCCCGCCGCCCGGCGGCGCGCCGAAGCGTTCGACATGCAGCGTGACGGGCCTGGCCCGCGCACAGGCCTCGGTGACCGCCTGGACCATGCCCTCCGGGCCGCAGCAGTAGACCGTGCTGCCAGGAGGCGCGGCACCGACGAGCGCGGCGACCGGCAGCATGCCCTGTTCGTCCTGCGGCACGATATGGACGCGACCGGCGTCGACGGCCGACAGTGTTTTGGTGAACGCCATGCCGGCGCGCGAGCGTCCGCCGTAGTACAGCTCCCATGAGGCGCCGTCCGCGGCGGCCTGACGGACCATCGCCAGGATCGGTGTGACACCGATGCCGCCGGCGAGGAAGAGATAGTGCGGCGCGCCGACGAGGGCGAAGTGGTTGCGTGGCCCACGGACTTGCAGCAACCGGCCGACCAGCGCGGTGTCATGCACCTCCGCCGATCCGCCGCGGCCGTGTTCCTCACGCAGCACCGCGACGGTGTACGAGCGGCGATCGTCCGGCGGACCGCACAGCGAGTACTGACGGACCGTGCCGCTGGGCAGGAACAGATCGATATGCGCGCCCGGTGCCCACGGCGGCAGTTCGGCGCCGTCCGGATCGACCAAGGTCAGCGAGACGACACCCGCGGCCTCCAGACGAACCTGCTCGACCAGCAGGTGCCGGCCGGCGAGTGGATCCAGATCGTTCATGGCGGCTCAGTCCGTGCCGGCCGGTCGGAAACCGTAGATGTCCAGGGTGAGTTCGCCCTGGGCGATCCGGCTCAGATAGCCCGCCTCGGCGGCCTCGCGCGCCCTGCCGCGCTCCAGTACCGACGCGACCGACGCCTGCGGAATCACCACAACGCCGTCGGTGTCGGCCACGACGAGATCTCCGCGGCTGACGGCGGCGGTGCCCAGAGTGATGGGATCGCCGACCGTGCCCGTGTCGTTCTTGACCGTCGTACGCACCGCGATCGAGGAGCTGAAGACCGGAAAACCACGCTCACGCAGTTGGTCCACGTCCCGCACACCGCCGTCGATCACCAGTCCCACCACTCCGCGCGCCTGTGCCGCCGCTGTGAGCACCTCGCCCCAGTAACCGCACTCCTCCCGCTGTCCGTCGACCACCAGCACATCGCCCGGCGAGGCGTGTTCGAGCGCGATGTGGAGCGGCAGATTGTCGGCCGGCGCGGTGGTCACCGGCAGCGCCCGGCCGACCACGGCGGCGCCCGGCCAGACCGGCCGGATACGCGGCGGAAGGAAGCAGTCCAGCTTCGACGCCTCGTACAGCGTCGCGGTCCCCAGCCGCAGGAAGACGGCGGTGTCCGTGGGATCGGTCGGGGCGGTCGTCATGCCTGGTTCCTCTGCAGCAGGTGATAGCCGTGGGCGGCCCGCGCCTCGGCCAGGGAGCGGCCCGCGAGTATGTCGTCGACGATGCGCGACTCGCGTTCATGGATGGTGTGGCAGATCTCCGCCACGTCGTCCTCGACATCGGGCGGTACGGTGACCGCGCCGTCGGCGTCGGCGATGACGAGCTGACGGGCCGCGATCCGGACACCGCCGACGCTCACCGGGCACTGGACGTCACGGACCTCGACCCGGTCCTTGCCGGTGCGCATGTAACGGCCGCGGGTGAAGAGCGGATAGCCCACATCGAGCGCCCGCCGCACATCGCGGCAGACTCCGTCGATCACCGTGCCCGCGATACCGCGGTCGTCCGCCATCGCGGTGAGGATGTCGCCCCACACCGTGCAGTCGGTACGGCCGCCGTTGTCGAGCACCGCCACATCGCCGGGCCGCATGTCGTCCAGATAGTCGCCCACCGTGCCGGCCGGGTGCCCGGCCGTGGTGTACGAGACGGTGTAGGCGCGCCCGAAGATCCGCGCGCCGTCGAACAGTGGGCCGATGCCGAGCAGACAGCCGTCCCTGCCGACGCGGTCGAGCGCGTCGGCGACCGTGGCGGTCGAGTAGCCGTACAGGGGATGCGCCGTGCCGTCGGCCGAGGCCGGCTCACGGGCGGCGGTTTCGTCGGTCACGCGCCGGACTCCTCGGTCGTCGGGAACTGACTGTCATGCATGACCTCGGCGACCGGCCGCCCTTGGGCGACCGCGTCGGCCATGGCCGCCTCGCGGGCGACGATGCGCTCGGCGAAGGCGATCACACGCTCGGCATGGGCGCCCGGTATGAAGGCGACACCATTGCCGTCGGCGACGACATAGTCGCCGGGGCTCACGGTGATGTCGCCGAACCCGACCGGCTCGTCCATCGCGTACTGGACGACACGTCTGCGCGCGCTGACGGGCACCACGGCCCGTGCGAAGACCGGCAGACCGAGCTCGGCGCTCTCGCTCGCGTCCCGGCAGGCGCCGTCGACCACCACGCCCGCGATGCCCCGGGCGAGCGCGGCCCGGCTGAGTATCCCGCCCCAGCAGGACACGTCCGGACGTCCGTCGTTGGCGATGACCAGCACATCGTCCGGTCCCGAGATGTCCACGGCGGCGGCGGCGACATGGCCGGCGGGCCGGTCGGACCGGCGCGGGCCGACGGTGACCGTACGGACCAGCCCGGCGACGGCATACGGCACCGGCCAGACCGGCGCGGGCCCGAGCACCACCGTGGACAGGCCGTACGCGTCGAGCGCGTCCGACACGGCACAGGAGTCCAGCGCCCGCAGCCGCTCCACCAGGGTGGGCGTCCGCGCTCCGTCCGGCGCCGTCATGATCCGTCCTTACGAGCGCCCGCCGAAGCGGTGGTCTCGTCCTGCCAGCTCATGAAGGCCATCGCGCAGCCGGTGCCCGCCTCGGCGCGGTAGCACGGCTCGTAGCCCACCAGTTCGGCGGTGAGCGAGGAGGAGTGCAACGCTCCCGCCACCACGATCCAGTTGCGCATCTCCGAGGTTCCCGACCGCAGTACCGCGTCGGGCAGCGAGCGCAGATAGTCCCTGTCCCGGCCGGTCAGCGCCGTGATGAAGGCGCGGTCGAGCTCCTCGTCGATGACGAAGTGGCTCAGCCCGCCGGAGGCGACGATCCCCACCCGCAGCGGAGCCGGGAAAGCCCGGATCGCCTCGCCCAGGGCGACGCCGAAGTCGAAACAGCGGGCGGCGGACGGCGGGTTCGGCTCCCAGAAGGTGTTCACGAAGACCGGCACGGTCGGCGGTGTCTCACCGCCGCCGAGCACCTGCTCGAAGATGAAGCCCCAACCGTGCGGGATGCCTGAATTGCCCCATTCGCCGGGCGGCAGCGCACGGGACGCGGCCGGGTCGAAGCCCGCCGCCGAGGTCTGCTCGATCAGATGCCTGGCCAGCGCGGAGTGCCCGGGACGGACGGTGCTCCTGGCGGGCACATTGGCGACCTCGGCGATGGCCAGCCCGGGCTTCATACCGTCGAGCTGCTCCTGGGTGAACGGCTCGTGCCGCATCGTGTCGCCCCAGTAGAAGGCGAACTGAGGAAGCAGTTCATCGCCGAACACCTCCTTGTGGTCGCTGCTCACGACCACCAGGACATCGAGTGCGGCGGCCTTGATCCGCCGGCCCAGCTCCTCGATGTCCTCACGGCACGCGCTGTGGCGCCGGCGGCGTACCTCCAGCTCGCATTCGGCAGCGAAGCCCGGTGCGCGCAGCGCCAGCAGGTCGTCGTACGGATACTCCGCACCGCGGTAGACCAGCGCCCTGTTGGCCCGGTCGGCCGCGGCCCGCAGGCCCCAGTCCTCCGGCGGTGTGTTCAGCAGAGGGCCGTGGGAGGTGCCCACGCCCAGTACGAGGTCGCTCACGCCTCCTCACACCTCCAGACGGAACAGCTCGACCGCGTTCGTCTCGAACAGCGCTGTCCTGTCGTCGTCGGTCAGCCAGTCGATGTCCTCGATGAGCAGATGGATGTCATCGATCCAGCGGCCGGTCTCCGGATCCTTCACCGAGCCGGTGCCCGGCTTCTCCGTACCGAACAGACAGCGGTCGACACCGACGGTGCGCAGAAGGAATTCGATCGAGTCGCGCGTATAGAGGCAGGTGTCGTAGTGGAGGCGGCGCAGGCGCTCCTCGAAGGTGGTGCCCGCCCGCAGGGCCGCGGGATAGAAGCGGCCCTTCTGGTACGGGACGGCCCCGCCGCCGTGCGACACGACGATCTTGAGCTCCGGGAAGTCGTCCAGGACGGTGGACTGGAGCAGTCCGGCCACCGCCAGCGTCTCCTCCTGGACGAAGTGGAGCGAGTAGCTCTCCCGGGCCGGAGGACGGCAGGCGGCCGAGTGGATGATGGCCGGGACGTCGAGTTCGCAGAGCGCCTCCCACACCGGGTACCAGAAACGGTCGCCGATGGCCGGCGGCTGCCGCAGTCCCTCGTACGGGTCGGTGTTCAGCGTCGCGCCGACAAAGCCCAGGTCATTGACGCAGCGGCGCAGCTCCCGGGTCCACGCGGCCGGATCGAGCTCCATCGACTGCGGCATCCCCGCGACACCGCGGAAGCGGCTGTCGGCCGCGCAGCACATCGCGATGACGTCGTTGGTCTCCGCGGTGAACCACTCGACCAGCTTGGCCGGGCTCTCGCTGTGCATCATCTGGAACGGCCGCGGCGAGATGAACTGGATGTCCACCCCGGCCTCGTCGAGATGCTGCAGATGCGAGATCTTGCCGAAACTCGGATGCGGCGCGTTGAGCGCCTCCACGACATGCTGCTCGGTCACTCCCGCATGCCCGCGCCCGTGAGCGCCGCGATGGGAGAGGAGTCCGGCTTTGTACGCGTAGAGCTTGTCAGGGGCCGTGACATGCCCGTGGACGTCGATATAGATGGCGCTGCCCTCCTTGTGGCCGGAACGGGCGATGCCCGCCGTGGCCGGTGGAGCCGCCGAGGCTCCTGTCCGGGTGTCCTGAACCATAAGGACGCTGCGCCCTATACGGAATAGGTAGTGCGAGAATTCCGCATAGAGGTATATGGGTCCGCCATCGAGGGCGCCTCGCTGCCGGGTCGGGCCTCGCGGTGGGGACAAAGGGTGCGCTGAGGCGTGGGTGCAGACCGGTTGAGCGTCACATTAGGCGACATTTCCGTCCGTGCACCGCCTCCGTACGGACTTCGCCATCACAAAACGGCCACATGCGTCACTCCGGAGGTGGCGAGTCCCGGTCTTCGCCTCCGGGCTCGCCGGCGCTACCGCGATGTGTTCAGCGGTCCCATAATCTTCATGTCCACGTCATGACGGTGACGGGGTGTGCGTCATCGGGCGGCCGGAAAGTAACGACCGTTCGCACACCGGACTGCCCTCGGTCGTTCGACGACCGGGTCCGACCTCTGGAGAATCCGTGAAGCTCCGGCGATCCGCCCGTGCCGCCTTTGTCACCCTCCTCCTCTCCGCGGGACTCCTCGCCGCGCCCGTCCAGGCGCAAGCGGCCGGGCCCAGCGACGCCGACCTCGCCTACCGCTGGGCCCCGGTCCACTACCAGGACAGCGCGTCGGGCCACTACACCGCCGACTATCTCTCGCGCGTGGACTACGACGGCGACTGGAACACCCTCAACAACTGGGAGAACCTCGACGTCGATCCGCGCCGGCTGACCGGTACGGCGTACTACTCCGTGGTCGAGACCTCGACCCACTGGTACATCACCTACGCCTTCTACCACCCGCGCGACTGGAAGCTGTCCTCGCACGAGAACGACATGGAAGGCGTCGTCGAGGTCGTCCTCAAGGACGGCAGCACCTACGGCACTCTTCAGGCGGCCGTCACCCAGGCGCACAACAACTACTACTCGTACATCCCGGCGGGCAGCCCGTTCCAGGGCAACCGCGAGAACATCGACGGCACCCTGCTCATGGAGACCCACGACGGTGCCCAGCACCCGACCGTCTTCCAGGAAGCCAAGGGCCACGGGATGTACAACTGGAGCGGAGGCAGCTTCCCGGGCGGCGACGGCATCGTCTACCGTCCCAGCCGCACCGCCGGTACGGTGCCCACGGGCGGCAACGACCGTGCCGCGTCCTACGCGTTGGTGGACATCTTCTCCTCCGGCGGTCTCTGGGAGCGCCGCAACTCGAATCCTCCGTACGCCGCCTGGGGCACCTTCGCCGGTGACAATGGCACGGACAACGCCGCGCACACTCCCTGGGCCTGGGACGACTCGAACGACGGCAGTGACCTCCAGCCCGGCTCCATCGCGGGCGACCCGGCCTATCTGATCAGCAAGTACTTCAAGAACACCGGTACGTTCAGCCTGAGTTACACGCGTAACGCCTACCTGTCCTGATACGACGGTGTTCTGACGTTCTGACGGCACGACACGAGCGGCGGACACGAGCGGCGGCCGGCCTGCCTCGCGGACCCGGACCCGGACCCGAACCGGGACCCGGGGCCGGCCGGTCGGCGGGCCGTCTGCCGCTCGTGCGTGGGTAGCCTGCCGTTGGCGCATACGTCATGCGCCGTCTCTACCGTCCGTGCCATGAACAAGCTCCTGATCACACTGAGCGCGGTCGCGCTGACCGTCGGTCTCGCCTCGCCCGCGGTGGCCGACCGTGACCACCACCACCGTCCCGCCGAGTTCGGCCGGGCCACCCTGACCGGATTCGCCTCGCTGCCGGCCGAGACCTACGTACCTGGCAGCCCGGTCTCCGGCGCGGCCCTCGGCACGGCGCCCGTCAACGGCATCGCCGCGCCGTTCCCCGGCCAGCCCGTCCAGGGATTCAGCGGCATCCTCAACCGGCACGACGGCACCTACGACGTGCTGTCCGACAACGGTTTCGGCAACAAGGCCAACAGCGCCGACTTCCTGCTCCGCGTCCACCACGTCAAGCCGGACACGCGCACCGGCAAGGTCAAGGTGCTCGGCGGCTTCTATCTGAGCGACCCGAACCGCCATGTGCCGTTCGCGCTCACGCGCGCCGACCGGGTGCTGACGGGCTCCGACTTCGACGTCGAGTCCATCGTGCGTGCCTCCGACGGCACTTACTGGATGGGCGACGAGTTCGGCCCGTTCCTGCTGCACTTCTCCTCGAAGGGCCGTCTTCTCCAGGCTCCCATCCCGCTCAAGGGAGTTCAGGCGCCGGAGAACCCGTATCTGAACGGCGCGGCCCCCAACCTGCCCAGCAGCAAGGGCTTCGAGGGCATGGCCCGCGGCGTCGACGGCCGTCATCTCTACCCGCTGCTCGAAGGCTGGGTGGCGGACGGCACGCCCGGCGATCTGCGGATGAGCGAGTTCGACCTGCGGACGAGCCGCTACACCGGCAAGCGCTGGATCTACCGCCTGGAGTCGACCGACAACGCCATCGGTGACGCGATCGCCCTGGACGACCACCGCTTCCTGGTGATCGAGCGCGACGGCGGCCAGGGCGACTCCGCCAAGTTCAAGCGCATCTATCTGGCGGACAACCGCGACCGGAACCACGACGGCGTCATGGACAAGACCCTGGTCGCCGATCTGCTCGACATCGCCAACCCCAAGGGCCTCGGCGGCTTCGGGAAGACCTTCCGCTTCCCGTTCACCACGATCGAGGACGTCGTGCTGATCGACGACCGCACCCTGGCCGTCATGAACGACAACAACTTCCCGGGCTCCTCGGGCCGTACGCCCGGCAAGGCGGACAACAACGAGTTCATCACCCTCCGTCTCACGGACCCGCTGAACGCCGACAGGCGCGCGTTCCGCTGAACCGGCGCCCGGCCGCCGACCGTTGATCCGGTCGGCGGCGGGCCACCCGGTGACCGTGCGGCGGCCGTGCGGTGGGCAGTGGTGGCCATGGCATGCCCATGGTTCCCCGATGCGAATCCGAAGGGCTTATGTCATCCCTTCGTTATCCCTCGGCAGGTATCGATCCCCGTGGTTGGGGCAACGAGTCGGTGGCCGAGGAGTCCGTATGTCCAAGGGCCGCGGTTCCGTCGCGATGGCGTATGAAGAGTCCTCCTTCACAGGTGTTGACGCACTCCCATTCCGTGACGGAACATCACATCAGGTGCACAACGCGGAGTTGGGCGCCGTGATGTCGAAGGAGCGGCTCATGAGCGGAACGGTCAAGAGCGACAGCACCTCACGCCGCAAGCAGACCACGATCAAGATCCGTCGGCTGGACAGGAAAGAGACAACGGGCGACAGCAATTCCACCGGCTCCTGAACGGGTCGCCGTGCCGGGGCGATATCCAACGGTCGATGAACTGACCTCCGGCGCCGCGGCCTTGGCCGCGGCGCACCCCGACCGGGTGGTTCTGCGGTGCATCGGGACCTCACGGGCGGGGGAGCCGATCCGGCTGATGTCCGTGGGGCGGGGCAGCCGGCATGCGCTGGTGGTCGCGGGGCCGCATGCCAATGAACCGGTCGGAGGGCTCACGGTGCTGCGGCTGGCCCGGTATCTGCTGCGGACCGGCCGGCCCGCCCGGTTCACCGACACGGCCTGGCACTTCGTCCTCTGTCTCGATCCCGACGGAGCCCGCCGCAACGAGCGGTGGCTCAAGGGCCCGATGACCTTCGCCCAGCACTACCGGAACTTCTTCCGGCCGGGCTTCGCAGGACAGCCCGAGTGGCTGCCCACCGAGCCCGGCGCGGAGCCCATGCCGGAGACCCGGGCCCTGCTCGGTCTCCAGGACGAACTGCGGCCCTATCTCCAGTGTTCGCTGCACGGCGTGGACGTGGGCGGCAGCTTCGTACAGCTCACCCGCGCGCTGCCCGGACTCTCCGACGAGCTGGCACAGTCCGCCGCCGATCTCCGGATCCCGGTGGAACTGGGCCCGTACGACGCGTTCTTCTGGCCGAGTCCGGGACCGGGTGTCTATGACATGCCACGGCCGCAGGAGACCGATCAGTTCGTCTCGCTGCCCGCCGCCACCGCCACCTCCACCTGGTTCCATCCACATCCGTACGGCACCGTCACCGCCGTGGTCGAGGCGCCGATGTGGGCTGCCGACGGAGTCGGCGACACCTCACCGCATCCCGATCCGTACGGCGCGCTGGAGACCATCAGCCGTACGCTCCGGCAGGACGCGCGGACGCTGGCCGGTCTGCTGGAGCAGGTACGGCCACACCTCCTCGCCACCGCGGGCCCGCTGCTCGCGCCGGTGGACGAATATCTCGCCGTCAGTCCCGGACTGGCCGACGAGTGGGCCCCGGAAGCGGCCGGTCTGCCGTCGATGAACCGGGCGCGGATCACGGCGCTGCGGATCGCCGCGCGACGGCTCGTCGTCCGTACGGCGGGCCTGCTGCACCAGACTCTTCCTCCGGAAGCTCTCCCGGAGCCGCTGACCGAAGTACGCTCCACCCTGGACCGGTTCCTCACCGAGCGCTGCGCCGCCTTCGAGGCCGACTGCCGCGCCCGCTGGATTCCGGTCCGTGACCAGGCGGAACATCAGTTCAGGATCGTGCTGGCCGCCGCGGAGCTGGCCGAGCGGTCCAGGGAGCCGAGGGCGGTACGGGCATGACACCCGACGGGCGTCCGGAACCGGTGTCCGGATTACGGCGGCCACGGGTGAAGCCCGAACACCGGGCGTACCGCACGGTGGACGGCAACGTACGGATCGGCAGTGTCGTGTACGGAATCGGCGCCGAGGTCACCGATCCGGACGGCTGGATCTGGACACTGACCGAGGCGCTCGACGGCACCCGCGCTCCCGCCGAGGCGGTCACGCAGGTGCTCGCCCGCCATCCCGGAGTCGAGCCCAGCTCGGTCACCGAGGCGATGGACGATCTGTACGAGGCCGGATTCCTGGAGGACGCCGGAGCGGAGCCCTCCGCCGCGCTCACCGACGAGGACCGCGAGCGCTACAGCCGCGGTGTGACGCTGCTGCGCTGGATGGATCTCTCACCGCGCGCGACGGCGTGGGAGCTCCAGGCGCGATTACGGTCGGCCCGGGTTCTGCTGCTCGGCCTCGGCGGCACCGGAGGCTTCGCCGCCCAGGGTCTCGCCGCGTCGGGCGTGGGCCGGATGCACTGTGTGGACGGCGATGTCGTGGAGCTCTCCAATCTCAACCGGCAGCCGCTCTACCACGAGAGTGACATCGGCCGGCCCAAGGCAGCGGCGGCGGCAGCGGCCCTGAAGGCGGTCAACTCGCGGGTGGCGCTGACCGCGGAGCGGCGCGAGGTGCACGGCCCCGACGATCTCGCCGCGCTGCTCGCGCCCGGCTACGATCTGCTGCTGCTCTGCGCCGACCGGCCGCCGGAGATCCGCCGCTGGGCCAACCGGGTCTGTCTCGCCGCCGGGATTCCCTGGCTCGACGCGGGCTACCGCGGTCCGCTGGTCACGGTCGGCGTCCATGCTCCCGGCCGAGGCGCCTGCTGGGAGTGCCACCGCGCGGGCGAGGTCGAGCGGCGCGATCTGCGGCTCGGCGCGGGCCAGGACGAGGAGGCGGCCTCGCCCAGGATGGAGTGGAACCCCGTGAACGCCGTCACCGCCGGGCTCTCCGGCCATCTCCTCGTGTACGCCGCGATCGCGCTGCTGACCGGCGTACCGGAGATGGAGCCCGGCTTCCGGTTCGGCCTCAATCTCATGGCGCTCTCCGAGCCCCTGGAGGAGCGCTTCGAGCGCAGACCGGACTGCCCGGCCTGTGGAACACCTCCGCGCGCCTGACGAAGATCGCGCCTGACGAACAGAGGCGAACACACGGACGGCGATGGCCCGTACTCCCGGTCCGGTCCGACGCGCAGTCGAACGGCCGAATTCGTGCGGATTCAGGTCCACTCGGGGCACTCCGCGGCTACCCTCGACACTTGACCTGCGCACTGTTCGAGAGAAGGAGGGATGCCGGTGCACCGGCCGGAACACTCGATCGCCCTCCCTCTGCTGGAGCGCGAGCCCGAACTCGCGGCGGCGGCACGCGCGGTGGACACGCTCTGTGCGGAAGAGCCCTCCGGCGGGCTGCTCGTCTACCGCGGCGCGGCGGGACTCGGCAAGACGGCGCTGCTCTCCGAAGTACGCCGGATGGCGACCGGACGCCGTACGGTGTGGTCCGCGCGCGGCGGTGAGACCGTCACCTCCGTCCCGTTCCATGTCGTACGGCAACTGCTCCTGCCCGCCGTGACGATGGCCGAGCGGGACGGCGAAGGCGCTCCGGACGCACGGGAACTGCTCGGCGACCGGTACGAGATCGTCGGTCCCGCACTGGGCATAGCGCCGCCCGGCGAACAGCACGCCGATCCGCAGGGCGTCAGGGACGGGCTGGACGCGCTGGTCGAACGGCTCGTGGAGGCGCATGGACCGCTGGTCCTCATCGTCGACGACGCGCAGTGGGCCGATCTGGAGACACTCGCGTGGCTGGCCTCCTTCGCCGAGCGTCCGGCCGGTGGTCTGCCCGTCCTCGTGGTCGTCGCGTACCGCACGGAGGAGGCCGTCGGCGAGACCGAGCAGTATCTTCGGACACTCGGTGCTGCGGCCAAACTGCGGGTCAGTCTGCGGGAGTTGACCTCCGACGCCACGGCCGGTCTCACCCGCGCCGCGCTGGGCGAGCACGCGGACGATCCGTTCTGCCGCGAGGTGTGGGCGGTGACCGGCGGCAACGCGTACGAGACCGTCGAACTGCTCGCCAAGGTCGGGGACTGCGGACTCGAACCGGTCGAGGAGTCCGCCGGTGAGCTGCGCGCCCTCGGTGCCTCGGCGCGGGGCAGAGGACTGATCGCCCGGCTGGAGGAACTGGGCCCGGCCACCACCAAGTTCGCCTGGGCCGCCGCGATCCTCGGTACGGACATCTCCCTCGATCTGGCCGTCTCGCTGGCCGGTATGAGCCATGAAGAGGCCGCCGGGTGCGCCGAACGGCTGCGGGCCGCGCGCATCCTGGTGGGCGTGGACCCGATGGAGTTCGTCCATCCGCTGATCGCGGGCGCCGTCTACCGCGCCATTCCCTCCGCTGTCCGTACCGCCCTGCACGGCCTCGCCGCATGGGCGGTCACCCGCAGTGGCCGTGGTCCGGCGGCAGCGGCGCCGCACCTCCTCGAAGTGCATCCGGACGGCGACGCCGAACTGGTCGAGCAGCTCCGCGAAGCCGCCGCCGAGCATCTCGCGGTGGGCGCGCCGGACGCCGCGCGGCGCTGTCTCGAACGCGCCCTGGAGGAACCACCGTTGCTCAGTGTGCGGGCCGAAGTGCTGTACGAGCTGGGCTGTGCCACCTTGCTCACCTCACCGGCCACCACGGTCGGCCATCTGCGCGCGGCGCTCGACACCCAGCAGCTCGACGACGATCTCCGTGTCGATGTGGTGTTCCGGCTCTCACAGGCCCTGACACACAACAACCAGACCGGCGACGCCGCCCATGTGGTGGCCGCGGAGGTCGCCCGTACGGCAGAGGGCCCGGCCAGAATGCGGCTCCAGGCGGCCCACTTCCTATGGGAGGGAGTGCAGGCCATCGAGGACGACGGCCCTGGGCGCTCCCGCCGTCTCGACCGGGTGGCCGCCGGACTCACCGGCCGTGACAACACCGAGCGTGTGCTGCTGATGCTGCGCGCCTTCGACGGCACGGCCCGCGGCGAGAGCGCCGAGGAGATCGTCCAGATAGGTGAACGCGCCCTGCTGAACGGCGGATTGGCGGCCGGAGTCGGCTGGACCGACACGGCCTGGGGCTTCGAACCGCCGGCCCTGCTCGGACTGTCGTACGCCTTCGCCGACCGGCTCGACCGCGCCGAGAGTTTGTTCACCGAGGGCCTGCGGGCCTTCGAGATCTCCGGCTGGAGCGGCGGCCATCTCGCCTTCGCCCACGCGCTCGTCGGTTATCTCCACCGCAGACGCGGCGATCTCGCCGAGGCCGAGGCGTATCTGCGCGAGAGCCTGCGGCTGGCCGACCGGGTCGGGAACGGGCTGCCGATGCACTGGGACGCGGCCTCCATGCTGATCGACACACTGCTCGCGCGCGGCCGTGCCGACGAGGCGCGGGAGGCGGCCGAACGCCATGCGTTCGTCCCGCCGTACTCCTCCTCGATCGTCATTCCCGACGCGCCTTCCGTCCGTGGCCGCCTGCTGCTCGCACTCGGCCGCAAGAAGGAGGCCGTCGCCGAACTGGAAGCGGCCGGGCTGGCGTTGATGGAGCGCGGACGGCACAACATCGTGATGGCTCCCTGGGCGTGCGACCTCGCGTACGCGCTGGCCGAGGAGGATCCGGCCCGCGCCGCCCAGCTCGCCGCGTACGCCCGTGACCGGGCCGAACGCTTCGGTACGCACACCGCCATCGGGGTCGCGCTGCGCTGTGTGGCGTCCCTGAAGGAGGGCCGGGCGCGGACCGAGCTGCTGGCGCAGGCCGTCGGGCATCTCGAAGCGTCGCCCTCCCGGTACGAACTGGCCCTCGCCCGTGTCGAGTACGGCATGGCGGCGGGCCTCCCGGCCGAAATCTCCGGCGGACTGGAGCTGGCCGGGCGATGTGGCGCCGACGGTCTCGCCGCACGGGCGCGCCGGGCGCTGGAGGCTCCACACGTACGACGCTGAAAACCAGTGGCCCGGGCGGACCCGGTCCGGCAGTATCGGTGCCGTAGCGCTTCGCGTACCTCTGACAGGAGACCGGAACCTTTGCCCGTACAGCCCGACGACCCGCACTCGGACCGGCCCGGCTCAGCTCTGCGCGCCGACTGCGGGAACTGCTTCGGGCTGTGCTGTGTGGCGCTGACGCTCTCGGCCTCGGCCGACTTTCCCGTCGACAAGGACGCCGGAGAGCCCTGTCAGCATCTCCGGACGGACTTCCGCTGCGGAATCCACCAGCGTCTCAGGGAGCAGGGCTACCGGGGATGCACGGTGTACGACTGTTTCGGGGCGGGTCAGAAGGTCTCCCGGATCACCTTCGCCGGACAGGACTGGCGGCGGGCGCCCGGGAGCGCCGAGCGGATGTTCGCCGTGCTTCCGGTGATGCGACAGCTCCATGAGCTGCTCTGGTATCTCGGCGAAGCCCTGACACTGGAGTCGGCCCGCCCGCTGTACGGCGAGCTCCGCGACGCGCTCGACACGACGGAACAGCTCACTCTGACCGACGCCGACGCCCTGCTGGAGCTGGACATGGCGGCCCGGCGCGCGGCGGTCAATCCGCTTCTGCTGCGGACGAGCGAACTGGTACGCGCCCAGGTCTCCGGCAGAAAGAAGAACCGCAGAAACGCCGACCTTCTCGGCGCGAAGCTCAAGGGCGCCGATCTGAGAGGCGCCGATCTGCGTGGCGCGTGTCTGATCGCGGCCGATCTGCGGGACGCCGATCTGCGGCTGGCCGATCTGATCGGCGCGGACCTCAGGGACACCGATCTGCGGGGCGCCGATCTGACCGGAGCGCTCTTTCTGGTCCAGACACAGGTCAATGCGGCGAAGGGCGATGCCACCACCGCACTGCCCACGGCCCTCACCCGGCCCGCACACTGGTAAACGGTGGTGGCAGTGGCCTCCGGTGGTGGTGTGCCCTCCGGCGACGGCGCGCCCTCCGCCCTCACAGCGCCCGGCGCCGGGTCACACGGCGCAGGAAGTAGAGCGCGACGGCCGCGAGACAGGCCGAGCCGATGAAGAGCACGGGCATGAAGTACCCGTACCCGGGCTCCTCCTCGGCCGCACGCGCGGGCGCGGCGTGGGCCGCCGCCGGCTTCGGTGACGGCTCGGGCGTCGGGACCGGTGCCGCGGCGGCGGCGAGCGCCCTCGCGACCGGACCGGGAACAGGACCGTCCTTCATCGGCAGCCTCGGCGGCAGCGGCGCGGGCGGCGGGTTGAGCGAGCCCACGGGAGTTACCCGGCCCACCGCGCGGAAGCCCCAGTCCAGCAGCGATCTGGCCTCCTCGTAGACCTCGTGCACGCCGCCCCACTGCGGGTTCATGACGGTGACCAGAATGGTCCGGCCGCCGCGCTTGGCCGCCGCGATCAGGGTGTAGCCGGCCTCCGAGGTGTAGCCGTTCTTGATACCGATCAGCCCTGGATACTCCTCGACACCGTCCTCGCCGGTGAGCAGCCGGTTGGTGTTGACGATGCCGAAAGTGCTTCCGTAGCCCGGGAATTGGGCGTCGACGGTCGAGCTGTACTCGACGAACTCGGGCAGCGTCAGGCCCGTACGGCCGAAGACCGCCAGATCGAACGCGGAGGACACCTGCCCGTCGGCGTCATAGCCGTCCGGGGACACCACATGGGTGTCGTACGCGCCCAGCAGCTTCGCCTTCACCCGCATCTGCTTGACCGTCGCCTCCCAGCCGCCGTTCATCTCGGCGAGCGCGTGCACCGCGTCATTGCCCGAGCTGAGGAAGACACCTCGCCACAGGTCCTCCACCGCGTACGTCTCGCCCGCGACGACGCCCACCTCACTGCTGCCCTCGCCGACATCGTCCAGCTCGGCCTCGGTGACCTCGTGTTCGCCGTCCTTGGGGAGATGAGGCAGGGCGGTGACGGCGAACAGTGTCTTCAGGGTGCTGGCCGGAGGCAGCGGACGGTGTGCCTCGTGCCCGGCGAGCACATCACCCGTACGGGCATCGGCGACCAGCCAGGACAGCGCGGAGACATTGGGCGGCGCCGGAGTGCCGCGCTTGGGCCGCACCTGTGTGCCCGAGCGGTACAGAGTGCCTTCGACGGCGCCCGCGGGAGCGGCCGGAGCGGCGGGGACCACCGAAGAGCGCTTCGAGGGACGCGGCGAGCGGCGTGGCGAAGGAGACGCGGGAGACGCTGAGGACGCGGTGGGAGACGGGGAAGAGGAGGCCCGTGACGCGGGGGGAGACGCTGGAGAGGCTGAGGACGCTGGAGACGCGGAGGCTGTGGCGGCGCCCGGCAGGCCTTCGGCCCGTACGGAGGGTTCGGTTCGGGAATCCGCGACGGCCGGTGCGGGCGCGGGCGAAAGGACCAGCAAACCGGTGGCGAAGGCCACCGTCGCGGAGAACGCGGAGCGCGTCACGGATCTGGTGATCATTCCGCCACGGTAGGAACGGACCGCGCCCGGCGCATCGCCGCATGAGCCGACCGGCCGTATCCCCGCCCTCGGCCGGTGCCCGAACACCGATGAGCGTTCAACGACCTCCAGGCACCCGATCGGGTGACGCCGGGTCCTGCCCGGGGTGCCACGCCGGATCGGGAGCCCGGTCGGGCATCCGCTCGGTGCCGATCACATCGAGCAGCCTGAGCTTGTCCGCGGCGGCGGTCCCGGGCGCGGCGGAGTAGGCCGAGATTCGGAGATCGCATCCCGGAACGGTGAGCGTGTCGCAGTCCAGCGTCAGCTGTCCGACATCGGGATGGTGGACGGTCCTGATGCCCGTGTCATGGAAACCGGCGATACGGGAGTTCCACAGTCCGGCGAACCGGCCGCTGACGCGCCGTAGCTCGCCGATCAGAAACCGCAGCCGTACATCGGTGGGGTAGTGCACCGTGGCGGCTCTGAGATCGGCGACGAGGGCCGCCTCGAACCGCGCCTCCTGCTCCTCGGTCTGGCTGATTCTGGTGGGCAGACCTCTGAAGTGCTGCCAGACGGCATTGCGATCGCGCCCGGGGAGCGCCGACGGGTTCCCGAGGAGCGCGGCCCAGAGCGGATTCCAGGTGATCAGATTCCAGGCCGCGTCATGGACACCGACCGGAGTTCCCGTGAGCCGGCCGAGCAGCCGCCGCACGCTGGGCGGCACGGCCTCCGGAACGCGTCCGAGACCTGGTGGTGACTGTCCGGCGAGCAGGAAAAGATGTCTGCGCTCGTCCTCCGACAGCCGCAGGGCGCGCGCCAGCGAGGTGAGGACCTGGACGGAGGGCGAGGTGGCCCGCCCTTCCTCCAGCCGCACCAGATAGTCCACCGACAGTCCGGTGAGCCGGGCCAGCTCCTCGTGCCGCAGCCCGCCCGCCTCGCGGTTCCCGCCCGCGGGCAGCCCGGCCTCGGCCGGTGCGATGCGTTCACGCCAGCGCTGCAGAGCCGTGCCCAGCTCTCCGTGTCGGGTCATACGGTCAGTATCAGCGCGCCTGTCGGCCCTCGCCCGACAGCGCTGCGCCCGGTCTTTCCGAGGAGAGCGCCTGAAGAGAGCGCCCGAGGTGAGCACCCGAGAGGAGCGCCCGAGGCGAGCGTCAGATGTCCAGAGCTGTCTCGATCCGCTTGAGGCCATGGCGGGCCAGCGCCAGGTTCGCGCGGGCGCGGTCGAGCGCGATGTACAGGAAGAGCGAGCCGCGGCTGGCGGCGAGCGGGCGGATCAGGTGGTACTGCTTGCCGAGAGTGATCAGGATGTCCTCGACGGCATCGTCCATGTCCAGTGTGGCGAGGGTGCGCGCCTTCGCGCGTACCACCTCGGTGTTGCCCGCTGCGGCGACCTCCAGATCGAGGCCACGGCCTCCGCCCAGGGTGCCGAGCGACATACCGCTCTCGTAGTCGACCAGTGCCACGCCGAGGGCGCCGTCGATGGTCATGGCCTCTTTGAGCGCGGTTTCCAGGTTCATGGCGTGGTCCTTTTCCTCAAGTTCTTCGAGTTCTTCAGGTTCTTCAAGCAGACGGCGGTCGCCCGTCCTTGGCGGAAAGCCAAGGGATCAAAGGCGTCAAGATCGGTCACTAAAGCGCAAGTTGCGGTCTAGGATACTGATGGATGTGGCTCAAAATGAAGGGGTACACGTGTCAGCGATCGAAGCGTCCCTTTCCCGGCTTCTGGGGACTCCCGGTGTCACGGGAGCCGCTCTGGTGGACGCGGTCACCGGGCTCACCTACTGCGTGGTCGGAGACGCGCTGGAGACCGGGGACGGCGTGGGGACGGCCGAGCTGGTGGCCGTGATCACCGACCGGGTGGGACAGGCCGGAGCCGGGAGCGAACTGGAGAGCGTGATCGTGACGACCGCGCGCCGCTACCACGTGATCCAGTCCGTACGGCGCACCGGCGATCCACTGCTTCTGGTCGCCGCGCTGGACCGCGGCCGTACCAATCTCGCGCTGGCGATGCGGCAGCTCGACGGTCACGCGGCGGGAGTGCTGGCATGACCGGCGGCCCGGACGGCCTCGACGGCCACGGTTCGCCACAGGAGGGCGCGCCGCCCCGGAATGTTCCCGCGCTGCTGCTGCGGCTCCAACGGGAGGGATTCAGCGGCACGGTGACGGTCTCCGCGTCGCCGGGCGGCACGATCCATCTGCGGGACGGGCTGATCGGTGCGATCGAGACGCCGGGAACGCCGTCGGCCGAGTCCGTCCTGCTGAAGTCGGGCCGTATCGACGACGAGGGCTGGGCGGCCGGGCTGACCGCCGTCCGGCATGGGGACGATCATGCGGCGGCACTGGTCGGGCAGGGCCTGATCGGCGCCGCCGAACTGGAAATACTCTGTGTGGCAACGGTTTTCGAGGGCGCGTTCGCGATGTCCCTGGCCCGGCCCGAGGGCTGGGAGGTGGGCGCGGTCGCGCCGGCCGTTCTCGCTCCGCGCGGCATCGAGCCGCGGACCGTCGCGGAGGAGACGACGCGCCGGCTGGCGCTCGTTTCCCGGCTGTGGGGTTCGCCCGTCGATCTCGCCAGGGCGAGGATGCGGCCCTCGGCCCGCGCGGACCGGGTGGCGGGCCAGCTCACCGGTCGCTATCAGGCCCTGCTCGCCATCGCCAACGGCCGCCGTACGCCACGGGATCTCGCGTTCACTCTGGGGCGCGGCCTGTTCGGAGTCATGGTGGACCTGATCCGTATGAACGGTCTTGAGCTCGTCCAGTGGGAGAACGGGCTCCCGGCCGACCGCCCGAGCACCGCGCCACGCATCCTTCCCGGCGGGCAGCGCGTGACCACCACGGCCCGGACACCACCGGGCGCACTGCCACGACGTACCGCCGTCGCCCGTCGTTCAGGGGAATCCGGGCATTCCGATGGCTTAGATTCCTGACAACGCAACCGTACTTGCCCATGTTTGAGTGAGTTGTGCGGAGTTGAGAACCCGGAGCCTCCGTGCGGTATCCCTCGGCAGGACCTTGGCAGCACCTCGGCAGGACCCAGCCGGAACGTCATCAAGGAGCGCACACCATGTATGCAGGTCCGTCCGTCACTTCACTTGCCTCACTCGTTGATGTCCTGGCGTCGCTGCGGGAGAAGGTGATGGGAGTGTCCGAGAGCGTCCTCTCCACCACCGACGGGCTGCTGGTGGCCGCCGATACGGACACGGCCCAGCCGGAAGCCGTCGCCGCGCTGGCGGCGGCGACGCTGGGGCTCGGCGCGCGTATGGCGGAGCAGGCCGGTACGGGCGCGCTGCGTGATGTGGTCGTCCGCTGTGGCGGCGGTCATGTCGTCGTCCTGTCGGTGGGGGAGCGGGCCCTGCTGTCGATCCTGGGCGACGAGGGACTCGATGTCGCCGCGCTCCAGCGGGAGACTCCGGCGATAGCCGAGGAGTTGGCGGGCCTTCTCGAAGGAGATGTGCCTGCCTGATCCTGTCGAGAAGAGTGATCCGAGAGCCGGGGCCGTTCCCTACGGGGGACGGCCCCGCTGTCGTTCCCGTACGGAAGCACGCACGAAGCACGCACGGAAGCCCGCGCGAAGCACGCACCGAAGCCATTACTCGCTGTGCGCCCGACGGAGCGCAGCGTGTAAACGCGCGAGTCTATGCCCGAGGCGGTGGCGCGTGCAGGCGGTTACGGGAATATGCCGAGGCTCTTATCCGATCGGGCTAAGCTCTCGCGGAGCGCGCCGAGTTGACACGTAATCAGGCATATGTTCGCCATGTGAAGTACACGTGCGAATGACCCGATCTGAATCGACCGCCAGAGGGCTTACATGGTTCGTCTCGAAGCACCCCCGAATGATCAAGCGGCTCCCGCCGTCCGCGCGTTGCTGCTTCCCGCGGCCCTGATGGCGGCGGCGACGGCCGTCGTGGTGGTCCTGTCCGCGGACACCGCGCGGCTGCCGCTCGTGCTGTACGGGACGGCCGCCACGGTCCTGGTCAGCTGGTGCGCGGTCGGACTGTCCCGGCGCCGCAGGACCATCGGCGCACTCCATGAGCACTACGCCCACCGGCTCACGATGCTGGAGCGGCGGCTCGCGGAGCACGACGAGGAGACCGTACGGCTGGGCAAGGAGCTGATGCCCGCCGCGATCCACCGGCTCCGCCAGGGCGAGTCACCCGCGGAGGTGATGCGCGCGGTCGTGGACGGCGACGAGCGGTACCGCGAACTCCCGTCCGCGCAGCGCTCCTTGCTCCGCTCCGTACTCCAGATCGTGGACGACGAGGAGGCCATGCGCGACTCCGCGCAGCGCTCCTTCGTCAACATCGCCCGCCGCGTCCAGGCGATCGTGCACCAACAGGCAAGCGAGCTGCGGGAGATGGAGGAGCACCACGGCCGCAATCCCGATGTCTTCGACGATCTGCTGCGTATCGACCACGGCACCGCGCTGATCGGCCGGCTCGCGGACAGTATCGCCGTGCTCGGCAAGGCCCGTCCCGGCCGCCAATGGCCCAGGCCCGTACCGCTGTTCAGCGTGCTGCGCGGAGCGATGTCCCGGATCCTGGAGTACCAGCGGGTCGATCTGCACTCCATCGCGAAGGTTGCCATCATCGGCACGGCCGTCGAACCGCTCATCCACGCCTGTGCCGAACTCCTCGACAACGCCACCCGCTACTCACCGCCGCAGACTCGTGTCCATGTCACCGCGGTGGAGGTGCAGACGGGAATCGCGATCGAGATCGAGGACGGCGGTGTCAGTCTGAGCGAGGAGGCACGCGCCAGGGCCGAACGGATGCTCGCCCAGGCCCAGGCCGGGATCGACCTCAACGACCTCGGTGAGACGCCCAGGCTCGGTATGGCCGTCGTCGGCCGGCTCTGCCAGATGTACAACTTGCAGGTCTCGCTGCGGCAGTCGGCGTACGGCGGTGTCCGGGCCGTACTCATCGTGCCGCGCGATGTCGTCACCACCGGGCCCGCGCCCGGTATCGCCCATGGCATCGGCGCCACCGCCGGGCCTCGTGGCAGCTCCGTCGATCTGCCCACCAAGGACATGCTGCGCCCGGAGAAGCGGGTGCCGAGGCCGGTCACCGGACCACAGCGGTCCGCGCCGCTCCCGCCGGTCGCGTCGGCCACGGAGGACGACATTCCGGTGGTGACGGAGTGGACGGAGAACGGGCTGCCGCAGCGGCGCAGCCGTGGCCGCGCACCGCTCGGCTCCCACAATCTCGGCCTCCGCAGCCCGGGACGCGACCCGGGTCGCGGCCCGGACCGTAACTCGGGCCACAGCCCGGCGCCCAGGAGCAACGGGAGCAACGGGAGCAACGGGAGCAACGGGCAGAGCGGTGCCTCCGGGCCAGGCGGCGAACCCGGGCCCGGCGTCTGGCTCGAAGCGTTCACCAAGGCGGTCAACGGCATTCCGCAGGAGCCTCCCGCCGCAGCGGGAGACGCGCCGGCCGGGCCCGGCGACCGTGGCGAATCCGATGACGTGCGGGGCAAGGGAGAGCTGAAGTGATCCAGCAGCGGGCCAATTTGGACTGGATGCTCAAGGAACTGGCCGACGGAGTACCGCAGATCCAGCAGATCGTGGTGCTCTCCGCGGACGGCCTCCGGATCGCCCGGCACGGCGGCGACCCGGATGTCGCCGACCGGCTCGCCGCGGCCTGCGCGGGACTCCAGAGCCTGGCCGCCGCCGTCGCCGCCGAGATCCCGCACAGCGACGGACGGATGCGGCTCGTCGTCATCGAGGTCGGCGGCGGCTTCTTCTATCTGATGGAGGCCGGCGAGGGCGCGTATCTCGCGGTGCTCGCGGACGAGACGGTCGACGCGGGCCTGGTGGGCGCCCGGATGAGGGACATGGTCGTCCGTATCGGCGCCCATCTCACCAGTCCGCCGCGCCACGAGGGACACGACGGGCAGGCCGGATGAGTACGCCTCCTCAGCGGGAACGCAGAAACCCCGAGGCGGATGTGGGGGACCCGGAACGGCTGTATGTGATCACCGGAGGACCGGACGGCGCCGAACGCGCATCGCTCGATCTCGTCACCATGATCGTGGCACGTGACGAACCGTCACCGACGGTGCAGCCGGAACAGGCCGCCATTCTGCGGCTCTGCCGGGCACCGCTGTCCGTGGCCGAGCTGTCGGCCTATCTCACTCTCCCGTTCAGCGTGGTGACCGCGCTGCTGACCGAACTCCTCGCGGCCGGACTGGTCGAGTCGCGGGCGCCCGTCGTCCGCGCGGCGCTTCCCGACCGGTCCCTTCTCGAAGCGGTGATGCATGGACTCCAGAGACTGTGAAGCGACCGCGGCCACGATCACGGGCCCCAGGAGCGAGGACCTCCTGCCCACCACGGCCACCTCCGCGGTGAAGATCGTGATCGTGGGCGGCTTCGGCGTCGGCAAGACGACGATGGTGGGCTCGGTCAGCGAGATCCGCCCGCTCACCACCGAGGAGACCATGACGCAGGCCGGCGTCGGCGTGGACGACAACTCGGGTGTCGAGAGCAAGACCGCCACCACCGTCGCCATGGACTTCGGCCGGATCAGCATCACCGAGCGGCTCGTGCTCTATCTCTTCGGCACTCCGGGCCAGGAGCGGTTCTGGTTCCTCTGGAACGGCCTCTTCGAAGGCGCCCTGGGAGCCGTGGTGCTGGTGGACACGCGCCGTCTCGAAGTGAGCTTCGATGTGATCGGACGGCTGGAGGAGCGCGGCGTACCGTTCGTCGTCGCCGTCAACACCTTTCCCGACGCGCCGCACCATCCCGTCGAAGCGCTGCGGAAGGCACTGGACCTGCCCGACGAGGTCCCGATGGTCGACTGCGACGCACGGCAGCGGGCCTCCTGCCGCGATGCCCTGCTGACACTGATGCGCTATCTGCACGCGCTGGCGATGCCCGCGGACTGACCGAGGCGCGCCGCAGTGCCCTGACCTGACCTGACCTGACCTGACCTGACCTGACCTGACCTGACCTGCCGGGCCCGGTCCGGCACGTCCCCGTACCCGTATCCCTTTCTGCCCGCTCCCTGGAGTGAACGCCCGTGACCACGCCTTTTTCCCATCCGTCCGGAACCGACGGCCACCAGGCGCCGCCGCCCGGCTGCCCGGCCCATGGTCTGCGCCGGCTGTACGGGCCCGAGGCCGAGAACGATCCCATGGGTCTGTACGAGAAGCTGCGCGCCGAACACGGTTCCGTCGCGCCCGTACTGCTCCATGGCGATGTACCGGCCTGGCTCGTCCTCGGGCACAGCGAGAATCTCCATATGACGCGTACGCCGTCGCAGTTCTCCCGGGACTCACGGCGCTGGCGCGCCCAGCACGACGGCACCGCGCCTCCCGGCCATCCGCTGGCGCCGGTCTTCACCTGGCAGCCCATCTGTGTCTTCGCCGACGGCGCGGAGCACGAGCGGCTGCGCGGCGCGGTCACCGACTCGATCGCCCGTATCGACCACCGTGGTGTCCGCCGCCATATCAACCGCTACAGCAACCGGCTGGTCAACGAGTTCTGCCAGGACGGCAGGGCCGACCTGGTCAGCCGCTTCGCCGAGCATCTGCCGATGATGGTGATGGCGCAGATCCTCGGTATGCCCGAGGAGTACAACGAGCGCCTGGTGCAGGCCGCTCGCGACATGATCAAGGGCACCGAGACAGCCAACGAGAGCAACGAGTATGTGATGGCCGTGCTGCGCAGGCTCGTGGCCCGCCGGCGCGACACTCCCGAGGAGGACTTCGCCACCTGGCTGACGGAGCATCCGGCCGGGCTCACCGACGACGAGGTCGGCCAGCATCTGCGGCTGGTGCTCATCGCAGCCTACGAGACCACCGCCAATCTCCTCGCCAATGTGCTCCGTATGGTGCTCACCGATCCACGCTTCCGGGCGCGGCTGAGCGGTGGCCATATGACGCTGCCGGAGGCGGTCGAGCAGACGCTCTGGGACGAGCCTCCGTTCACCACGATCTTCGGCCGCTGGGCGGTCGGCGACACCGAGCTGGGCGGCAAGCGCATCAAGGCGGGCGACGCGCTGATCGTCGGTATCGCGGCGGCCAACGCGGACCCGGTGGTACGTCCCGATCCCACCGCCTCCATGCAGGGCAACCGCGCGCATCTCGCCTTCAGCGGCGGCCCGCACGAGTGCCCGGGCCAGGACATCGGACGCGCCATCGCCGACACCGGGATCGACGCGCTGCTGCTGCGGCTGCCCGATCTCCAGCTCGCCGTGGAGGAGCGCGAGTTGCGCTACTCGGCGGCGCTGATGTCCCGTCAGTTGCTCGAACTGCCCGTGACATTCGCTCCTCGGCCGCCGCAGGATGTCACCGGTCCGCCGAACGCGACGCCCAGCGCCCGGCGTCCGCAGTGGCAGGTGGACTCGCCCAGGCCGGTCCCGGTCTCCGAACCTCAGCCGCTGCTGCAATCGCAGTCGCAGTCGCAGCAGGCGGAGGTGCCGCAGGAGGTCCCGGCCACCGCCGCGATCCGTCCGGAGCAGGCTCCGGCCAACGCGCCGCGGCGCGCCTGGCGAGCGGTGATCCGCTGGTGGCGCGGACACTGACCGATCATATCTGACGGACCGTCAGCTAAGGCCTCAGCTAAGGCGCTCAGCTAAGGCCCGGTCCGTCACACAGACCCGTACGGCGGTGTCGCTGCCGTACGGCCGGCGCTACTGACCGTACGGACCGGTGCGAGCCGTACGGTCAGTACGCCGGGTCCAGTTGATCCCACCACCAGGAGATCGTGGGGATCGGCAGCGGCTCCTGGCTGTCGTCGGCGGGCCGCTGCTTCCACCAGCCGCCGGGCGCCGCCTTCGGTCCCGACGGCACGGAGTAGCGAGGACAGATCGACGCCCAGTCGAGATGGCCGCGGACGAACTGGCCGAGTCCCTTGATGTACCGGCGCAGATCGCTGTCCGCCTCCTTCAGCACCTGCGCGGCCAGCCGCTCGAACAGCACCATCACCCGGTCCCGCATCGCCACCACACGGACGAGCGCACGCCGTGGGTCGAGTCCCTCCTCCTGGCAGAGGACATCGATCAGATTGAGATTGTCACCGGCCCGCAGCAGCTCCTTGTTCCGTGAGTAGAGATCGTTGTCCCAGCTCACCAGCGTCCAGGTGATCTCGGTGAGCGCGCGTATCCGTGGATCCTGCATATCCTCGTCGGCCACCGAGAAGCCGCCGACGACCTCGATCATCGCCGTGGAGGGCGCCATCCCGATGGCGCGCATCCACAGGGTGATGTAGTCGTCCAGCGAGGGCAGTTCGGGATTGCGGCGCCAGGACGCCTCCCACACCAGGCCCGAGGTGTAGACACGCATCGCCTCCGTCAGCCGACGCAACTGGCGCGGTGACGCGAACCGTTCCGCCTCCAGCCGCAGCCGCCGCAGCGCCGCCGTGTGCGGCGAGTCACGCGGTCCCTGTGCCGTCGGCGCCTCCACGGCGCGCATGATCCGTGAGGTCTCCTGGGCGAGCAGATCCGCCGTGGCCTCGGACTCGTCGCACACACCGTCGTCCAGCGAGAAGAGCACGGCGTGGAACTTGGCCATGAGGGTGAGCGGTCCGAGCTCTCCGTACGGCATCGTCGAGGCCGTCAGACCGCCGAAGTCGCAGACGGCGAGGCGTTTGAGCTGATGTTCGTCGCTGTCGAGCCGCTGTTTGAGCATCCACCGTACGGTCCGGTCGTTGAGCGCCTCCACCGACGGATGCCGGGCGGGCGGGACCGGGCAGTAGAACGGTACGGCCGGAAGCTGCTGGACCAAGCGCTGTTCCGAGACGCTCGAAA
Source organism: Streptomyces sp. NPDC059743 (assembly GCF_042732975.1). Taxonomy (NCBI): domain Bacteria; kingdom Bacillati; phylum Actinomycetota; class Actinomycetes; order Kitasatosporales; family Streptomycetaceae; genus Streptomyces; species Streptomyces sp. NPDC059743. The sequence goes on along the minus strand of NZ_JBHWGS010000003.1, from coordinate 454,439 downwards.
CATCCGAGACACAGGTCATGATCGGCCTCCTGGTACGGCGAGGGGCGGAAAAGTGACGTGCGGAGAAACGACGTACGGACATGGCGTGGTGGCGTTCGGGAGGAGCGTATATGCCCATGTCGGATCGTCAACAACTATGCAACTGGCCACCGGCTGGCCGGAATTGACGGCTCGTGAGCTGAGTCGATCAACTCGGATCGGCCGTCGGCGGGCGGGCGCCGCCGACGTGGTGAAAGTCCCGCCGGCCGGGAAGTGCTCCCGTAACGGCTTGTATGGGACGCGGACATGTCCGGATCGTTCCCGGTACGCCATTGCGCGGGGTCGGCAGGAGACGGCCGGTATGAGACGGATGTACGGCCCGACGGGCTCGACTGCCCGCGTGGGCGTCGCGCGGGCGTTGCGTGGGCGTCGCGCGGACCCATATGCCGGTGGGCCCCTCAGCGAGTGAGGGGCCCACCGGACCGGGAGTCGCGCCGCCCCCGTCCCCACGGTGCGGCGCGGGCCGACCGTCGTCATCCGTTCGGGCGACGGTCCGCCGTTCATGCGGGCGAGGTGGTGACCTCCAGCCCGAGCACGGGAAAGACCGCGGCCTCCAGGAAGCGGATGAGATACGGCTCGTCCGCGTTCCGGCCGGCCAGCATCGGCCGTGCGCGCACGACACCGATGAGCTGGGCGGCCACGAACTCGTTCGCGGGATTGTCCGCCGCGATCTCACCGCGCTCCACGGCGCGGCGGACCATCGTCTCGATCGCCTCGACCTCCGGTTCGATGACGGCCTCGCGCAGGGCCCGCAGCAGCTCCGGATTCTGGAGCGCGGCATGGCTGAGCGCGTGCAGCAGCGCGGTGTCGCGTCCCGCGCCGGTCGCCGCCGTGCAGACCGCCATCCGGAGATCACCCGCCAGGGTGCCGGTGTCGATGTCCGCGAGTCTCACACAGCTCGTGCCACGGAGCGCGGCGGCGACGAGCTGCGGCTTGGTGCGCCACTGACGGTAGAGCGTGGACTTGCCGCAGCGTGAGCGCGCGGCGACGCCCTCCATGGTCAGCGCCTCGTAACCGCTCTCCCTGAGCAGATCCAGAGCGGCCTCGTAGAACTCCAGCTCCCGTTCCGGTGTGATCTTGGAGCGGCGCTGCGGTTTCATCGTCTCTCCCTGTCCCGTTCCCGCGTCCAATTCCCGCCCTCGGACCGCCTTTCCGCTGCCTTTCCGAGGGTTCCGATACGCCAGTGTACCGATACGAATCCGTATCGGTACACTGGCGTATCGATAGGGCGTGGTCCTCACCGCGTCGCCGCACCACCACGCCGTCATGCGCGACGTGCTGTCCTTGCAAGGGGGTCGGGTGATACACGCCCGCACTGGGCCCGCCGAACGGGAGCAGGACACTCCCGCCCGACCGCCCCTCGTACGCGAACTGCTGCTCGTCGCCGGACTCTTCCTCGTCTACAAATTCGGCAGGCAGGCCGCCACCGGCCACACCGCCGAGGCGTTCCGCAACGCCCACCGGGTCTGGGACTGGGAGCGCACGCTCCGGCTCCCGGACGAGGGCACCGTCCAGAGCGTGCTGCTCCATGGCGGCACGCTCGTCCAGTGGGCGAACACCTACTACACGGTGGTGCACTTCCCGGCGACGCTGCTCTTCCTCTGCTGGCTCTACTGGCGCAGCCCGGGCCACTACGTCTGGGCCCGCCGGGTGCTCGCCACGCTCACCGGTGCCGCGCTCGTCCTGCATGTGCTGATGCCGCTCGCGCCGCCGAGGCTGCTCACCGCGACCGGTCTGGTGGACACGGGCCGGGTGTACGGGCCGACGGCCTACAGCGCGGCGCCCGCCACCGACTCCATGGCGAACCAGTTCGCGGCGATGCCCTCGCTCCATGTCGGCTGGGCGGTGATGGTCGCGGTCGGTCTCATCGCCGCCACCCGCTCCCGATGGCGCTGGCTCTGGCTGGTCCATCCGCTGACGACGCTGTTCGTGGTCATAGGCACCGCCAATCACTACTGGCTCGACGCGGTCGTGGCCGTCGCGCTGCTGACCGTCGTGCTGGTGTGCGTACGGGCGCCGGGCCGGCGTCGCGGCTCCCGGATCGTACGGTCCGGTCCTGGCGTACGGTCCGGCCACGGCGTACGGTCCGGTCCGGGCGTCCAGGGCACGGCGGCGGACGGGTGGCCGGGAGCGGCGAAGGAAATCCAACCAGCGCCGGCACCGGCGCCGGCGCGGATGTCCGGTGTCCCGCTGGCCGCGTCGGGAACGGCGCCGTGAGCAGCCCGATGAGCGGTGCGACGGTGGTCGCCGTCACACTCGCGCTGCTCTCCGCCGTCGCGTACGCCGCCGCGGCCGTCGCCCAGGAGCGGCTCGCCGCCCGTACCGCACCGAAGGCCGGACTGCGCGCCCTGCTCGGCAGCGGCGCCTGGTGGTGGGCGGTCGGGCTGAACGCGAGCGGCGGGCTGCTGCATGTGGTGGCCCTGGCGTACGGGCCGCTCACCGTGGTCCAGCCGCTGGGCGCGCTCACGCTGGTCGCGGCCGTACCGCTGGGCGCGCGCCGCGCCGGGCGGCAGGTCAGCCGGGAGGAGTGGCGAGGCACGGCGTTCACGCTCGTCGGCCTCGCGGCGATCCTGCTGACGGCGGCGGGCACGGGCACGGAGCCGAACGAGTCGCTCAGCTTGGCGGAGGCCCTCGGCGTGGGGGGCGTGGCGCTGACGCTGGTCGCACTGCTGGCCAGGCCGGGAGCCCGGCCCGGCCTTCCGCACGCGGCGGCCTCGGGCATAGCCTCGGGCGTCGCCTCCGCCCTCACCCAGACGATCACGGTCGCCGCCGCCGGAGGCAGCATGCCGGGCGGTCCGGGATCGGGTGGGGACGGGCTGGTGCTGTGGCAGGTGATGATCGTGGCGGTGCTGGTCGCGGGCTTCGCGGTCGGCGGTCTGCTGCTCTCCCAGACCGCCTACCACGGCGGCCTGGGCGCTCCGCTCGCGGTGCTGACCTTGGCGAATCCGGTCGGCGCGGCGGTCATAGGGCTGACACTGCTGGGCGAACGCCTCCAGGGCGGCGCGTTGGGCATCGCCGCGGCGCTCGTCGGCGCGGTGGTCGCGGCGCGCGGAGTCGTACTGCTGACGCATACGCCGGCGGCACGGCTGCTGATGGAGACGGCGCCGGTGTCGAAGCGGGAGCCGGAGTCGGAGCCGGAGCCGGCGTCCGGGCCCGCCGCGCTGACGGCTTCCGGTGAACAGACCGCTTCCGGCGAACGGATCGCGCCCGTCATGCCCGCGATGCCCGCGATGCCCGCGCCGGACAGTGCCCTCACCCGGTCGGCCGAGCCGGTGGCCACCTTCCTGGCCGTGCCGCCTCCCATGATGTTCTTCCCGGGCGGCTTCGTCGTGCAAATCCCCAGCCCTCATGGGCCCGTTGACGGCGGGACTCCCGGACCCGAACCACGCGCTCGGCGGCGCCGAAGACGCTGCCGAGCCGAGCCGTGAAGCTGCGCTGTCGGGCCGCTTAAGAAATCCTCGATGGACTGTACGGCCGGTGATCGGCAGATTGGTGTCCGACCACCGAACAGTGATCATCGACGACCGGTCGGGTCGCCTGTCGCCGATACGGATCACTGGTCACCGAACAGCACCATCACGCCGGGAGCCGCCGCCCATGAAGGCACTTGTGAAACAGAAGGCCGAGCCGGGGCTCTGGCTCATGGATGTGCCGGAACCGGAGACCGGGCCCGGTGACGTACTGATCAAGGTGCTCCGTACCGGTATCTGCGGTACCGATCTGCACATCCGGTCCTGGGACGGCTGGGCCAGACAGGCCGTCACCACGCCCAGGGTCCTCGGCCACGAGTTCGTCGGCGAGGTCGCCGCCGTCGGCGCGGACGTACAGGACATCGCCGTGGGCGATCTCGTCAGCGGCGAGGGCCATCTCGTCTGCGGCAAGTGCCGCAACTGTCTCGCGGGCCGCAGACATCTCTGCCGCAGTACGGTCGGACTCGGCGTCGGCCGCGACGGCGCGTTCGCCGAGTATGTCGCCCTTCCCGCCGCCAATGTCTGGGTGCACCGCGCGGAGGTGCCTCTCGATGTCGCCGCGATCTTCGATCCCTTCGGCAACGCCGTGCACACCGCGCTCTCCTTCCCGCTCGTCGGCGAGGACGTACTGATCACCGGCGCGGGCCCGATCGGCATCATGGCCGCGGCCGTCGCCCGGCACGCGGGCGCGCGCAATGTCGTGATCACCGACGTCAGCCCGCACCGCCTCGCCCTGGCCCGCAAGGCCGGCGCCACGCTCGCCCTCGATGTCTCCGCTCCCGGCACCGGAATCGCGGACGCGCAGCGACAGCTCGGCCTCAAGGAGGGCTTCGACATCGGCCTGGAGATGTCCGGCCGCGCGGAGGCCCTGCGCGACATGATCGACAACATGACGCACGGCGGCCGGATCGCCATGCTGGGCCTGCCCGCGCAGGAGTTCGCCGTCGACTGGTCGAAGATCGTCACATCCATGATCACGATCAAGGGCATCTACGGCCGTGAGATGTTCGAGACGTGGTACGCGATGACGGTCCTGCTCGAAGGCGGGCTGGATCTGACGCCGGTCATCACGGGCAGCTACCGCTACCAGGACTTCGACGCCGCGTTCGACGAGGCGTCCACCGCACGCAGCGGCAAAATCATCCTCGACTGGACCTGACCCCCCCTTTTTTTGAGGGCTCGGTTCGCCTCCGGGCGCTTTATGCCACTGTCGACGGTCGACCGTGCTCGACCCCTCGTACCTCGGGGCCTCCGCGCGGTCTCCCTTTCGACAGCGGCGCGCCCTTCGGCTCACTCGCCGGCGGCCGTGCGCAGCCGGGACGTTCGGTGCCCCCAAAAGAGACGTTCGGTGCCCCCAAAGAAGAAAGCAGAAGGAGCCTTCTCTATGTACGCGTCCGTACGGGACGAACTGTCCGCCACCCTCGGTGAGATCCGCGACGCCGGTCTCTTCAAGCCCGAGCGCGTGATCTCCACCCCGCAGAGCGCCTCGGTCGCCGTCACCGCGGGCGGCGGCGACGGTGAGGTCCTCAACTTCTGCGCCAACAACTACCTCGGCCTCGCCGATCATCCCGAGGTCGTCGCCGCCGCCAAGGACGCGCTCGACCGATGGGGGTACGGAATGGCCTCCGTACGCTTCATCTGCGGTACGCAGGAGATCCACAAGGAGCTGGAGCAGCGCCTCTCCGCGTTCCTCGGCCAGGAGGACACGATCCTCTACTCCTCCTGCTTCGACGCCAACGGCGGTGTCTTCGAGACTCTGCTCGGCGCGGAGGACGCGGTCATCTCCGACGCCCTCAACCACGCCAGCATCATCGACGGCATCCGGCTCTCCAAGGCCCGTCGCCTCCGCTATGCCAACCGTGACCTCGGCGAGCTGGAGACCAGGCTCAAGGAGTCGCAGGACGCGCGTCGGCGGCTGATCGTCACGGACGGCGTGTTCTCGATGGACGGGTATGTCGCGCCGCTCGCCGAGATCTGCGATCTGGCCGACCGGTACGACGCGATGGTCATGGTCGATGACTCGCACGCGGTCGGCTTTGTCGGTCCTGGCGGTCGCGGCACCCCGGAACTGCACGGCGTGATGGACCGTGTCGACATTCTCACCGGCACGCTGGGCAAGGCCCTGGGCGGCGCCTCCGGTGGCTATGTCGCGGCGCGCGCCGAGATCGTCGCCCTGCTGCGGCAGCGCTCACGTCCGTATCTCTTCTCCAACTCGCTCGCTCCGGTCATCGCCGCCGCGTCGGTCAAGGTCCTGGACCTGCTGGAGAGCGCGGGCGAACTGCGGGACCGGCTGAACGCCAACACCGCGCTCTTCCGTACGAAGATGACCGAGGCGGGCTTCGAGATCCTGCCCGGTGACCACGCCATCGCTCCGGTCATGATCGGCGACGCGGCGGAGGCGGGCCGGATGGCGGAACTGCTGCTGGAGCGCGGCGTCTATGTGATCGGTTTCTCGTACCCGGTTGTACCGATGGACCGGGCCCGGATCAGGGTCCAGCTCTCGGCGGCGCACTCCACGGCGGACGTGGAGCGCGCGGTGGCGGCGTTCATCGATGCGCGGGAGGCGATGCGCGGGACGAGTTGACGCAGCGCGCGCCGGGCGTTCCTACGGCCGACGCCGTATGCGAGGCACTGCTCGGCCGGCGCCGTACCGCGGCCCGGCCGACAGGTGCCCGGGGCCGGTCCCACCTGGCAGGATGGCACGGTGATTGATGCACGGCGGCTGCGGATACTGCGGGCCGTGGCGGACCACCGTACGGTTACCGCCGCGGCTGCCGCGCTGTATCTGACTCCCTCGGCCGTCTCCCAGCAGCTCGCCGTGCTGGAGCAGGAGACCGGGCACGCGCTGCTGACCCGCAGCGGCAGAGGCGTACGGCTGACGGCGGCCGGTGAGATTCTGCTCGGTCATGCGCACGCGGTGCTCGCTCAGCTCGAACGGGCCGAGGCGGAACTCGCGGCGTACGCGGGCGGCTCGGCCGGCGAGGTGACGGTCGTGGCGTTCGCCACCGGTATCGCGGAGGTACTGGCTCCTGCCCTTCAGCTCCTGGCCGGACCGTATCCGGACATCCGGGTGCGCGTACGGGACGCCGAGGGCGACGAGAGCCTGCCCATGGTGCTGGACGGACAGGCGGATCTGGCGGTCGCGGTCGAGTACCGCGGCGCGCCGCGCGAGGACGATCTGCGGCTCTCCCGGGTGCCGCTGTACGCCGAGCCGTTCGACGCGGTCCTGCCCGCCGCGCATCCTCTCGCCCTGAGCGCCGAGGTCTCGCTCGCCTCGCTCGCCGACAGCGAATGGATCGGTCCCTACCCGGGCAACCCTTGCCATGACGTCATACAGCTCGCCTGTGAACTGGCCGGCTTCGAGCCGCGCCTCGCGCACTCCTCGGACGACTTCCGCGCGGTCGTCGCACTCGCTGGAGCGGGCGCCGGGGTGGCCCTCGTCCCGCGTTCGGCGCTGCGCGGGATGGAGCTGAAGGGCACGGTCGTACGCCCGGTGTCCGGCCCGGCCGCGACCCGCAGAGTCTTCGCCGCCGTACGCCGTGGCGCGGAGGACCATCCGCTGATCCGCCCGGTCCTGGACGCCCTGGCCCAGGCCGCAGCCGCCCGCCCCACCGGCTGACCGGCCCCTACCGGCTGACAGACACGTATCGGCTGAACACGTACCGGCCCACCGCGCCCGGCCCCCGGCGCCGCTCAGTTCAGCAGCACCAGCACCAGGACCAGCAGCGCCACCACTCCCGCCGCGATCCCGGACGCCCGCTGGACCCACTGCCGTGACGGGAGTCGCACTACCTGCGGCTCCGTCTTTCCCGGGAAGACATAGAAGACCCGGTGCGGGTCGTTCACCAGCTCCACGCGCGCGAGCCGCAGAGTCCGGACCGACACGTCCCGCTTGATCTCATGTGGCTGGTGCGCGAGGCGCTGGGTGATCCGGGCCCGGTGGACACGGTCCACTCCGTCCGGCACCTTCTCGCCCTGTCCCGTGTCGAGCGGCTCCCAGACGGCGTCGCGGTTCAGCCGCGCGCGGACACGGGCGGGCCAGTCGCGTTCGGGCAGTTCCAGGGAGTCGCGGTGCGGAGTCTGCTGGATACGGGCCGCACGCCACCGTGTGACGCTGCCCTCTCCGCCGCACTGCTCGTGGGTGATCCGCCCGGACGCCTGCACTCCTTGCAGTCGGTTCTTCCCTTTCCTCCGCAGAGGTCGCATCTGATCTCGCCCCAGCCCTCGCATCCCGCGCAGGCCACATCAGGCTGCTTACAGAACGCGCAGACGGTCCTCGTACCGGCGGCGTCGGGACCGACCGGCCGCTGCTGTGCGGTGCTGCCCTGCTGAGCGGTGGTCCGCTGTCCCGACGTACGCCGTACGGGCGGCTGCTTGGCGCCGGCGCGGCGCCTGCGTTTTCCGGTTTCCTCGCAGTGGGTGCACGGGACGACGCCCGCGCAGTCGGGACAGACCACCGCCGGCGGGCAGGGCCGCCGCTTCTCTCCCGAGCACTCGGGACAGATGATCCTGCCGCCGTCGCAGCCGCAGATGATCTCCCGCTCGGAGCCCAGACGCACCAGAGACAGATCTAATCGGTCCCGGGGATCCTCCGGCGGCTCCACGGCGTACTCCGTGAGGTTCTTGTACCTGGGGCGATCCGACAGATCGAACGATCCGTTCCTCTCCGAATCCTTGGAGTCCTCCGTACGGGTCTCGACGGAGCGGACGATCTCGAAGCGCACGACCTGATGTCGCTCGATCCGCGCGTGGCCCTTGGCGGGTGCCTTGGCGGGCGGAGGCACCGCCGTACGGGTCCCGAGAGCCGTACGGACCGTACGGAACGCATGGGCCCAGCCGCGCCGCCGGGCTATCGCCTCATGTATCTCTTCATCGGACGGTCCGTCGGACAGTGCGTCGGCCATGGGCCTTGCGTCTCCCTCTCCGGCGCGGGCGGCCATGCGCCGCGCAGACCGAAGCGTAGAGCTGCGGCCCGGCAGGTGACCAGAGGCCAACTACCGTACGAACAAGACACCTTGGCGCGTCCCTCCCTCGCCCCCGCCACGCGCTTTCCTACGCCTCCGCCCCAACGGTTCGTACGCCCTCGCCCCGCGCATCCGCTCCTACGACAGCAGGCTCGGCGCCGCCCGGTCCAGGACCGATCCCACGCGCTCCCAGGTCTCCATGTCCCGCTCCACCGGCGGCAGTTCCTCGCCCTCGCCGGTCTGCCAGGACGCCGCGATCGCCACCGCGTCCTCGTCCGTCGCCGCGCCCGCGGCCAGCGCCGCCGCTCCCAGGGCGACCAGTTCGCCGCTGGCCGGGACGATCAGCTGGCGGCCGGAGAGCCTTCGTACCGTGTCCACCCACATACGGCCCTGCGCGCCGCCGCCGACCAGCCGCAGCGGGCGGGCCGCGACCTCCGGATCGGCCGGATCGAGGCCGCAGGCGCGCAGCACTTCGTCCAGCGCGCGCAGGACCGTCACGATCGCGCCCTCGTAGGCGGCGCCCAGCAGCTGCTGCGGTGTGGTGTCATGGCGCAGCCCGGTGAGCAGACCCGAGGCGGCGGGCAGATCGGGCGTGCGCTCGCCGTCCAGATACGGCAGCAGGACGGCCTCGCCGCCCGGCACCGCGTCCTCGCGGTCCAGCCGGAGCAGCGCCGCCACCTTGTCCACGGCGAGCGTGCAGTTGAGCGTGCAGGCCAGCGGCAGATACGTACCGTCCGCCGCGGCGAATCCCGCGAGCGCGGGCGAGTCGGGACGGGTACGGGTGGCGGCGAACACCGTGCCCGAGGTGCCGAGGCTCAGCACCGGATGGTCCAGCAGCCCGCCGCCGCCGAAGCCCAGCCCGATCGCCGCGCTCATATTGTCGCCGGTGCCCGCCGCGACGGCGATGCCCGCGGGCAGCCCGAGCTCCGCCGCGGAGCCGGCGGTGAGCGAGCCGATCCGGACGGCGCCGGTCGAGGCGACGGCGGGCAGCAGCTCGGCGTCGAGGCCGAGCAGGGCCAGCAGCTCCGGGTCGTACTCACCGGTGGCCGTCGAATACCAGCAGGTGCCCGAGGCATCGCCTGGATCGGTGGCGGCGACGCCCGAGAGACGCTCGGTGAGGAAGTCGTGCGGAAGCCTGACGGCCGCCGTGGCGCCCGCGATGGCCGGGTCGTGCTCGCGCAGCCACTGCCACTTCGAGGCCGTCATCGACGCGACCGGTACGGAGCCGGTCCGCGCCGTCCAGGCGGCGGGCCCGCCGAGCGCCTCCGTGAGCGCGGCGGCCTGCGGGGCGGACCGGGTGTCGTTCCACAGCAGCGCCGGGCGCAGCGGGCGGCCCGTACGGTCCAGCACCACCAGTCCGTGCTGCTGCCCGGCGACGGCGATCCCGACGACGGCCGAGGCATCGACGCCGGACTCCTTGAGACCGGCGGCCACCGCCTCCCGCAGCGCGTTCCACCACACCTCGGGATCCGTCTCGCGCGCACCGCCCTCACCGGTCACCCGGTGCGGCGCGCGCCCTACGGCGAGCAGCCGGCCGGTGGCGGCATCGGTGAAGGCGGCCTTGGTGGATTGGGTGGAACTGTCCACGCCGACGACGACCGGGCCGACCACCGGGCTCTGCGACATGGACGTACCTCTTCCCTTGCTGGAGTTCGTGGAGTTCGCTGGCTGGAGCACTTTTTGACGTGGGAGAAACAAATTACGCGATGACGCGGCTCACCGGAACGGGGGTGGCGGATCCTCGCCGGTGGCCGAACGTGCGCGACCGTGTTCGCCGGGTGTGCCCGGGGTACGCCGGGTGTACGGCGATGAGCGGGCCCCGGGGGTTTTGCGCATCCGCGCCGACGTGCATTATTAGTCATGTCAGGAAACAAAAAGGTCGGCACGTGCCGGACCTGAGGTATCGAAGGCGGCCAGAGAATGACGGAACGCTTCACTCCCACCCCGGCGGACAAGTTCAGCTTCGGTCTCTGGACCGTGGGCTGGCAGGGCAGGGACCCGTTCGGGGACGCGACCCGCAGGGCCCTGGATCCCGTCGAATCCGTACAGCGCCTGGCCGAGCTGGGCGCGTACGGCGTGACCTTCCACGACGACGACCTCATCCCCTTCGGTTCGTCCGACGCGGAGCGCGAGGCGCACATCAAGCGGTTCCGGCAGGCGCTGGACTCGACCGGTCTGGTGGTGCCGATGGTCACCACCAATCTCTTCACGCACCCGGTCTTCAAGGACGGCGCGTTCACCGCGAACGACCGGGACGTGCGCCGTTTCGCGCTGCGCAAGACGCTCCGGAACATCGATCTCGCGGCCGAGCTGGGCGCGAAGACCTTTGTGGCCTGGGGCGGCCGGGAAGGCGCGGAGTCGGGCGCGGCGAAGGACGTACGGCTCGCGCTGGAGCGGATGAAGGAGGCCTTCGACCTGTTCGGCGCGTATGTCACCGAGCAGGGATACGACCTCCGGTTCGCCATCGAGCCCAAGCCGAACGAGCCGCGCGGCGACATCCTGCTGCCCACGGTCGGCCACGCCCTGGCGTTCATCGAGCGTCTGGAGCGGCCGGAGCTGTACGGCGTGAACCCGGAGGTCGGCCATGAGCAGATGGCCGGGCTGAACTTCCCGCACTCCATCGCCCAGGCGCTGTGGTCGGGCAAGCTCTTCCACATCGACCTCAACGGCCAGAACGGCATCAAGTACGACCAGGACCTGCGCTTCGGCGCGGGCGATCTGCGGGCGGCCTTCTGGCTGGTCGATCTGCTGGAGACCGCGGGCTGGGACGGCTCGCGGCACTTCGACTTCAAGCCGCCGCGGACCGAGGACTTCAACGGTGTGTGGGCGTCGGCGGCGGGCTGTATGCGCAACTATCTGATCCTCAAGGAGCGCGCCGCCGCGTTCCGGGCCGACCCGGTGGTCCAGGAAGCGCTGCGCGCCTCGCGGCTGGACGAGCTGGCGCTGCCCACGGCCGCGGACGGAGTGGCCGCGCTGCTGGCGGACCGCAGCGCGTACGAGGACTTCGACGCGGAGGCGGCGGCGTCGCGCGGCATGGCCTTCGAGCAGCTCGACCAGCTGGCGATGGACCACCTGCTCGGCGTCCGCTGACCCGAACCCCGGCCGCCATGACCGCCACCCGCGCCCCCGCGGGCGGCGGTCACGCGCGTCGGCGCGGGCCGTGACCGGTGCCGGACACGGGACGGGTACCGCTCCGCCGTGAACGGTGCCCTGCGCCGGACGGGCGCCGCCCGCGCCGCGCCTGATTCGGCTGCTCCTCGCTTTGCCGTGTGCGGCGTTTCGTGCCGCTGTCGGTGGCGTCCTGCGCGGAACTGTGGGGTGTCCCACACCGCCTTCAGGCGTGTCCCTCGTCACATACGGCGACGCCTCGCGACGGAGTTGTCCGATGCGCCGGACCGCCGCCAGGCGCGTCCTGCGTGCCCGTAGCGCCCGGCGCCGCCAACTCCCGCGTTATCGGTCCGTGGTTCGTTGGACGTAGGCCACCGGGTCCGCCAGGACCGCTCGTACCACCAGGGCCGCCGCGCCTCGGGCTGCGTCTCCTGCCGAGGAGGACGCGCGTAGGCGTCCGCTGTCGCGGGGCCAGAGGCCGGAGACCACGCGGGCCGTCAGTTCGCGGTCGGCCGACGGGGAGAGCCAGGGCATCAGTTCGCGGTAGATCCCGCCCAGCACGACCGCGTCCGGATCGAAGAGGTTCACCGAGCCCGACAGCACACGGCCCAGCATCACTCCGGCCTGTTCGACGGCCGCCACGGCCTGTGCGTCGCCGCCGCGTGCCCGGCGTTCCAGCTCGGCGACGCCCGGCACGCCCGAGTTCTCGTCGATGCCGGCCGCGCGCAGCAGCGCGGACTGACCCGCGTACTGCTCCAGACAGCCCCGCGAACCGCACCGGCACAGCGGTCCCTTCGCGTCGACCACCACATGGCCGATCTCTCCGGCGAACCCGTGCGCGCCGCGCAGCAGTTCACCGTCCAGCACCAGCGCGCCGCCGACGCCGATCTCGCCGGTGAGATAGAGGAACGTACGGAGGGGTCCGAGCCCGCCGAACCACAGCTCGGCCAGCGCCGCGAGATTGGCCTCGTTCTCCGAACTCACCGGCAGCGCGGGCACATCGGGCCGCAGCTCCGCCAGTGCCTGCGCGAACAGCTCCTCCGCCGGGACCCGGTTCCAGCCGAGATTCGGCGCCTGACGGACCGTACCTCCCGACACCAGCCCCGGCAGGGCGAGTTGGACCCCGACAGGGATCAACTCCTGCTCCGCGGCGGACTCCAGCGTACGGGCCGCGATCCGGGCGCCACGCGCCAGCACCTCGGCCGGGAGAGCGCCGCGGTTGTCGATGTGTTCGGTGAGCCGGACCCGGTCGGTGCCGGACAGATCGACCACGCACACCGACACATAGTCGATATTGATCTCGACACCGATGCCCGCGGGCCCGGAGCGTGTGACCTTCAGCACGGTGCCGGGGCGCCCGGCCTGTCCGCTGAACGTCTTGCCCGACTCGGAGAGGAATCCGCTCTCCAGCAACTGCTCCACCAGCGACGACACCGCTGCCCTGGTCAGTCCCACCCGCGCGGCCACCCCGGCCCTGGTCGCCTCTCCCTCGTCCCGCACTGCCCGCAGCACAAGACTCAGATTGTGCCGGCGCACCGTCTCTTTGTCGGCCTTGGGGCCGAGGGATGTGTGGTTGGTGTTCATCTCGCGGCCGAGCCTATGTGATGCGCGTCGCGCGAGGGACAGGGCGGTCGGGTGAGGGCCCGGCCGCCTGCTGCCGGGCATGCGGCCGAGCCCTCACCCGGGCTCTGGTCCGGGCCCAGGTCCTCACCCGGGCCCGCTGTTCCCGCCCGCTCACCCGGGCCCGCTGTCGTCTGCTCATCGCAGGGCGCCCGTTCGTCCGGGTCGCCGTCAGGTCAGTGCCGCGCCGGGACCGTTCCCGGCTCCGTCCGAGGGCCCCAGGACGGAGCCGTGCCGGTCAGCTGGCAGACCATGAGGTAGAAGGGGATCGGCGGAGTGTACGGAGTCGGCGCCTCGGGCCAGTGGATCAACCGCGGATGCGCCGCCGGGACGGTCGTACCCGATACATAGCGGGCCGGTGACGGCCAGGTGAGATCGAGATCGGAGCCCGCCGGCACGATCCACCACCACCACTCGGCGTCGGCGAAGACACAGCCCTTCTTGGGCAGCCGCGCCATCAGCCGGAAGCCGTGCTCCGCCGGGACGCCCACCGCGTCACAGCCCAGCGAGGCCGGCAGCGTGGGCGGCAGAGGCAGCTTGACGCGACGAGGCGCGAGATCGCGGCCGTCGCGCAGGCCACGTGCGAGCCGGTCCAGTGCGGTCCTCAGCACGGTTGCTCCGTTCCGTGTGGCAGTTCTCCGTGTAGCGGTTCTCCGTGCGAGAGCTCTGCGTGTGACAGCTCTCCGTGCGGGAGTTCGGCCCAGACCACACGCCCGGGGCCGTATCCCGATGTGTCATGGGCTCCCCAGCCGCTGCACAGGGAATCGACGAGAAACAGCCCACGGCCTCCCTCGCCCTCGGTCTCGTCCTGGGCGGCGTCGTGGAGCTGCGGCCCTGTCGGTCCGTAGCCCTGGTCCTCCACGGATATCCGCAGCCGGCCGTCGTCCTCACGAATCTCGCAGACGACACGGTCGCCGGCCGCGTGCACGATCGCGTTGGTGACCAGTTCCGAGACGACGAGCACCGCGGTGTCGCGGGCCTCCTCCTCCATCTCCCATCGGGCGAGCCGGTCGCGGGTCAGTTGTCTCGCCCGGGCCACTGACTCTGCGTGAGCGGGCAACTGGAATCCGTAACGCCGGACAACGTTGCCAGGGGGGCACACGGCTATGAGCGGGGGGGTGAGCGCTTTACCAGGTGCCACGACCGATTCCTAACGGTGGGGGAGCAGCGGCCGAGCGTGAAGCTCTCCCATGGCAGAGCCCGACAACCGCGTGAGCTGGTTCACCGATCCACTCTCCACCCGTCGGCGACACTTGGCAAGGGGCACTCTGAATTTTTCAGAGTGCCGTGTTCTTCGTGGCCTAGACATGGCAGACTGCTGGTAACCGTGCGTGGGGAGGACCCAAAGTGAGTGAACCGCGGTCCGCCCCGACCGTGGGTCAGGTCGTACTCGGCAGACGTCTGCAAGATCTTCGTGAGCGCTCCGGACTGAAGCGCGAGGAGGCCGCCAAGCTTCTCCGGGTGGCGCCCGCGACGATCCGCCGGATGGAGACCGCCGAGGTCGCCCTCAAGATCCCCTATGTACAGCTCCTGCTGCGGGCATACGGGATCCCCGAGGACGAGACCGAGGCCTTCGTCGAGCTCACCGAGGAAGCGAACAAGCCCGGCTGGTGGCAGAGGTTCCACGACATCCTGCCGGACTGGTTCAGCATGTACGTCAGCCTGGAGGGCTCAGCGTCCCTGCTGCGTGCCTATGAACCGCACTTCGTTCCCGGGCTGCTCCAGACCGAGGAGTACGCCCGGTCGGTCATGCACGCGGGGGCGGTGGGACAGGCACAGCCCGAGGACATAGAACGCCATGTGGCGCTCCGTATGGAACGCCAGTCGCTGCTGACCCGTACCAACGCACCCAGATTCTGGGTGATCATGGACGAGACCGTACTGCGCCGCCCGGTCGGTGACAGTCCGGACGTCATGCGGGAGCAGATCGACAGGCTGCTCGATGCCTCGGCCCTGTCGAATGTCACCCTGCAGATCGCGGAATTCTCGAGCGGACACCATCCCGGTACCTACGGGCCGTTCGTGATCTTCCGGTTCGCCGAACCGGAACTGCCGGACATGGTCTACAGCGAGTACCTGACCGGCGCCGTCTATCTCGACGCACGTCCCGAAGTGGCCACCCACCTGGAGGTCATGGACCGGATGGCGGCTCAGGCCGCAACTGCACAACGCACGAAGGAGATCCTCAGGGATCTCCGCAAGGAGCTGTGAATGGATCCCATATACAACGGCATGCCGGCCGCCGACCTCGGTGCCGAAGGCTGGCGCAAGCCGTGGAGTGGTGGCAATGGCGGCAACTGCATCGAGGCCATGAAGCTGGCCGACGGCAGAGTCGCGGTGCGCCAGTCCGCCGACCCTGACGGCCCCGCACTGATCTACACCACCAGCGAGATCGCCGCATTCATCCAGGGCGCGAAGGCGGGTCAGGCCGACTTCCTGCTCACCTGACCGACCGCTCACCGCTCTCACTTCTCATCGTCCACGTCCGCTGATTCGTCCACTGACTCGTCCGTCCTCCGTTCTTCCGCAGACACTGTGTTCCACAGATCCTGCTCATCGACCTTGAGACTCATGGAGCGCACATGACCGGGAACGATTCCATCGACACCAGCAGGCCGCATCCGGCCCGGGTGTACGACTGGTTCCTCGGCGGCAAGGACAACTATCCGGTGGACGAGGAGATGGCGAAGCAGTTACTGGCACTGGACTCCCGGGGGCCCGACATGGCACGGGTCAACCGGGCGTTCATGCACCGCGCCACCCGCTGGCTCGGCACCACCGGCGGCGTGCGCCAGTTCCTGGACATCGGCACGGGCATTCCCACCGAGCCCAATCTTCACCAGATAGCCCAGGAGGTCGCGCCCGACTCCCGGATCGTCTACACGGACAACGACCCGATCGTCCTCCGGCACGCCGAGGCGCTGCTCCGCAGCACTCCGGGCGGTGCCACGGAGTACGTCCAGGCCGATGTGCGCGAGCCGGAGGCCATCATCGAGGCGGCGGGAAGGATCCTCGATCTGGACCGTCCGGTCGCGCTCTCCCTCGTCGCGCTGCTGCACTTCATCCCGGACGAGGACGGCGCGTACGAACTGGTGCGCAGGCTGCTCGACCCGCTGCCGTCCGGCAGCTATCTTGTGCTCTCCCATGCCACGGGCGATTTCGACCGGGAGAGCGCCGGCCAGGCACGTGAGCTGTACCAGAAGCGGGCGCTCACCCTGGCCCTGCGGTCACGGGAGGAGTTCGCCGCGTTCTTCACGGGCCTGGAGCTGGTCGAACCGGGCGTCGCACTGGCCACGGACTGGCGTCCCGAGCTGGGAGAGGTCGTACCGGTCCCCGGTGACGAGCCCATCCCGGGATACGCAGGCGTGGCACGCAAGCTGTAAGTGGAATACGGGGGCGCGGCGCCGCAGCACTTTTCAGGTGCGCTGCGGCGCCGCGCGTATTCATCCCTGAGGTGTCGCGCCTAGGCGCCCACCCTGCGCTTGTTCCAGACGTCGAAGCCCACCGCCGCCAGCAGCACCAGTCCCTTGATGACCTGCTGATAGTCCGGGCCTATCCCGACCAGCGACATCCCGTTGTTGAGCACGCCCAGCACCAGTCCGCCGATGATCGCGCCGAACACCGTGCCGACACCGCCGCTCATCGACGCGCCGCCGATGAACGAGGCCGCGATGGCCTCCAGTTCGAAGTTGATGCCCGCCTGCGGCACACCCGCGTTGAGCCGGGCCGCGTAGACCATTCCGGCCAGCGCGGCGAGCACTCCCATATTGACGAAGACCAGGAAGGTGACCCGGCGGTCCTTGACGCCGGACAGCTTCGCCGCCGCGCGGTTGCCGCCGAGCGCGTACACATGACGGCCGACGACCGCGTTGCGCATGACATAACCGAAGCCGATGAGCAGCGCGGCGAGCAGCAGCAGGACCACCGGGACGCCTCGGTAGCTGGCCAGTGTCAGGGTGAAGGCGAGCACGGCCGCCGCCAGTCCCGCGCACTTGAGCAGGAAGAGTCCGCGCGGAAGGACCTCCAGCTCGTACGCCCGCTGCCGGCGCCGGTCCCTGATCTCCTGGAACACCGCCACGGCCAGCAGCGCGAGCCCCAGCAGCAGCGTCGGATTGTGGTAGTTGGTGACCGGGCCGAACTCGGGCAGATAGCCGGTCGCGATCTTCTGGAAGCCCTCGGGGAACGGGCCGAGCGAGCGTGAGCCGAGGAGGATCTGCGTACCGCCGCGGAAGAGCAGCATCCCGGCGAGCGTGACGATGAACGACGGAATGCCGACATACGCGATCCAGAAGCCCTGCCAGGCTCCGGCGAGCGCGCCGATGAGCAGTCCGACGACCAGCGCGGGCACCCAGGGCAGATCGTGCTTGACCATCATCACCGCGCTCGCGGCGGAGACGAACGCCGCCAGCGAGCCCACCGACAGATCGATATGGCCGGCGACGATGACGATCATCATGCCGATGGCGAGAACGAGGATATAGCTGTTCTGGAGCACCAGATTGGTGACGTTGTTCGGCTTGAGCAGCACACCGTCGGTCCAGATCTGGAAGAGCACGACGATCAGACCGAGCGCGATGAGCATGCCGTACTGCCGCATATTGCGGCGCGCGGCCTCCAGCAGCGGTGTGGTGGTGACCGGAGTCATGTCGACTACCTCGTGTTCCTGGTCATATGGCGCATCAGGACTTCCTGTGTCGCCTCCGCCCGTGGGACTTCGCCGGTGAGCCGGCCCGCCGCCATCGTGTAGACGCGGTCGCACATACCGAGCAGCTCGGGGAGTTCGGAGGAGATGAGGAGAACCGCCTTGCCCTGCGCGGCGAGCCGGTCGATGACGGTGTAGATCTCGTACTTCGCGCCGACGTCGATCCCGCGGGTGGGCTCGTCGAGGATCAGCACCTCGGGACCCGCGAAGATCCATTTGCTGAGGACGACCTTCTGCTGATTGCCGCCGGACAGCCGGCCGACCTGTTCGAAGACGGTCGGCGCCTTGATGTTCATGCTCGCGCGGTACGACTCGGCGACCCGGGTCTCCTCGTGCTCGTCCACCACGCCATGTCTGGCCACCTTGGCCAGGGCGCTCATCGTGATGTTCCTGCCGATGGTGTCGATGAGATTGAGCCCGTACCGCTTGCGGTCCTCGGTGACATACGCGATGCCGTGCGCGACGGCCTCCGGCACGGTCCGGGTACGGATCTCCCGGCCGTCCTTGTAGACCGTTCCGCTGATGTCATGGCCGTACGAGCGCCCGAAGAGACTCATGGCCAGTTCGGTGCGGCCCGCGCCCATCAGCCCGGCGATCCCGACGATCTCGCCTCTGCGGACCTGGACCGAGACTCCGTCGACGACCTTGCGCTGCCGGTCGATGGGATGGTGGACGGTCCAGTCGCGTATGTCGAGCGCGGGCTCCGCCGCCGGATCGCCCGCGTACGGTGTCCGCTCGGGAAAGCGGTGGTCGAGATCGCGGCCGACCATGCCCCGGATGATCCGGTCCTCGGTGGCCGATCCCGCCCGTACATCCAGGGTCTCGACGGTCCGGCCGTCCCTGAGGACCGTGACGGAGTCGGCCACTTCGGCGATCTCGTTCAGCTTGTGCGAGATGATGATCGAGGCGATGCCCTGGTCCTTCAACTCCAGGATCAGCCGCAGGAGTTGCGCGCTGTCCCGGTCGTTGAGCGCGGCGGTCGGCTCATCCAGGATCAGCAGTTTCACCCGCTTGGCGAGCGCCTTCGCGATCTCCACGAGCTGCTGTTTGCCCACACCGATGTCGGCGATCCGGGTCTGCGGGTGCTCACGCAGCCCGACGCGCTCCAGCAGCGCCGCCGCGTGTTTCAGCGTCTCGTTCCAGCTGATGATCCCACGGGTGGCGTGCTCATTGCCGAGAAAGATGTTCTCGGCGATCGACAAGTAGGGCACCAGGGCCAGTTCCTGATGGATGATCACAATGCCCCGGGCCTCACTGGCCCTGATGTCCCTGAAGGCGCACGGAGCGCCCTCGAAGAGGATCTCGCCCTGGTAACTCCCGTACGGATGAACACCGCTGAGCACCTTCATCAGGGTGGACTTGCCCGCGCCGTTCTCGCCGCAGACCGCGTGCACCTCTCCGGGAGCGACCGTGAGGCTGACATCGGAGAGCGCCCTGACGCCGGGAAAGGTCTTCACGATGGAGCGCATCTCCAGGACGGGAGCGCTCCTGTCGGAGACAGGCGCGGTGGTCATGTCAGATCACTCGCCTTGAGATAGCCGGAATCCACGAGCACCGACTTGTAGTTGGACTTGTCGACGCTGACCGGATCCAGCAGATAGGCCGGAACGACCTTGACCTCGTTGTCATAGGTCTTCTCGTCGTTGACCTCGGGCTTCCTGTCGTTGAGCACGGCGTCCGCCATTTGCACGGCTTGTTTGGCCAGCGCCCTGGTGTCCTTGTAGACCGTCTGCGTCTGCTGTCCCGCGATGATCGACTTGACCGAGGCGACCTCCGCGTCCTGCCCGGTCACCAGCGGATACGGCTTCGCGGTCGTCCCGTAGCCGTCGGACTTGAGCGCCGACAGGATGCCGATGGAGATCCCGTCGTACGGCGAGAGCACCGCGTCCACGCGCCGTGAGCCGTACGACTTGGTCAGCAGATCGTCCATCCGCCGCTGCGCGGTACCGCCGTCCCAGCGCAGTGTGGTGATCTGCTCCAGCCTGGTCTGGCCGCTCCTGACGACGAGCCGCTTCGCGTCGATGTACGGCTTGAGCGTCTTCCAGGCGCCGTCGAAGAAGTACCGCGTGTTGTTGTCGTCGGGCGAGCCGGCGAAGAGTTCGATACTGAACGGGCCTTTGCCGCCGCCGTCCTTCAGACCCAGCTTGTCGATGAGATACGTGGCCTGGAGGACGCCGACGCGCTCGTTGTCGAAGGACGCGTAGTAGTCGACGTTCTCGGTGCCCAGGATCAGCCGGTCGTACGAGATCACCTTGATGTCCCGGTCGGCGGCCTGCCGCAGGACATCGGTGAGGGCCCGGCCGTCGATCGCCGCGATCACCAGGACGTCCACACCTTTGGTGATCATGTTCTCGATCTGGGAGACCTGCTGGGCGACATCGTCCTCGCCGTACTGGAGATCGGTCCGGTAGCCGAGCTTCTCGAACTGGGCGACCATATTGGCGCCGTCGGCGATCCAGCGCTCGGACGACTTGGTCGGCATCGCGATACCGACGGTGGATTTCTCCTCGCCCTTCGACTCGTCCTTGCTGCCGCCCTCGCTGTTCTGCCCGCAGGCGGCGAGGGAGAGCGCCAGGGACAGGGCGGTGACGGCGAGTGCGGCCCGGCGGGCACGGCGGATACGCATGGGGGCATCAGTCCTTGTCTTGGGTGAGAGGAAAGCGGCTGAGCGGTCCCGGCAGCCGGGAGCCGAGCGGTGACATCCCGCCGTCGGCGCCGTGCCGGACGAGCAGATCGAGCACCAGCCGGCCGCGCCGGACCCGTTCACGGGCACTGCCCAGCGCGGCGTCGCGGAGCTGTGCGCCGTACGGATAGATGGCGGGCGACTTCGAGAGCCCGAACTTGAGATAGAGAGGCGCGCCACGCCGGATCAGCTCCGCCGTCTCGTACATCCGGACATAGCCGCCGAGGTCGTCGGGCGCCTCCACATAGAGGTCCATCGGGGCGCGGCTGCCGCGGCGGATCTCGGTGAGATGGGCGAGCGTGAGATCCGAGGGCACATTGATCGAGTCGGCACCGAGGCGCTCGAACACCGCGTAGGACGCCGGATTGACCGGGCCGACCAGCGCCGAGACCTTGAAGGTGGTGTCGGCGGGCAGCACTCCTCGGGCCCGCAGCCGGTGCAGAGTCCAGAGCACGCCCTCGTCGGCGACGAGCAGGCATCTCACACCGAGTTCCGCCGCGCGCAGGGCGTCCTCGACACAGCCGGCCATGGCGCCGTGGCCACGGGCGCGCAGTCCCGCGCCGCCGGAGTCCGTACGGGTCGAGCCGCCGGTGTCCCAGGTGCCGCGCGGTCCGGTGAACAGACACAGCTCCACCGCGCGGGCCGCGCAGGCGTCGGCCATCTCGGTGATCTCGGCGTCGGAGAGCATCCAGACGCCGCTGCCCTGGCTGACCCGGTGGATCGGCACACCGAGGCGGTCGGACTCCTGGAGGACGACGGAGAGGCTCTCGGGTCCTTCGACGGAAGGGATCTCGGTGCGCCAGAGCCCGCCGTCGGGGAAGGTGTGCGGCGAGGCGTCCGCCGGATTGTCGTCGGGCGCGGCGAGGCCGAGCGTGGCGAGCGCCTGCTCGCCGGGACGGCGGTGGGCGGGGGCTGATGCTTCGGTCACGGACGAGTCCTTCGGTTCGGTGGGCACGTCGGGTGTTGGTGAATGTTCGATATGTCGAACGTGGTTCGGGATGGCGGGCGTATGGGGATACGGTGTGCTGCCGGGCCGGTTCGGTCCGGGCTGGTCCGGGCCTGTCCGGAGCCGGGGCGGGCCGGAGCCGGAGCGGCGGCGGGTCAGGGGACGAGCAGCACCTTTCCGGTGCCCGGTCCGCCTCCGCCGACCAGCGCCACGGCCTCGCCGTACCGCTCCAGCGGGAATTCATGCGTCACCAGCGGTCCCGGAGTGAGCACGCCGGTGGTGAAGGCCCGTACGGCGAAGGACCAGGCGGCGGACGGCGCTCCGAACACGCTCCGTATCGTGAGCTGGTTCAGCGACAGATGCACCGGATCGATACCGCGCGCGCCGGGCGTGAACATTCCGGTGAGCACCACCCGGCCGCCGCGCCGTGCCAGCAGACAGGAGGAGGCGGCCGTGCTCGGAGCGCCCGCCGTCTCCACCACCAGGTCGTACCGCCCGCGCAGCTCCTCGGCCTCCGCCGCCGTGGCCGCTTCGGTCGCGCCGAACTTCCTTGCCAGTACGGTCCGTTCGGTGCGCGGATCGATCACCGTCAGCTCGCCGGGGGAGAAGGCGGCCAGAAGCTGTACGGCCAGCAGCCCCAGCGTGCCCGCTCCCACCACCGCGATCCGCTCGCCCGGCTCCGGCCGGCCCGACCGTACGGCAGCCGCGACCACCGCGGCCGGCTCCAGCAGGGCGGCGGCACGCAGATCCGCGCCGTCGGGCAGCGGATGCAACAGCCGTACGGGGACGACGACATGGTCGGCGAACGCGCCGGGCCTGGTGAAGCCGGTCTCGTCGTATCCGCGGTCGCAGAGCGAGGTCTCGCCCGTACGGCACCGCGCGCAGGTCCCACAGGCGCGGAAGCCCTCGGCGACCGTCCCGCGGTCCGTCAGTCCCGGATCCACTCCCTCGCCCACCAGATCGACGGTGCCCGCCCACTCGTGTCCCGGCACCACCGGATAGCGCACATGGTCCGCGTCGCGCCGGCCGTCGTACAGCTCGCGGTCGCTCATACAGATCCCGGCGGCGGCGACCCGTACCCGTACCTCACCGGGCCCAGGTACGGGCTCGGCGCCGCGCACCAGCCGATGGACTCCGGGACGGTCGACGACGACCGACCGGCTGCCGCCCGCCGGTGTCCGCGCCGGCGCGCTCACCTGGGCGCCTTCGGCTCGCGCTTCTCCCAGCCCTCGGCCCAGAGGTCGAACCGCGCCTGCCGCTGCGGGAATTCGGCCGCCGCCTCCGCGTCGAATCCGACACCGAGACCGGGCGCGTCCGACACCTCGAAACAGCCCGTGGCCGGATCGACCTGCGGAGCTCCGGTGACCAGCTTCTTGATCTCCGCGTCCGCGAAGTCGTTGAAGTGTTCGAGGATCTTGAAGTTCGGTGTGCAGGCGGCCAGTTGGAGGCTCGCGGCGGTCAGCACCGAACCGCCGACATTGTGCGGCGCGACCAGCACGTAATGCGTCTCGGCGGTCGCCGCCAGCTTTCTGGTCTCCAGGATGCCGCCGATGTGCCCGACGTCCGGCTGGATGATGTCGGCCGCCTGCGACTCGAACAGCTCCCTGAACTCGATCCGGTCATGGATGCGTTCGCCGGTCGCGATCGGCAGGTCCACCTTCCGCGCGACCTTGTCCAGCGCCTTGAGATTCTCCGGCGGCACCGGCTCCTCCAGCCAGGCCGGAGCGTACGGGGCCAGCTCGTGCGCGAGCCGTATCGCCGTCGACGGGCTGAACCGGCCGTGCATCTCCAGCATCAGCTCGGTGTCCGGCCCGATCGCGTCCCGTACCGCCTCGATCAGCGCCACCGCCTCGTTGCTCGCCGCCCGGTCCAGCTCGTAGTGCCCGGTGCCGAACGGATCGATCTTCAGGGCCCGGTAGCCGCGCTCCACCACCGCCCGCGCCGCCTTGTGATAGGCGTCCGGAGTGCGCTCGGTGGTGTACCAGCCGTTGGCGTACGCCTTGACGCGGTCGGTGACCTTTCCGCCGAGCAGCTGCCACACCGGCACGCCCAGCGCCTTGCCCTTGATGTCCCAGCAGGCCATCTCGACGACCGCGATGCCCGACATCACGATCTCGCCGGCCCGTCCGTAGTCGCCGTACTTCATCCGCCGGACGAGATCCTCGACCGCGAACGGGTCCGATCCCCGCAGGTGGTTGGTCTCCGCCTCGCGGAGATATCCCGTCAACGCGTCGGTCCTGCCGAGCATCCGGGTCTCACCGACACCGGTGAGTCCCTCGTCCGTATGGACCAGGACATAGGTGAGATTGCGCCACGGTGTACCGACGACATGTGTGCTGATTCCCGTAATACGCAAGGCGGTTGCCTCTCGTGTCCGCGGTGGGCCCCTTGTGCTTGTTCGGTATTTCGTCACACGTTCGAAATCGTGGCGTGACGGTATTCAGGCACTCCGAGAGGTGTCAATGGGTCGCGCGCCGGTTAGCCTGTGTTCGTCATTCCGGCCGGTGGCCGACGTACCGAACGAGAGAGATGGGTGGTCGGCCATGGGACGGCTGGTCCCCGCGGTGACACGGGCCCTGGACATACTGGAACTCTTCCTGGAGGGAGACGGCACGCTCTCCGCTCCCGAGGTGATCCGCCGGCTCCAACTGCCGCGTACGACCGTGCATGAGCTGCTCACCACGCTCGCGGCCCGCTCGTATCTGGCGCCCGTCCCCGGCGAACCGGGCCGCTACCGCCTCGATGTGCGCACCTATCAGCTCGGCAGCCGATACGCGGAACAGCTCGATCTGGCCGCCGAGGGCGGACAGGTCGCCCGCGAGATCGCCGAGACCTGCGACGAGACCGTCCATGTGGCGATCCTTGAGGACACCGACGTGATCTATATCGCGAAGGTGGACTCCACCCACGCGGTCCGTATGGTCTCGGCCGCGGGCCGTCGGCTGCCGGCCCACTGCACCTCGGTCGGCAAGATGCTGCTCGCCTCGCTGTCCGAGACCGAGCTCGAACTGCGCATCGCCGGGCGCGAGTTCATCGCCATGACACCGGCCAGCGTGACCGATCCCGATGAACTGCGCGCGGAACTGGCGGAGATCAGGGAGCGCGGTGTCGCGGTCGAGCACCGGGAGTCCAATCCCGATGTGAGCTGTGTGGCCGCGCCGGTACGGGACAGTACGGGCCGGGTCGTCGCCGCCCTGTCCATCTCCGTACCGATGATCCGCTGGAGCGACGAGCGCGAGGAGGAGCTGGCGCTGCTCGCTGCCAAGGGCGCGAGCACACTCTCCGTACGGCTCGGCCATCGGGGACGGGCATGAGGGCGGGTACGAAGGCCGGAGGCGCGCGATCCCGACTCGCCGTGGCGGTACGGGAGTCGGCCCTGCTCGGTGAGGGACCCACCTGGGATCCCGCGTCCGGCCGGCTGATCTGGGTGGACATCCTCTCCTCGCGTGTCCACACCTACGATCCGGCCGACGGCCGCCGTACGGTCATGCTCGCCGAACAGCACGTCGGCGCGGCGAAACCGCGCGCCGGCGGCGGTCTGGTGGTCAACCTCCGGGACGGCATCGGGCTCTACGGACCCGACGGAGCCTTCTCCTGGCTGATCCACGATCCGGTCCCGGGCCGCCGCGGCAATGACGCGGCGGTCGCTCCCGACGGCTCGCTCTGGGCCGGGAGCATGCGGTACGACGAGAGGGACGGCGGCGGCGCGCTGATCCGGGTGGCACCCGGCGGCACGGTCACCGAGGCGCTCACCGTGACGGTCGGCAATGGGACCGGCTGGAGCCCCGACGGGCGGACGATGTACTACGTCGATTCGCCCACGCGCCGTATCGACCGGTTCCGCGTCGACGGTGAACGGATCGCGGACAGAAGTACCGTGGCCACGATCGAGCGCGGAGCCGGCCTTCCGGACGGGCTCACCGTCGACGCGGACGGCTGTGTCTGGGTGGCCCTCTGGGACGGCGCCCAGCTCCGGCGGTACACGCCGCGCGGCGAGCTGGACCGTACCGTCGAACTGCCCGTACGGCGTCCCACCGCCTGTGCCTTCGGCGGTCCCGGGCTACGGGATCTCTACATCACCTCGGCCCGTACGGGCCTCGTGCGCCCGCATCCGCTCGCCGGCTCGCTGCTGGTACTGCCGGACGCGGGCCAGGGAGTGCCCGGAACGCCTTTCGCGGGCTGAGCGGTGTGAGAGGCGGGCGCCCGGTCCGCGAGAATGGAGGCATGGCCCGACGTCCCACTCGATCCGCCCGTCCTGACCGTACCGCCCGACCTGACCGATCCGACGCCGTCACCGGCGCCTCGCCCTGTCCCTGCGGGCTGCCCGCCGCGTACGGCGCGTGCTGCGGGCGCTTCCACTCCGGATCCGCCACCGCGCCCACGGCGGAACTGCTGATGCGCTCCCGCTACAGCGCCTTCGCCGTGCACGACGAGCCGTATCTGCTGAAGAGCTGGGATCCCGCGACCCGGCCCGCCGGTGTCGGTCTCGATCCCACGGTGCGCTGGACCGGGCTGGAGATCCTGGAGACCACGGACGGCAGCCCGTTCCACACCACCGGCACCGTCACCTTCCGCGCCCGCTTCAGCCACCGTGGCACACCGGGCGTGCTGCACGAGCGGAGCCGCTTCGCCCGGCACGACGGCGCCTGGGTGTATGTGGACGGCACCTTCGTGGAGTGAGCCGGCTCGCCGACGGCATGCGGCTCCGCAGGATCACCGCGGCGCCAGCACCTCCGCCAGGTCGTACCGCACCGGTTCCTCCAGCTGCGCGTACGTACAGCTCTCCGGCGTACGGTCCGGCCGCCATCTGCGGAACCGTGCCGTATGCCGGAACCGGTTGCCCTCCATATGGTCGTACGCGACCTCGCACACCCGCTCGGGCCGCAGCGGCAGCCAGGACAGATCCTTCGTACCGGACCAGCGGCTCGGCGCGCCCGGCATCCGCGCGCTCTCATGGGCGGACTCATCGGTCCAGGCAGCCCAGGGATGGCCCTCCGCCGACTCCATCCGCAGCGGCGCCAGCTCCTCGATCAGCTCCGCGCGGCGCTTCATCGGGAAGGCCGCACTGACGCCGACATGCTGGAGGGCGCCCTCGGAGTCGTACAGCCCGAGGAGCAGCGAACCGACCACGGGACCGCTCTTGTGGAGGCGGTATCCGGCGACGACGGCATCCGCGGTCCGCTCGTGCTTGATCTTGTACATCAGCCGGGCGTCCGGCCGGTAGAGCAGATCCAGCGGCTTGGCGATCACGCCGTCGAGCCCGGCGCCCTCGTACTGGTCGAACCACTGCCCGGCCAGTTCGACATCGGTGGTGGCGGGCGCGAGATGGACCGGAGGACGGACTGCGGTCAGCGCGGCCTCCAGCGCCTCTCTGCGCCGCGCCAGCGGTGTGTCGAGCAGCGAGGCGTCGCCGAGGGCCAGCAGATCGAAGGCGACGAAGCTGGCCGGCGTACGCTCGGCGAGCATGTCCACCCGGGACTTCGCCGGATGGATGCGCTCGGTGAGCCGGTCGAAGTCGAGCCGGTTCCCATGGACGATGACGATCTCGCCGTCCACCACACAGCGCTCGGGCAGCTCCGCGCGCAGGACCGTGACCAGCTCGGGAAAGTAGCGGGTGAGCGGCTTGCCCGTTCTGCTGCCGATCACCACCTCGTCGCCGTCACGGTGGACGATCGCCCGGAAGCCGTCCCACTTGGCCTCGTACTGCATCCCGGGCGGGATACGGGCCACGGACTTGGCGAGCATGGGCTTCACAGGAGGCATCACCGGCAGATCCATGCCCCGATTCTGCTCGGGAACATGGCGCGCCGCCCGATGTGCGCTCCGCCTGGTACACGGGCCGGCCGATGTGCCCTCCGCCCGATGTGCGGTCCGCCCGTGCCCGGCCTAGCCTGGCCCCCATGGGCGCAGCGGTGGAGCTGGAGGCGGACGGCAGGACCGTACGGCTGTCCAGCCCGGACAAGGTGTACTTTCCCGAGCGCGGCTTCACCAAGCTCGATGTCGCGCGCTACTACCTGGCCGTGGGACCGGGAATCCTGCGGGCGCTGCGGGACCGGCCGACCACCCTGGAGCGCTATCCGGAGGGAGCCGAGGGCGAGTCCTTCTTCCAGAAACGGGCGCCGAAGAATCTGCCCGACTGGATTCCCACGGCCCGGATCGAGTTCCCCAGCGGCCGTTCGGCCGACGAGATCTGTCCCACGGAGGTCGCCGCCGTGCTCTGGGCGGCGAATCTCGGCTGTCTCACCTTCCATCCCTGGCCGGTACGCAGAGGCCGCACCGACCATCCCGACGAACTGCGTATCGATCTGGATCCGCAGCCGGGCACGGACTTCAAGGACGCGGTCAGAGCCGCCCATGAGCTGCACGGCTTTCTGGAGGAACAGGGACTGCACGGCTGGCCCAAGACCTCCGGCGGCCGTGGTCTGCATGTGTTCATCCCCATCGAACCGCGCTGGACCTTCACCGAGGTCCGCCGCTGCGCCATCACCATCGGCCGTGAGCTGGAGCGGCGGATGCCGGGCCGGGTGACCACCGCGTGGTGGAAGGAGGAGCGCGGCGAGCGCATCTTCGTCGACTACAACCAGACCGCCCGCGACCGCACCATCGCCTCCGCCTACTCCGTACGTCCCCGGCCGCGCGCTCCGGTCTCCGCGCCGCTGCGCTGGGCGGAGCTGGACGAGGTCGCACCGGACGACTTCGATGTGGCGACCATGCCGGTGCGCTTCGGCGAGATGGGCGATGTGCACGCGGACATGGCGGAGCGGGCGTTCGGTCTGGAGGGCCTGCTGGAGCTGGCCGAGCGGCAGGAACAGGACCATGGGCTCGGCGACATGCCGTATCCGCCGGACTATCCGAAGATGCCGGGAGAGCCCAAGCGCGTCCAGCCGAGCCGGGCCAAGCGGCAGGACGAGAAGTAGCGCGGGACGGCACCGTGCCCCCCTCTCCGCCGGAGAAGGGGGCACGGCGTACGCGCATGAGCCGTCAGCCGGGGGCTACAGCTCCTTGATCCGGATGCTGCGGTACGAGATCACATCCGTCGTGCCGTGGACCTGGAGCCCGACATAGCCGGTGGCGTACCGCCGGCCGTCCGTGCCCGGGTCACCGGCGCGCGGCGGAGTGAACGTCTGCCCGCCCAGATTGTCGAACTCGTTGATCACCACACCGTTGCGCAGGATCGTGTAGTGCTGGTCGACCACCCGGATCTCGTAGTCGTTCCAGGTGCCCTTCGGAGTGACGCCCGCGTTGCCCAGACCCACACGGTCGAAGCCGTAGATCGAGCCGGTCTTGTACATGTCGCCGTCCGGGCGGTCGAGGATCTGGACCTCGTGCCCGTAGTTGATGGCGACCCACTCGGGCCGGGACTCCTCCGGGTGGTTGTGGACATACGGGAAGCGGACGAAGACACCGCCGTTGGCGTTGCCGTTGCCCGGAGCGTCGTCACGGAACTGGAGCTTCAGCGAGAAGTCGCCGTACTTGCGCTCCGGGAACCACAGCATGCCCATGCCCTCGACGGTGGTGCTGCTGGTGATCGCACCGTCGCCGGAGAGCGCGAACCGGCCGCCTCCCACCTGCTCCCACTTGGCGAGCGATTCCGCCGTGCCGTCGAAGAGATCGCGATAGCCCTCGGTCTGGCCGGGCTTGCCGATCTTGGACTGCTTCGCGGCCTTGGTTATCTTGTTGAACTCGCGCTGGTCGATGACATTGTCGGCGAGCAGCTTGTCGAGCACGGTGTCGACATGCTTGAGGAAGAGGGCCTGCGAGGTCCACTCCCGCTCGTCCTCGATCAGCTCGTTGATGGTGCACCGGCTACGGGTCAGCCGGTTCGGCACACCCGAGTCGACCGTGCCGACGATGACCGTCAGCCGCTCGTCGTACTCCGGGCAGTTGGGCGCGGGAACGCCGCCGCCCTGCGCGATGGTGAACGACACCTGCTTGGCCTGCGAGGTGTTGCCCGCCTTGTCGGTCGCGCGGTGCGCGAACGTGTGATATCCGACCCGGTCGACGATGACGGGAACCGTGTACGCGAGGTACGGACCGCCGTCGAGGGAGTACTCGACCTTGTCGACACCGGACTCGGCGTCGGTCGCGGTGAGCGTCACCTTGGCGCTGGTGATGAACGCGCCGTTGGCGTTCTTCTCACCGGTCACGGCCGCCGAGGTCACCGGCGCGGTGGTGTCCTGAGCCGGTGGCTCCACGACGGTGAAGGCGACGGACTTCTCGGCCGCCGCGTTGCCCGCCTTGTCGGTCGCGCGGTAGCGGACCGTGTGCGTGCCCACCTGATGCACCATCACCGGCGCGGTGTACGGCTGCCAGGCGCCGCCGGCGCCGAGCGCGTACTCGATGGTGTTGACGCCCGAGCCGGTGTCCGAGGCGGTGACGGTGACCGTGGCCATCGACAGATAGTTGCCCGCGTCGTTCCGCTCGCCGCTCACGGTCGCCGAGGTCTCCGGCGGGGTCGTGTCATCGGTCGGCGGGGCCACGACGGTGAAGGCGACGGACTTCTCGGCCGCCACATTCCCCGACTGGTCGGTGGCCCGGTACCGGATCGTATGGCTGCCGACCTGGTCGACCACCACCGGAGCGGTGTACGGCTGCCACGGTCCGTCGGCCCCGACCGCGTACTCGGTCGTGGCCACACCGGAGCCCTCGTCGGTCGCCGTCACCGACACCGTCGCCGAGCCGACGTACGCGCCGTCGGCGTTCTGCTGGCCCGCCACCGTGGCGTTGGTCGTCGGAGCGGTGGTGTCTCCCGGGCCGACCTCGGTCACGGTGAGCACACCGGTCATCTGGCCGTGCCCAGGGATGGAGCAGCGGAAGCGGTACTTGCCCGGTGTCAGATTGACCTCGGCGGTGTACTTCCCGCCGTTGGCGTCACTGGGATTGGCCAGGATGTTCAGCGAGACATCGTTATTGTACTCGGGATCCGACACATCGAAGGTCAGTGTGTGCGGCATTCCCGTGGTGTTGCCGGTGGCCTCGCTGTTCTCGAAGACGATCGTGGTCGGCCCGGCCAGCGCGGTGGTCGGGAAGCTGAGATAACGGTCGATCGGGTCGCCGGCCGTCCAGGTCAGCACCTGGGCCGCGGCTGCCGCCTTCCCGCCGCCCGTCAGATCGACGGGCCGGCCGTACGCCGCCGTCGACGTCAGGCCCAGCACCATCAGGAACGCGCCCACCAGGGCCGTCCACACTCGTAGCGGGCGATACCTGAGGAGGGAACGATGGGATCGATGTCTCACTGCGTCGCCTTCCTGGCCAGGTCGGAGGCGGCCGGAGTCGGCTCGCCGCCCTTGTAGGTCACATGCCACAGCGCGGACTGGGAGTCGGAGGTGAAGAAGCCGCGCCCGTAGTCGAGGACATAGAGCGAGCCGTCCGGCGCGAACTTCCAGTCCATGAGGTTGCGGATACCGCCCTGACCGACCGGGATGATCTTCTTCAGGGTCTCGGCGTGCACCGGCAGACCGCCCTTGCCGACGGTCTTGGGATCGGTCAGCACCGCGTGGCGCGGGCTGTCCGTCGCGTCGTAGAAGTCACCGACGAACCACTTGCCGTCCCAGTACTCCGGCCACTTGACCGCGCTGGTGCTCTGTGCGTCGTACCGGTAGACCGGGCCGTCCATGGTCGCCTGGCCGCCGCCCTTGAGCCATGGCAGGAGGTATTTTGCCTCGGCGGGCTTGTAGCTCGGGATGCCGTTGGCGTCACGCGGATAGTCCGGAGCGCCGCCCTGCGGTGAGTACCAGATGGTGTTCGGCGTGATGGGCGGCAGATTCACCAGACCGTCGTTGTTGGGCGACTCGTTCTTGGGCGCGTTGCAGTTGTACCAGCCCAGCGGCTTGGACGGGTCGGGCAGATTGCGGTCCCGGTAGGGCTGGTTGTTGCCCATGCAGAACGGCCAGCCGTGATTGCCCGCCTTGGTGATCGCGGAGAACGTGTCGTACTTCGCCGGGCCCCAGACGGTGCTTGGCGAGCCCGCGTCGGGACCGACCCAGCCCGCGTAGAGGATGTCGGTCTTTTTGTCGATGGAGATACGTGCCGTGTTGCGCACGCCCATCACATAGATCTCGCCGCGCGTCTTGCCGCCGCCCTCGTCCATCTCCTCGCCCGTGAACAGATTCCCCGCGGGCAGGGTGTACGTGCCGTCGGGCTCCGGGTGGATACGGAGGATCTTTCCGTTCAGATTGTTGGTGTTGCCCGCCGTGCGGCGCGCGTCGGCGAAGGAGACGCCCTTGTAGTTGGGCTGCGGGTTGTTGCCCGAGTAACCGTCGCTGAAGCCGGACGAGTTGTTGTCGCCGGTCGCGATGTAGAGGTTGCCCTTGGAGTCCCAGGCCATACCGCCGCCCGCGTGGCAGCAGCTGTGGACCTGTACCGGCCACTTCAGCAGGACCTTCTCGGAGGCGAGATCCAGCTTGTTGGTCGCCAGGTCCAGCGTGAAGCGGGAGACACGGCGCTCGGCCATCTGCGTGTCACGGTTGAGCTGGGAGTGCGGTGTGTAGTGCAGATACACCCAGCCGTTGGTCTCGAACTTCGGGTCCAGCTCGATACCGAGCAGCCCTTCCTCGACCTTGACCAGCTCGTCGCCGCCGCCCTTGTTGCCGAAGACCGTCAGCGCGCCCGCGAGCGTCACCTTCTTCGTCGCGGGATCGTAGACATGGATCTGGCCCAGGCCCTTGCCGATCTCCGGATTGTTCCAGTCGGTCACCACGGGAGCGGCGTTGTCGCCACCGCCGCGGCCGATGTACAGCACGCGTCCGTCGGGCGCCACGACCAGTCCGTGCGGCTCGCCGATCTGGTCCTGCTGACCGGGCTGGTTCGCCTGGGTGACGCGCTCGGCCCGGTAGTTGCTGTCGATCGTCGCCTTGCAGTCGGCCTGTGAGAGCCGTGTCGTCCACTGGAGGGCGCCGCGCAGATGGTCGCGGAAGTCGGTCTCCGCGTACGACTCGGGCGTACCGCCCATGCCGGTGTAGAAGGACCGGCCGCCGTCGTAGTCACGGCACCAGGAGATGGGGTGGTCCGCGCCGTTGGCTCCGGTGCCCGGCTGGTAGCTGGCCTCCCTGACGCGGGCGACGGTGTGCACCTTGCCGCTCGGGTTGGCCGACCAGTTGAACCACTTGTCCGGCCGCTTCCATTCGAGCGGAAGGTTCTTCGTGGCCGGATTGATACGGTCACCGACCTCGACGGTCGCGCGCTGCACCGTGGTGGGAGCTCCGGTGGGCCGGGCGCCGATCAGCCCGGTGAACCAGTCCGAGTACGGCTCCGTACGGGCCGCGTCATGGATACCGAGGAAGCCGCCACCGGCCTCCACATACGCCTCCAGCCCGGCCTCCTGCTCGGGATCGAGCACATCGCCGCCGCCGGTGAGGAAGACGACCGCGTTATATTTGCCCAGCTTGGTCGCATTGGTGAAGACGGAACCGTCGTCCGTCGCTTCTGTCTTGAACCGGCCGGCCGTGGGGCCCGACAGACCGATGGCCTCGATGGCCTCGATCCCGGCGTTGACGATCGGTGACTCCTCGGTGGCCGAGGCATGGAAGACAAGGACTTTGACGGTCTTTCCGCCCGGAGGTGACGGAAGGGACAACGTTGTCGAAGGCGGCTCCGGGTACGGCTTGGCCGATGCGGCGGTGCCGCCCAGCAGTGACGCCGCCATCGCGCCGGCCACCAGGGCCGCGGCCATTCCGCGCCTGGATCTAGACCGGTGATGTGGTGCGCGCTGCATGTGTTCACCCACCCCTCTGTGGTCATAGCAACAGCGAACGAAGCTAGACCCCTTTCCGTGACTCGCCAATAGGTATAACCGCAATCGACCGAACTTTGTCCTGGCTGTGGATAAACATGGGCCGCTGGTCTACGGTGTGCCCGTCCCCGGGGTCTCGTGTGCCCCGTAAATCTCGTACGGCACTGGGGAGTCGGTATGGCCATGGACAGACGGAGCTTCAACCGGCGGCTGATTGCGGGAGGTGCGGTGGCCGCCACAGGGGTGACATCGTTGTCGGTCGCCTCGGCGCCGGCGGCGACCTCGGCGGAACCGCCGCCCAGGACCGCTCCCGCCGGGGGCCAGGTGCGCCATCTCAAG
The DNA here is from genome assembly GCF_042732975.1 of Streptomyces sp. NPDC059743. Lineage (NCBI taxonomy): Bacteria > Bacillati > Actinomycetota > Actinomycetes > Kitasatosporales > Streptomycetaceae > Streptomyces > Streptomyces sp. NPDC059743. The sequence continues at coordinate 420,837 of NZ_JBHWGS010000003.1, read as the reverse complement.
CTGTACGCGGAGACTCTGCCGAACGGTCAGATGGGATACGGCTTCGAGAAGGGCAAGGCGACCGTCCCGGGCCCGCTGATCGAACTGATCGAGGGAGACACCCTCCATATCGAGTTCGAGAACACCACGGATGTGGCGGCCAGCCTCCATGTCCACGGCGTGGACTACGACATAGCCAGCGACGGCACCCGGATGAACCGGAGTCATGTCGAGCCGGGCGGCACCCGTACGTACACCTGGCGTACCCACACGCCCGGCAAGCGCCCGGACGGCACCTGGCGGCCGGGCAGCGCGGGCTACTGGCACTACCACGACCATGTGGTCGGCACGGACCATGGCACCGGCGGTATCCGCAAGGGGCTCTACGGTCCCGTGGTCGTCCGCAGGAAGGGTGACATCCTGCCGGACAAGCAGTTCACGATCGTCTTCAACGACATGACGATCAACAACAAGTCCGGCACGGAGGCGCCCAACTTCGAGGCGACCGTCGGGGACCGCGTCGAGATCATCATGATCACGCACGGCGAGTTCTACCACACGTTCCATATCCACGGTCACCGCTGGGCGGACAACAGGACGGGCCTGCTGACCGGGCCCGACGATCCCAGCCGGGTGGTCGACAACAAGATCACCGGTCCGGCGGACTCCTTCGGCTTCCAGATCCTCGCGGGCGAACATGTGGGCGCCGGGGCCTGGATGTACCACTGTCATGTCCAGAGCCACTCGGACATGGGCATGGCGGGCCTGCTGCTGGTCAAGAAGCCGGACGGCACGATCCCTGGCTACGAGCCGCACCACCCGGACCACCCGATGACCGCGGACGGCGCCAAGGACGAGAAGACCGCCAAGGACACACAGGACGCCAAGGGCGAGAAGAGCACCAAGGGCGCGGCGGACCACACAGGTCATTAGGTCCGTGGCTGTTCGGGCAGGTCGTCGCCTCGGGACGGGCGGCGGCCTGCCGTACGGGACGTCCGGGCGGCCGAGCGGCCGAGCGGCCCGGCCGGATGCCATCCTGGGCGCATGGCGGAACTCAACGGCCGGCCCGTCGGCCTCGACGAGATCACGGCGCTCGCGCTCACCAACTACGGGCACTTCACCACGCTCCGCGTGGAGGACGGGCGCGTACGCGGACTGGCCCTGCATCTCGACCGGCTCGGCCGGGACTGTCCGGCGCTGTTCGGGGCCGAGCTGGACCTCGACCGGGTACGGACGCTGCTGCGCCGGGTAGCGCCGGCCCAGGGCGCGGCCACGGTACGGGTCACGGTGTTCGATCCGGCCCTCGACATCGGGCATCCCGACCGTACCGGCGACCCGCACATCCTGGTCACACACCGTCAGACGTCGTCCGCGTCCATGCTGCCTCTGCCGCCACTGCGGGTGCGCTCCGTCGCGTACACCCGGGACGCGCCCGAGGTGAAGAGCGTCGGACTCTTCGCGTCGCTGCGCCATCGCCGTACGGCCCGGCTCGACGGATACGACGACGCGCTCTTCGTGGACGGTGACGCGCTGGTCTCCGAGGGCGTGACCTGGAACATCGGCTTCTTCGAGGGCGACACGGTCGTCTGGCCGGAGGCCGTCCAGCTCGCCGGAGTGACGATGCGGCTCCTCCAGGAGGCCCACAAGCACCGTGTCGCGCCGGTCGCGCTCGCGGAGGTCGGATCGTTGGACGCGGCGTTCGCGACCAATGCCGCCATCGGAGTGCGCGCCATCACGGCGATCGACGGTATCGAGTTCCCGGACCGCCATCCTGCCGTGGACCTGCTGCGCGAGACCTATCTGGAGCAGCCGGGCGAGCTTTTGTAGCGCGACGCCCGGCGGCGTAACGCGTAACGCACGTTACGTGTCGGAGCCGACCTGACCGCCTGCCAGCCGTAGGTGCTCCTCCTCCACGATCCGGCGTGCGATGTCCCGGTCCGCGACATCGATCGCGTCCGGCGTGGCGTCGGCCATCTCGCTGCGCCGGGCATAGGCGTCGAAGAGACGGTTTTTGTCGGCGAGGATGTCCAGCAGGCGCTGGTCCACACTGTCGACCGCGAGCAGCCGGTGCACCTGGACCGGACGGACCTGGCCCATCCGGTGCGCGCGGGCCACCGCCTGGTGTTCCAGTGTCGGTTTGATCTGTGGCTCGCAGAGGATGACGACCGACGCGGCCTGCATATTCAGCCCTACACCGCCCGCCTGGATCTGGCTCAGCAGCACGGCGTGGCCCGGGACCGCGCCGAAGCGGTCCACGATCCGCTGCCGGCGGTCCGCCGGGACATCGCCGGAGAGCGGCCCGAACACGCCCTTGCCCAGGGCCTCGTGAACCGCTGTCAGCACCTCGCGGAAGTACGAGAAGACCACCACCTTCAGCTCGTTCCCGGCTGCCTCGGCCACCAGCTCCCGCAGCCGTCCCAGCTTGGCCGAGGTCTCCGGCCGCGCGTACGCCGCCCGGCGCATCCGCATGAAGTGCGCGTCGGCCACCGCCGCGCGATAGGCCGCCAGATCCTCGGCGCTCAGCTCCTCCCACTCGTCCACCCGCACCAGCGCGGGCAGCTCGGCGAGGACGTCCTGCTGATTACGGCGCAGATAGGCCGGCGCGACCGCGCGGCGGAAGGCGTGCGCGCCCGCGACCGCGTCGATGCCCTGGACGGCCGGGGCCAGTTCGGGCTGGAGACGCCGGATCAGACTGCGGAACTCCGATACGCGGTTCTCCATCGGCGTACCCGTCAGAAACAGCACATGACCGGCCTGTTCGGCCCAGCCGGACATGGCACGGGATCTGCGGGTGTCCGGATTCTTCACATAGTGGGCCTCGTCGACGACGAGCATATGCGGCTCGTCCCGCCGCCCTCCGGCCTCGTCCCTGCCCTTGTTCCCGGGCTCCTTGTTCCCGGGCCCCTCACCGGCTCCCAGCGGCGGCAGCGTATGCAGCGAGTCGAAGGTGGTGACCGCGACTCCGCCGCGCTCGCGCCACTCCGTGAACGCCTCCTGCCGCTCCGGGCCGTGCACCGGAATCGCCCGCAGTGTGCTCCGGGAGCCGATCTCCCGGGTCCAGTTGATCAGCACACTGCTCGGGCAGACCACCATGAAGTGTGTACCGCCACGGGCCGCGAGATGCGCGAGCGCCGCGATGGCCTGCACGGTCTTGCCGAGTCCCATCTCATCACCGATGATCACGCGCCGCTGGGCCAGCGCGAACCGCGCGCCGAACGACTGATAGCCGCGCAGCGACACCCGCAGCCGGGTGTCGTCCAGCGGCTGGGCCCGTACCCGCCCGGCGATCTCGGACGGCAGGAAGCCCTCGGCGGCGGCGACATCGGGAGTCCCGCCCGCCGTCTGCGCCAGCACGCTGTAGTACTCGGCCGAGCGCAGCTCGAAGTCGATCCAGGCCTCGATCTCCGAGGCCGGTTCCCGCAGCAGATCCACCGACATCTGCGCGAGCAGCAACGGTACTTCCGCCTCCGCCGTCTCGTCCAGCAGCCGCCGGATCCGGCCCACCGCGCCGAGCGCCCGCGCTCTGCCGTCCCGTCCCGACAGGACCATCCGCAGTCGGCCGCGCGCGGGAGCCGCCTCCGGCAGCAGCGCGCGCAGCTCGGTGGCGAGCCGCTCCGCGGTGTCATGGGCGCGCCGCAGCCCTGGACCGGCCTCGACCAGCCGGTGCAGGGCGACGACCAGCGCGGTGGTGCGCGGCTCCGGGCGGTCCACATCGATCCGTACGGACACGGTCTCGCCGACGGCCTCGGCGATCCGCGTGGCCGCCGCCACCGCCTGGTCGGCGGTATGGGCCCCGACTCCCGGCACCTGGCGCAGGGCGTGCCGGCCCGCCTCGTACACCTCGTGCACGGAGGTGAATCCCGCCTGTTCGAGGGCGCCGAGCCGTAGCCTGCCCGCGGTGACATCCCGTAGCCGGGAGACCGGGATCGCCTTCAACTCGGTTTCCACTAGCTCCTGTTGGAGCGGAGTGAAGGCCTCCCGTATGGCGGTGACGGCGCGGGTGTGATCGTCGAGCAGCCGACGTGCGGTGTCCAGCAGCCGCTCCGCCGCGCCGAGCGCGGCCCTCGCTCTTCTGCCCGCGGGCACCGGATCATGTCCCGGCGCGCCACCCGCACCTTTCATGGCGCCTCTCCATCTGCCCCGCTCGACATCTGCCCCACTCGACCGGCCCGAACGGCCGCGTCCGGACCGGGTCATATGCTCCCACGCCCGGCACGGGCCGTCGGCCGGCGGAGAGCGCGACGGAAACCGTTCAAAACTAAACGAACGGTCGTGCTAGCATTTTCCGACTCCACCGGCCGACCAAGGAGATCCGGGCAATGGCACCCATGGCTGCGCTCCTTCGCACCGCCCTCAACACCACCTCGTATCTCGCTCCGAGACTGGCCGGACGTGCCGCCTTCGCCGTCTTCCGCCGCCCGGCGGGCCGCAGCAGACCGCGCCCGGACGAGCGCGAGGTGCTCGCCGCCGCCCGCACCGGACGGATCACCGTGCACGGCACGTCCGTTGTCACCTACCGCTGGGGCGACGGCATACGGCCGGTGCTGCTCGTGCACGGCTGGTCCTCGCGCGCCTCGCGGTTCTCGTACTTCGTCACCGCGCTGTGCGAACTGGGCTACAGCCCGGTCTCCTTCGACGCTCCGGGACATGGCGACTCGTCGGGACGAGGCGTGACGATCCGTGAACTCCGTGAGGCCATAGGGCAGTTGCACGCGCAGTACGGCCGGTTCGAAGCCGTTGTCGCGCACTCCTTCGGTGTGCTCGCGACCTTCTTCGCGCTGCGCGACGGTGTCGAGGCGCGCCGGGTGGTCGGGATCGGCGGAGTGGCCGAGTTCGGCCATGTCCTGGAGGGCTTCCGTGCCATGCTCGGTCTGCGCGAGCGGATCATCGGAGAGCTGCGCGGCCATGTGGAACGGACTCTGTTCCCGGGCGAGCCGGACATCTGGCGGCGCTTGGACGCCACCTACCGCCCGGAGGAGATCGACGCCGACGTACTGCTCTTCCACGACGAGAACGACGACATGGTGCCGCTGAGCCAGTCCCGGGCTCTCGTCCGGGCGTACGAGTCGCGTTCGGACGAGGAGGGCACCGGTGTCCGGCTGGTGGTCACCCGAGGGCTGGGCCACCGGCGGATCCTCGCCGATCCCGAAGTGGTCGCCGCCGCCGTGGACTTCGTACGCTCGGAACGGACGCGGCTACAGCCGGAGCCGCAGCCCCAGCCACGGTCCGTGTCCGATGGGCCCGTCACCGGTCCGCGCTCCGGCTCAGCCGTTCTCTGAGGCCCGCACCGGCATCTGGGCCCGTACGGCTCGTACGGCCCGTACAGTTCGTGCGCCGGTGAGTTCAGGGAGCTCCGGCAGACTGTCCGGATCGGTCGCCGCGGCGCGCAGACGGTACAGAATGCCCCGGCCGGCCCGCTCGTACGCGACCTCGTCGCCATGCAGCACCGACTGCGCGTTGGCCGACTCCATCAGCGCGATGATCTCGAAGGCGAGCTGCGGTACGTCCAGTTCCGCGACGAACCCGCCCGCCTGCCGCGCCTTGTCGACCGTACGTTCCATATAGCCGACCCAGTCGTCGCGGGCCGCGGCGATCGCGTCGTGCACCGGCCCGCCGCGCGCGTCGAACTCCGCGGAGACGGCGTAGAAGAAGCAGCCGCCGGCGAAGACACGGTCCGCCGAGTACGCCAGCCAGTTGCTGCACAGCGCCCATACCCGGGCGGTGCCGGGAGGCAGCTCGCGCGTAGGCCGGACGACACGCTCGCTGTAGACGTCGACGGCTGCGCGGACCGTCGCGAGCTGGAGCTCTTCCTTGGAGCCGAAGAGCGCGAAGACACCGCTCTTGCTGAGCTTCAGCTCGGTGGCGATACGGCCGAGGGAGAGCCCTTCCAGCCCTTCCACCGACGCGATGTCCATCGTCCGGTCGAGCACCAGCCGCCGGGTCTGATTGCCGCGCTCGACACGTCCGTCCACTCGCCCGTCCACGCGTCCCGCCGTACGCTCGGCAGTCCCTCCGCCCATGGATGTGCTCATCTCTCCACTGTACTGAACGCACGGTCGTGCACTGTCCCGCCGCTCTCCTGCCCGTCTCCTGCCGCCGACCGGCGGGACACTGCATGCGGCGCGCGGCCGGCCGGGGCAGACTCGGGAGGGAGAGCGGCGGGATCCCATGAAGGAGCGCACCATGCTCACCAGTCCTTATGCCCCAGGATCCCCGATCTGGGTCGAGCTCAGCACTCCCGACATCGAGGGCGCCACCGCCTTCTACAACGGACTGTTCGGCTGGACCTTCGTCTCCGCGGGCCCCGACACCGGCGGCTACGGGCTGCTCCGGCTCGGCGGCAGGACGGCAGCCGCCGCCATGCCCATGCCGACCGACGAGGGACCGACCGCCTGGTTCCTGTTCTTCCGTACGACCGACGCGGACGCGACGGCCAAGGCCGTGCACCAGGCGGGCGGCTCCGTGCTGCTCGGGCCCACGGACGTCATGGAGTTCGGCAGGATGGCCGTCTTCAGCGACTCCGTCGGCGCCCGGTTCGCGGTCTGGCAGCCGGGCTCGACCAAGGGCCTGGACGTTGTCGACGAGCCGGGCAGCCTCTGCTGGTGCGAGCTGTACACACCGGACGAGGGCGCCGCGTACGCCTTCTACCACGCGGTCTTCGGCTGGGAGACCACCGATATGCCGATGCCCGACGGGAGCGGTACGTACCGGATGACGCATCCGGCGGGCTGTGGCCCGGAGGCCATGTTCGGCGGCTTCGTCACGCTCGGCTCCGATCCGGCGGAGGCCGGCAGCGGACCGCACTGGCAGATCTACTTCGCGGTGACGGACTGCGATGCCTCGGTGTCGGCGGCCAGGAAGCTGGGCGGTACGGTCAGGGTCGCGCCGACCGACATCGAGGGCGTGGGACGGTTCGCCAAGCTCACGGATCCCTGCGGCGCGCGCTTCGCGCTGATGCAGGGAGTGGAGCAGGACGCCTGACGGCCCGTACGCGCGTCCCTCCGCCGACGCCGACACGCCGGTGTCGCAAAGGCATTGACGCTTCGTCAAGCAACCGTTTATCGCGGCCGGGCAGCCTGTCGGGTATGCCGATCAACATCACCGACATCACCACCCGCGCGACCGCAACGTCCCAGAGCACCGAGCACGAACTCTCCTGGCAGGAGAGCGCGTTGTGCGCCCAGACCGGTCCCGATTTCTTCTTCCCGGCCCCAGGCTCCTCCACCCGTGAGGCGAAGCGGCTGTGCGGCGCGTGCGAGGGCCGGGAGGCCTGCCTTCAGTACGCCCTCGCCAACGACGAGCGGTTCGGCGTCTGGGGCGGGCTCTCCGAGAAGGAGCGCCAGAAACTCCGGCGCACCTCGGGAAGCTGAGCCGGTCGCGGAACCCGGACTGCGCAGCCCGGTCGCGCGGCGGCCGGGCGCACCGGGCGGGCGGGCCGGGCCCTGTGGCCGACGGGCCTCAGGGCGCCGCGATCCGTCAGTGTGCCGCGATCCGGAAGGTCTCGCCGTACATCTGCCAGCTCAGCGGCGGGTCGAGGGCCATATTGCCGTCCCGCAGGAAGACGCGCTGAGCGGTGTCGATACGGGACGTGTCCCGCTGCGCCGTGATGAGTCCGGTCTTGATCACGGACCGGCTGCCGTCCAGGAAGGCGTTCAGATACGCCTTCTCGTCGCCGCCACGGTCCGGGGACTTCGCCCGCTTCATCGCCGCGTCACGGATGCCGTAGAAGCCGTGGGCGTCGACTCCGGGGCCGTGCAGCACCATCGCGTCGTAGTAGATGAACTGCCCGAGCGTGCCGAGTCCGTCCAGCTTGGCCAGCCGGACGGCCGGTTCGAAGTAGATCCGGTCACGGATCGTGTCCTGCGCCGTGCGGAAGTCCGCGGATTCCGCGGCCTGCGCCCAGGCGTCCCGGAAGCCGGGATCGAGTCCCTCGTGCGAGTCGGTGCCGTCCACGGCGCGCAGCGCCGGGAGATACGGCGCGAGCGGATTGTCCGGATGGCTCTTCGTGTACGACTCGACCAGTTGCAGCATGTCATTGGTGCCCGAGCAGAAGCCGATGATCCCGGCCGTGTAGCCGTTGCCGTCACCGAGGTCCTCGATGGTGCCGTACAGGCTCCGCCAGTCGAGCGTGGAGCTCTCCGCGCTGGCCACGAGCCGGGCGGCGATCTCCTTCTTCTCCGGAGCGGCGAGGCCGGGCGGCATCTTGTCGATCCGCTCCCGTACCTCGTCCTCGTTCTCCAGGGCACCGGGCGCCAGCGGATTGGGCGCGCCGCTCTGCCCCGGGTAGGACGGCGGATGGTCGGCGAGCGCCCCGGTGCCGTCGCCGGCTCCGAAGATCACGGCAGTGGCCACGACGATGGGCGCGCCTATGAGGAAGAGGCGCGTGACAGGCTTCATCCGGCACAGCGTACGAGGCATCCACGAGGATGGGCGAACACTTCCCCGAAAACCGACAACACGTACGACAGCGCCGGATAAAGCCTGGGCCGGGAGCGCGGCGGGCAGGGCCAGGATCAGCCTGCGGCGCGTGCGGCCATCCGTGCCTTGCGGGCGGCGAGCTTCTCGTCGAACTTGCTCGCCTCGCTGTTCAACCCGCCCATGTACAGACCGAGTTCCTCCTGCGCCTTGAGTCCCTCCGGGCCCAGTCCGTCGATGTCCAGCACCTTCAGGAAGCGCAGCACCGGCTGGAGTACATCGTCGTGGTGGATCCGCATGTTGTAGATCTCGCCGATGGCCATCTGCGCGGCGGCGCGCTCGAAGCCCGGCATACCGTGTCCCGGCATCCGGAAGTTCACGACCACATCACGCACGGCCTGCATGGTCGGATCAGGTGCGATCTCGAAGGCCGCGCCCAGCAGATTGCGGTAGAAGACCATGTGCAGATTCTCGTCGGTGGCGATCCGCGCCAGCATCCGGTCGCAGACCGGGTCGCCCGACTGATGTCCGGTGTTGCGGTGCGAGACCCGGGTGGCCAGCTCCTGGAAGGCCACATACGCGACAGAGTGCAGCATCGAGTGACGGTTGTCGGACTCGAAGCCCTCCGCCATATGAGCCATCCGGAACTGCTCCAGCTTGTCCGGATCGACGGCACGTGAGGTGAGCAGATAGTCGCGCATCACGATGCCGTGCCGGCCCTCTTCCGCCGTCCACCGGTGCACCCAGGTGCCCCAGGCTCCGTCGCGGCCGAAGAGGCTGGCGATCTCGTGGTGGTAGCTGGGGAGGTTGTCCTCGGTGAGCAGATTCACCACGAGCGCGATCTTGCCGATGTCGGTGACCTTCGACTGCTGAGGCTCCCAGGCCTCGCCGTCATCGAATATCCCCGGGAAGTTGCGGCCGTCCGTGAAGGGAACGTACTCGTGCGGCATCCAGTCCTTGGCGACCTTGAGATGACGGTTGAGTTCCTTCTCCACCACCTCTTCCAGCGCGTACAGCAGTCGGGCGTCGGTCCACGCGTCCGAACTGCCGAGGTGGGGAGAGACGAGTGTCACGGGTGCTCCTGGGGACGGGAGAGTGTTTACCTACGGGTTCGTAGGTTACGACACCGTAGGTTAAAGCCGTGGTAAGCCGGACGCCAAGCCCGCGGCACTCGAGTCTCTTCACGCACAGCGACGGCCGTCGAGTTTTCCGGCCGCGCCGGGAGCCGCGCCGGGAGCCGCGCCGGGAGCCGCGCCGGGAGCCGCGCCGGGGCCGGGCCGGACCTGAGCCGGCCCGGCCCCGGCCCGATCCGGCCCCGATCCTGGCCCCGAACAGCGCCTAGGCGTACGGCAGTTCCGCCTCCCTTACCTCCTCGGCGCTGGTGTCCCGCAGCTCACCGTCGAGCACCAGCCAGCGCGTGATGCCGATCGACTCCAGGAACGGCAGATCATGGCTCGCCACGATCAGCGCGCCCTCGTACGACTCCAGCGCGGCGGTGAGCCGGCGCACGCTCGCCATGTCCAGATTGTTCGTCGGCTCGTCCAGCATGAGCAATTGCGGGGCGGGCTCGGCGAGCAGCAGGGCGGCGAGCGAGGCACGGAACCGCTCTCCGCCGGAGAGCGTCCCGGCCGGCTGGTCGGCCCGCGCGCCACGGAACAGAAAGCGCGCCAGCCGCGCCCTGATCAGGTTGTTCGTCGCGGCGGGCGCGAGGTGTACCACGTTCTCCACCACGCTCAGCGAGTCGTCCAGCACATCGAGCCGCTGCGGCAGAAAACGCACCGGCACATGGGCGAGCGCCTCACCGGAGACCGGCTCCAGCTCTCCGGCGACCGTACGCAGCAGCGTGGTCTTGCCCGCGCCGTTGCGTCCCACGAGCGCGATCCGCTCCGGGCCGTGGATCTCGAACCAGCCCAAGGCCTCGGCTCCGTGGCGCAGCCGCAGCTCGCGCAGGCTCAGCACGCTCCTGCCCGGATGGACCTTGGTGTACGGCAGCTCGATACGGACCTCGTCGTCGTCCCGTACCGCCTCCATCGCGTCGTCCAGACGCTCCTTCGCCTCGGCGAGCTTCTCGGCGTGCAGGGTGCGGTGTTTGCCCGCGGACTCCTGGGCGGCCTGCTTGCGCAGGTTCATCACAATGCGCGGCTCCCGCTTGCTGTCGTACATCTTCCGGCCGAAGCGTGCCCGCTTGGCCAACTTGACCTGAGCGTCGGTCAGTTCACGCTTCTGCCGCTGTACGTCGGCCTCGGCGGCCCGCACCGTGCGCTCGGCCGCCTCCTGTTCCTGGGCCAGTGCCTCCTCGTACGCGGAGTAGTTGCCGCCGTACCACCGCACCTCGCCGTCGTGCAGATCGGCGATCTGGTCGACGCGCTCCAGCAGTTCACGGTCATGGCTGACCACGATCAGCACACCGGACCAGGACGCGACCGCCGCGTACAGCCGCCGTCGCGCGTGCAGATCGAGATTGTTCGTCGGCTCGTCCAGCAGCAGCACACCGGGCCTGGCCAGCAGCAGCGAGGCCAGTCGCAGCAGCACGCACTCGCCTCCCGACATCTCGCCGATGGTGCGGTCGAGTCCGATCCGTCCGAGGCCGAGCTGGTCGAGCGTGGCGCGGGCGCGCTCCTCGACATCCCAGTCGTCGCCGACGGCGGTGAAGTGCTCCTCGCTCGCGTCGCCCGCCTCGATGGCGTGCAGTGCGGCACGGGCCGAGGCGATACCGAGTGCCTCGTCCACCCGTAGCCCGGTGTCGAGCACCACGGTCTGCGGCAGGTGGCCGATGTCACCGGCGACCTTGATCTTTCCTTCGGACGGTGTCAGTTCGCCCGCGATCAGCCTCAACAGTGTTGATTTCCCTGATCCGTTGCGGCCGATCAGACCGGTTCTGCCGGGACCGACGGAGAGCTGGAATCCGTCGAGGACACTCGTCCCGTCGGGCCAGCCGAAGGAGAGGGCGGTGCAGGTGATATGGGCGGGAGATGAGGACATACGGGTCTCCGGTCGCTGCGAAGTACGAAGTACTGCGAGAGGGGCAGGGCAACGGATGGAGACACCGCGGAACAGGAGAAGTCCTGGTCGGGGAGGACGGCTCGACGGCCGAGGTCACACACGAGAACACACGGACGAATCCATGCGGCACGGTGTCTCAGGACCTCAGACGAGCAACGTCCTACTCCAATCGACGACAACAGGACGTCAGCCACCGTAGGCAGCGGCCGGGCGGGCGTCAAAGCAATTACTGGCGGCGGAGCCGCCGGCGGAGGTGGAGGCAGAGGTGTCGGCGGCCGGGAGCGTCAGCAGGCGTCGCGCAGCAGCTCGGTCAGATCGTGGTCCAGGTTCAGATGGAGATGCTCGTGGCCGGCCGGGACGAGGTCCTCGGAGCGCTCCAGGAAGCGGCGCAGTTCGGAGGTGCGCAGATGGACCATCGCGGTGCCCTCGGGCGCGTGGAACTCCAGGACCGTACGGCCGTAGCCGAACGGCCGCACCCGTACATCACCGAGACCGACCGGCTCGTGGATGCCCGAGGCCAGCAGCTCGCGGGAGAACTCCCAGGTCACCTCGGTGCCCTCCAGCGTCGCGAGCGGCGGGAACGCCATGCGGACGGCGAAGGGATCGGTCCGGTCGTAACGGAGTGTCGCGGCGACGGTCTCGGTCCTGGGGACGGACGCGACCAGTCGGGCCTGTACAGCCTGCTCGATGACGGGTGACATGACCTGATCCCCTTCGTCGGACCGCTGGTGGATCGGCGCGGTTCTCTCTCCTACTGGAAGGACGGCTGGGCGGCCCGATCAGTGCTCGGGAAGGTGGGTGACCTACGTCACCTGGCGGCGCGCCGTACCGGTCGAAAAGCGACTATATGATCATGTTTGTGCTACTCTGGCCGCTGGGAAGGCGGTACGAGGTGGCGCTCGGCCTTTTCGCTCCCTGGCCGCGGCGTGGGCAGATGCCCCGAAGGAACCGCCCTGCGGGCCACGCACGCCCTGGGCTGATCGCCTCCCTGCTCGGCCCGGAGGGCCGGCCGAAGGAGGAAGCCGATGGCACGCGTACTGATCACCGGTTCCAGTGACGGGCTCGGCCTGATGGCCGCGAAGCTGCTGGTGAGTCAGGGCCACAAGGTCACGCTGCACGCCCGTAACACCGAGCGGGCCCATGACGCCGCACACGCTCTGCCCGAGGCGGAGGGCGTCGTCGTGGGAGATCTGTCGAGCATCGCCGATACGCGCCAGGTCGCCGAACAGGCGAACGAACGGGGACGGTATGACGCGGTCATCCACAACGCGGGTGTCGGCTTCCGCGAGCCGTACCGGCTGACCACCGAGGGACTTGTCCACATCTTCGCCATCAATGTGGTGGCGCCGTATCTGCTCACCGCGCTGATCGATCGCCCGGACCGGCTGGTCTATCTCAGTTCCGCCATGCACCGCGGCGGCGAACCGGACCTGTTCGACCTGGGATGGACCCAGCGGGAGTGGAATCCGTCGCAGGCGTACTCCGACAGCAAACTCTGCGATGTCGCCCTGGCGTTCGCCGTGGCGCGCCGCTGGCCGGAAGTGCTTTCCAACGCGCTGACGCCCGGGTGGGTGCCGACGCGGATGGGTGGCCCCGGAGCGCCCGACGACATACGCCTCGCTCCCGTCACCCAGGCCTGGCTGGCCGTCAGCGACGACGAATCCGCGCAGGTGACCGGCCGGTATTTCTACCACCAGCAGGAGACGGAGACCCACCCGGCCGCCAGGTCGTACACCTTCCAGGACGGGCTGCTCGAACGGTGTGCGCAGCTGACCGGCGCCCGGATCCCCGACGAGCGCGGCTGATGGTTGCGCGGCTGATGGCCGACGGTGTGCGGCACCCGTCCACTCGCAGAGGTCCCTCCGGATGTCCGCCTCCGGATGCCCGCTTACCGACGTCTGCTTACCGACCTATCTCAAGACCGATCCGTTCCCGGCACCCGGGCGGTACTCGGGTGCCTTTCCAGAATGCGAGTGCCTCATGTCGCACCATCTCGACTCCCCGATCGCCCGCCAGGACCCGCGCCTGGACCTCACCGACTTCTTCCTCTTCCGCGGCGAGCGCGGCACGGTGTTCGTCATGGACGCGTCCCACTCGCTGGCCGGTGAGGACATCCCGCGCGGCTTCCACCCGGAGGGCCGCTACGAGTTCAAGATCGACGGCGACGGCGACGCGGTGGAGGAGCTGACCTACCGCTTCACCTTCGGCGAGCGCGGTCCCGACGGCGGCCAGAGCTACCGGCTGCACCGTCTCACCGGCGTGGAGGCGCAGGACAACCACGCCGAGGGCACGCTGGTCGTCGAAGGCGGTACGGACCGTGTTCAGGAGCTCGGCGGAGGCGCCCGGGTGTGGGCGGGCAAGGCCGGAGATCCGTTCTGGATCGAGCCGGATGTGCTGCAAGCGGTCGGCAAGGCGGTCAAGTACGGCACCCGGGTGGATCTGACGGGCTGGGAACCGGTCAAGGCCATGAATCTCTTCGCCGGTCACACCGTCTACTCGATCGTCCTCGAAGTGTCCGACAGCGAGCTGCTCGCCCTGGCCGGTCCCGACCGCCGTATCGGCGCCTGGGCACTGGCCAGCCTGGCCACCGACGTGGGCGGCTGGCGGCAGATCAACCGGGTCGGTCATCCCATGATCCATCCGCTGTTCGCCCAGCTCGACGAGGATCTGGGCGACCGCCTCAACCTGGGCAGGCCCGCCGACGACGTACGGACCTATGGCGCGACGGTGGCGGGCATGATCGCCGGTGCGGTCCGCGCGTACGGTACCGCCGAGGATCCTGACGCCTACGGCCGCTGCTTCGCCGCCCGCGTGCTGCCCAACCTGCTGTCGTACACCGTCGGAACGCCCGCCTGCTACAGCTTCCTCCAGTGGAACGGCCGCGCCCTGACCGACAACGCTCCCGACGTCATGTTCTCCACGGCGCTCAACACTCCGCTCGGCCTCGCCATCGGCAAGGACTCGATCACCACCAAACCTTCGCCGACCTATCCCTACGTACCGGCGGCGGCCTGACGTACAGGCGGCCTGAGCGTTTCGCGGCGGCCTGAGCCTTCCGGCTCTCCGCCCGCCCTGTGACGCGGGCAGACACGGCCTAGGGTGTGATCACCATGACGGAGATCAGGACGCCCCAGGACGAGGCCGAGGCACGCGCCGTACAGGACGAGCTGCGCGGGCGCGTCGTGCTGGACGAGGCCGGGCCGCCGCCCGGTACGGGACTGGTGACCGGTGTGGACGTGGCGTACGACGACGCCCGCGACGTCGTCGCCGCGGCGGCCGTCGTGCTCGACGCCGCCACGCTCGCCGTGGTGGACGAGGCGACGGCCGTCGGCCGGGTCACCTTCCCGTATGTCCCCGGACTGCTGGCGTTCCGGGAGATTCCCACGGTCCTCGCCGCTCTCGACGCCCTCACCTCCGACCCGGGCCTTGTCGTCTGCGACGGCTACGGTCTGGCCCATCCGCGCCGCTTCGGCCTTGCCGCGCATCTCGGCGTACTCACCGGACTCCCGGTGTTCGGTGTGGCGAAGAATCCCTTCGCCTTCTCGTACGAACAGCCGGGCGCCCGGCGCGGTGACTCCTCGCCGCTGCTGACCGACGACGGCGAGGAGGTCGGCCGGGCGCTGCGCACCCAGCCGGACGTCAAGCCGGTGTTCGTCTCGGTCGGCCACCGTGTCGACCTCGCCACAGCCTGTGCCCACACTCTGCGGCTGACGCCCGACTACCGCCTTCCCGAGTCCACCCGCAGAGCCGACGCCCTCTGCCGCCGCGCGCTGCGCGAGGCCACGGCGTAGCCGCCTGGCGCTGCTCGGCGTGCCGAGTCGGCCGCCGGGCGGTAGAACGGGAGGGATCTTCAGGACGCGGCAGGAAACCAAGCGCTTGCTCTCCACAGGGGTTGTGCGGAGTGCGGCAACCTTCTTAGCATCACTGCTGTTACATCAGTTGTGTCACAGTGCTGGGGGCAGGATGGCAACGACGGAGAACGGCCCGCTGACCGGCGTACGCGTGGTCGAGCTGGCCGGAATCGGGCCGGGGCCGTTCGCCGCCATGACTCTCGCGGACCTCGGCGCCGATGTCGTACGGATCGACCGCCCCGGCGGGGCCGGCCTCGGTATCGATCCGGCCCATGATCTGACCAATCGCAACAAGCGCTCCGTGCTGATCGACCTCAAGGCCGAGGACGGCGCCGCGCGTGTACTCGATCTGGCCGAGCGCGCCGATGTGCTGATCGAGGGCTACCGTCCCGGAGTCGCCGAGCGCCTCGGTATCGGTCCCAAGGAGTGTCTCGCCCGTAATCCGCGCCTGGTGTACGGACGGATGACCGGCTGGGGCCAGGAGGGCCCGCTCGCCGAGCGCGCAGGGCACGACATCGGCTATATCGCCGTCAGCGGCACCCTCTCCATGATCGGGAAGGCCGACGAGCCGCCCGCCCTTCCGGCGAATCTGCTCGGTGACTACGCGGGCGGCGCCCTCTATCTCGTCATCGGAGTGCTCGCGGCGCTCCAGCACGCCCGTACGCCGGACGGTACGGGCCAGGTGGTGGACGCGGCGATCGTCGACGGGACGGCCCACCTCACGACCATGATCCACGCCATGATGGGCGCGGGCGGCTGGCAGGACCGGCGAGGAGCGAATCTGCTCGACGGCGGCAGCCCTTTCTACGGCTCGTACGAGACCGCCGACGGTGAGTACATGGCGGTCGGGCCGCTGGAGCAGCGGTTCTACAACGAGTTCATCGAGCGGCTCGGGATCGCGGACGAGGTCCCGAGCCGTAAGGACTTCGCCCGCTGGGACGAGCTGCGGGACGCAGTCGCGGCCCGGTTCCGGACGAGGACACGCGCGGAGTGGACGGCGGTCTTCGAAGGGACCGACGCCTGTGTCGCTCCGGTGCTCTCGCTGCGCGAGGCTCCCGCCCATCCGCATCTCGTGGCCCGTGGCACCTTCACCGACCATGGAGGGCTCGTCCAGCCCGCGCCCGCGCCGCGTTTCTCCGTCACGCCGGGCTCGGTGCGCCGTGGGCCCGCCAGACCGGGCGCGGACACCGCTGAGATCGCCCGCGACTGGGAGCTGCCCTCGCTCGCCGAGCCTTCCGTAGCCGCGCCTTCCGCAGCCGCGCCTTCGCTCGCCGAGCTCTCGCCGCCCGTGCCCGCGAAGGAGGACAGTTGAGTCAAGCGTTGAACTACTGAACCGTCGCGCGTCCCGTCTCTCATCTCAGCGAAAGGCAGTCGCCGTGAGTACCGAAGCGTTCGTCTACGACGCGATCCGCACTCCGCGCGGTCGCGGCAAGGCCAATGGCGCCCTGCACGGCACCAAGCCCATCGATCTCGTCGTCGGACTGATCCATGAGATGCGCCGACGGCTGCCCGGACTCGACCCGGAGGCGATCGACGACATCGTCCTCGGCGTGGTGAGCCCGCTCGGCGACCAGGGCTCGGACATCGCCCGTATCGCGGCCATCGCCGCCGGACTGCCCGACTCCGTCGCCGGCGTACAGGAGAACCGCTTCTGCGCCTCCGGGCTCGAAGCCGTCAATCTGGCCGCGGCCAAGATCCGCTCCGGCTGGGAGGATCTGGTCCTCGCGGGCGGCGTCGAGTCGATGTCGCGCGTACCGATGGGCTCCGACGGCGGTGCCTGGGCCATGGACCCGATGACCAGCTTCGCGACCGGCTTCGCACCGCAGGGCATCGGCGCCGATCTGATCGCCACTTTGGGCGGATTCAGCAGGCGCGACGTGGACGAGTTCGCGGCGCTCTCCCAGGAGCGGGCCGCCGCCGCGTGGAAGGAGGGCCGTTTCGACCGCTCGGTCGTACCGGTCCTCGACCGCAACGGACTCACCGTCCTGGACCGCGACGAGCATCTGCGTCCCGGCACCACCGCCGACTCGCTCGCCGCGCTGAAGCCGTCGTTTGCCACGATCGGCGACGTCGGCGGCTTCGACGCGGTCGTCCTCCAGAAGTACCACTGGGTCGAGAAGATCGACCATGTCCACCACGCGGGCAACTCCTCCGGCATCGTGGACGGCGCGGCCCTCGTCGCCATCGGCTCCCGGGAGACCGGCGAGCGCTACGGGCTCACTCCGCGCGCCAGGATCGTCTCCGCCGCGGTCTCCGGCTCCGAGCCGACGATCATGCTGACCGGGCCCGCGCCCGCGAGCCGCAAGGCCCTCGCCAAGGCCGGACTGACGATCGACGACATCGACCTGGTCGAGATCAACGAGGCGTTCGCCGCGGTCGTACTGCGCTTCGTGGAGGAGATGGGACTGCCGCTGGAGAAGGTCAATGTGAACGGCGGGGCCATCGCGCTCGGCCATCCGCTGGGGGCCACCGGCGCCATGATCCTCGGCACGGTCATCGATGAACTGGAGCGGCGGGACCAGCGGTACGGACTGGTGACGCTCTGTGTCGGCGGCGGTATGGGAGTCGCCACCGTGGTCGAGCGCGTCTGACCGCTCCGTCCGACCGCTCCGTCCGATCGTTCCGACCGGCCGACCCGTCCGTCCCTGCCCTCTCTTCCTTCGTCCCCGTCCTCCCTTCGTCCCCGTCATGGATTACGGAGCAGCAGCATGAGCGAGTCCACCACCCAGGCGTCCTCGGCCATCCGCTGGGAGCAGGACGGATCGGGCGTCGTCACCCTCGTCCTGGACGATCCACGCCAGTCCGCCAACACCATGAACGAGACCTTCCGGCACTCGCTCGCGGCGATCGCCGAGCGCGCGGAGGCCGAGCGGGACGGCATCCGCGGCATCATCGTCACCTCCGCCAAGAAGACCTTCTTCGCGGGCGGCGACCTCAAGGACATGATCAAGGTCGGCCCGGCCGACGCCCAGCGCGTCTTCGAGAGCGGCATGGCCGTCAAACACGCCCTGCGGCGCCTGGAAACCCTGGGCAAGCCCCTCGTCGCCGCCATCAACGGGGCGGCGCTGGGCGGCGGTTACGAGATCGCCCTCGCCTGCCACCACCGGATCGCCCTCGACGCGCCGGGATCGAAGATCGGTCTGCCCGAGGTCACGCTCGGACTGCTGCCCGCGGCCGGCGGAGTCACCCGTACGGTACGGCTGCTGGGCATCGCGGACGCGCTGCTCAAGGTGCTGCTCCAGGGCACCCAGTACTCGCCGCGGCGCGCGCTGGAGGCCGGGCTCGTCCATGAAGTCGCCGCCACCGCCGACGAGATGCTCGCGGCGGCCCATGCCTTCATCGACGCCCATCCCGAGTCCGTACAGCCCTGGGACGTCAAGGGCTACCGCATTCCCGGCGGTACGCCGTCCAGCCCGCGCCTTGCCGCCAATCTGCCCGCGTTCCCGGCCAATCTGAAGAAGCAGCTCGCGGGCGCGCCCTTCCCGGCGCCGCGCAATATCCTCGCGGCGGCCGTGGAGGGCTCGCAGGTCGACTTCGAGACCGCGCAGACCGTCGAGGCCCGCTACTTCACCGAGCTGGTCACCGGGCAGACCGCCAAGAACATGATCCAGGCGTTCTTCTTCGACCTCCAGGCCGTCAACTCGGGCGCGAGCCGCCCGCAGGGCATTCCACCGCGCGAGGTCCGCAAGGTCGCGGTCCTCGGCGCCGGCATGATGGGCGCGGGCATCGCCTACTCCTGCGCCCGCGCCGGCCTGGACGTCGTCCTGAAGGATGTCTCGCAGGACGCCGCCGAGCGGGGCAAGGCGTACTCCGAGAAGCTGCTCGCCAAGGCGCTCTCCCGCGGCCGTACGACCGAGGACCGGCGCGACGCGCTGCTCGCCCGTATCACACCGACCGCCGATCCCGCCGATCTCGCGGGCTGTGACGCCGTGATCGAGGCGGTCTTCGAGGATCCGGCGCTCAAGCACAAGGTCTTCCAGGAGATCCAGGAGATCGTGGAGCCCGACGCGCTGCTCTGCTCCAACACCTCCACCCTGCCCATCACTCTGCTCGCCGAAGGCGTCTCCCGGCCCGCCGACTTCATCGGACTGCACTTCTTCTCACCGGTCGACAAGATGCCGCTGGTCGAGATCATCAAGGGCGAGCGGACGGGCGACGAGGCTCTCGCCCGTGCCTTCGATCTGGTGCGTGCGATCAAGAAGACGCCGATCGTCGTCAATGACTCGCGCGGCTTCTTCACCTCACGGGTGATCGGGCAGTTCATCAACGAGGGCGTCGCGATGATCGGCGAGGGCATCGAGCCCGCGTCGGTCGAGCAGGCCGCCGCACAGGCCGGTTATCCCGCCAAGGTGCTCTCCCTGATGGACGAGCTGACACTCACCCTGCCTCGGAAGATCCGCGACGAGAGCAGGCGCGCGGTGGAGGAGTCGGGAGGCATCTGGACCGGTCATCCGGCGGACGCGGTGATCGACCGGATGGTGGACGAGTTCGGCCGTACGGGACGCGCGGGCGGCGCGGGCTTCTACGAGTACGACGCGGACGGCAAGCGTGCCGGGCTCTGGCCGGGACTGCGGGAGCACTTCGGAAAGGCGGACGCGCGGGATCTGTTCGCGGACATGCGGGAGCGGATGCTCTTCTCCGAGGCGCTGGACTCGGTGCGCTGTCTGGAGGAGAACGTTCTCACGTCGGTCGCCGACGCCAATATCGGCTCGATCATGGGCATCGGCTTCCCGGCCTGGACGGGCGGAGTGCTCCAGTACATCAACGGCTACGAGGGCGGGCTGCCCGGTTTCGTCGCGCGCGCCCGCGAGCTCGCGGAACGGTACGGAGAGCGCTTCGAGCCGCCCGTGCTGCTGGTGGAGAAGGCGGAGAAGGGCGAGACGTTCGGCGACGGGTGAGAGCGGGTGAGGACGGGGAGAGCGGGTGCCGTTCAGACAGGTAGGTGTACGTGCGGGCCGCGTGGACCGCACGTACTACCGCGCACTCACTCCGCCGCCGCCTGGAACGCGGCCCGCAGCTCCTCTTTCAGCGACCGCTGGAACGCCGTGACCAGCGCCTGTACCACCAGCGGCTCCATATGCGCGGAGAGCGACTTCACCGCCGCGATCTGCTCCGGACCGGACGCGTCCCGTCCGTACGAGGGCGACACCTCGTCCCGGAACATCCGGGTCAGCTTCCGTGCCGCCTCACGGGTGTGCTCCAGCAGGACGGTGCGGGCCGCGAGGATCGTCTCCTGTGCGATGGGTACGTCGAGCAGCTCGACGCAGAGCCGCAGCAGCGCCGGATCCAGCCGGTAGGTATCGGGGCGGTAGCTGTCCGTGTGGTCGGCGCGGGCCAGGGCGCCCATCGCGGCGAGCCGGTCGATGTCGTCCTCTGTCAACGCCCGTCCCGCCCTGCTCTCCAGCTCCGCCCGAGTCGCGTCCTCGGGCGAGTCCGGCGCCCAGGAGGCGACCAGCGCCCGGTGGATCGCCAGATCGCGGGCGCTGAGATCGGGCGGCAACTGCTCCAGATAGCGTTCGATCGCGGCGAGCGTCATGCCCTGGCGCTGAAGCTCCTCGATCAGCGCCAGCCGGGACAGATGCTCGGGCCCGTAGTGCCCGACCCTGCGCGCGCCGATGACCGGCGGCGGAAGCAGCCCGCGGCTGCTGTAGAACCGTACGGTACGCACAGTGACGCCGGCCCGCGCGGCGAGTTCGTCGACCGTGAGCGTCGGCCTTCCGGTCTCGGTGGCCATGGACCGCACCTCGCTTCCGGCTGCCATGGGTCGACAGATCGACTCGGTGGGACCGAATCGACTCGGTGGGACTCAGTGAAACAGTATTGCTGTGCCACCACCGTTGTGAAAGTGGCGCCGTATACGCGAGGCGACAAGGTGCGTGAGCGACGTGAGTGACAAGAGCCCCGTCCGGCCAGGGAACGGCCGGACGGGGCTCTCGGGTGTCAGAACTGTTCGACGAAGTACGGGCTGATCGTCATCCAGCCGTTGCCCCGGGCGCCGTTGAGGCGGCCGGAGGAGTTCTGGCCCAGGGTGTACCAGGAGTCCACGTAGTCGGGATCGTTGGTCCACCAGGACGTCGGGATGGCGTCGAGGATGGCGTTGACCAGGGGGATATAGGCGCCCTGGTCGGTGATGGTGAGCAGGATGTCCGCGATGGCCTTGGCGAGGGCCTGGTAGTTGGTGTCGCCGTCGTCCTCCATCATCACGACATCGGCGAGGTTGTACTTGTAGGACGACCAGTTGACGAGGATCTGGTTCGGGTAGTAGGTGGTGCCGTCGTTGTCCAGATACGGCATGGTCACCGTGTCGACACGGACCTTGCCGTCGAATCCGAAGCCGCTGACGATCGAGAAGATCTCGGCGTCGCCCGAGATCCAGGGCTCCTCGTCGTTGGACAGATGGACGGCGTCGACTCGGGAGGTCCAGAAGCCGGCCGCGGCGGCGCGGTTCCGTGAGCCCTCGGTGGTTTCGGCGGTGGCCTTGGAGGCCTCGGTGACCTCGGCGGAGGACAGACCGTGCTTGGCGAGTTCCTTGTCCACGACGCCCAGGCCCGCGGCCATGGCCTTGGTGACGTCGATGTCGACGACGTAGACGGGCCGGTCCGGCGTCGTCCGCGCGTCCAGCGTGTGCGCCCGGCCACGGCTGTCGTACGCGGTGATCGTCTCGGCGTTGTCATCGGTGCCGGCGGCGGCGACCAGCGGGACCGTACCCGCCGTCAGCGCGCCACGCATGGGGTCGGCGGCCAGCCGCAGCCGCAGCAGTGAACCGGTGTCGGCGCCCAGCCCCTTGGCGGCGGCGATGCGCTGGTCGCCCTTGGCGACCGTGGACTTGAGAGCCTGTCCGGCCTTCGCCGTGGCCCGGCCGGTCAGCGCGCTCAGATCGACCTGGTCCGAGGCGAGGGCCGCCGAGCGTATCTGCGCCCGCCATCTCTGGTCGCCGAGCGAGGCGGCGACGGCACGGGCGGTCTGGTCCTCGACCTGTCCGACCGCCGAGACCGGCGCGGCGTCGGACGGACTCGGCTGCGAGGCTCCCGCGATCGGGGACGCCACGCCCTGGAGGGCGGCGACGGTGACGGCGGTGAGAGCGAGAGCGGTGGCATGGCGGCGTGTGAAACGCGTGCTCAAGGGTTCCTCCTGGAGGCGTGCCGCGTCCGCCTGCGGCGGGGCGGCGGTTGGGGGGAAGCGTTCAGGACGGAGCCGGATCTATGCGGGTAGATTCCGCTGGGAAAAGCATGTCCGTAGCATGCCAATAACGCAAGGACTCCCCGCCTCCTGCGTTGTGACGGCGGATCACTTGGCTCATGGCGGCGGATCGCTTGGCTTCGGGGGTACCTACGCGAGAGCCGTTCATGAGCGCTCTCACGAGTTGGCGGGGGAGCGTGGCCCGGAGTGCTGTGCTTCGTCAAGACTCGAACGCATAACGGCTGCCGATCACCCGTGAACTGCCGTCCGTGTCAGATGTATTGACACTTCTGTTTCAGGAGTTTTACGTTTCATTACATCTGAGAGCGCTCTCGGACGCCCTTTCCCCCCATGTCTTCGAGGTGCCGTCCATGTCCGTCTCCCGTGCCAGACCCGTCTCCGCGCTGGTCCTGGTCACCGCCCTGGCCGCCGTCGGCCTGGGTCCCGCCGCCGGTCCGGCGATGGCCGCCAACGTCCCCGTGGGTGCGGGGAGTTACTCGGACACCCGGCCCGCCGGTACAGCGGGCCCCACGACCAACACCGGCACGCCGGTCACTCCCAAGGTGACCGACGCCGCCAGGAACAGGCCCGTGCCCACGAACGACTGGTGGTCCTCGCTGGCCTTCCAGCGGTACGGCGACAATCCGTACTCCACGCCGATGTACGGCCATCCGCTCACCTATCAGGCGACCGCGGGCGGTCTCCAGGTCGGCTATCCGACCGCTCCGACGGTCAGCGGCGACGGCCGTCAGTACGAGTACGCGCACAAGGCCGATCTCACGCTGGGACTGACCGGGCTCAACTCGCCCGACACCAAGGCCGACAGCTGGTCGGACTGGACCGTCACGCCGTACTGGTCGGACGGCGCCCGCACCCTGCGGACCACCATCGGCCACGGTCTGCCCTTCGTCTACGCCAAGGGCACCGGCGGCGACGCGCGTGTCACCACCGCCGCCGCGCCCCAGGTCTTCGCCGACCAGGGCAATGTCCTCGGCATCACCGTCGCGGGACACCACTACGCCCTGTTCGCGCCGACCGGCAGCGACTGGACCGTAGCGGGATCCACGCTCACGGCCGGGCTCGGCGGCCGTGACTACTTCTCCCTCGCGGTCCTGCCCTCCACGGACGCGCTGGCCGCCTACCGGAAGTACGCGTACAGCTTCGTCACCGGCTCGAAGGTGAGCTGGAGCGCCGCCGGCGGCACGGTCAGGGCGACCTACAGCCTCACCACCGCGCCGCAGGAGGGCACCGAGACCGGTACGCTCCAGGCCCTCTACCGCCACCAGTGGCTCCACACGACCGACGCGCTCACGCCGTACACCTATGTCTCGTCACGCGGCACGATGAAGGTCCGCGAGGGCACGTCCTTCACCACCAGCCAGCAGTCGGCCGGAGTGCTGCCCGCGCTGCCGAGGTCCGGCGGCGTCGACCAGGCGCGGCTCCGGGGCTATCTGAACGAGGTGGCGAACGCGGCCGATCCGTTCTCCGGCGCGGTCGACACCTACTGGACCGGCAAGGCGCTGGGCAAGCTCGCCCAACTGGTGCCCATGGCCGACCAGATCGGTGAGACCGCCACTCGCGACAAGCTGGTCGGACTGCTCAAGGGCCGGCTGGAACAGTGGTTCACGGCGGGCGGCGCCAATGAGTTCTCGTACGACAGGAACTGGAAGACGCTGACCGGCTATCCCGCGTCCTACGGCAGTGACACGGAGCTCAACGACCACCACTTCCACTACAGTTACTACGTCTATGCGGCGGCGATCGTCGCCCAGTACGACCAGGCGTGGGCCGCCGACTCCGCTTGGGGCGGCATGGTGAAGACGCTCGTACGCGACGCGGCCAACCCCAGCCGCGATGACACCGCATTCCCTTTCCTGCGCGGCTTCGACATATACGCGGGACACAGCTGGGCCTCGGGACACCAGGGCTTCGCCGCGGGCAACAACCAGGAGTCGTCGTCCGAGTCCACCAACCTCAGCGCCGCACTGATCCTGTGGGGCTCCGCGACCGGTAACGCCCAACTGCACGACCTGGGCAGCTACTTGCTGACCACCGAGTCCGAGGCGATCGGCCAGTACTGGTTCGACGCCGACCAGGAGGTCTTCCCGTCCTCCTTCGGGCATGACACGGTCGGCATGGTGTGGGGCAGCGGCGGCGCGTACTCCACCTGGTGGACCGCCAATCCGGAGGAGATCCACGGCATCAACGCCCTTCCGCTGACCGGTGGTTCACTCCATCTCAGCCGTGAGAAGGACGCGATCAGGCGCAATCTCGCGGAGATGGTGCGGGAGAACGGCGGTCCGGCCGTCGAATGGCGGGACATCCTCTGGGAGTTCGAGGCCCTCGCCGATCCGGCGGCGGCCAAGGCCAAGTGGGACGCGGGCAACGCGGGCTACACACCCGAGGCTGGCGAGTCCAGGGCCCATACGTACCACTGGATCACCACACTGGACGCGCTGGGCGCTCCCGACGCGACGGTCACCGGCTCGATCCCGACCTCCGCCGTCTTCACCAAGGGCGGAGTACGGACGTACGCGGCGCACAACTTCGAGCCGGTGGCGCGCACGGTCACCTTCTCGGACGGTAAGACGCTCACCGTACCGGCGCGCTCGACAGCGACCGGATAGCGGACCTCTCTCGACAGCGGGACCTCTCCCGCGGCACGCGTACGACCCGCGAGCGCGGCCAACCCGCGAGGCACGGCCCACGACGGACGGCGGGTCCCGGCTCAGGCCGAGGCCCGCCGTACCAGTGTGGTCGGAGTGATCACCGAAGCCGGCGCCGAGGCGCCCTCGCGGTCCCGGTCCAGACCGCGCAGCAGCAGCCGCGCCATCAGCCGGCCCTGTCCCTCTATGTCCTGCCGGACGGTGGTCAGCGGCGGATCGGTGGCCTCCGCGACCGAGTCCATGTCGTCGAAACCGACCAGTGCCACATCGTCGGGCACCGCGCGGCCATGCTCCTTGAGCACCCGCAGCGCGCCCGAGGCCATCAGATCGTTGGCGGCGAACACCGCGTCCAGATCGGGGTTCCGCTCCAGCAGCTCCGCCATCGCGCGCGCTCCGCTCTCCGCCGTGAACGCGCCCTCGGCGATCAGCCCGGGATCCGCGTCCAGCAGCACATCGTGATAGCCGTCCAGCCGGTCGGTGGCCGAGGTCTGGTCGCGCGGGCCCGCGATATGCGCGATCCGCCGCCGGCCGAGGTCCCGCAGATACTGGACGGCCGCCCGGGCGCCGCCGCGGTTGTCGGCGTCCACATACGGCACGGCCTGACGGTCCTGGGCCGCAGTCCAGCTCGGCCGGCCTCCGTAGACCGTCGGCATCCCGGCCCGCCGGGTGATCTCGGGGATCGGATCGTCGGTGTGCAGCGAGAAGGCGAGCGCGCCGTCGACATGGCCGCCTGCCAGATAGCGGGCGATCCGGTCGTAGTCACCGGGACCTTCGAGCAGGAGCAGCACCAACTGGGTGTCGTGCGCGGTCAGTTCCTTGCTGATACCGCGGATCTGCTGGGAGAAGAACGGATCGGAGAAGATCCGGATCTCCGGCTCCGCGATGATCACGGCGACCGCGCCGGTGCGCCGGGTGACCAGGGTGCGGGCCGCGTGGTTCGGTACGTATCCCAGCTCGTCGACCGCCCGGCGCACCTTGTCGACCAGCGGCTGCCGGACGCCCGCACCGCCGTTGACGACCCGCGAGGCCGTGGCCCGGGAGACGCCGGCGCGCGCGGCGACAGCTTCCAGAGTGGGACGGAACCCAGGGGACGGCTCGGGCAAGGCGTGCGCTCCTCGTCGGGGACGGATACGGCTGACGGTGCCGGTACGGGCGTACAGGACCTGATGGCCGCCGGTACGGCCCGGACGGGACCGATACGGCGGTACCGTACGGCAGCGCCGCATACGGGGGCGAGACGGGCTGCCGGACAGCTACAGCCTAACCGCTGCGGGCGCTTGGATGAGAGCGCTTCCAAGGCGTCCCATCAGCGATGTCCCGGCAGACCTGTCCGCTCGGAGGGCATGCCCACGGTCCCTGATGCCGTACGCCCGCCGTGCGACTCCCGCGCGGCCGGCGCCCTGTACATGTATACGGTCGGCATGCCCAGCCGCGCCCATGTCCCTTCGGCCCGTCGACTGCCCTCTTTTGCACGGGAGTTGACCGGGGTACCTTCCGCCCCATGGAGATCCGTGCGCGGGGAGCCCGCTGGTCATACAGAACCTTGGTCGCGGCGGCCTCCGCCGCTCTCCTCGGGGTGCTGCTCACTCCGACAGGGGCACTGGGCGCACAGCCCGCCGCAGGGCCGGGCGGACCGCAGGTGAAGGAGAGCCGGCCCGTCTACTCGTACGACGACGCGATCCGGGAGTCCATCTGGGTGGACACCGGGATCGACGGTGACGAGGACGGCAAGAACGACCGGGTCGCCGTCGATGTCATCCGGCCGAGCGAGCCCGCCGAGCGGGGCCGCAAGGTTCCCGTGATCATGGACGCGAGCCCGTACTACTCCTGCTGCGGACGCGGCAACGAGAGCCAGCGCAAGACCTATGACGCGGACGGCAGGCCGGTCGGCTTCCCGCTGTACTACGACAACTACTTCGTACCGCGCGGCTATGCCTTCGTCGCCGTCGATCTCACGGGCACCAGCCGCTCCGACGGCTGTGTCGATGTCGGCGGACGCTCCGACATCCAGTCGGCCAAGGCCGTGGTCGACTGGCTGAACGGCCGCGCCCGCGGCTACGGCAGCCGCACCGGCACCGAGCGCGTACGGGCCGACTGGACCACCGGCGCCACCGGCATGATCGGCAAGAGCTACGACGGCACGATCGCCAACGGAGTCGCCGCCACCGGCGTCGAGGGACTGGAGACCATCGTCCCGATCAGCGCGATCTCCTCCTGGTACGACTACTACTTCCAGCAGGGCGCTCCTCTCTACGACTCCGGACCCGAGTGGCTCTCCGACTATGTCGAGAGCCCCGAGGCCCGGGCCCGCTGCCAGGCGGTGCAGCAACGGCTGATCGACGAGGCACCGCGCACCGGCGACTGGACCGGGCTGTGGAACGAGCGCGACTATGTGCGCAACGCACACAAGGTCCGGGCCAGTGTTTTCGCCATCCATGGCGCACAGGACCTCAATGTGCGCGCCAAACACCTCGGCCAATGGTGGGACGCGCTCGCCGACGCGGGCGTGGAGCGCAAGATCTGGCTCTCCCAGACCGGCCATGTCGATCCGTTCGACTTCCGCCGCGCCACCTGGGTCACCACGCTGCACCGCTGGTTCGACCACTATCTCCTCGGCTACGAGAACGGCATCGACCGCGAGCCCATGGCGGACGTCGAGCGCGCTCCCGACCAGTGGTCCACCGACCGCGTCTGGCCGCCGCGTACCACCGCGACCACCGCCCTGCGTCCCGGCGCGGGCGCCGTCGCCGGAGTCGGCACCCTGGGCCGTACGCCCGCGAGGCCCGGCACCACCGAGACCTTCACCGACGATCCGCGGCAGAGCGAGAGCGACTGGGCCGCCGAGATCGATCTGCCGACCGCGGCCAAGTCCGGCTTCATCACCCGGCCGCTCAGCCGTGAGCTGCGGCTGTCCGGCTCCGGTACGGTCACCGTCACCGCCACACCGTCCACCTCGACGGCCCATCTCTCGGCGGTCCTTGTCGACCTCGGGCCCGACACCATCCGGGACTACGCCGCATCGGGCGAAGGCATCACCACACTGACCGAACGCACCTGCTGGGGCCCGAGCACCACCGGCGACAGCTCCTGCTACCGGGAGACCATGGCCAGGACCGCTGATGTCGACCACACCGTCTTCAGCCGCGGCTGGGCCGATCTCGGCACCTACGCCTCGGCCGGCCACGGCCGCCCGCTCACGCCCGGCAAGCCGTACACCCTCACCATCGAGCTCGCCGCGACCGACCATGTCGTCCCGGCCGGACACCGGCTCGCCCTGATCATCGCCGGTACCGACCAGGGCCTCATCGACCCGCCGTCCACCACTCCCACTCTCACCCTCGATCTGGCCAGGACCTCCGCCGGACTGCCGCTCGTCGGCGGCGCGGCGGCCTTCGCCCGCGCCACCACCGGCGCCGTCCCGCCGCACAGCGCACCCCGTGAGTCCCGTCACCACGGCGTGGCCGAGCCGCGCCGGATTCCGCCGATCCCGGGAGACAGCAGCCGATGACCCGACCACGCGCCACAACTCCTCGTATACGAGGGCTCGTTCTGGCGATCACCGCCACCGCCCTCGTCACCTCGCTGGCCGCCGTCCCCGCCCAGGCCACCACCACCTCGCCCGCGCCGCCGCGTACCGGATTCGAGACGAACGGTGGCGCCGACTGGACCAGCCAGCCACAGGAGCAGGAGTTCCTGACCACCGTCGACCGGGGGAGCGAGCGTGCCACGCTCAGCACCATCGGTACGACCGAACAGGGCCGTCCGCTCCAGCTCGTCCGGATCGGCGCCCGGCACGCGGCCACCACCGTGCTGCTCGTGTGCAGCCAGCACGGTGACGAACCGTCGGGCCGCGAGGCGTGTCTGACCACGGTCCGCGATCTCGCCTACACCAAGGACCGCGACACCCTGCGCTTCCTGGCCCGTACGAGCGTGCTCGTCGTCCCCACCGCCAACCCGGACGGCCGGGCCGCCGACACCCGGGGCAACTCCGACGGCGTCGACATCAACCGCGACCACATCGCGCTCAAGACGGCCGAGGGCCGCGCCTTTGCCGCCCTCATCCGTGACCAGCGCCCGGATGTCATCTACGACCTGCACGAGTACGGCGCCACTCCGCCGTACTACGACAAGGACCTGTTCGATCTCTGGCCGCGCAACCTCAACACCGCGACCGGCGTCCACGACGAGTCGAAAGCGCTCTCGGAGCGCTATGTACGGCCCGCCGCGCGCGCGGCCGGCCACACCATCGGCACCTACGGGATCTGGACCGATCCGGTGACCGACGAGCCCATCCGGCAGACCGCCGGTGACGGCCAGGAGCGCATCCTGCGCAACGCGGCCGGTGTCAAACACTCGCTCGGCCTGCTCATCGAGAGCCGGGTCAACGCGCTGACCGACGCCGAGAAGGCCGATCCCGCGCTGAACCACCGGCGCCGGGTGGCCAGCCAACTCGACTCGTTGAAAGGGCTGTTCACCTTCACCGACGAGCGCAGAGGAGCGATCGTGAGCGCCACGGCCACCGCGAGGCTGGCCGGACTGAAGGACCGCGGCCCGGTCTATCTCGGCGGCGCCGACAACGAACCGGCGGCGCCCGAGCAGATCATCCAGAACCCGCCGTGCGGCTACCGTCTCGACGCGGCACAGTACGCCGACGTCAAGGACGAACTGGCCCTCCACGGAGTGCTGTCACTGCCGCTCGGCAAGGGCGCCTTCGTACCGCTCCGCCAGTCGCAGCGGAATCTGGTCCCGCTGCTCCTGGACGAACGCGCCACCTACCACCTGACCGCAGCGACGCCCGCCGACTGCTGATCACGAGTCAGTCCAGCGCCAGCCGGGCCGCGTCCTGCGCGCAGCCCCAGGCCACGGTGACGCCCGCGCCGCCGTGTCCGTAGTTGTGCACCAGCCGCGCGCCTCCGGGCAGTGTCACGGCCTCCAGCCGGACCCGGGGGCGCGCG
Organism: Streptomyces sp. NPDC059743; assembly: GCF_042732975.1. Classification (NCBI taxonomy): domain Bacteria; kingdom Bacillati; phylum Actinomycetota; class Actinomycetes; order Kitasatosporales; family Streptomycetaceae; genus Streptomyces; species Streptomyces sp. NPDC059743. The sequence goes on along the minus strand of NZ_JBHWGS010000003.1, from coordinate 390,789 downwards.
GGCCGTAGTCCCACCCGGTGCTCCAGCACCCGCGCCCCGGCCAGCGCGGGACGGATCCGGGCGCAGCGCACGACGATCGCCTCGGCCTCGGCCGGATCGGGACGCAGATCCCAGGAGTGCTCCGTCGCCGTGCCGCCGAGCAGCACTCCGTACGGCTGAGGCATCACATAGGTCATGGCGGCGGAGCCGGGAACGGACGCCACGAACCACTCGTCGATGCCCGGATTCTCCACGACCACCACCTGCCCGCGCACCGGATACAGCGACGCGTCCGCCACCAGCATCCGGGCACCGATCCCGGTGCAGTCCACCACCACGGGCGCCAGCTCCGCCGGCTCCTCGAAGCCCGTCACCGAACGCCGCTCCACCGTGCCGCCCGCCGCCCGCAGCCGCTCCTTCAGATACCGCAGATGGACGGGCATGTCGATCAGCGGAACGGCGGCCCGCAGCGCCTGGCCGAAGCCGGCCGGCAACTCGTCCGCACGGGCCTCACGCAGTCCGGGGACCCGCGCGGCCCAGCTTCCCAGGCCCTCCATCGGGATGTCCGCCATCAGTCCCGGCACGATACGCACGCCGGTCTCGTCCGGCCGCAGCGCGAGCTGTTCGTACTGGCTCAGCGACGTCTCCAGCCAGGTGCCGACCTCGGCCGCGGGCTCGATGCGATAGGGCCAGAACAGGGCTCCCGCCACCGCCGATGTGGTGCGTCCCAGCGGATCACGCGTCCACAGCCCGACTCGTTGTCCGCTCTCCGCGAGCACCACCGCCGTCGTCAGACCGATGACTCCGCCGCCGACCACTATCACATCGCTCTTGCCGCCGTTCATGTCCGGACCGTAGCGGAATCCGGTGGACGGACAAGTCTCTCCTGCACGATCCTTTTCGCCGGGGAGGCCCAGCACCTCGTTAGGATCTACGGTCTGATGACTGCCACGCTCGTAGCCAAGGATCTCGCCGCAGGACACGGCGACCGCTCGCTCTTCTCCGGGCTCGACCTCGTTGTCGCACCCGGCGATGTGATCGGACTCGTGGGTGCCAACGGCGCCGGAAAATCCACTCTGCTCCGGCTGCTCGCCGGACTCGACACGCCCGAGGACGGCGCGATCAGACTCTCGCCGCCCACCGCCGCCGTCGGCCATCTCCCTCAGGAGCCCGAGCGGCGCGAGGGCGAGACCGTACGGGCCTTTCTGGGCCGCCGTACCGGAGTCACCGCCGCGCAGACCGCGCTGGACGAGGCCACCCAGGCGCTTGTCGACGGCGCTCCCGGCGCCGACGACGCCTATGCCATCGGGCTGGAGCGCTGGCTGAGCCTCGGCGGCGCGGACCTGGACGAACGGGCCGAGGAGACCGCCGCCTCGCTCGGCCTCACCGTCGGACTCGACCAGCCCATGACCACGCTCTCCGGCGGCCAAGCGGCCCGCGCGAGTCTCGCCTCGCTGCTGCTCTCGCGGTACGACGTCTTCCTGCTGGACGAGCCGACCAACGACCTCGATCTCGACGGCCTCGAACGACTGGAGAGGTTCGTGACCGGTCTGCGCGCCGGCACGGTCGTCGTGAGCCACGACCGTGAGTTCCTCGTACGCACCGTGACCAAGGTCCTGGAACTCGACCTGGCCCAGCAGAAGATCACGCTCTTCGGCGGCGGCTACGAGGCCTATCTGGAGGAGCGGGAGACCGCGCGGCGCCACGCCCGTGAGGAGTTCGAGGAGTTCGCGGAGAAGAAGGCGTCCCTGGAGACACGGGCACACACCCAGCGCGCCTGGATGGAGAAGGGCGTCAGGAACGCCCGGCGCAAGGCGACCGACAACGACAAGATCGGCCGTAAGCTCCGCGCCGAGTCCAGCGAGCAGCAGGCGGCCAAGGTACGCCAGACACAGCGGCTGATTGAACGCCTCGACGCGGTCGAGGAGCCGCGCAAGGAGTGGGAACTGCGGATGGAGATCGCCTCCGCGGACCGCTCCGGCGCGGTCGTCGCGGTGCTGCGCGCGGCCGAGGTCAAGCGCGGCGACTTCCAGTTCGGCCCGGTCACGCTCCAGATCGACCGGGCCGACCGCGTCGCCATCACCGGACCCAACGGCTCGGGCAAGTCCACTCTGCTGGCCGCCCTGCTGGGCCGCCTCCCACTGGACGCGGGCCACGCGTCACTCGGCTCGGGTGTGGTCGTGGGCGAGGTCGACCAGGCACGCGCCCTCTTCCACGGCCCGGAGACCCTGCTGGACGCGTTCCGCCCGGCCGTCCCCGACACCGAACCGGTCGAGATCCGCACCCTGCTCGCCAAATTCGGCCTGAAGTCGGACCATCTCCTGCGCCCGGCGACCACCCTCTCCCCGGGCGAACGGACCCGCGCCGCACTCGCGCTCCTCCAGGGCCGAGGCGTCAACCTCCTCGTCCTGGACGAGCCGACGAACCATCTCGACCTGCCGGCGATCGAACAACTCGAATCCGCGCTGGACTCCTACGACGGCACCCTGCTCCTGGTCACCCACGACCGCCGCATGCTGAACGCGATCCACACAACCCGCCGCCTGGACGTGGCGGCGGGCCAAGTAACCGAGACCTGACCGTTTTGTCCTCAATCGCCGGACGGGCTGGTTTTTCCGGCCTGCGGCCGGGCGCGCCACGGGGCTGGCCCCACCGTCCGGAAACCCGGCACCGGGGCTGCCGGTTCCGTCCTCAAACGCCGGACGGGCTGGATTTTGCCCCACCGTCTGGGAACCCGCACCGGGGTTGGCCGTTCCGTCCTCAAACGCCGGACGGGCTTGGTGGGTGCCCGGCACCGGGCGGGAAGCCGGGGGCCGGGCGGGAGGGGGTCGGGGTCGTAGGAGGTGCGTGTCCGGACACTAAAGCGTGATTTGTGCCGCACACGAAACCCGCACCAGACAACCGGTCCGCACGCGGCGTAAATCATGCCGTCCGGACATGTACCTCCGGAGTGCCCCGGCACCCGCACCCACCACCGGCCCCCGCGCCGCAGGCGCGTAAAGCCCCCGCCGCACGGCGGCCCCGCCGTTAGGCGCGCCCGCCCCCCTTCGGATCCGTCAACCCCGCCCGCCGCAACGCATCCGCCATCGCACTGTTCGCCGGAGGCGGTGGCGGCGGCGCCGACGCCTGGCGACCGCCGCCCCGGCCGCCGCCACCGCCCGCACCCCGCCGCTGCTGCGGCGGCCGTCCACCACCCGAGCCACCAGACCCACCCGACCGGTCGCGCTCCGGCTTCGCGCCCACCTCGTCGTCCAGCCGCAGCGTCAGGGAGATCCGCTTACGCGGAACGTCGACCTCCATGACCTTCACCTTCACCACATCGCCCGGCTTCACGACCTCCCGGGGATCCTTCACAAAGTTCCTCGACATGGCGGAGACATGGACCAGCCCGTCCTGATGCACGCCGATGTCCACGAACGCGCCGAACGCCGCGACATTCGTCACGACTCCCTCCAGCACCATCCCGGAGGCCAGATCTCCGATCTTCTCCACGCCGTCCTTGAACGTCGCGGTCTTGAAGGCCGGACGCGGGTCCCGGCCCGGCTTCTCCAGCTCACGCAGGATGTCCGTCACGGTCGGCAGCCCGAAGGACTCGTTCACGAAGTCGGCCGGCTTCAGCGAGCGCAGCACCGACGCGTTCCCGATGAGGGACGCGACCTCGCTGCCGGTCGTCTTCACCATGGACCGCACCACCGGATACGCCTCCGGGTGGACGCTCGACGCGTCCAGCGGGTCGTCACCGTCACGGATACGGAGGAAGCCCGCGCACTGTTCGTACGCCTTCGGGCCGAGCCGCGGCACATCCTTGAGCGCCCGCCGCGACCGGAACGGCCCATGGGCGTCACGATGGGCGACGATGTTCTCGGCGAGTCCCGTCCCGATGCCCGACACCCGTGAGAGCAGCGGCGTCGACGCGGTGTTCACATCGACACCCACGCCGTTCACACAGTCCTCGACGACCGCGTCCAGCGAGCGGGAGAGCTTCACCTCGGACAGATCGTGCTGATACTGGCCGACGCCGATCGACTTGGGATCGATCTTCACCAGCTCCGCGAGCGGATCCTGAAGCCGGCGCGCGATGGACACGGCGCCGCGGATCGACACATCGAGACCGGGCAGCTCCTGCGAGGCGAACGCCGAGGCCGAGTACACCGAGGCGCCTGCCTCGGACACCATGACCTTGGTGAGCTTCAGCTCCGGATGCTTCGCGCACAGCTCGCCGGCGAGCTTGTCGGTCTCCCGGGACGCCGTGCCATTGCCGATGGCGATCAGATCGACCGAGTGCGCCTTGGCCAGCCGTGCCAGTGTCGCGAGCGACTCGTCCCACCGGTTGGCGGGCACATGCGGATAGATCGTGTCGGTGGCGACGACCTTGCCCGTCGCGTCGACCACGGCCACCTTCACGCCCGTACGGAACCCGGGATCGAGCCCGAGCGTCGTGCGGGTGCCGGCCGGCGCGGCCAGCAGCAGATCGCGCAGATTCGCGGCGAACACCCGCACCGCCTCGTCCTCGGCGGCCGTCCGCAGCCGCAGCCGCAGATCCATCCCGAGATGCACCAGAATCCGGGTGCGCCACGCCCACCGCACCGTGTCCGCCAGCCACTTGTCACCGGGCCTGCCGCGGTCGGCGACCTCGAAGCGCCGCGCGATCATGTTCTCGTACATCGTCGGGCCCGGCAGCTCCGAGGACTCGGACGGATCCTCCGGCTCCAGCACCAGATCGAGGACATCCTCCTTCTCGCCGCGGAACATGGCCAGCACCCGGTGCGAGGGCAGCTCCGGGAACGGCTCGGCGAAGTCGAAGTAGTCGGCGAACTTGGCGCCCGGTCCCTCCTTGCTGTCGTCCTTGCCCTCCCGGACCTTCGAGACCAGCCGGCCCCGTGTCCACATCCGCTCCCGCAGCTCGCCGATGAGATCGGCGTCCTCGGAGAACCGCTCGGTGAGGATGGAGCGCGCGCCGTCCAGCGCGGCGGCGGGATCCGCCACACCCTTGTCCGCGTCCACGAACGCCGCGGCGGCTGCCAGCGGCTCCACCGACGGATCCTTCAACAGGCCCTCGGCGAGCGGTTCGAGGCCCGCCTCCCGGGCGATCTGCGCCTTCGTACGCCGCTTCGGCTTGAACGGCAGATAGATGTCCTCAAGGCGCGCCTTGGTGTCGGCGGCCCTGATCTGCGCCTCCAGCGCCTCGTCCAGCTTGCCCTGCTCGCGTACGGAGTCCAGGATCGCGCTCCGCCGCTCCTCCAGCTCCCGCAGATAGCGCAGCCGCTCCTCAAGGGTGCGCAGCTGCGCGTCGTCGAGCATCTCGGTCGCTTCCTTGCGGTAGCGCGCGATGAACGGCACGGTCGATCCGCCGTCGAGCAGCTCGACGGCCGCCTTCACCTGCCGCTCCCGTACGCCGAGTTCCCCGGCGATCCTGCCTTCGATGGACGTCGTCACGATCACGCTCCGCTGTTCTGTGGTCCGGCGACTGCATTGTGGCAGGTGGCAGTGACATCGGCGGGCACGACCGGCTCAGCTCCCGCCGATGAGATCCGCGAAAAACGCACCCGCCGCCGGCGCCGCACCGGCGAATCCGCCCGCCGGCCCGATGAGCCGGACCACTCCGGCCCACCGACGCCGGCCGCGCCGTCTCACGCGTGTACGGTCCAGCCGAAACGCGGCTCCCGGCGCTCCAGGAACGCGGCGACGCCCTCCGCGGTCTCTCCGCTGGAGCGCGCCTGCTCCGTCCAGTACGCGGTACGGTCGGCGCTTCCCGAGGCGAACTCCTTGGCCGCCGCCTGCGTCAGCCGTGAGCGCGAGACCAGCACCCGGCCGAACTCCGCCACACGCCCGCCCAACTCTCCGGCCGGCAGCACCTCGTCCACCAGTCCGGTGCGCAGCGCGCGCTCCGTGCCGATCAACTCGGCGGAGAACAGCAGATACTTGGCGGTCGAGGGCCCCACCAGCGAGACCAGCCGCCGGGTGGACGACGCCGGATAGACGATCCCGAGCCGCGCCGGAGTCACGCCGAACAGGGCGCCCTCCTCGGCGAACCGCAGATCGCAGGCCGCGGCGAGCTGGCAGCCACCGCCCACACAGTGACCGCGTACGGCCGCGAGAGTCGGCTTGGGAAAGGCGGCCAGCGCCTCCTCGGCCCGTACGGCCAGCGACCGAGGATCGTCCGACCGGGGATCGTCACCGGCCTCCATCAGCACCTCCCGGCCCACCTCGCCGCGCACGTCCTGCTTGTCGCGCGCCTCCTGCGCTTCCTGCGGATCACGCAGCGAGGAGATGTCGGCGCCCGCGCAGAATGTCGTTCCCTCGCCGGTCAGCACCAGCGCCCGTACGGCCGGATCCGCCGCCAGCCGCCCGAGCAGCGGCGGCAGCTCCCGCCACATCGACGCCGTCATCGCGTTGCGCTTGGCGGGATGGTGGATCACGACGGTCGCGATGCCGTCGGAGACGGTGTGCAGCAGCTGCGGCTCCATGCGCCGGATGCTATTCCCGGCCCGGCGATCGCCCGCCGCTGCCCGCTGTTGCCCGCGCCCGTCATGCCCACTCGACCGCTCCTGAAGCGCCAGTGAATGATCGCGTGCGATCGCCCTGGTGGTCCACTCGATCGAATACGGTCATTCTCCGCCAATTACGGCTGACTTCTGTTCAGTTGCCCGGTGTGGACAGGCCCGTTCCCAACACTCGGTATCCGCTGGCCGACACCGGTCGAGCCGGCCGAGCCACAGGCCGAAACAAAGCCGCAGGTCGAAACAAGGGTGGGTGCCGCAAGGATGGAGAGCCGCGGGAGTGTTCCGGCCCGGCCGGTGTCGTACGAGGGAGTCTGGCGGTTCACCGCTCCGGCCGTCGACGTCTCCGTACCGCAGGCCAGGCACGCCGTACGCGATCTGCTCAAACGCCAGCGCGTACCGGTCAGGGACACGGTCGTCCAGAGTCTGCTGCTCATCGTCTCCGAGCTGGTCACCAACTCCGTACGGCACGCGGCCCTGCTCTCGCCGGAGATCGGTGTCGAGGTCACCATCGGCGCGGAGTGGATCCGTGTCGCGGTCGAGGACAACCACCCGTACCGGCCCAAGGCCCTGGAGACCGATCACGCCCGGACGGGCGGGCGCGGACTGCTGCTCGTACGGGAGATCACCCGCGAGGCCGGCGGTAGCTGCGCCGTCGAGCACACCGCCGGCGGCGGGAAGATCATCTGGGCGACGCTGCCGTTCCTGGCCCCGCTCGGCGGCGCGCCGGCGCGCGAGGACGTCACCAGCCCCCGGCAGGCCCTGTGAGCTCTCTGATCGCAGGCCGCGCCGCGTCCAGCACGGTCATGAACCACGCCGAGAACGGGTCCCGGTCATGCCGTCCGGTCAGCTCCGCCGGAGTCACATAGACCGTCTCGTCGACCTCTTCCGGGTCGGGCCGCAGCGAGGACTGCGCCATTCCGACGAAGAGATGGTTGTACTCCTGCTCGACCAGTCCCGACGCCGGGTCCGGGTGGTTGTAGCGGACCGTGCCGGCCTCGGCGAGCAGTGAGGGCGAGATGCCCAGCTCCTCGTGGGTACGGCGGGCCGCGGCGGCGAACGGTGCCTCGCCCGGGTACGGATGTCCGCAGCAGGTGTTCGACCAGACACCGGGGGAGTGGTACTTGCCCAGCGCGCGCCGCTGGATCAGCAGCCGTCCCTGTTCGTCGAAGAGGAAGACGGAGAACGCCCGGTGCAGCAGGCCGGGCGCCTCATGGGCCGAGAGCTTCTCGGCGGTGCCGATGGTATTGCCGTTCTCGTCGACCAGCTCCAGCATGATCGTTTCCTGAACGCCGTTCGACGAGCTGTTCGCCGTAGTGACTGGTGTGGTCGGCATAACCATCCTTCGCTTCGGGCCTCAGCCCCCAAGTCTGCCGCACAAAGGCCCCGTGCCAGCACTTCGGGAGCGTGGGCATGTCCGTTCTCCCAGGCCCCCGAGGGTGTCAGCGGCACCCCCGAGGGTGTCAGCGGCAAGAGGCCGGTGGCAGGAGGTCAGTGGCAGAGTTTCGCCTCGTGCTCGGCATGCCCTCGCGGTTCGAGCTGGAAGGTGCAGTGCTCGACATCGAAGTGATGGCCGAGGCAGCCCTGGAGGTCATGCAGCATCTTCTCGTGGCCCACCGCGTCCAGCGCGTCCTGGTCCACCACCACATGTGCCGAGAGCACAGGCATACCGGACGTGATGGTCCAGACATGGAGATCATGTACGTCGGCCACACCGGGCAGTCCGAGCATATGTGCGCGTACCTCGGCCATATCCACGTCCTTGGGCGCGGCCTCCAGCAGTACGTTCAGTGTCTCCCGCAGCAGCTTCACCGTACGCGGAACAATCATGAGCCCGATCACCAGACCCGCGATCGGGTCGGCCGTCTGCCATCCCGTGAGCAGAATGACACCGGCCGAGACCAGCACCGCGAGCGAGCCCAGAGTGTCCGCGAGCACCTCCAGATACGCACCGCGCACATTGAGGCTCTCCTTCCTCCCGCGCATCAGCAGGGAGAGGGAGACCAGATTGGCGAACATACCGATCAGGGCGAAGACGATCGTCAGTCCGCCTCTGGTCTCGGGCGGCACGATGAAGCGCTCGACGGCCTCGTACAGCAGGAATCCGCCGACACCGAGCAGCAGCAGACAGTTGGCCAGCGCGGCGAGGATCTCGGCCCGCGCATAGCCGAAGGTGCGGTTCTTGTCCGCGGGCCGGCTCGCGAAGTGGATCGCCAGCAGCGCCATCCCGAGCCCCACACCGTCCGTCGCCATATGGGCCGCGTCGGCGAACAGGGCGAGGGAGTCGGCGGCGATACCACCGATGATCTCCACCACCATCACGGAGAGCGTGATGGACAGCGCGATACGCAGCCGGCCCCGGTAGGCCGCGGTCGCGGTGCCCGCCGGCGGCCCGCCGTGGCTGTGCCCGTGGTCGTGCCCTGCCCCCATGAGACCGCCTTCCGGTCGTCTGTGCGATCTGTCGACCACGCCAGTGAACTACGGGTGGGGGGTATGCGGCAACACGGCACTGAACACCGTTGTCATATGCTCTGACCTGCGGAAATGATCGCAGGTCAGAGCAGTGACGAGATCACCCGGCCACGGTCGCCGGGTGGTGCAGCCGCCAGCCCTCCCAAGCCGATTCGACCATCTCGCGTACCCCGTGGCTCGCCGTCCAGCCCAGCTTCTCGGCGATCAGCCCGACCGAGGCGACGGCCCTCGCGGCATCGCCGGGACGGCGCGCCTCCACCACCGTCCCGGCCCGGTGGCCGGTGACCTCGGCCACCAGCTCGGCCAGTTCACGGACCGAGACGCCCTCGCCACGGCCGATATTGACCGTGAGGTCGCCGGCGCCCTCCTGTACTGCCAGCCGGCGCGCGGCGGCGAGATGGGCCTCGGCGAGATCGGCCACATGGATGTAGTCACGGATACAGGTGCCGTCCGGTGTCGGATAGTCGTCACCGAAGATCCTCGGCGCCTCGCCACGGCTGATCCGGTCGAAGAACATCGGGATGATGTTGAACACTCCGGTGTCCGCCAGCTCGGGCGTCGCCGCGCCCGCCACATTGAAGTACCGGAGACAGCCGGTGGCGATCCCGTACGCCTGTCCGGTCGCCCGGACCAACCACTCGCCCGCGAGCTTGGTCTCACCGTACGGATTGATCGGCACGGCCGGTGTCCGCTCCGTGATCAACTCCACATCCGGCACTCCGTACACGGCCGCGGAGGAGGAGAAGAGAAAGCGCCGTACGCCCGCGGCGACCACGCCGTCGAGCAGCACCGTGAGCCCGTGCAGATTCTCCCGGTAGTACCGCAGCGGCTGCTCGACAGACTCTCCGACCTGCTTCTTCGCCGCGAGATGCACCACACCGGTGACCTTGTGCGCGACGAGCGTACGGTCCACGACCTCCCGGTCCAGCAGGGAGCCCCGGACCAGCGGAATCGTGGCGGGCAGCCGCTCGGCGACACCGGTCGAGAGATCGTCGAGCACGACGACCCGCTCTCCCGCCGCGGTCATCGCCCGCGCCACATGTGCCCCGATATAACCCGCTCCACCTGTGATCAGCCATGTCATGGCGGCAACCCTAGAGGGTGCCCTCCGGGCACCGGTCGTCGTTTGTCCGGGAGAGCGCCGGTGACCGATGATGATCACCGCGCGAACCCTTCCTGAATCAGACCTTGGCATCCGGAGAGTAAACGGCCGGTGAACTCGGCCTTCAGTTCATCCGATAGCCTCTCTGCCGATGTGCCGCCACCCGGATCCCGGGTCCCGACGCCGTGCACCCAGCCCTGTCAGCGCCAAGGAGTGAGTTCGTCTGCCGACCGCCATCCTCACCGGTCCCCCGGTCCCCGGATCGCCGCTCGAAGGCCATCTGCGGTCGCTGGGTTATGACGTACGGACCGCGCCGGGCGCCGAGGAGGCGCGGAGTCTGCTCGCCTCGGCCCCCGCGGCCGAGCGCGTCGCCCTGGTCGACTCCCGTTTCGTCGGCCACATCCACGCACTGCGCCTGGCCCTCACCGATCCGCGCTTCCCCGCCGCTGCCGTGCCCGGTGCGCTCACCGCCCAGCCCGAGGCCCGGGCGGCGCTGCTTACCGCCATCACGGCGGTGGTCAACGGCGACCCGCGACCGCCACTGAGCAGCGCGCCCACGGCCCCGCACGCTCGGACCGGAGCGCCTCACGTCGGAGCCGCTGAGGCCCGAGCCACCGTCACCGCCCCGAGCGAGCCCTTCGCCGATCAGGTCGCCGCCGCGCTCGACGCCCGGGGCACCGCCGTCCACCGCCCAGAGCTGGGTTCGCTCGTCGCCGCCGTACCGGCCGACGCGGACGCCCGGGAGCGGGCCGGGGCCGCTGTCGCGGCCGTCGACGACGAGGCCGTACGGCTACGCTCCGCCGTGAAGGCGCGCGACGGCTTCTTCACCACCTTCTGCGTCAGCCCGTACTCCCGCTATCTGGCCCGCTGGTGCGCCCGCCGAGGCCTGACTCCCAACCAGGTCACCACCGCGTCCCTGATCACCGCACTGATCGCCGCGGCCTGCGCGGCCACCGGCACCCGCGGCGGCTATGTCGCGGCCGGCGCGCTGCTGCTCTTCTCCTTCGTGCTGGACTGCACCGACGGGCAGCTCGCGCGCTACTCGCTCCAGTACTCCACGATGGGCGCCTGGCTGGACGCCACATTCGACCGCGCCAAGGAGTACGCCTACTACGCGGGCCTCGCGCTCGGCGCCGCCCGAGGCGGCGACGACGTATGGGCGCTCGCGCTGGGCGCCATGGTCCTCCAGACCTGCCGGCATGTCGTGGACTTCTCCTTCAACGAGGCGAATGCCGACGCGACCACCGCGAACGCCACCGGCAAGGCCGTGGTGGGCACGCCCACCGCCGCGCTCTCCAGCAGGCTCGACAGCGTCGGCTGGACGGTGTGGGTACGCCGGATGATCGTGCTGCCGATCGGCGAGCGCTGGGCGATGATCGCCGTGCTCACCGCCCTGACCACACCTCGGACCGTCTTCTACGCGCTGCTCATCGGCTGTGCCTTCGCCGCCTGCTACACCACCGCCGGCCGTGTGCTGCGCTCGGTGACCCGCAAGGCCATCCGTACCGAACGCGCCGCGCGGGCCCTCGCCGATCTCGCCGACTCGGGCCCGCTCGCCGAAGGGACCGCCCGGCTGCTGCGGCGCCCGGCCCGTCGGCTTCCCGGCGCCCTGCCGTTCCTGACAGCACTCCTCGGCGGAGCCGCGGTCGTCGCCACCGCCTCCTTCGCACCTCTCGACGGCCCATGGCCGGTCCTCGCGGCCCTGCTGTACGTGCTGACCTCGGGCCTCGCCGTGGCCCGCCCGCTCGGTGGCGCGCTGGACTGGCTCGTACCGCCGGTGTTCCGGGCGGCGGAGTACGGCACGGTCCTGGTGCTCGCCGCCCGCTCCGAGGTGAACGGAGCGTTGCCGGCGGCTTTCGGGCTGGTGGCGGCCGTCGCCTACCATCACTACGACACGGTGTACCGCATCCGCGGCGGCTCCGGCGCGCCGCCCGGATGGCTCGTCCGGTCGGTCGGCGGGCACGAGGGCCGCACGCTCGTGGTGACCGTGCTCGCCGCCGTTCTCGTGACCGGGCACACCGCCTTCCCACTGGCCCTGACGGTGCTCGCTGCCGCCGTGGCGCTGGTCGTGCTCCTGGAGTCCATCCGGTTCTGGGTGTCCTCCGGAGCCCCCGCCGTACATGACGAAGGAGAACCCGCATGATCGGCCTCGTACTGGCCGCCGGTGCCGGACGGCGTCTGCGTCCCTACACCGACACGCTTCCGAAGGCCCTCGTGCCCGTGGACCCGGCGGGCGAGGGGACCACCACGGTCCTCGATCTGACGCTGGGCAACTTCGCCGAGGTCGGGCTGACCGAGGCCGCGATCGTCGTCGGCTACCGCAAGGAGGCCGTCTACGAACGCCGGGCCGAGCTGGAGAGCAAGTACGGTCTCCGGCTCACCCTGGTCGACAACGACAAGGCCGAGGAGTGGAACAACGCCTACTCGCTCTGGTGCGCCCGTGACGTCCTGACCAGCGGTGTGATCCTCGCCAACGGCGACACCGTCCATCCGGTCTCCGTCGAGAAGACGCTGCTCGCCGCCCGCGGTGAGGAGCGCCGGATCATCCTCGCCCTCGACACGGTCAAGCACCTCGCCGACGAGGAGATGAAGGTCATCACGGACGGCGCAAAGGGCGTACGCCGGATCACCAAGCTGATGGATCCGGCGACCGCCACCGGCGAGTACATCGGAGTCACACTGATCGAGCCGGAGGCCGCCGCGGATCTCGCCGACGCCCTGCGGACCACCTTCGAGCGGGATCCGGACCTCTACTACGAGGACGGCTATCAGGAGCTGGTGAACCGCGGCTTCACCCTCGATGTGGCGCCCATCGGCGACATCCCATGGGTCGAGATCGACAACCACGACGACCTCGCGAAGGGCCGTGAGATCGCGTGCCAGTACTGACCAGGCTCATCCCGTCCCCGGTCGTGGTCGACATCAGGCCCGGCGCCCTGGAGGATCTCGCCGGTCTCCTCGCCGACCAGCGGATCTCCAGCTCGGGCCGGGTCGCCATCGCGGTCAGCGGCGGCTCGGGACAGTCGCTGCGCACCCGGCTGGAGCCGGTGCTCACCGCCGCGGACTGGTATCTGGTGGCCGACGGCACCATCGACTCCGCGGTCCGGCTCGCCGACGGCATCAAGGGCAAGCGGTACGACGCGGTGGTCGGCCTCGGCGGCGGCAAGATCATCGACGTGGCGAAGTACGCGGCGGCCCGGGTGGGCCTGCCGCTGGTCGCCGTCGCCACCAATCTCGCGCACGACGGGCTCTGCTCCCCGGTGTCCACCCTGGACAACGACAACGGCCGCGGCTCCTACGGTGTCCCCACACCCATCGCGATCGTCGTCGACCTCGATGTCATCCGCGACGCGCCGGTCCGGTTCATCCGCTCCGGCATCGGCGACGCGGTCTCCAACATCTCCGCCATCGCGGACTGGGAGCTCTCGCACGGGATCAACGGCGAGCCGGTCGACGGACTGGCCGCCGCCATGGCCCGTACCGCGGGCGAGGCCGTGCTGCGCCACCCGGGCGGCGCCGGTGACGACGAGTTCCTCACCGTCCTCGCCGAGGCGCTGGTCCTCACCGGTATCGCCATGTCGATCAGCGGCGACACCCGTCCCTCGTCGGGCGCCTGTCACGAGATCAGCCACGCCTTCGACCTGCTCCACCCGACGCGCCGCGCGCTCCACGGCGAGCAGGTCGGCCTCGGCGCCGCCTTCGCCATGCATCTGCGCGGCGCCCACGAGGAGTCACAGCTCTTCACCGAGGTACTGCACCGGCACGGGCTGCCCGTACTGCCGGAGGAGATCGGCTTCTCCCCGGAGGAGTTCGTACGGGCCGTCGCCTACGCGCCGCAGACCCGTCCCGGCCGCTTCACCATCCTCGAACACCTCGACCTGTCCACCGACCAGATCAGGGACGCGTACGCCGACTATGCCAAGACCATCAGTAGCTGAACTCCGTCCGGTCGTTCACCCGGAGGGAGTGAAGGACCGGCGCAGCGGAGAGCACTGGGCCGGGCGACTGTACATGCGGGAGATCTCGCTGCACATCGACCCGTACCTGGTGAACACCCGGATCACGCCCAACCAGCTCACCTATCTCATGGTGGTGGTGGGCGTCGTGGGCGGTGCCGTACTGCTCGTACCGGGACTGACCGGCGCGATTCTCGCGGCGGTCCTGTTCCAGATCTATCTGCTGCTCGACTGCGTCGACGGCGAGGTGGCCCGCTGGCGCAAACAGACCTCCATCACCGGCGTCTATCTGGACCGGATAGGCCACTATCTCTGCGAGGCCGCTCTGCTGATCGGCTTCGGTGTGCGCGGCGCGGACGTCTTCCACCGGAACGGCACGGCCACGAACTGGCAGTGGGCCTTCCTCGGCACGCTCGCCGCGCTCGGTGCGATCCTGATCAAGGCAGAGACCGACCTTGTCGATGTGGCCCGGCAGCGCAGCGGTCTGCCCGCCGTCAAGGACGAGGCCTCCGTGCCGCGCTCCTCCGGTCTGGCGCTGGCCCGCAGGGCCGCGGCCATGCTCAAGTTCCACCGGCTCGTCGGCGGCATCGAGGCCAGCCTCTTCATCCTGGTCGTGGCCGTACTCGACACGGTGCGAGGAGATCTGTTCTTCACCCGGCTCGGTATCGCGGTCCTCGCCGGTATCGCCGTCGTCCAGACGCTGCTGCACCTGGTCTCCATCCTGGCGTCGAGCAGACTGAGGTGAGCGGCATGCGGCTCGGTGCGGTGATCATCACGCAGAAGGCCCGGCTGGGCCGACCGCCCGTCATCTGACAAGCTTCGGATCTGAGAGCATCGGGGCTACTCCCAACTCCGGGGCCTGGCCTTCCGTGCTTGTGCCCGTCCGGCTGCGCATCTTGAAGACGAAAGTTTCAACTTGTGAGTGACACAACCCAAGAGGGCGCGATCGCCGTGAGCGCCCCGCCGTCGTCCGACGACGGTCTGACCTCGGCGGAGCTCGCCGCCAAGTACGGCCTGGCGGTGAGCGGCGCCCGGCCCGGTCTGCGGGACTATGTCCGGCAGCTCTGGGGCCGGCGCCACTTCATCCTGGCCTTCTCCCAGGCGAAGCTCACGGCCCAGTACAGCCAGGCCAAGCTCGGCCAGCTCTGGCAGGTGGCGACGCCACTGCTGAACGCCCTGGTCTACTACTTGATCTTCGGGCTGATCCTGGGCACCAGGAAGGGCATCCCGCAGGAAGTCTTCATTCCCTTCCTGGTCACCGGCGTCTTTGTCTTCACCTTCACCCAGAGCTCGGTGATGGCGGGCGTCCGCGCGATCTCCGGCAATCTGGGGCTCGTACGGGCCCTGCACTTCCCCCGGGCCTCGCTGCCGATCTCCTTCTCGCTCCAGCAGCTCCAGCAGCTTCTGTACTCGATGATCGTTCTGATCGCGGTGGCGGTTGCCTTCGGCAGCTATCCCAAGCTGAGCTGGGTCCTGGTGATCCCGGCGCTGGTGCTCCAGTTCTTCTTCAACACCGGTCTCGCACTGATCATGGCGAGGCTGGGCAGCAAGACCCCGGACCTCGCGCAGCTCATGCCGTTCGTGATGCGTACCTGGATGTACGCCTCGGGCGTGATGTTCTCCATCCCGGTGATGCTCAAGGACAAGCCGGCCTGGATCGCGGACATCCTCCAGTACAACCCGGCAGCCATCTATATGGACCTTGTCAGGCACGCGCTGATCGACGGGTACGGCTCGTCCAACCTCCCGGCGCACGTCTGGTTCGCCGCACTGGTGTGGGCCGTGCTGCTCGGAGTCGTCGGCTTCGTGTACTTCTGGAAGGCCGAGGAACGGTACGGGCGTGGCTGACGACAACAAGCAGGGACGTATTCCCACGGTCATCGCCGACGAGGTGCACATCGTGTACCGCGTCAACGGCGGAGGCGGTGGGAAGGGCAGCGCCACCGCCGCACTCAGCCGTATGCTCCGCCGCGGCAAGGGAGAGGCGCGCGGAGTCCGCAAGGTCCATGCCGTACGGGGAGTCTCCTTCACTGCCTACCGCGGCGAGGCGATCGGGCTGATCGGCACCAACGGATCCGGCAAGTCGACGCTGCTGCGTGCCATCGCCGGGCTGCTGCCCACGGAGAGCGGCAAGGTCTACACCGACGGCCAGCCCTCGCTGCTGGGTGTGAACGCGGCGCTGATGAACGATCTGACCGGCGAGCGCAACATCATCCTCGGCGGGCTGGCCATGGGCATGACGCGCGAGCAGATCCGGGACCGGTACCAGGGCATCGTGGACTTCTCCGGCATCAACGAGAAGGGCGACTTCATCACGCTCCCGATGCGGACGTACTCCTCCGGCATGGCCGCCAGGCTCCGCTTCTCCATCGCCGCCGCCAAGGACCATGACGTCCTGATGATCGACGAGGCGCTGGCCACCGGCGACCGCAAGTTCCAGATCCGCTCCGAGGAGCGCATCCGTGAACTGCGCAAGGAGGCCGGCACGGTCTTCCTCGTCAGCCACAGCAACAAGTCGATCAAGGACACCTGTGACCGTGTGCTCTGGCTGGAGAAGGGTGAGCTGCTGATGGACGGCCCGACCGACGAGGTCATCAAGGCGTACGAGAAGGAGACGGGCAAGTAGCCCGGCGAGATCCGAACACGAGATCCGCACGACAGGGCCCTGGGCCTCCGCCGGACCGCTCCGGCGGAGGCCCTGTCGCGTGGCACGGCCACTCGCGACGGGCGGCTCACGACAGGCCCTCACGACGGGCGGCGACCGGCCGCTGATCGTCAAAGGACGGTCAAGTCGCGTGCCCGTGGGGAAGGTTGGTCCGCATTGCAGCGTTCTTGTAATGCGCGCAACACCCCGAAGTGGTCCTCTTAGTTGTACAACGTAAGCTGTGCTGGTGCTGATTCGCGGCAACCGAGGCGATAGCCGCTGGGCACCTCGCCTGCGAGACGGCGGCCTTCTTTACTCGGAAGGACGGGCGGCGTGTCCGAAATAGGATGTATTGGGTCGGCAGTGTAGAACGGGAGATGTGACGGCAATGACGGGAAATCTCCAGCTCTGTGAGGGTTCCGCCGTCCCCGTGCCGGGCAGCCGGCAGTGATGGGTACTCCCCAGGCGCGCTCCGACGCCACCGCACGCTCCACACTCGACAAAGCCGCCGACGAGAACTTTCCGGTGGCGCCCTTCTTCCTGCCGCGCGCCTGGCGTGACGATCTGATGGCCGTCTACGGCTTCGCCCGGCTCGTCGACGACATCGGCGACGGCGATCTCGCTCCCGGCGGCGCCGACCTCCGCCATCTCGGAGTCGGCCCTGAGCGTGCCGACGACCGGCTGGCCGTCCTGGACGCGTTCGAGACCGATCTGCGCAAGGTCTTCGATCCCGCGGGCCCGGCTCCGGGCCACCCTCTGCTGCGCGGACTGATCCCCACCGTACGGAGCCGCGCGCTCACTCCCGAACCGTTCCTCGGGCTTGTCGCGGCGAACCGCCAGGACCAGTTGGTGCGGCGGTACGAGACCTATGACGACCTCCTCGCCTACTGCGAGCTGTCCGCCAATCCTGTCGGCCGGCTCGTCCTCCAGATCACCGGGACGGCCAGTCCCGAGCGTGTCCGCCGCTCCGACGCCATCTGCACGGCGCTCCAGATCATCGAACATCTCCAGGACGTGACCGAGGACCTCGGCCGCGACCGGATCTATCTGCCCGCCGAGGACATGAAGCGCTTCCATGTCACCGAGGCCGATCTGGCCGCCTCCACCGGGAACGCCTCGGTGCGCACCCTGGTCGCGTACGAGGCGGAACGCGCGCGGCAGCTTCTGAATGAAGGCACCCCGCTGGTGGGTAGCGTCCACGGCAGGCTCCGGCTGCTGCTCGCCGGATTTGTGGCCGGAGGGCGCGCCGCCCTCGCTTCGATCGCGGCCGCCGGGCACGATGTGCTCCCCGGACCGCCCAAACCCACCAAGCCACGTCTGCTGCGCGAAGTGGGAGCTGTCTTGCGAAGAGCGCACAGAGAGGGGTGAGCCGGAACGTGGAGGGACAGACACCCATGTCCGCGCCGGTACTGGCGGCCTACAGCTACTGCGAGGCCATCACCGGGCAGCAGGCCCGCAACTTCGCCTACGGCATCAGACTGCTGCCGACCGAGAAGCGGCAGGCCATGTCCGCGATGTACGCGTTCGCCCGGCGGGTGGACGACATCGGCGACGGCACACTCGCGCCCGAGGCCAAGCAGAGACGACTCGAAGAGACCCGTGCGCTGCTCGGCAGAGTCAGAGCCGGCGAGGTGGCCGAGGACGACACGGATCCGGTCGCGGTCGCCGTCGCGGACGCGAGCCGCCGCTTTCCGGTACCGCTCGGCGGGCTGGACGAGCTGATCGACGGCGTCCTGATGGACGTACGGGGCGACACCTATGAGACCTGGGACGACCTCAAGGTCTACTGCCGGTGTGTCGCGGGCGCCATCGGCCGGGTGTCGCTCGGCGTGTTCGGCCCCGGCCCCGACGCGCCGGGAGCGGAGCGCGCCGCCGAGTACGCCGACACCCTGGGACTCGCCCTCCAGCTCACGAACATCCTCCGGGACGTACGCGAGGACGCGGCCAACGGCCGTACGTATCTGCCCTCCGACGATCTCGCCAAGTTCGGCTGCTCCGCCGGTTTCCACAGCGCGACACCGCCCGCGGGCTCCGACTTCACCGGGCTGGTGCACTTCGAGGTCCGCCGCGCCCGCGCCCTGTTCGCCGAGGGCTACCGGCTGCTGCCGATGCTCGACCGGCGCAGCGGCGCCTGTGTCGCGGCCATGGCGGGCATCTACCGCCGGCTGCTCGACCGGATCGAACGCGACCCGGAGGCCGTGCTGCGCGGCCGGGTCTCGCTGCCCGGACACGAGAAGGCGTATGTCGCCGTGCGCGGACTCTCGGGCCTGGACGCCCGGCACATCTCACGGCAGACCGTCAGGAGGCGCGGCTGATGCGGCGGATCGCACGGCTCGGCCGCTTCACCGCACATCCGCGCCAGGTTCTCGCAACCCCAGGTCGGGATGGCGCGTCCCTGACTGCGACAGCCGGAGGGGGACACGCATGACCACAGCGGATGACATGCGGCCACGCCACGCCGTGGTGGTGGGCGCGGGGCTCGCCGGCACCACCGCCGCGCTCCAGCTCGCCGACGCCGGAGTGCAAGTCACGCTTGTCGAAGGGCGCCCACGGCTCGGCGGTCTCGCCTTCTCCTTCCGGCGCGGCGATCTCACCGTGGACAACGGCCAGCATGTGTATCTGCGCTGCTGCACGGCCTATCAGTGGTTCCTCGACCGGGTGGACGGCGCCGCGCTCGCACCGCTCCAGCACCGGCTGGACGTACCCGTCCTCGATGTCGGCGGCCCGCGCGGGCCCCGGCTCGGACGGCTGCGGCGCAACGCGCTGCCCGTACCGCTGCATCTCGCCGCGGGACTCGCGACCTATCCGCATCTCTCGCTCGCCGAGCGCGCCTCCGTCGGGCGTGCCGCGCTCGCCCTCAAGCGGCTCGATCCCGCAGATCCCGCCCTGGACGGCATCGACTTCGCCACCTGGCTGGGCCGGCACGGACAGTCGGCCAGGACCATCGAGGCCCTCTGGGACCTGGTCGGCGTGGCGACGCTCAACGCCACCGCGCCGCACGCCTCCATGGGACTGGCCGCGATGGTCTTCAAGACCGGGCTGCTCTCCGAGCCGGGCGCCGCCGACATCGGCTGGGCGAGTGTCCCGCTGGGCGACATCCACGACACGCTGGCACGCAAGGCTCTGGACTCCGCGGGCGTACGGACCGAACTGCGCACCCGCGTCGGCGCGGTCACCCGCGCGGCGGACGGCGGCTGGCATGTCGACGCGGACGGCGAACGGCTCGACGCGGACGCGGTCGTCCTCGCCGTACCGCAGCGCGAGGCCCATGGCCTGCTGCCCCAGGGTG
The DNA here is from genome assembly GCF_042732975.1 of Streptomyces sp. NPDC059743. Lineage (NCBI taxonomy): Bacteria > Bacillati > Actinomycetota > Actinomycetes > Kitasatosporales > Streptomycetaceae > Streptomyces > Streptomyces sp. NPDC059743. The sequence continues at coordinate 370,847 of NZ_JBHWGS010000003.1, read as the reverse complement.
CGCTGGAGGATCCCGACCGGCTGCTCGACATCGGCACCGCGCCGATCCTCAACGTCCATGTCGTGTACGACCGCAAGGTGCTGCGCCGCCCGTTCTTCGCCGCGCTGGGCAGTCCCGTCCAGTGGGTCTTCGACCGCACCGACGCCTCCGGGCTCACCGACGGCCAGTATCTGGCGCTCTCCCAGTCGGCCGCCCAGGACGAGATCGACACGCCCGTGGCGGAGCTGCGCGCACGCTATCTCCCCGAGCTGGAACGTCTGCTGCCCGCCGCGCGCGGCGCGGAGGTACGGGACTTCTTCGTCACCCGGGAACGGACGGCGACGTTCGCGCCCACGCCCGGTGTGGGCAGACTCCGTCCCGGCGCCCGTACCGGCGCGCCCGGCCTCTACCTGGCCGGTGCCTGGACCGCCACCGGCTGGCCCGCGACGATGGAGGGTGCCGTACGGAGCGGCTTCAGCGCCGCGGGAGCCGCTCTCGCCCAGCTCGGCCGCCCCTATGAACACCCCTTGCAGGAGGCGGCATGAGCCCGAGTACTGCACCTACGAGTACTGGAACAAGAGGAGAGACCGTGCCGACCGTGCCCCCGGCGAATCCGGCTGTCGACACCGCGGACGTCTACGCGCTGCTGGAGCGGGGACGGAGCCTGTCCGCCCCGGTGCTGCGCGCCGCTGTCGGCCGGCTTGCCACGCCGATGGACACCGTCGCCGCCTACCACTTCGGCTGGATCGACGCCGAGGGCCGGCCCGCCGACGGCGACGGCGGCAAGGCGGTGCGCCCGGCACTCGCCCTGCTCTCCGCCGAGGCGGCGGGCGCCGCGCCCGAGAAGGGCATTCCCGGCGCGGTCGCCGTCGAGCTGGTCCACAACTTCTCGCTGCTGCACGACGATCTGATGGACGGTGACGAGCAGCGCCGCCACCGCGACACCGTCTGGAAGGTGCACGGGCCCGCGCAGGCGATCCTCGTCGGCGACGCCCTCTTCGCGCTCGCCAACGAGGTGCTGCTGGAGATCGGCACCGCGGAGGCGGGCCGGGCCACCCGCAGGCTGACCGCCGCCACCCGCAAGCTTATCGACGGTCAGGCCCAGGACATCTCCTACGAGCACCGCGAGCGGGTCACCGTCGAGGAATGCCTGGAGATGGAGGGCAACAAGACCGGCGCCCTGCTCGCCTGCGCCGTCTCCATCGGCGCGGTCCTCGGCGGCGCCGACGACCGTACGGCCGACACGCTGGAGGCGTACGGCCACCATCTCGGCCTGGCCTTCCAGGCGGTGGACGATCTGCTCGGCATCTGGGGCGATCCCGAGGCCACCGGCAAGCAGACCTGGAGCGATCTGCGCCAGCGCAAGAAGTCCCTGCCGGTCGTCGCCGCGCTCGCCGCGGGCGGTCCCGCCTCGGCCCGGCTCGGCCAACTGCTCGCCGCCGACGCGAAAAGCAATGATTTCGAGACCTTCTCGGAGGAAGAGTTCGCGACCAGGGCGGCGTTGATCGAGGAGGCGGGCGGCCGGGAGTGGACCTCGCAAGAGGCCCGCAGGCAGCACGCCGTCGCCGTCGAAGCACTCGACGGCGTCGATATGCCGGCCAGTGTCAGGGCGCAGCTCACCGCGCTCGCGGACTTCGTTGTCGTACGAAAGAGATGATCACTATTCCCATATGACCGCAGTCGCCGTCCACAGCCCGTAGGGCGCCGGACGACGGAGACCCCAGCACAGCAGAAGCTCACCACTGCACGAAGGGGAAGCCATGACAGCGACGACCGACGGAAGCACCGGGGCCATGGGACCCCGCGCGGCCTCGGCCAGCGGACCGACCAAGACCACCCCCGCCGTGGCCGGTGACCTCCTGGCCGCCGCCGAGCGGGCCACCGCACGATCCGTCGAGTATCTGCTCGGCAAGCAGGACGCCCAAGGCTGGTGGAAGGGCGACCTGGAGACCAATGTGACCATGGACGCGGAGGATCTGCTGCTGCGGCAGTTCCTCGGCGTCCAGGACGCCCGTACCACCGAGGCCGCGGCGCTCTTCATCCGCGGTGAACAGCGGGCGGACGGTACATGGGCCACCTTCCACGGTGGTCCCGGCGAACTCTCCGCCACCATCGAGGCCTATGTGGCGCTGCGGCTGGCCGGGGACAGCCCGGAAGACCCGCATATGGCGCGCGCCTCCCAATGGGTGCGTGAGCAGGGCGGGATCGCCGAGAGCCGGGTCTTCACCCGTATCTGGCTGGCCCTGTTCGGCTGGTGGAAGTGGGACGATCTGCCCGAGCTGCCGCCCGAAATGATCTATCTGCCCAAGTGGTTCCCGCTCAACATCTACGACTTCGGCTGCTGGGCCCGGCAGACCATCGTGCCGCTGACCGTCGTCTCGGCGGAGCGGCCCGTACGGCCCGCTCCTTTCGGCCTGGACGAACTGCACACCGATCCGGCCCGGCCCAATCCTCCCAAGGCGACCGCGCCGGCGGCCAGTTGGGACGGTGTCTTCCAGCGCCTCGACAAGGCCCTGCACGTCTACCACCGGATCGCCCCGCGCCGGCTGCGCCGCGGCGCGATGAACGCGGCGGCCCGCTGGATCATCGAGCGCCAGGAGAACGACGGCTGCTGGGGCGGGATCCAGCCGCCCGCCGTCTACTCCATCATCGCCCTGCATCTGCTCGGATACGACCTCGACCATCCCGTCATGCGCGCAGGGCTCGAATCGCTGGACCGGTTCGCCGTCTGGCGCGAGGACGGCGCCCGGATGATCGAGGCCTGTCAGTCACCGGTCTGGGACACCTGTCTGACCATCATCGCCCTCGCCGACGCGGGCGTGAGTCCGGACGATCCGGCCCTGGTCAAGGCAGCGGACTGGATGGTCGGCGAGCAGATCCTGCGCCCGGGCGACTGGACCGCGCGCAGACCCGGACTCGCGCCGGGCGGCTGGGCGTTCGAGTTCCACAACGACAACTACCCTGATATTGACGACACCGCCGAGGTCATCCTCGCGCTGCGCCGGGTCGAGCATCCGGAGCCCGAGCGGATCGACGCGGCCATCGAGCGCGGCGCCCGGTGGAATCTGGGCATGCAGTCGAGAAACGGGGCCTGGGGCGCCTTCGACGCCGACAACACCAGTCCGTTCCCCAACCGGCTGCCGTTCTGCGACTTCGGCGAGGTGATCGACCCGCCGTCCGCGGATGTCACCGCGCATGTTGTCGAGATGCTCGCGTACGAGGGCAAGAGCCACCATCCGGGCACCCGGCGCGGAATCGAGTGGCTCCTCGCCGAACAGGAGACGAACGGCGCCTGGTTCGGGCGCTGGGGCGTCAACTATGTATATGGTACCGGCTCGGTGGTGCCCGCCCTGACCGCGGCCGGACTGCCCGCCTCCCATCCCGCGATCCGCAGGGCCGTGCGCTGGCTCGAATCCGTGCAGAACGCGGACGGCGGCTGGGGCGAGGATCTGCGCTCGTACCACGACACGGAGTGGATCGGACGCGGTGCCACCACCGCCTCCCAGACCGCGTGGGCGCTGCTCGCGCTGCTCGCGGCCGGGGAGCGGGAGAGCAAGGCCGTCGAGCGGGGCATCGCCTATCTGGCCGAGACCCAGCGCGAGGACGGCTCCTGGGACGAGCCGTACTTCACCGGCACCGGCTTCCCGTGGGACTTCTCGATCAACTACCACCTCTACCGTCAGGTCTTCCCGCTGACGGCGCTCGGCCGGTATCTCCACGGGGAGCCACTCGCCGCCCGTGCGGGAAACCGCAAGGGGAGCTGATGGAACGGTCCTCCGGGCCGGCCGGCCCGCCACCGCTGCTGATCGCCTGCGCGCTCGGTATCGAGCGCTTCGCGCTGCGCGGCAGCGGTCGCGGTGACACGGTGGGACCGGTGGCCGTCCTGCGTACGGGCATGGGGCCCAAGAACGCCGAGCGCGCAGTGGCGCGCGCGCTCGGAGAGACCGGCAACAGGGACGCGGTCGTCATGGCGTCCGGATTCTGTGCCGGACTCATCCCCGGGATGCATCCCGGGGATCTCATTGTCGCCGACGAGACCCGGAGCCCGGACGGCTCCACGCCCTGTACGGGCACCGGGCTGCTTGTCGACGCGCTGGCCCGGATCCTGCCCGGCCGTACGGTCCACACCGGTCCGCTGACCGGCTCCGACCATGTGGTCCGCGGACAGGAACGGGCCGCTTTGCGCGGTACGGGAGCGATCGCGGTGGACATGGAGTCCGCCGCGACGCTCCGTAGTGCTCTGGACGCCGGCACTCGTCCGGTCGCGGCCGTGCGAGTGGTCGTGGACGCTCCGGAGCACGAGCTCGTCCGTATCGGCACAGTGCGCGGAGGAATATCGGCTTTCCGTGTTCTCCGTGCCGTCCTGCCTGCTTTTCATGAATGGCACCGTTCTTTGCTGCTCCCCAGGAGGTGAGCTAGATGGCCATGCCGCTCCGTCAGACCATCAGGGTCGGGACGTACCTCTTCGAACAGAAGCTCCGCAGGCGTGAGAAGTTTCCGCTCATTGTTGAGCTGGAACCTCTCTTCGCCTGCAATCTGAAATGTGAGGGCTGCGGCAAGATCCAGCATCCGGCGGGTGTCCTGAAGCAGCGTATGCCCGTTGCCCAGGCCGTCGGGGCGGTGCTGGAGTCCGGGGCGCCCATGGTCTCCATCGCCGGCGGCGAGCCGCTGATGCATCCGCAGATCGATGAGATCGTGCGGCAGCTCGTGGCCAAGAGGAAGTATGTCTTCCTCTGCACCAACGCGATGCTGCTGCGCAAGAAGATCGAGAAATTCACTCCCTCGCCGTACTTCGCCTTCGCCGTGCATATCGACGGGCTGCGGGAGCGGCACGACGAGTCCGTCGCGAAGGAAGGCGTCTTCGACGAGGCGGTGGAGGCCATCAAGGAGGCGAAGCGGCGCGGCTTCCGGGTGACGACCAATTCCACCTTCTTCAACACCGACACTCCGCAGACCATCATCGAGGTACTGAACTATCTCAATGACGAGCTGAAGGTGGACGAGATGATGATCTCGCCCGCCTACGCCTATGAGAAGGCTCCCGACCAGGAGCACTTCCTCGGTGTCGAGCAGACCCGTGAGCTGTTCAAGAAGGCGTTCTCCGGCGGTAACCGGGCCCGCTGGCGCCTCAACCACTCGCCGCTCTTCCTGGACTTCCTCGAAGGCAAGGCCGACTTTCCCTGCACCGCCTGGGCCATTCCCAACTACTCCCTCTTCGGCTGGCAGCGCCCCTGCTATCTGATGAGCGACGGATATGTGCCGACGTACCGTCAGCTCATCGAGGACACCGACTGGGACAAGTACGGCCGTGGCAAGGATCCGCGCTGCGCCAACTGCATGGCGCACTGCGGCTATGAGCCGACCGCCGTACTCGCCACGATGGGCTCCCTCAAGGAGTCCCTGCGCGCGGCCCGCGAGACGGTCGTCGGGACACGGTGACGACGCCATGACCACTGGAGAGCCGGTCTCACTGGGGCTCCCCGAGCTGCCGGCCCGGCCTGTCGCGGTACGTCGTGTTTCGCGGCGTATCCAGGTCGGGTCGGTGGCGGTCGGTGGGGATGCGCCGGTGTCGGTGCAGTCGATGACGACGACGCGTACGTCGGATGTGGGTGCGACGTTGCAGCAGATTGCTGAGCTGACGGCGTCGGGGTGCCAGATCGTGCGGGTCGCCTGTCCGACGCAGGATGACGCGGATGCGTTGGCGGTGATCGCGCGGAAGTCGCAGATTCCGGTGATCGCGGATATTCATTTCCAGCCGAAGTATGTGTTCGCGGCGATTGACGCGGGGTGTGCGGCGGTGCGGGTGAATCCGGGGAACATCAAGCAGTTCGACGACAAGGTGCGGGAGATCGCGAAGGCCGCGGGGGATGCGGGGACGCCGATTCGTATCGGTGTGAACGCGGGTTCGCTGGATGCGCGGTTGCTGCGGAAGTACGGGAAGGCGACGCCGGAGGCTCTGGTGGAGTCGGCGCTGTGGGAGGCGTCGCTGTTCGAGGAGCACGGCTTCCGGGACATCAAGATCTCGGTGAAGCACAACGACCCGGTCGTGATGGTCAACGCGTACCGTCAGCTGGCCGCGCAGTGCGACTATCCGCTGCACCTGGGTGTCACGGAGGCCGGTCCGGCGTTCCAGGGGACGATCAAGTCGGCGGTGGCGTTCGGGGCGTTGCTGAGCGAGGGGATCGGGGACACGATCCGGGTCTCGCTGTCGGCTCCGCCGGTCGAGGAGGTCAAGGTCGGCCTGCAGATCCTGGAGGCGCTGAATCTGAAGCAGCGCCGGCTGGAGATCGTGTCGTGTCCGTCGTGCGGTCGTGCTCAGGTGGATGTGTACAGGCTGGCGGACGAGGTGACGGCGGGCCTGGAGGGCATGGAGGTTCCGCTGCGCGTGGCCGTCATGGGCTGTGTGGTGAACGGTCCGGGCGAGGCGCGTGAGGCGGATCTCGGTGTGGCGTCGGGCAATGGCAAGGGCCAGATCTTTGTGAAGGGCGAGGTCATCAAGACTGTCCCGGAGTCGAAGATCGTGGAGACGCTGATCGAAGAGGCGATGAAGATCGCCGAGCAGATGGAGGATGCTGGGGTGCCCTCGGGGGCTCCCGCCGTCACTGTGAGCTGAACCAATCCGAGAGGGGGCCCGAGATGTCCGTCCTGGACAGTATCCGGGGGCCGCGCGATCTCAAGGCGTTGACGACAAGCGAACTCGACGAACTCGCCCAGGACATCAGGGAATTCCTGGTCGAGGCGGTGGCCAGAACCGGTGGTCATCTCGGGCCCAATCTCGGGGTGGTGGAGCTGACCATCGCCCTGCACCGGGCCTTCGACTCACCCGCCGACCGTATTCTGTGGGACACCGGACACCAGAGTTATGTCCATAAACTCCTCACCGGCAGAAAGGATTTCTCCAAACTGCGGGGAAAAGGCGGCCTTTCCGGCTATCCCTCCCGTGAGGAGTCCGAGCACGACGTCATCGAGAATTCCCATGCCTCGACCGTGCTCGGCTGGGCCGACGGACTGGCCAAGGCCCGTGACGTACTGGGCCGGGACGAACATGTCGTCGCGGTCATCGGCGACGGCGCTCTCACCGGTGGAATGGCCTGGGAGGCGCTCAACAACATCGCCGCGGCCAAGGGCCGTCCGCTGATCATCGTGGTCAACGACAACGAACGCTCCTACGGCCCGACCATCGGCGGTCTTGCCAACCATCTCGCCACGCTCCGCACCACCGACGGCTATGAGAAGTTCCTGGCCTGGGGCAAGGAGGTGCTCCAGAACACGCCCGTCGTGGGCCGGCCGCTCTACGACTCGCTGCACGGCGCGAAGAAGGGATTCAAGGACGCCTTCGCACCGCAGGGCATGTTCGAGGATCTCGGACTGAAGTACGTCGGACCGATAGACGGACATGACATCGCCGCCGTGGAGTCGGCCCTCACCCGGGCGAAGCGCTTCCACGGGCCCGTACTGGTGCACTGTCTGACGGAGAAGGGCCGCGGCTATCCGCCCGCGCTGGAGGACGAGGCCGACCGCTTCCACACGGTCGGCGCGATGGATCCGCGCACCTGCGAGCCGCTCGTACCGTCCGGCGGACCGTCCTGGACCTCGGTGTTCTGCGACGAGATCGCCGCGATCGGGGAGGAACGGCCGGATATCGTCGCCGTCACCGCGGCCATGCTGCACCCGGTCGGGCTCACGAAGTTCGCCGAACGCTTCCCCGACCGGGTCTGGGACGTGGGCATCGCCGAACAGCACGCGGCGGTCTCCGCCGCCGGGCTCGCCACCGGCGGGCTCCATCCGGTCGTCGCCGTCTACGCCACCTTCCTCAACCGCGCCTTCGACCAGTTGCTGATGGATGTCGCACTGCACCGGTGCGGAGTCACCTTCGTACTCGACCGGGCCGGTGTCACCGGAGCCGACGGACCTTCCCACAACGGGATGTGGGACATGTCCATCCTCCAGTGCGTGCCCGGACTGCGGATCGCCGCGCCGCGTGACGCCGAGCAACTCCGCGCACAGCTCCGCGAGGCCGTCGCCGTGGACGACGCGCCGACCGTGGTGCGCTTTCCCAAGGAGTCCGCGGGCACGACCGTCCCGGCCGTCGGACGCCTCGGCGGGATGGACGTACTGCGCCGCGCGGAGGACGAGGACACCGACGTACTGCTGGTGTCCGTGGGCGCGCTCGCGTCCGTTTGTCTGCGGACGGCGGAGCTGCTCGCCGGGCGCGGTATCGGCTGCACGGTGGTCGATCCGCGCTGGGTCAAACCCGTGGACGAGCAGCTCGCGCCGCTGGCGGAGCGGCACCGGCTCGTCGCGGTCGTCGAGGACAACAGCCGCAGTGGCGGCGTGGGTTCGGCGGTCGGCCAGGCCCTGCGGGACGCGGGCGTGGACGTACCTCTGCGGACCTACGGCATCCCCGAACAGTTCCTGGCCCATGCCAAACGGAGTGAGGTGCTCGCCGATATCGGCCTGACACCGGTGGAGATCGCGGGACGGATCAGCGCCGCACTCGCCCCCGCACTGCCGCGACAGGGCGTGGGAGCCGCGCGGGAGGGCGCGGGATCCGTCCGAGTGCGCAAGGAGAGCAAGGAATGACCGAGCCCAAGGGCTTCGACCTGCCGCGGCTGCTCGCGGAGCGCGGCGCCGAGCGCTATGAGCTGCACACCAAGCACCTCAACCACCAGCTCCCGCGCATGCTGCACACGATCGGTTTCGACCGGGTGTACGAGCGGGCCGAGGGCGCCTACTTCTGGGACGCGGACGGCAACGACTATCTGGACATGCTCGCGGGCTTCGGAGTGATGGGGCTCGGCCGGCACCATCCCGTCGTACGCAAGGCGCTGCACGATGTGCTCGACGCCTCGCTCGCCGATCTCACCCGGTTCGACTGCCAGCCGCTGCCCGGACTGCTCGCCGAGAAGCTGCTCGCCCACAGCCCGCATCTGGACCGGGTGTTCTTCGGCAACAGCGGTACGGAAGCGGTCGAGACGGCCCTGAAGTTCGCCCGGTACGCGACCGGCAAGCCCAGGATCCTCTACTGCTCGCACGCCTTCCACGGACTGACCACCGGTTCGCTGTCGGTCAACGGCGAGGACGGCTTCCGCGACGGATTCGCGCCGCTGCTGCCCGACACCGCGATCGCGCTCGGCGATCTCGACGCGCTGGAGAGGGAGTTGAGGCGCGGCGATGTGGCCGGCTTTGTGGTCGAGCCGATCCAGGGCAAGGGCGTGCACGCGGCACCGCCCGGATTTCTGCGCGCCGCACAGGAGTTGCTGCGCCGGCACAAGGCGCTGCTCATCGCCGACGAGGTGCAGACCGGACTCGGCAGGACCGGCGACTTCTACGCGTACCAGCACGAGGAGGGCGTCGAGCCGGATCTCGTCTGTGTGGCGAAGGCGCTCTCCGGCGGCTATGTGCCCGTCGGCGCCACGCTCGGGAAGGACTGGATCTTCAAGAAGGTCTACTCCTCGATGGACCGTGTGCTGGTCCACTCGGCGAGCTTCGGCTCCAACGCCCAGGCCATGGCGGCCGGTCTGGCCGTGCTGTCGGTGATGGAGGACGAAGGGATCGTCGCCAACGCGCGGGCGACCGGGGATCTGCTCAGATCACGGCTGGCCGCGCTGGTCGACCGCTATGAGCTGCTGTACGAGGTGCGGGGCCGAGGCTTGATGATCGGCATCGAGTTCGGCAGGCCCAACTCCATCAAGCTGCGCGGCCGGTGGACGATGCTCCAGGCGGCCCGCAAGGGACTGTTCGCGCAGATGGTGGTCGTACCGCTGCTCCAGAAGCACCGCATTCTCACTCAGGTCTCCGGTGACCATCTGGAAGTGATCAAGCTGATTCCGCCGCTGACCATCGGTGAGCGGGAGGTCGAGCGGTTCGTGGAGGCCTTCACGGCGGTCATGGACGATGCCCATGGCGGCGGCGGACTGATGTGGGACTTCGGCAGAACGCTGGTGAAGCAGGCCGTCGCCAATCGCTGAGTTCTCCGGGTCCCGCCCGGTCTCGCCGGGCCTCGCCGGGTCCCGCGGCCCTAGCCAGGACTTTGCCTCTGGGGCAAGAAATTTGCCCCAGAGGAAAGTTCCTGGCGCAATGGAGGTATGAGCACACCTCCCGCCGGAGAGGCGGCCGACGAGCTGCCCGACGGCTTCCCCGATGTGGCGCCGCGCCTGCGTGAGCTGCGGCGTGGCCGGCGCCTCACGCTGGAGGCCGCGGCCCAGCGGGCCGGGCTCTCACCCGCCCATCTCTCCCGGCTGGAGACCGGACAGCGGCAGCCGTCCCTGCCGATGCTGCTCGGTCTGGCCCGGATCTACGGTACGACCGTCTCCGATCTGCTCGGCGAGGTGCCGCCGGAGCGCGATCCCATCGTCCGGGCCGGCCGGGCGGAGCCGGTCGAGGCCGGCGGCTGGACATATCACCAGGCGGGCGGCTCGGGCCGGGCCATGCAGCCGCTGCGCGTCCGGGTGCCGTACGGAGCGCAGGGCGACCTTGTCCGTGTGCACGCCGGCGAGGAGTGGCTCTATGTCCTGGAAGGCCGACTGCGACTGAGTCTCGGGGACGCCGTGCATGTGCTCGACCCGGGCGACAGCGCGCACTTCGACTCGCTCACTCCGCACCGGATCGCGGCGGCCGGACCTGAGGGGACCGAGCTGCTCTTCGTCCACACCCTGCTCCAGAGCCCCGCGACCGAGCTGTGCCTCGGTGGCGGGGCTCATCGCGACTGAGCCGTAAGAGCTGACACGTAAGACCGCTGAGCCCCGTAGCCCGTAGCCACGCAGAGAGGACCGTCACCATGTCGGAGTCGTCGGAGTCGTTGGAGCCCTCGGAGTCGGAGAACCGGATACAGGTCCCGGCAGGACCGGAGGACCGGCCGCCGGAGCGCACCGCCGACCACGAGACATCGTTCCCTCGCGGGCTGGTCATCCGGCTCTTCGCCTATCTGGTGGCCGGGCATCTCTTCGCGGGCTTCCTCTATCTGCTCTTCCACATCGGAGCACAGCAGTAGCAGCGGCCGGTGGACGGACCTGGGCTACATCCAGCCGCGGCGGGCCGCCTGCCACGCCAACTGCATCCGTGTCGTCGCTCCGGCGAGCGTCATCATCCCCTGGATATGCCGCTGTACGGTACGTCTGCTCAGCCCCATCTGGCTGGCTATGGCCTTGTCCGCGACGCCCGCCACCATCAGCGAGAGCAACTGCCGGTCCGTCGCCGAGAGCACATGGCCGGGCGCGGTCCCGTCCGTACCGCTGACCGTTCCCGATGCGCTGACATCCAGCGGTACCGCGTCCTCCCAGTACCGCTCGAAGAGCGCGACCAGCGCCTCCAGCAGACTGCTGCCGCGCACCAGCGCCGTGGTGGGCTCCTCGGAACTGCCCGAAGGGCCGCCCGGAACCAGCGGGCAGATGGCGATGGCGCGGTCGGCGACGGCCAGCCGCAGCGGCAGATGCGGCACGGCCCGGGCGATCTCACCCGCGCGCACGCCCTCCACCACATTGTCGACGGCCCCGGGATCGTCGAAGAACGCCCGCTCGTACAGGACCCGGTAGCGCACACCACGGGCGAGCGCGTCGAACTCCGCGCGATTGCTGCCCGACGGCATCGCCACATACTGCGCCTTGCAGAACCACAGCATCTCGTGGCGGGTGTTGTCCTGGATCTGGCGAAGATGCTGGCGCAACGCCTCGGCGCCGGTGATCACTTCGATGAGCTGGTCCGGGTCCTGGCGGCGTCTGGTGCGCCGATAGGTCTCCAGCAGATCGGTCACGGCGGTGCGCGCCTTGTCCAGGGCGTCGGAGTTCCGCTGGAGATGCGGCAGCAGGGCGACATCCGGGGGAGTGGCGGCGAAGCTCCGCGGCGCCCGGTCCGTCGCGCTGGCCAGGCCCTTGGCGGTGAGCGCCGCCAGAACGCGCTCGGTGTCTCCCGGAGCCAGACCGCAGTGGTCGGCGATCTCGTCCGCCGAGGCCGCGGTCACGGTCACGAGCAGTCGGTAGACGGTCTCCTCCGCCGGAGTGAGGCCCGCCGGCTCCAGCATGGTGCTTCCCTTCTCCACGGACCACCTCGTCTTCCAGGTGTCCGCGCCGCCGCCGCGTCCGTACGGTCCGGGCCTCCGGACGGTGTGCCCGTGCGCCGTCGCACGGGTGTCCGCCGCCTGCCGTCGGCGTGCGGGGCGACGGGCGGGCGTACCGGAGGATCCGCGCACCGGAACTCGCCGGAATCCGGGGCCGATGCGAGAGCGCACTATACGCCCTGGTCGAACGGCCGAGGAGGTACGGGTACGGGGTACGGGACGGCGGATACGGGTGGAGGGCGGCGGATACGGGTATGGGGCGGCGGATGCGCGGGCTTGTCGTACACCCACGCATCCGCCGCCCTCATCTCCGTACCGGCCCGCCAGGATCGGCGTACCGGCCGTCAGGACCGGTGTATGCCCTCTATCCGCGTACCAGATAGGCGCGTTCGACGGTCTGCCGGATGCTGCTGCCGACCCGGTCGGTGGCGGTGACGCGCAGAGTCATATAGGCGTCGCCGCGCTGCCGGGCCGGCCGGTCGAGCGTGACGGTGAAGCCGTTCTGCCCGCGCTTGCCGACTCGCGCCGCTTGCTGCCAGGTCCTTCCGTCGTCGTAGGAGGCGTCGACCCGTACGGTGAGTCCGCTCGGCGCGGGCAGACAGTCCTGGGCGCGCACCGTGAGACCGATGTCGTGGGAGCGCCCGCCGTCGACCGCGTTCCGCGCGTCGGCGCGCACGTCGTAGTCGAGTTGGAGCAGCGGCAGTGGCTTCCGCCCGGTGGTGGTGTCCGAGCGGAAGGACCACGAGGTGGTGGTCCGGGTGCCGAACGCCCACTCGTCGGAGACGCGCGCGGTCGACAGATCGAGCCGGAAGTCTCCCTTCCCCGGTGCGACTTCGATATCGCCCCAGGCGCCCTCGGTCTCGCTCACCTTCGTACCGTCGCGGTACAGCGTGGCCGAACTCGTGTCGCCCTCGGGCTCTTCGGCCTTCGTGCCCACGCCTGAGGTGCCCGCACCTGAGGTGCCGATGCCACCGCCGCTGGTGACCGTGCGCGACCAGTGGCCCGCCGTGGAGTCGGTGAACTCCGGGATCCGCAGCGCCAGTACATCGCCGGAGCGGGTGGAGACCAGTCCGGCGCCCTCCGGGACGGCGGGCCGTACCACGGCACCGAACCAGCGCTCGTCGGTACGCTCGCCCGCCCGGTAGGTGCGCGGCGCGTCCTTCATACCGGACTGCAACGGCGCGTCGACATCGAAGGTGGTCGCGTGGTTGACGACATGCTGCCAGAGAGTGTCTCCGGAGCTGATGTACTCGGTGCGTTCATGGCCCGTCGGTACATGGCGCGTGTATTGGTTCCAGGCGGTGGACTGGTACGGGCGCCAGCCGAATCGCTGCTCGCTCGCCCATGACGTTCCGCCGTTGTCGGCGTAAGTGGTGCGTACCTGGGCGCTGTTGCGGTCCGAGACGGTGTGCACCACCTGCTGAGGGATCCGTCCCGACGACACCTGCATCACCTCGTAGAGATACGGGCTCTCGGCGGTGCCGGAGATCCCGACCGTGGTGGTGTGCCGTTCGGCGGCGGCCAGCAGCGCGGTGCCTCCGGCCTCGCTGATCCGGACCACCGGCACGGCGTAGCGGTCGCCCACCGGACTCCACCGGGTCCACGGATACCGGTACGGGAAGATCACGAGCAGGCCCTTGGCACCGGCCTTCGCCGCCGCCTGTGCCAGGTCCCACTGGTCTCCTCCGTCGTCACGGACGACGGCGAGCTTGCCGCGCACCCGGGCGGGACGGAGGTCGGGCGCCGTGGCCGTACCGGCGTCGACCGCCGCGAGCCGTACGCCCTTGGCGCTGAACAGCGGTGAGTTCGGCATGTAGTAGGGATCGAGATCGGTCTTCGTACCGGACACCTCGGTCTCGATCAGCGGAGCCACGAGCTGCCAGCGCGAGGCGAATTCGAAGGTTCCCTCGGTCACGGGCGCGGTAGGGCTGACATGGACGCGCTTGGCGATGTCGAAGTACATCACGCCCTGGATCAGGCTGTGTCCGTCGATCTGGCGGTAGGTCTGGTAGCTGACGATGCCGCGCTGTTCGGCCGGGCGAGGAGTGCGGATCTCCACGGGCGTCGTCCGGCGCTCGTCCAGAGTGACGGAGATGTCCTTGGTGACCTTCACCTCGGGCAGGACGACCTGGCGCAGCTCCTGTCCGTCCTCGGCCTCGCCGATCGACGCGTGGCTGAGCTGGTACGTGCCCTCCTCCACCTCGGCGACAGCCGGCGAGAAGCTGGTGTAGTCGACGAAGCCGTCCGGGCCCCAGATCGTGGGCAGCGCCTCGATGTGCTTGCCGTGGAGGTCGATCGTGTCGACCGTGAGCCGGTGCACCGGGCCGTTGACGACAAAACTGACCGTGGTGTGCACGGCCGTCCTGCCGTCCGAGGAGGTGGCGGTGACATAGCCGTAGTAGTCACCGCGCTCGGCCCGCGACGGATCGGCGCTCAGCGGAACCTCGACGGTGGCGCCGGGCGCGATGTCCACCGTGTCCGTACCGAGCCGGAGCGCGCCGCTCGCGAGCGCGCGCCCGCCGGTGGTGGCGAGTTGGGACGTCAGCCGGAGCGAGAGCTTGGCGGCGGAGGTGTTGGTGTAGCGGACGGTGGCGGTCCGGACGGTGGCGGTCGCGGAGCCGTCGGCCTGGGTCTTCGCGGCGGTCGTGCCCGTCTGGAACGGGCCCAGCGCGACGGTGCCCGTGGCGGTGAGCGGGCCGAGCGCGGCTGCCGCCAAGTCGATCCGGCCGCCGCCCTGCTGCGAGGGCTGCTGACCGGGCACTGTACGGGCGGTACTGACCAGAGCGTCCTTGAGCCGGTCGGCGCGCCAGTCCGGGTGCTGCTGGGCGAGCAGGGCCGCGGCACCGGTGACATGCGGTGTGGCCATCGAGGTGCCGGACGCCGCGACGTAGTACGGGTCGACGGGATCGCCCATGGTCGTGCCCGTGGCACGGGCGGCCACGATACCGACACCGGGCGCGGTGACATCGGGCTTCACCGCACCGTCGCCGAGACGGGGCCCGCGGCTGGAGAACGGGGCGAGCGAGTCGTCACGGTCCACGGCGCCGACCGTGAGCGCGGTGTCGGCCGCGCCCGGTGAGCCGACCGTCCGGTCGCCCATCTCGCCGTTGTTGCCCGTCGCCACGACGAACAGGGCGCCGCTGCTCGCGGTGAGTTCGTCCACCGCGCGGCTCATCGGATCGGTGCCGTCGGTCGGTGTGTCGGAGCCCAGGCTCATATTGACGACCTTGGCGCCCTCGGCCGCGGCCCACTCCATGCCCGCGATGACCTGGGACTCGGTGCCGTAACCGTCGTTGCCGAGGACCTTGCCGATCAGCAGCCCGGCCTGCGGAGCGACGCCCTTGCGGCTGCCGCCGGACGCGGCGCCGCTGCCGCCGACCGTGGAGGCGACATGTGTGCCATGGCCGAAGACGTCCTCGGTGCCGCCGCTGCCGGAGAAGTCCTTGGCCTCGACGATCCGGCCCGTCAGATCGGGATGTGTCGTATCCGCGCCGGTGTCGAGGACGGCGACCTTGACTCCCTGGCCCCGGTAGCCGGCGTCCCAGGCGGCGGGCGCGTTGATCTGCGCCGTACTGCGGTCCAGGACGGCGTTCACCTTGCCGTCCAGCCAGATCCTGGGAGTCGCTCGCAGATCGCGGGCGGTCATGGTGTCCCCGGCCGGCGCGAGCGTGTGCCAGAACGTACCGAGATCGCCGCCGGGTATCCGCAGCGAGCGGGCGCCGATGCTCTCCAGCAGGCGCGAGGGTACGGAGTCGTCCTGGAACCCGGACAGGGAACGCAGGGTCTCGGCGGCCTGTGCTCCGGAGGCCTGTGTTCCTGCGGCTTGTGCTTCGGAGGGCTGGGCGACGATCAGCGGGAGCGAGTCGGTGTGGGCCTCGTCGTATCCCTGCGAGACGAGCGCGGTCACATCGAACAGTTCCCGGTCGAGTGTTCCCGCCGACACCAGGTCCGCAGCGTCGGACGGCAGTACGGACAGCCGGCCGTCCTGCTCGGCGGTCCGGAAGAGGATGCCGTCGCGGCCAGGACCGGGCTGGACCGAGGCCGAGCGCTTTCCGTCCGGGCCCGTGGTGAGCGTCACCCGGTCACCGGTGATCAGCCGTACCGTCGTGGGCGTGCCCACCGAGGTGGCGCCGGTCGAGTCGGCGGTGCCGACGGGCCCGTCGGTCACCGTGTCCCGGGCGGAGGGCCGGGCCGCGACCGGCGCCACGGCACCCACGGTCATCAGCAAGGCCATGGATACCGCCGCCGTCAGGCGGATACGTCTCATTTGTCCAGCCCTTTCGTTCAACTCCGCTGTCACGCGCTGTTGGACAGAATCTGGTAGGGCTGGAGCGGCTGTCACTGGTTCATGGGTGGCGTGGTTGAGACATGTCCCAACCACGCCACGGCCACGAACACCGGATCGGGCACGGGAAGTCGGCGGGACGGGACCTACCGGACAGGACTCACCGGACAGGACCTAATCGAGGAGGCGGGCGCGCAGCCGCTCACGTGTCTCGGGCGCGAGCCCCAGTCCCTCGGTGAGATAGGTGTCGGTGGTGCCCCAGGCCTTCTCGATGGTCTCGAAGGCCGCCGCGAGATACTCGGCGCGCGCGTCGAAGAGCGGGCTGAGCAGGTCCATCACCTCGGTGGACATTCCGGCGGGCGAATTGTCGCTGCGCCGGACCGGATAGCGGCGGTGCGGATCGTTCGACTTGAGATAGTCCGCCTCGATCGCCTCGGGCTCCACCCCGACCGCGAGCAGGGCCACGGCGACCGAGAGACCGGCCCGGTCCTTGCCCGCCGCGCAGTGCATGAGCGCCGGCATGCTGTCCTCGGCGAGGGCGTGCAGGACACGGCTGTGCTCGGCGGTGCGGTCCTTGATGATCGAGCGGTACGAGTCGGTCATCCGGGCCGCGGCCTTGCCGTCCGCGAGGAGCGAGCGGAGCTGGTCCAGATCGCCGTCCCTGACCATCCGCCAGAACTCGGCGCCGTCGGCCGGGTCGGTGAGCGGAATGTTCACATTGCGTACGCCGGGCAGCTCCACGTCCGCTCCGTCGAGCTTCAGATCGGCGGCATTGCGGAAGTCGAAGATCGTGTGAAGCCCGAGGGACGAGAGAAAGGCCGCGTCGGCCGCGGTGGCATTGGCGAGATGACCGCTGCGGAAGAGCCTGCCCGGCCGCACCTGCCTGCCGTCCGTGGTGGGCAGTCCTCCGACATCACGGAAGTTGCGCACGCCGGCCAGCTCGGGCTCTGTCGACGGGACCTGCTGCGTCACGGCCTGCTCCTCCGTGTCTGCCGTCGGCGCGGCTCGCCGACGCTGTCGACCTCTGACACTACGACATCTGTTCGTGTGGCAATCAGTTCGGCTGTCGGGAATCCGATGGGAGCATTCGGACATTATTCGCTGATAGATATCGCCCAAATGTGCATCTGTCCGTATTGGGTGATTCCTTATGTCCTGCCCCGGTCGCGGATGAGATGGGTTCCGGTCCGTGACCAGGATCATATCCGTGACGTTCCGTGGTGATGACATGTATTCGAATTCCTTGTCTGGAGCGGAGTTCGGAGGCCGTCGTCCACTCAGGGTGACCGGTAAAGCCGGGTTAAATGCGAGTGCGTCTTGTCGGTGGAAAAGGATCGCTTGTTCCGCTCGCCCCACTCGCCTACGTTCACCCTCAATCCGGACGGACCGCCGAATCCTGCCGCCGCCCGGAATTCGTATCGTCAAGCAACGCGTGGCAGGAGCGGGGGACCCAGGTAGTACGCCGGTCCGGAAACTCCGGAACGGCTTGGGGTGAAGTCGCGCGACAATCGCGACCGGGCATCTCCCGTCCGAACCCGACAGCTCACCTCGCAGGCGCCGGAGAGGAATTCGCCATGCCCGCGAAGGGTAAGCACCGCCGTCCCAAGGCCAACAACCCGGTATCGCGCGGATTCATAGCCGCCGGTACCGGCGGAGCCGCCATCGCACTTCCGCTCATCGGCGCCACCGGCGCGCACGCCGCCGTGAAGGCCGCACCGGCCACCGCGCCCGAGGCCGTCACCCAGCAACAGCTCGGCGTGGAGCAGACCGTCGTGGAGCACGTCGGCGCGAAGAAGGCCGGCGCCAAGAAGGGCGCCACCAAGACCCGGGTCTACACCGTGGTCGCGGGCGACTCCCTGTCGAAGATCGCCAAGAAGCAGCATGTCCACGGTGGCTGGCACAAGCTGTACGCGGACAACCGCGAGGCCGTCGGGCCGAACCCGTCGCTGATCCACCCCGGGCTGAAGCTGACCATCAAGGCGCGCGGCGCAGACCATACGCGTCCCGCGAAGCCGGCCGAGCCGACAGAGCCGTCCAAGTCTTCCGACAGCGCCTCGGACGACACCGGTGCCTCGGATCCGTCCACCACCACGCCGGCCGACACGCCGGAGCAGAGCAGCGGCTCCGGCTTCACCACGCCCGTCGACGATCCGCAGATCGGCACTCCGTACCGTGCCTCGGGCAGCAGTTGGGCCAGCGGCTACCACACCGGTGTGGACTTCCTGGTGGACACGGGCACCGAGGTGAAGGCGGTCGGCGCGGGCACGGTCGTGACGGCGGGCTGGGGCGGCTCGTACGGTAATCAGGTCGTCATCGAGCACAGCGACGGCCACTACTCGCAGTACGCCCATCTGTCCTCGATATCCGTCTCCGAGGGCGACACCGTCAGCGAGGGCCAGCAGATCGGTCTCTCCGGCGCCACCGGCAATGTCACGGGACCGCATCTGCACTTCGAGATCCGTACCGGACCGGAGTACGGCTCGGACATCGACCCGCTGGCGTATCTCCGCGATCAGGGTGTCAATATCTGAGGTACGGCACCGACTGAGGCATGGCGTCGTTCTTGCTGCGTTCTCCGTTCTCTGCTCTCCGCCCGGCACCGGTACTTCCGTGTCGGGCGGAGAGCGTTGGGCATATTCCCGCTTGGCCGAAAATTGACCGATGGTGTATCTCACGCCTGGTCAACCCTTCCTTACGGTCGCGTAGGTCACATCTGCGGGTGAAAGATGTGGTGTTGTGGCAGACGATTCGAGATCAAGAAGAAGAGGCGTATTCGGGTCGTACACGGCGATCGGTGACAGCTTCACGGAGGGCGTGGGCGATCCCGGACCCGATGGACGGTATGTCGGCTGGGCGGACCGGCTCGCGGTTCTGCTCGCCGATCGACTGGCTGACCAACTCACCGACCTGGTGACCGACGGTGCCGTCCCGGCCGGTCCTGCGGACACCGTGCACGGTGATTTCCGGTACGCGAATCTCGCCGTACGCGGCCGGCTCCTCGACCAGATCGTCACCGAGCAGATTCCCCGGGCCAAGGAACTCGCCCCCGATCTGGTGACCTTCTGCGGAGGCGGCAATGACATCATCCGGCCCGGCACCGATCCCGACGATGTCGCCGAGCGCTTCGAGCGGGCCGTCGCCGATCTGGCCGGAGCGGTCGGCACGGTCATGGTGACGACCGGCTTCGACACCCGAGGCGTTCCCGTACTCCGTCATCTGCGCGGCAAGATCGCGACGTACACCGCCCATGTACGGGCCATCGCCGACCGCTACGACTGTCCGGTGCTCGATCTCTGGTCCCTCAAGTCCGTCCAGGACAGGCGGGCCTGGGACGGCGACCGGCTGCATCTCTCACCCGAGGGCCACACCCGTGTCGCTCTGCGCGCCGCGCAGGTGCTCGGGCTCGATGTGCCCGCCGACCCGGACCAGGCATGGCCGCCGCAGCCGCCGCGCGGCACCTTCGAGGTACGGCGCGACGACATCAACTGGGCGCGCGAGTATCTGGTGCCGTGGATCGGGCGCCGGCTGCGCGGAGAGTCCTCCGGGGACCATGTCGAGGCGAAGCGCCCGGACCTTCTGCCCTTGAACCAGTGACGGCGGTGCCGGACCGGGGTGCCGACGGGCATCCCGGTCCGGCTGTCCCGGTGCTGCGCAGCGGATTTTCACTCATCCGAATGGACCACGGAACGCCTGCGCATGGGCTGTGCCGAGCGCGGCGATAACCGAGCCGAAGGGGTCCTCCGGTGTGGCGCCGGCCAGAGGAAGGCCCGTACCACGGCGCTGTGGGTTCAGGGGGTTCCGATGGCGGACAACGGCAGTGCGACTCTCTCGGCGGGAGCGGTCACCTTTGTCACGGCCAATGAGGATCGTGACCACGACACCGGGATCAATATCTCGGTCAAGACACCGGACGGTGTGGAGGCCGCCTCCATCTCCGTGCCGTTCGGTCAGTTCAAGGACGGGACGACGGCCGGTCCGTACCCTCTCGATGTGCTGACGGAGACCACGAAGGAGGGACTGTCCAACGGGACCGCGACGGTCACCATCCATCCGAACGGCGACGACACCTGGCGGTTCGATCTACGGCTCCGGCTGCGGTTCTCCGATGCGACGCATCTGTCGGTCAGCGCCGAGAACATCGAGCTGAACGAGGACCGGAACACCACCCAGGTCTCCCTGGGCGGCCCGCCGAACTGATCCGTCCCGGAGCGGATTCCGCAGCTGAGGGATCCGCTCCAGCACTCCGCCCGCGAAGATGTCGTACAGCGGCAGCGTCTCCAGATGCACATAGCCGATATGGCAGTCGCACACCGCCAGCGGGCATGCCCGGGGCGCGAGCGCCTTCCGGTACGAGCCGTCGTAGAGATTGCCCAGCTCGGCACGGACGAAGTGGCAGCGCCGTACGGTCCCTTCGCCGTCCACCGAGATCACCGACTCACCGGTCCGGCAGGGCAGCCCGGCAGAGCTGTGCGGCCTGCGGC
This sequence comes from Streptomyces sp. NPDC059743, assembly GCF_042732975.1. Classification (NCBI taxonomy): domain Bacteria; kingdom Bacillati; phylum Actinomycetota; class Actinomycetes; order Kitasatosporales; family Streptomycetaceae; genus Streptomyces; species Streptomyces sp. NPDC059743. Next base: position 350,047 of record NZ_JBHWGS010000003.1, on the reverse strand, counting down.
TGTACGGGAAGAGAGGATCGAGCTCCGTCCAGCGGGCGGCCTCCTCGTCCGTATAGCTGTGGCCCTCGGCCGCGTTGATCCAGAGATAGATGTGCGCGGGCAGTTCGGCGCGCAGCCGGCGGGCGTGCTCAAGATGCTCGGCGAGGCCGACGACGCCCACACTGAAGCGGATGGAGCGGTCCGCGAGGTCGTGGCACTTGGCGAGGAACCGGTCGTACGGCGTCTGCCCGGGGTGGTAGGTGCACCACAGCGCCAGCTTCGCCGGATCGGCGTCGGCCAGCCAGTCGGTACGGCAGCTCAGATTGGTCTGGATGGCCACGCGCCCGACATGCGGCAGATGCGACAGCTCGCTGAGCGTCCGCCGGTACCAGGAGCGGACCAGCCCTTCGCCCCAGGGCGTGAAGAGCACCGACAGTCGGTCGTCCCGCTGCTCCGACACCCAGGAGGCGAACCGCTCCAGCGCCTCCCTGTCGGCGCGGAGCTGCTCGCGGCTGTCCCGCCGCTTGGCGAACGGACAGTACGGACAGTCGTAGTCGCAGGAGGCGAGCGGGCCTCGGTAGAGGATCGTCAGGTCCACGGGGCTCACTTCACCTCGTACGCGGCCATCGCGGCCCGTACGGCGGGAGAGAAGAGCGCCGGGCCCAGCGCGTCCGAGTACGAGAGTCCCTCGGGTGAGAGACGCAGCAGCCCGGGATCCGTGCCGGTGTCCAGCCAGCCGAGGTCCTCGAACCGGTCCAGCTCGGCCGGGAAGTCCTTGGCCGGCACCGAGCCGAACCGCTCGCGGTAGCCGGCCACCTCCATGCCCTGGGCCTGGAGAAGCGACTGGAGCAGATGGCGGCGGCGTGCCTCGTCCTCGTCGACCGGGCGGCCGACCTCCGCGCGGGAGAAGTCCTCCGTGGCCGTATAGGTGTCGATGATGGTCCGTATCTCGCGCATGTCGACCGCGTAGTCGAAGGAGTAGTGGAGCCGTGAGGTGTACGAGCGGGCTCCGCAGCCGAGACCGATCATGCCGTCGGTCTGGCACGCGTAGTCGTCCGCGCCTCGCGGCGGAGCGCCCGTGCCGCTGTCCGTGCCGCTGTCCGGGAGGCGGAACATCCGCATGGACACCTGCTCGTATCCCTCGGCGAGAAGCAGGTCCCGGCCCTGCCGGTAGAGCCGCAGCCGCTGGGCGTCCCAGACGGCGTCGCTTCCCGCGCCCAGCCTGCCGAGCCCGGTGAGCGGCCGTATGTAGAGCGGATAGAGATACAGCTCCTCGGGCCGCCAGGCGAGCGCGGCATCCAGGGAGTGACGCCAGGTGTGCTCCGTCTGGCCGTCGATGCCGTAGATCAGATCGATATTGAGGACCGGGATCCGGGCGTCACGGATACGGCCGAGCGCGGCCTCGACATCGGCGCGGCGCTGCGGGCGTACGGCGGCCCTCGCCTCCGCGTCGACAAAGCTCTGGACACCGATGCTCAGCCGGGTGGCGCCGCGCTCGGCGAGCACGGCCAGCCGGTCGGCGGTCGCCGTGGCCGGCGAGGTCTCCACGGAGAGCGGGACGGCCCGCAGATCGGCGCCCATCCGCTTCTCGGCGATATCGCACAGCCGCTCCAGCTCGGCGGCGTCCAGGAAGGTGGGCGTACCGCCGCCGAAGGCCGCGGCGGCGAACCGTATCGCGTCGGTGCCGTCCTGGTCCGGCCCGGAGAGTGCGTCGCGTACGGCGGTCGCCTGCCGGTCGAGCGCGTCGAGATAGCGCGTCGTCAGCTCGTCGGGCGCGCCGATACGGGTGAAGAGATTGCAGAAGCCGCAGCGGACCTCGCAGAACGGTATGTGCAGATAGAGGGAGAGGGCGTCCTTGCGTTCACCGGCCCACAGTTCGCGCAGCGATGGGCGGTCGGGTAGACGGCGGTAGGCCGTTTTATGTGGATATGCATAGACATAACTCTCATACGGGCGTGGTGCGGCGGCGCCGGTGGTGGCGCCCGTGGCGCTGGTGGTGCTCATTGAAGGTCCCCGTGTTCCAGGAAGAAGTGGGCGTACGGCACGGTCCAGACGGCCTCGTGGCCCAGCCGGTGTCCGGTCCAGCCGTCGTCGCCATAGGTGGTGCCGTGGTCGGAACAGACGATCGTGAAACAGCGACGGCGACTGCTCGCGGCGGCGAAGAGCCGGCCGATGTGCCGGTCGACATATTCGAGAGCGGCGGCGTGCGTGGCCCGTGAGTCGCCCGACTCCCGGGTGGCGCCGGGCAGATGGAACCAGTTGGGCTGGTGCAGCGCCGACACATTGACGAAGAGAAAGAGCCGCTGCTCGCGGTCGAGACCGGCGACGGTCTTCTCCGCGCGGGCGATCTGGGCCTCGAAGGAGGCCGACGACGTCACGCCGAACTCCGGCTCCCAGTGGCTCTCCTGGAAGAGTCCGGGCAGTACGGAGCCGAGCGCGCCTTGCTGGTTGAAGAAGCCGACGCCGCCGATACACACCGTGTGATAGCCGGCCGCCGCGAGGCCCGAGACCAGATCGGGCGTGTCGAAGACGAAGGTCCGTCCGGCCGTGGTCTCACTGCCGCCGAAGCGGGCGGCGAACAGCCGTGGATGAGTGCCGGGCACGGCGGGCGTGGGCAGAAACCCGGCGAAGATCGCCTGGTGCGAGGCATAGGTGAAGCTGCCGGGTGCGTGCCGCTTCTCCCAGCGTCCGCCCGGGAGATGGCGGGCGAGACGAGGGATACGGCCCGCCGCGGCGAGCTCCTCGGCCACATCGAAGCGCAGGGTGTCGAGGGTGACGAGCAGCAGATCGTCCCGCCCGACCACCTCGTTCATATCGGGTGTCGCTACGGTCGTTTCGGTCATCTCAGACGCGTCTTATATGTCGGCATGGTCTTTCCTCGGTCGTCCGGCGTGGCGGGCGCCTCGGCAGGGCGGCGAGCTGGGCCGCGTAGGTGTTCAGACCTTCGGCGTCCCGGCCGGGCAGGCCCATGAGACTGGGCAGCAGATCGCCGAAGGCGTTGACCTCGCAGATCGCGAACCGGCGCCAGCTCCGGGCGGGCAGCAGATCGACGCCCACACAGTGGGTGCCCGGGAAACGGTCGGCGGCCTGTTCGCAGACCGTGAGAGCCGTGGCCCAGCTTCCGCCCGCCGCCTCGATCGCGGCACGGGCCGCGCCGAGATCTCCTCTGCGCCCGCCGAGATGGAGATTGGTCATCGGGGAGGTACTCGTACGCAGGACGGCGTGGGTGGCGCGGCCCGCGACGACCACCACCCGCAGATCGGCCGACCGGCCGTCCTGCACCGCCTTGGGCACCCACTGCTCGATATGCAGCCCGTCGGGCGCGAGCGTGTCCACGATCGCCGCCACCTCGCGCTCGGTCGTATACCGGCGCACCCGCAGCGAGTTGAACAGCCGGCCCGCACTGTCGCGCTCGACGGAGGTAGTGGCGCGCACCCGTCCCGGGCCCGCCGTCTCGACGGCGAGCACTCCCGACGCCGACGATCCGTGGGCGAGCTTGACGAACGCCCGGCGCAGCCCGGCCGTCGCCATCAGGGACCGTACGTCGTCCCAGCCGGAGACGGCCGGCGCGCTGGGCCCCGAGGTCGGCGACGCCGGTACCGGTATCCCCGCCGCGTCCAGCACTCCATGGCAGAGGCGCTTGTCGAAGAGGACCGCCAGCTCGTCCGGATCGTCGAGCCGCTCGGCCCCGGCGGCGGACGCGGCCCGGCCCAGCTCCGCGGCGGCGGCCGTGAACCGCCCGTACCAGCGGGCCGTTCCCTCGACTCTTGTCGGGTCGTCCGTGCCGCGCAGCAGCCGCTCCACCTCCGGATCCTCGCCCGGTGAGTCGATCCGTACGGTCTCGTCGGCCTCGAACCGGGCGCCGCCGCGGAGCACGTCGAGCCAGGGCACCACCCGGGCGGCGGGCAGCCCGGCCGCCCGGACGGCGTCCTGGAACAGGCTCAGACGGCGGTTGCCGGGATTCCCGACGACGGCCAGACGCGGAGGCGAGGGCGGCATCGGATCACTCCGAGACCGCGGTGTAGCGGAAGTCCTCGTCGTCGTCATCCACGTCCTCGCTCTCTTCGAGGTCCACCTCCACGCCGGCCGCGCCGAGCGTGGCGAGAACGCGCTCGCGCAATGCCTCGCTCATGTAGTTGTGGTGCAGATCGAGCTTCTTGAGATGGGTGAGCGGCTGCCCGGCGAGCAGGGCCTCCGCTCCCTCGTCACCGAGGGTGCCCATCGAGAGATCGAGGACCTCCAGACCGGCGACCACCGGCGCGCCCGCCAGCGCGATCGCTATCTCGTCCTGGATCTCGCTGTTGCGCAGGGCGAGATGGCGCAGCCCAGGGAAGCGCGAACCGCCCAGGATCGGCGCCAGATCGGCCACCTCGGTCGTCGCGCCGTACTCACTGACACCGAGCCAGAGATCGAGATGCTCCAGCGCGGGCAGCTCGCTCGCGCCGACTCCCCGCACCACGGCGGCGTTCAGACCTCCGGTCTCGATGGTGAGCGAGCGCAGCCGCTCGTGCCGGACGGCGGGGAAACGCAGCTCCTGACCGCCGCGGACGCCGAATTCGAGCAGTTCGGGAAAAGCGTCGAGCAGTGGAGTCACAAGCCCTTGAATGATCCAGGAGATCTCGCACTCCTCGCCGACGATGTCGGCGAGGAACAGCGCGCGCAGCGCGGGCAGCCGGTCGCGCACCGCCACCAGGGCCTCGATCACCGGCTCCGGGCCCGACTCGTAGGCATCGCTCCAGGAGCCGACGATCAACGCCCTGACCTCGGTGGTGTCCACGGCCTCGGTGAAGCGGGCGAAGGCCTCCTCCCACCGCTCCTCGGCCTCGTACGCCTCGACGGCGATCCGCCAGGCCACGGAGGCCGGGGCCGGGAGCTCCGCCTTCGCGTCGGCGGCCGGGAAGTCGAACGCGGGCAGGCCGTACAGCTCCTGCAAGTGGCCCGAAATGGTCATGGCGATGCTCCAGACAGCGGTGGCGCGGATCGGCTGATGTGGAGCAGTTCTACCAAGCACCACTGACAACGCCCTTCCCGGGGCCGGTCGGCCGGTCGCCACCGCCGATTGTCAGACCCCCCGTCTAGCGTCTTTCACAGGTTCGGCGCACTCGGCGCCGCCGGTGGAGGGGAGAGCCATGTACCGGCAGGGAGACGTGCTCATCGTGCCCGTCGCGCAGGAGACGGTGCCGTCGTTTCTCGTGGACGCGGCACGGGTGTCCGGTGAGCCGAGGGACGCGCGGGGCCGGCTGGTCCTGGCGCTCGGCGAGGTCACCGGCCATGCCCACGCGGTCACCGGGCCCGGCCGGCTGATCCGTGAGCCGGGCGATGTGGCAGGGCCGATGTATCTCCATCTCCCGGACGGCGGGCGGGTGGTGCACGAGGAGCACGCGGCGATACCGCTGCCCAAGGGATGGTTCCGGGTGGTGCGCCAGCGCGAGTACCTGCCGGGCGCGGTGCGCATCGTCGCGGACTGAGCGGGACGAGCAGGGCAGGTGAGCGAGCTGAGACCGGCGCCGGGGCGGCGACGGGCGCACGGGCTCGGGCACGGAGAACAGTGGACAGGGATGACAGGGACGGGGCTTCAGACATGAGCGACATGGACAAGTGGCGGGCCGTCGCGGCGGCGACGGGCGAGTCGGACCGGCCGGCCGCCGAGCGCGGAGTGCGGCTCGCGTACCGCAGGGCGGGACTGGCGGAGCCGGAGCGGATCATCTGGGCCGGATCGCCGCTGGCCGGTGTGGAGCTGGTGCGGTCGCTGGACGGCGCGGGCCGGTCCGTGCGCGACGAGGTGCGCACCTATCCCTGGGCCGAGGAACGGCGCAGGGTGCATGACACCTTGGGACCGGCCGGCTGGGCCGAGCACTGGAGCGCCACCGGCGCCCGGCTCTGGGACACCGGCCGGACACTCGCCGACCGGATCAGGACCGGAGTGGTGGAGGCGCTCGCGGAGAAGCCTGTGGAGGCGGCCCAGATCCGTACGGTGCTGCTCGACGCGGTGCTCGGCCAGCATGACGCGGCCTGGCTCGCCGCCTTCGACGGCCGTAGCGAACGCCTTGAGGGACTGGCGGAGGTGGCGCTGCACGCCGGCTGGTGGTGGCCGTACGAACGGGCCGTGGTGATATGCGAGCGTCCCTCCGAACTCCACCGGGACGAGGCGGGCCGGCTCGACCGCGGCGACGGTCCCGCGCTCGCCTTCCCCGACGGCTTCGCGCTGTACGCGTGGCGCGGGATGCCGGTTCCCGCCGAATTCCTCGGCGAGCTGGCGTCCCTGACTCCCGAACGGATACGGAACGAGGCCAACGCCGAGCTGCGTCGCGTGATGCTGGAGCACTACGGCTACGACCGCTATCTGAACGAGTCGGGAGCACAGCCCGTCCACCGCGACGAGAGCGGTGTGCTCTGGCGGATCTCGCTGGAGAACGACGAGGACATAGCGATGGTCGAGGTGGTCAACTCCACGCCGGAGCCCGACGGCACACACCGTACGTACTGGCTGCGGGTACCGCCCACGACCAGGACCGCGAAGCAGGGAGTCGCCTGGACCTTCGGGCTCGAACCGGAGGAGTACGAGCCGATGCGCCAGACCTGAACGGCAGGCGCAGCGGCAGCGGCTGAGGCAGCGCCCGGGGCAGGGACCGGCCCTGGGCCGCTCGGCTCGGTGTCCCTCGATGTTCCTCGCTGTGCCCAGGCGTTCCTCAGTTCGTGGCCGGGCGGAGCCGGTCGGTGTTCAGCGCGTCCGGGCCGATCAGTGCCGCGTTGCCTCCGCCCGTACAGGCGTAGGCACCCGCCACCGCGCCGAGCCGGGCGCAGGCTTCGAGGTCCAGCCCGGCCAGCCGGCCGTACAGGAAACCGCAGACGTACGCGTCACCCGCACCGTTGGAATCCACCACCGGAGCGGGCGGGAGAGTCGCCGGGACGGGCCTCGGGGTACGGCTGCCCTCACGGCTCATCAGATACGAGCCGCCCGCGCCCGCCGTCGCGATCACGGCCTCGGCCCGGCCCTCGCGCAGGATCTCCCGCATCACTGAGGCGATCCGCTCCCCGGCTCCCGCCGCGCTCAGGAACACCAGGTCGGAGCGGAAGGCGAACTCCCTGTGGTGGTCGGCGAGTCCGTCCCAGTCGTGCAGATCGGTCGAGACGGGCACACCGAGCGCCTCGATGTCGTCATAGAGGAAGCGGGCGAAGTTGGTGATGGCCACATGGACATGGCGGGCACGCCGGAGGTGAGGCAGATAGAAGTCACGCGGCATACGGAGATCGGCGGGATCCCGGCCGTCGTAGAACGACATCCGGCGGCCCGTGCGCTCCACGAGATTGACCGCGCGCCGGGTGCCGGCCGGGGAGATCAGCGCCTCGAAATCGACTCCGCCCTCCGCGAGCCGCGCGCGGATCTGACCACCCGTCCAGTCGTCCCCGATGAAGTCGAGGAACTTGACGTCCAGACCGAGCGCCCGGCAGCCGAGGGCCACATTGCCGCCGGTGTGGCCGGGCCATTCGAGGATCGGCCCGACCCCGACCGAATCGGCGAGCGGAACCGGCAGCGAGTCGACCCGTACGACGGTGTCCACCCCGCTGCCCCCGACGACCAGCACATCGTGACCGAGCTGATCGGTCGGATCGGTCTGCTGCTGTGCCACAGTTTTCCGTCTCCCTGTCCGGTTCCGGATGTCCGGCGGCTCCGGTGTGGCCGCCGTTCTACTCTCCGGCCTTGCCGAGCTCTCCGGGCCTGCCGAGCGCCGCGCGGTCGATGCCCAGTTCGCGGGCGAGTGCCTCGTCCGCCCACTCCAGCATGGTGGCGCGCGGCAGTGAACCCGCGTACGACGTCATCTGAACCGCCAGTCCGTCCAGCATGGCGGTCAGCCGCCCGGCCGCCGACACCGGGTCCGCGCAGACGAATTCGCCCGCCGCCGTTCCCTCGGCGACGACCTCGGCGAGAGCCGCCTTCCACTGCTGGTCCAGCGTGCGGGCCGGCTCACGCAGCGTGGGCTCGCGCAGCGCCGCCGCCCATCCCTCGATCCACAGCCGCCAGCCCTTGGCCTCGCCCGTCGGCGCATACCAGCGGACCGCGTCGTGCAGCCGCTCCAGCGCGGTGGCGCGTCGGCCGAGCAGCGCGCGCAGCCGGGCCAGATCGCCCCGCGCCGCATGTGCGAAGGCCGCCGCGACCAGCTTCTCCTTCGTCGAGAAGTGGTAGAGCACCAGCGCGCTGCTGACGCCGAGCACGGCGGCGACATCGGAGATCCGCAACGCCGCCACGCCTCGGGCCTCGATCTGCCCGACGGCGGCACGGAGCAGCTCCTCGCGCCGTTCCGACACACTCAGCCGTACTCTCGCCACACCGTCACCCTATCGAGCTGAGTGACCGTCATGCGGCGCGCCGGTACCACCCAGGATGATCGAACACGCAACTGAATTACCAGTCAGTATGGGGAAGGTGATCATCCTGCCAAAGCGCCCGCTCTGTGGTATGGCCCGTGGTGCCGCACGGGATCGCCCCGGGACCATCCCGGAACGGGCCGACTTCGAGGGCGTATACGGGAATCCTGACGGCGCCGACGTCGTTGTAGGGCCGTGCGGCGGGGCAGACGGTGGTCCGATCCTTCGCCCCGCACAGAGATAGGCGCCCAGACATAATGGGACGACACCGAACCTCCAGGAGGTGCTGTGACAGCCGCTGGTTCCACCCCTTCGTTGCGCTCCCGGCTGCGCTCGCTGCGACCCGCGGCCTTCGGGGCCGACTCGGCAGGAGCGAGGCTCGAGCGGATCCACCGCTCGCCCAACTTCGCCGACGGGGTGTTCCAGAACCCGGTGGGTGCCAGGACCAGACCCTCGGGCTCGGGTCTGGAGTTCGCGAAGGTCTACTTCCAGAAGGAAGCGCGGGCGCGGCGGGCTCCGGTCGGCACCATTCCGGTGCACTCCACGACTCGCGCTGACCTCGCCCTGCCCCCGGCCTCCGGGCTGCGGCTCACCTGGATGGGCCATTCGAGCGTGCTCGCCGAGATCGACGGCCGACGGGTGCTCTTCGATCCCGTGTGGGGCGAGCGATGTTCGCCGTTCGATTTCGTGGGCCCCAAGCGGCTGCACCCGGTCCCCGTACCGCTCTCCTCGCTCGGTCCGCTCGATGTCGTCGTGATCTCCCACGACCACTACGACCATCTCGATCTGCCCACGATCAGGGCCCTGGCGAGCACGGACACGGTCTTCGCCGTACCGCTCGGTGTCGGCGCCCATCTGGAGCGCTGGGGAGTGCCCGCGTCCCGGCTGCGCGAACTCGACTGGAACGAGTCCACGGAGGTGGCCGGTATCCGGCTCACCGCCACTCCGGCGCGCCACTTCTGCGGTCGTGGCCTGCGTAATCAGCAGCACACGCTCTGGGCGTCCTGGGCCGTGGCCGGGCCGGAGCACCGCGTCTACCACAGCGGGGACACCGGCTACTTCGCCGGTTTCCAGGACATCGGCGCCGAGCACGGCCCGTTCGACGCCACCATGATCCAGATCGGTGCCTACAGCGACTACTGGCCGGACATCCATATGACGCCGGCCGAGGGAATGCGCGCCCATCTCGATCTCCAGGGCGGTCGGCCCACCGGCGTCATGCTCCCGATCCACTGGGGTACGTTCAATCTCGCGCCGCACCCGTGGGCCGAGCCCGGTGAGGGCACGATCGCGGCGGCTGCCGAGGCAGGCGCGGGAATCGCGCTGCCGCGTCCCGGCGAGCCCTTCGAGCCCACCGGTGAGGACATTCCCACCGCGCCGTGGTGGCGGCCCGTGGCGATGGTTCCCGAGGACGGCTGGCCCGTGCTCTCCACCGAAGTCGCGGGACAGGACACCACCACCGTGGCAGGCACGGGAAAGACGGGCGGGACGGCCGAGAAGGCGCCCTCCGCGTAACGCCGTCTCCCGCCGCGTATCGCGTGCTGTGGTCCGGGTCGTCCTGCGGCCCGGTCGTCCTGTGGTCCGGATCGTCAGACCTGGACCACAGGCACGCCGCGCTCCTCGAAGCGTGCGGTCAGCTCCGGTGCGCCCGTGTCCGTGATCAGTGTCCCGATGTCCTCCACCGGACAGATCCGGGCGAAGGCTCGGGCGCCCAGCTTCGAGCTGTCCGCCACGACGACAAGCCGCTCCGCGCGCTCGGCGAGCAGCGCGTTGATGCTCGCTTCGTGCTCGTTGTGCGCGCCGGCGCCCGATTCCGCGTCGAGGGCGTCCACTCCGAGGAAGGCGATATCCAGACTGATCTCGCCCAGAATGTGCCGAGCCAGCGGCCCGACCAGTTCATACGACTGGGGCATCGCGACCCCGCCCGTGGTGACGATCTTGATATGAGGGCGTACCGCCAGCTCATGGGCGATGTTCAGCGCGTTGGTGACGATCGTGATCGCGGGATCGTCCGGAGTGCCCTGAAGATCCGCACGGGTGGCGATGGCCCTGGCCACCTCCGAGGTCGTGGTGCCGCCGTTCAGCCCGATCACCATGCCGCGCTCGGCCATCGCCGCCGCCGCACGCGCGATGCGCTCCTTCTCCGAGGCGTGCCGTACCGCCTTGTACCGCAGAGGCAGGTCGTACGAGACGGAGTGTGCGATCGCTCCGCCTCGTGTCCGCGTCAGCAGCCGCTGCTCGGCGAGACGGTCGAAATCGCGGCGGACGGTGGCCACGGACACGCCGAGCTCGGCGGCGATGGCGTCGACCTCCAGCTGATGCCGTTCGGTCAGCAGCTCCAGCAAGGTCGTGTGCCGCTCGTGGCGATTCACCGCGTTCCCTTCGATTCCGGATCGTACTGATCGTATCTTGCGCGATGCATGTTTGTTACTGCTCGTAAGTATCTCCTAGCATGCAGAATAGATCAGAGTGTCCGACGCGGTGATCCGACGCAGGGAGTGGAGACGCGCATGACGCATGTGCAGACGGAACTGGCCACCCAGCCCGAGTGCTGGCGCCGGGCCGCGGCGCTGGTGGACGAGGTGCGCGAGCGACTGCCCGAGCCCGGTGAACGTACGGCCGTGGTCGGCTGCGGCACCTCGCTCTTCATGGCCCGTGCCTACGCCTCGCTCCGCGAGGACGCCGGACTGGGCGAGACCGACGCCTTCGCCGCCTCCGAGTTCCCGGCCCGCCGTCGTTACGACCGGATCGTCGCGCTGACGCGCTCCGGCACCACGACCGAGGTGCTGCGGCTGCTCGCGGAGGTGCGCGGTACGGCCCGTACGACCGCGATCACGGCGGATGCCGCCACTCCGGTGCGCTCGGCGGCCGACGATCTGGTCGTACTGGACTTCGCCGATGAACGGTCCGTCGTCCAGACGCGGTTCGCCACCACGGCCCTCACCCTCCTCCGCGCCCATCTCGGTCTGCACTCCGACGCCGTGGTCGCGGACGCGGAGACGGCCCTCAAGGATCCGCTTCCCGAAGGCATCACCGAGTGCACACAGTTCACCTTCCTCGGCCGCGGCTGGTCGGTCGGGCTCGCGGAGGAGGGCGCGCTCAAGATGCGGGAGGCGTCCCTCGCCTGGACCGAGGCGTATCCGGCGATGGAGTACCGCCACGGTCCGATCAGCATCACCACCACCGGAACGGCGACCTGGGCGCTCGGTCCCGCTCCGGAAGGGCTGGCGGAACAGGTACGGGCGACCGGTGGGCTGTGGGTGGCGGGCCGGCTCGATCCGCTGGCCGAACTGGTACGGATCCAGCGGCTGGCCCTCGCCCTCGCGGACCGGCGCGGCCTCGACCCGGACAGCCCGCGCCATCTCACCCGTTCCGTGATCCTTCCCTCCGCGTCGTGAGTCGCTGACCATCTGTCCTCATCGGGAGTTCGGCCCGGCGTTCCGCGCCGGGCCGAATGCTGTATTTCGCGCTGATGTACGAGGGCTCATACCGGAGCGGGATGCTCTGTGGGCAAGTTCGTCAACTGTCCACCGTGGATGAACGTTCGGCGACTACCGTGTGTGCTCGGTGATCAACGGAGGGCACTGATGTCTCAACTTCGCGCACCCATCGCGCGGCCGGAGCGTCGCGAGGGCGGGCGGCACGGCAGGCCGGGCGCCCGCTCGCTGTCCGCTGCGGCCAGACGCAACCCGCCGCTGCCGCCCGATGTCCGTATGCGCCCTCAGCTTCTGCGTACCGCCGTCCTTCCGGCGATAGTCGCCGCGCTGAGCGGCGCCGCCGCCGTGGTGGTCGTCCTCCGCTCGGCAGCGGCCGAACCGACCGCCGAGATCTGGACGGCCCTGGTCGGCACGGCGCTGCTCGCCTTCGCCGCCATCGGCGCGGCGGCGCTGGGAGCGGAGCGTACGGCCAAGTCCATCGTCGACCGCTGCGAGGCGCTGCGCCGGTCCAGCGTGCGCGGACAGGCCGATCTCCATACGGTCATCGAGCAGCTCAGACGCGGCGAGCGCCTTCCCGCGCGTCGTACGCCGTCCTCGTCCCAGGCCTCGTCCCCGTCCTCGGCCGAGGCGCCCGGCGGAGACGAACTCGATCTGCTGGCGGAGGAGTTGGGCCGCTCGCACGAAGCGGCCGTCACCGCCGTCGTCCAGGCGTCCAGGCTCTCCAGCAGCGTCGGCAACGAACAGAAGGTCGAGGTCTTCGTCAATCTGGCCCGTCGGCTCCAGTCGCTGGTCCATCGCGAGATCCAGATCATCGATGAGCTGGAGAACCAGGTCGAGGATCCGGAGCTGCTGAAAGGCATCTTCCACGTCGACCATCTCGCCACCCGGATCCGCCGCCACGCCGAGAATCTCGCCGTCCTCGGCGGAGCCGTCTCCCGGCGCCAGTGGACCAAGCCGGTCATCATGACCGAGGTGCTGCGCTCGGCCATCGCCGAGGTGGAGCAGTATCCGCGGATCAAGCTGGTGCCGCCGATCGACGGCGCTCTGCGCGGCCATGCCGTCGCCGATGTCATCCATCTGCTCGCCGAACTGGTCGAGAACGCCACGCTGTTCTCGTCCCCGCACACCCAAGTGCTGCTGCGGGCTCAGCGTGTGACGGCCGGGCTGGCCATCGAGGTGGAGGACCGCGGCCTCGGCATGCCGCCCGGCGAGCAGCAGAAGATGAACGCCCTGCTCGCCCGTCCCGACCAGGTGAATGTGGCACATCTGCTCCAGGACGGGCGGATCGGGCTCTTCGTGGTCTCGGCGCTGGCGCGCAGACATGGGATCGCGGTGCGGCTCCAGTCCAATATCTACGGTGGTGTCCAGGCGGTGCTGGTGCTGCCGCAGGCGCTCCTCGGCCCGGAGGACACGGAACCGGACGGTCATCCGCCGGCGTCCCCGCCCGTGCCTGAGCCGATGACCACGCCCACGTCCATGCCCGCGCCTGCGCCCGCGCCCACGGTGGTGCCCGTACCGAGGCAGCACGCGTCGGCGCCGCCTCGGCCGCAGGCGTACGAGGCACCTGGGCCCGCCGCCGTACCAGCAGCCCCGGCCGCCCCAGCCGTGCCTCCCGCGCCCACAGGGCCGGTCCCGCTGCCCGTACGCGGCGCGCAGACCGACCGGCCCACGCCCGCCGCCGCGCGTCCCGGCGCCCGCCACGGCCACCGCAGACGTCCTGTCACTCCGGTGGAGCCGACCACCTCGCCCGTCGTCCCGCTGGCCGAGCCCGCCGACGACGGCACGATCCGCGCCACCAGGAGCAGGCCCCAACTGCCCAAGCGCCGTGGCCAGGAGCACCTTGTCCCACAGCTGCGGGACGGGCCTCCGCCACCGCCCGCCGCCGAGCCCGCGCTCCATGATCCCGGGCTGATGGCCGCCTTCCGGCGAGGCATCGGTCTCGCCGAGTCCCAGCCCGTGGCGCACTCCCCGGAGCAGTCCGAACAGCCGGAACCGCAGCGCCACGACACCACATCCAAGGAGTAGATGCACCATGGCGAGCGATGTGCCGACCGGCCATGTCTCGGACCTCGACTGGCTGTTGAGCGGTCTGGTCCAGCGTGTCCCGTACACCCGCAGCGCGGTGCTGCTCTCCGCCGACGGCCTGGTGAGATCCATGCACGGTATGGACACCGACAGCGCCGACCACATGGCCGCCCTCGCCTCCGGTCTGTACTCCCTGGGCCGTAGCGCCGGAGTGCGTTTCGGGGACGGCGGCGAGGTCCGTCAGGTCGTGGTGGAACTGGACTCGACTCTGCTCTTCGTCTCCACGGCGGGCTCGGGCACCTGTCTCGCCGTACTGGCGGGACGTGAGGCGGATGCCGCGGTGCTCGGTTACGAGATGGCCATGCTGGTCAAGAGCGTACGACCATATCTGGCCACTCCGTTGAGACAGACCGCCGGCTCCGCCCCGGGCGCTTTGGGCCGTTGACCGTGCCGGTCCCGAAGGAAGGGCCTCTGCTCGACGGCGCGGCCGGCCGGCTCATCCGCCCGTACACCGTCAGCGGAGGCCGTACCCGGCCCACGACATCACTCGATCTGCTGACACTGGTGAGGGCCACCGGGCTGGTGCCTCCACCGGATCTCGGGCCCGAGCATGCCCAGGCTGTCGGCCTCTGCGCGGGCCCGACCTCGGTGGCGGAGATCGCGGCGTATCTCGGTCTCCCCGCCTCGGTCACCAAAATCCTGCTCTCCGATCTGGTGGACTGCGGGGCGATCACCGCACGACCCCCCGACAGTTTTGACCACCCCACCGACCGTTTCCTGCTGGAGGCAGTGCTCGATGGCCTACGACGACAGCTCTGAAGCCCTCCCCGAATCCTCTTCCCGGCCCTTTCCCACCGCGCTGAAGATCCTTGTCGCGGGCGGTTTCGGCGTCGGCAAGACCACCTTCGTGGGAGCGGTCAGTGAGATCGCGCCGCTGAGTACGGAGGAGCTGCTGACCCAGGTCGGCGCGGCAACCGACGATCTGACGGGCGTCGAGACCAAGACGGCGACCACGGTCGCCATGGACTTCGGCCGGATGACGCTGGACGAGCGTCATGTGCTCTATCTCTTCGGCACACCGGGCCAGGAGCGTTTCTGGTTCATGTGGGACGAGCTGTCGCGAGGCGCGCTCGGCGCGGTCGTGCTGGCCGACACCCGGCGGCTGGACTACTCCTTCTCCGCGGTGGACTTCTTCGAGCAGCGCGGCATCGGATTCGTCGTCGCCGTCAATGAGTTCGACGGCTCCTACCGCTATGGCGCGGAGGAGGTACGGGCCGCCATGGACCTCAGACCGGAGGTGCCGATCGTGCTCTGCGACGCCCGTATCGCCAGCTCCGGTATCCAGACCTTGGTCACGCTCGTTCAGCATCTCCTCACCTCGTCGGCGTCGGCGTCGGCGTCACCGCCGCCGTCACCGGCGCGGCCATCGTCACCGTCACCGGCTCTGTCCCCGGTTTCGGCTTCGGCTCTGTCGCCGGTTCCGGTCGAATGACGCGGACACCACGGAGGACGGGCATGCAGTACGACCCGATCGGACGTCAGCTTCTCACTCCGGTCGACCGGGACGCGCCCGAGCGTGTGGTGCGGCTGCGCGAGCTCGGTCTCGGCGAGCGTCCGGAGCCGGTCTTCGACGCCTTCGCACGGGAGCTGGCGCAGCTGACCGGCGCTCCGTACGCGATGGTCAACTTCATCGGCGAGGAGCGTCAGTTCTTCGCCGGGCTGCACGCTCCTCCTGGCGCCGGTGAGGGCCGGTTCATGGCCAGGGACCTCGGCTACTGCCCGTATGTGGTGGTACGGCGCAAGGCGCTGGTGCTGGAGGACGTACAGGACTTCCCACGGTTCGCCGCGAACGCGCTCGTCGACGAGATCGGTATCCGCTCCTATCTGGGAGCGCCGCTCATGGACCGTACGGACCGTACGGGGCTGGCCCTGGGCACCGTCTGCGTGATCGACACCGAGCCGCGGCGCTGGGGCCGTTCGGGACTGGACACCATCAAGTCGTATGCCGCGGAGCTGATGACGCGGATCCATCGCAGGGAGGACGGCTTGATCTGATGCCGCTCGATCTGCTGCCCCGGTGAGGTACGCGTATGACGATCCGTCAACAGGTTTCCCAGTAGGGCGAGATGGTGCGCGACGGCGGAGGCGCCGTACTCGCGCGCAGGACCACCTCGCCGCCTACTCGCAGCACCCGTGAGCGTGTGCCGCGCGGCTCGCGCAGCGCGAGCGAGATCACGCTCTCGCCCATCGCGGTGAGCGGCAGGGCGACGGTCGTGAGCGGCGGAGTCAGCTCCCGTACGAGCGGGATGTCGTCGAAGCCGGCCAGCGAGAGGTCCTCCGGGACCCGTAGGCCCGCCTCGCGGAAAGCGGCCAGCGCGCCGACGGCCATCACATCGGTCACCGCGAAGACACAGGTGGGCCGGGCGGAGGGACCGGACCGTACGAGGAGTTCCCGCGCGGCTGCGTAGCCGCCCTCACGGGTGAAGGCGCCGTGCACCACGGATCCCGCGCCGAGCGTGATCCCGGCCTTCATCAGCCCTTCCCGGAATCCGGCCAACCGGTCGGCGACCGTGGTGAGTTCACGCGGACCGCTCAGTACGGCGAACTCCCGGTGCCCCAGGCCCAGCAGAGCGCGGGCGAGATCGGCGGCCCCCGCGCGGTTCTCGGGCAGCACGGCGTCCGTGCGCAGACTGCGATGGCGGCTCACGACGGCGACCCTGCCGCCCGCGCGGATGTACGGCGCCAGTTCCGCGCCCAACCTCCGCTCCCAGGCAGGGTCCTGGAAGCCCGAGCCGATCAGCAGGATCGCACGGGCGCGCTGGGCGCGGAGCACCGAGACATACGCGATCTCCTTGGCCGGTTCGCGGAAGGTGCTGGCGAGCATGACCAGGACGTCCTGCTCGGCGGCGGCCCGCATCACACCGCCCGCGATCGCGGCGAAGTAGGGATCGCCCACATCGTGGCAGATGACACCGACGGTGTTGCTGGAGGCGCTGGCGAGGGCCTGGGCATGGGCGTTGGGGATATAGCCGAGCACATCGGCCGCGGCCCGCACCCGTTGCCGCAGCTCCTCACGGACGCGCGCCGTGCCGTTCAGCGCCCGGGACGCGGTCGCCAGGGAGACACCCGCGCGGCGGGCGACGGCGTCCAGCGTCACATGGGTCTGTGCTTCCCGTTCACTCAACTCACTCAACTCGACCCCCAGGTCGCGGCGGCGGTGGCGGCGGTGCCCGAGGAGAACCTGCGGACCCCGAAAGTTCGGGACGACCTATTGACCGTACGGACGGGCAGTCATTAGCGTGGCGATCACCCTACCAGAAAGCGCTTTCTGAAAGCGCTGTCGGGGAGCACCGCTCTTGTAACTACCCGGATTTCCCGAGGAGTTCACTGTGAGCCAGAGCGTCGTACCGACACCAACACCGAGTCCGGCATCGGAGTCGGCACCGGCACCGGCCAAGGATGTGGCGGGAGTCGCTGAACGCGGCAGACCGGGCGCGGGCGAGCGGTTCGGCCGCGTGGTGGAGGCGGGCTGGCGGCCTGTCGTGCTGCTGGGCGCCTGTTTCGTCGTGTGGTGGATCATCGCCGCGGCCGAGCTGGTGGAGCCGTATCTCGTGCCCTCGCCCGGCGCGACGCTCGATGTGCTCACGGGCAAGGCCGGCTATCTCTGGCAGCACACCTGGGTGACGACCTATGAGACGCTGCTCGGCTTCGCGATCGCCGTCGTGGTCGGAGTGCTCGCGGCGGTGGTGATGGTCTACTCCTCGACCGTCGAGAAGACGCTCTATCCGATCCTGCTGTTCGCCCAGGTCGTGCCGAAGATCGCCATCGCGCCGCTGTTCGTGGTGTGGCTCGGCTTCGGTATCACACCGAAGATCCTGATCGCCGTGCTCATCGCCTTCTTCCCGGTGGTGATCTCGATGGTCACCGGGCTGAAGGCGGTCGATCCGGAGATGCTCCAGCTCTCCGCGACCATGGGCGCGAAGCCCTGGCAGACCTTCGCCAAGATCCGCTTTCCCGCCTCGCTGCCGCATCTCTTCTCCGGGCTGAAGGTCGCCGTGACGCTCGCGGTGACCGGTGCGGTCGTCGGGGAGTTCGTGGGCGCGAACGAAGGGCTCGGCTATGTGATCCTCCAGGCGAACGGCAATCTCGACACTCCGATGCTCTTCGCCGGACTGCTCGTCATGTCACTGATCGGCGTCGTCCTCTTCGTCCTGGTGGAGATCGCCGAGAAGCTGCTGCTGCCGTGGCACGCCAGCCGCCGCGACAGCAATGTCACCACCGCCTACTGACACTTACCGTCCCGTTCCGTCTCGTCCGTTCTGTCCCGCTCCGTCTCGTCTCGACTCGACCCCGTTCCGGGAAGGGCCAGCCATGCATGCGCGCAGACTCCTGATCGGCCTCGTACCGCTGCTCCTGGTCGCCACCGCCTGCGGCGAGGACGGCTCGGGCACCAGCACCAGCGAATCGGGCAAGAAGCTCGACAAGGTCACGCTGACACTCAACTGGTATCCGTACGGCGAACACGCGCCGTTCTACTACGGCAAGCAGCAGAAGATCTTCGAGAAGCACGGCATCGATCTGACGATCCGCGCGGGCCAGGGCTCGCAGAAGACCGTACAGGCGACCGGCGCGGGACAGACCGACTTCGGCTGGGCCGACACACCCGCCGTGCTCAGCGGAGTGGACCAGGGCATCGCGGTCAAGAGCCTCGGTGTCTTCCTCCAGACCACACCGTCCTCCGTACAGTTCTTCGACAGCGAGAACGTCCGGGCTCCCGCCGATCTCAAGGGCAAGACCATCGCGGGCACGGCCGGTGACGCGCTGAGCAAGACCTTCCCGATCTTCCTGGCGAAGAACAACCTCAAGGAGTCGGACGTCAGGATCCAGAACACCGATCCGGCCGGCAAAATCGCCGCGGTGATCTCGGGAAAGACGGACGCGCTGCTCGGCTACGCCAGTGACCAGGGCCCGACGATGCAGGACAAGGCCAAGAAGCAGGTCTCGTATCTGCGTTTCTCGGAGCACGGTCTCAACTTCTACTCCAACGGTCTGATCGCGGGCCGGGAGATCCTCTCCGGCAGGAGCGAACTGGCCGGGCGCATGGTCCAGGCCGTCAGCGAGTCCTGGGCGGCGGCCGAGAAGGCGCCGGAGCCGGCCGTCGCGGCGATGGAGGGCGCGTCGGAGCAACTGCCGCCCGAGAGTGTGCTCTCGGAACAGTTCAGGACGACACTCACACTGCTGCACACCGACGCGACACAGGGCAAGGCGCCCGGTGTCAACACCGAGAGCGACTGGCAGCAGACCATCGATGTCTTCACCGAGGCCGATCTGGTGAAGAGCCCGAAGCCGGTCGCGGAGTACTGGGACAGCGGCACGGCGCTGAAGGGATGACGATGGCCAGGGACTTGACGTTGCGGAAGGCTGCCGGGCCGGCCGAGGGAGGGCCGGTGACCGGCGGAGGGACGGCGGCCGAAGGAGGGACGGCGGCGGCCGTCGGTCTGGAGGACGTGGCCGTTCGCTTCCGGACGAAGAAGCGCGATGTGACCGCCCTGCACGAGGTCTCCCTCGATGTGACGCCGGGCGAGTTCGTGGCCATCGTCGGCCCTTCGGGCTGTGGCAAGTCAACACTGCTCAAACTGGTCGCGGGCCTGCTCCGGGCATCCGCGGGCGCCGTACGGCTGCACGGCGACCGGGTCGACGGGCCACGGCACGACATCGGCTATGTCTTCCAGCGGGCCGCGCTGCTGGAGTGGCGCACCGCCCGGCGCAATATCCTGCTCCAAGCGGAGATGCGCCGGATGCCGGGCGAGCGGGCCCGGGCGCGTGCGGACGAACTGATCGCGATGACCGGGCTCTCCGGCTTCGAGGACGCGTATCCGCACGAGCTGTCCGGCGGTATGCAGCAGCGTGTCGCGCTCTGCCGCGCACTGCTGCACGAGCCGCCCGTACTGCTGATGGACGAGCCGTTCGGCGCGCTCGACGCCCTGACGCGCGAGCAGATGAACATGGAGCTGAACCGCATCTGGCGCGAGACCGGCACCACCGTGCTGCTGGTCACCCACTCCATCTCGGAAGCCGTCTATCTCGCCGACCGGGTGGTGGTGATGAGCCCGCGCCCGGGCACGATCACCGAGATCATCGATGTCGGGCTGCCGCCCGAGCGTGACTACACGGAGACGCTGGGACGGCCGGAGTTCCGTGAGGCAGCCGGACATATCCGGGGACTGCTGGGCGCGGCCTCGGCGCAGGACTGATCCCGGGGCTCTTCGCGGCGCATCCTGGATGCGGGATATCGTTCCGTATGTGAGAGAAAGTGAGACTGAAGGAAACGCTCCCGGCGCCGACCTCGGTACTGCTCCCGGCGCCGATCCCGTTGACGAGCTGCTCGCCGCTCGCCTATGAACGCGGGCGACTGTCTGCGGATACGGCTATGGGGCCCGCGCTTTCGCTGCCCGGGGCCTGATCCGGTCCGGTACGCCGTTGTGATGGTCCAGCCATGAGCGCCGGTCCTACGCATGTGCCCGAGGTGATACGGCTCTGCGCCGACGAACTGCTCGACGCCGCTGACGCGTTGGCCGATCTGATGCTCGACACGGTGGCGGGCGGCGCCTCCATCGGCTTTCTCCATCCGCTGGACCGTGCGACAGCGGCGCGATGGTGGCGGGCGCAGGCCACTGCGGTACGGGAGGGACGGCTGTCTGTACGGATCGTCCGGGACGGCGAACGGATCGTGGGGACCGTCGGTGTGTCTTTCGCGGACAAACCCAACGCCCGCCATCGCGCCGAGATCGTCAAGCTGATGGTGCACCGCGACGCGCGGGGTAAAGGGCTCGGCCGTACGTTGCTCACCGCGGCGGAGGAGGCCGCGGCCGAGGCGGGTGTGACGCTGCTGCTGCTCGACACCGAGACCGGCAGTCCTGCCGAGACGCTCTACCGCTCGGCGGGCTGGACCGTGATCGGAGTGGTTCCCGGCCATGCCGCCGACCCGGGCGGGACGCTCCGTTCGACCACCTTCTTCTACAAGGACCTCGGGAACTCCAAGCACCCCGGGAAGGACCTCGGGCCGGTCCCGGCCGCCGTGTGACAGCGGCCGGGACCACACCGTAAGCCCTCGTCAATCTCGGCTCAGTACCGAAGCCGCGACAGATACCGGTAGCTGTTCAGCGCCGACGCGAACGGATCGGCCGGCGCGTCGTGCTCCACCAGCCACTGCCGCACACCGCCGCTGCGCGCGGTGTCGAACATCGCTGGGAAGTCCAGCACTCCCGAGCCGACGTCCTCGAAACCACCGTTCGGCGCCATGTCCTTCACATGCAGAGCCGGGAACCGGTTGCGGTGTTCGACGAAGAGCCGGCCCGGATCGTCCCCGCCCTTCGCCGCCCAGTACAGATCCAGCTCGAAGCCCACCAGCTCGGGATCGGTCTCCTTGAGCAGGATGCCGTACAGGCTCTCGCCGTCGATCACACTGTGGTCGCCGTCGTGATTGTGGAAGAGCACCTTGAGCCCGGACTCCCGGGCGACGCGCCCTGCCGCGTTGAACTGCCGTGCCGCTTCCCGGTATCCGGCCGGTGAGTGCATCCCGGCCGGCAGGCTCGGCACCACCACCCACTTTCCGCCCAGTGTGCGGACGTCCTCGATCGCCTGTGGCAGTCCGCTGCCGGTGACCGTGGTGTAGGCGACATGTTCGAGCACGGCCTTGAGCCGCGTCTCGTCCAGCATCCGCCGGATGTCGGCCGCGCTGTGGCCGTGTCTGCCGCTGACACCGACCGTCGCGTAACCGATCTCCGCCAGCCGCTCCAGCGTTCCCTTGAAGTCCGTCGCGAGCGGTGTGCGCATGGTGTAGAGGTGCATACCGATCCCGGACGGCGGTATGCGCCGCCGCGGGCAGCGGCCTGCGGCGCCGGCGCCATAGGTGGTGGCGCCATGGGTGGCGGCGTTGGCGGCGGTCGCCGACGCCACCGCCGTACCCATGCCCAGTGCCGCCAGTCCAACGGCCTTGCCCAGGAACGCTCTTCGGGTGCTGCTCATGGTCGCTCTCCTCTCAGGCCGCGGGGCCCGCGTCGATCCGGACCGCGCCGGTGGTCGTGTCACCCTTGTCGTCGGTGACGGTGAGATGCGCCGTGTACGCGCCCGGCCTGGAGTACGTATGGGCCGCGGTCGGCCCTTCCGTACCCGAGCCCTTGGTGTTGTCGCCGAAGTCCCAGTGGTACGAGGCGATCGTGCGCCCGGACACCGGCTTGACCGTGCTGCTGAGCTCCACCGCCAGCGGCGCGGTGCCCGAGGCGGGTGCCGCCTTGACCTTCACCTTCGTGACCGGTTTCTTCTCGACTCCGCGACCGTTGAAGTGCAGCCAGTCGAGCGCGAGGAGATCCGGTTTCTCCGCCGACCAGCCGGGATTGGTGAAGACCACGTACAGCTTCACCGAACCGCCCGGACTCTTCAGCGCGACGGTCGGGGAGATGACATTGCCGAAGCCGCCGGTGTTCGGAATCGTCACCTTGCCCAGCAGCGGACCGGTCGGCGAGCCGTTACGGAATTCGATGTCCCCGCCGAGACCGCCCGAGGCGGCGCCGACCGTGACCGAGGAGATTCCCTTGAGATTGACCGGATCGAAGGAGATCCAGTCGCCGTCCTCGATCTCCGTGAGCCGCTTGCCGCCGGAGGCGTCGGCGCGGTCACCGGTCACGGCGCCGTCGTGCGCGCCACCGGTGGCGGTACGGTGCTCCGCCTCGCGGAAGGCGGTCCGCAGCGTCAGCGAGGACGAACCGGTCAGGGCGGGCACGCCCTCGACGCCCTTGTCCTCGTACTGTGCGGTGACGCCGTAGTACAGATTCTGCCCGGGACCGTGGCTGTCCCCGGCGTCGGTGACGATCTCCCCGGCGCAGCCCGTGTAGTTGTCCAGCGGATGGAGATGGCTGTCATGGCCGAGCTGCGACTGTACGACCACCCGCGAGCAGTCGATCGTCCCGCCCTCACCGGTCTTGCCGTCCTCGCGGTCCTTCACCTTCACGGTGAACGGGATGGTGTCGCCGAAGCTGAACATCCCGCCGTTCGGGGGCTGTTGGATGGTGACCACCGGCCGCGTGTTGCCGACGGTGATCTCCCGGACGGAGAGCGCGGTCAGCCCGCCGGGGCCCGTGACCGTGAGCCGGGCCGTGAACCGGCCCTTGTCGCGGTAGACATGGGAGGGATTCGCCTCGGTCGAGTCGGTGGTCCCGTCGCCGTCGAAGTCCCAGGCGTAGGACACCGGTTTGCCGCCGGGCAGTCCTGAACCCTCGCTGGAGAAGGCCACCGTCAGCGGTGCGGGCCCGCTGTCCGGGCTCGCCGCCGTCTTGGCGTCGGGCAGCCGGCCGTCGCCGACATAGTCGATCCGGTAGATGCCAGAGCCCTCGTTGCTGCCGCCGCGGCCCGTGCCGCTGCCGAGCCCGAAGTCGATGACGTACAGCGCTCCGTCAGGGCCGAAGTCCGCGTCGAAGGGCTGGTTCCAGCTCATATCGCCGAACACACCGTTGATGGAGTGGAGATCGCCCGCCTCGGCAGGCTCGAAGCGCGGATCCGTGAAGGTCTGGTCCTCCTCCTGGAACGAGAAGGTCTTGAACCAGGTCCTGGTCAGCTCGTAGTTGAACCACTTTCCCTCGAAGTACTCCGGGAACTTGGACGGATACGTGTTCGCGGGATCGTAGTCGTAGACCGGCCCGCCCATCGGTCCGCCGCCGCCCGTGCCCAGTTCGGGGAACTGCGGCGAGGCGGAGTAGGCGTACCAGACCGTCGCGGGCTTGGCCGCGGGCAGCTCGCGCAGACCGGTGTTGTTCGGCGAGTCGTTGACGAGAGCGGCGCAGTCGAACTTCGCGCCCGAGGTCCCGGTGGCGAAGTCGTAGTCGTTGAACGGTGTGTTGTTGCCGGTGCAGTACGGCCAGCCGTAATTGCCCGGCTCCGTGATGCGGTTGTACTCGACGGTGCCCTCAGGACCGCGGTTGGCGACCGCCTCCCGTGCGTCGGGCCCGTAGTCGCCGACCAGCAGCGCGCCGCTCAGCGGATCGGTGGTGATACGGAACGGATTGCGCATGCCCATCGCATAGATCTCCGGACGGGTCTTCTCCGTGCCCGGTGCGAAGAGATTGCCCTCGGGAACGGAGTATGTGCCGTTGTCCTCGGGCGTGATACGGAGAACCTTGCCGCGCAGATCGTTCGTATTGCCCGCCGTGGTCTGGGCGTCCCAGGCGCGGCGCCCTTCGCGCTCGTCGATCGGGCTGAAGCCGTCGGAGGCGAAGGGATCGGTGTTGTCGCCGGTCGCGACATACAGATCACCGTTCTTGTCGAAGGTGATCGAGCCCGCCATGTGCGAGTTGGCCCGGCCCTCGCCGCGCAGTGTCGGCACGGTCAGCAGCCGCTTCTCCGAGGCCGGGTCGACGGTGTTGCCGGTGACCGTGAAGCGCGACAGATTGAGCCGTTTCTCGGTCTTGTCGGAGTGCAGCAGATAGAGCCAGTTGTTCTCCGCGAAGTCCGGATCGAGCGTGAGACCGAGCAGTCCGTCGGACTGGCTCGTCATCTCCGGTGTGTACGCGAAGTCCAGCGCGGTCGAGACCTGGAGCGTCTGCTGGTCGATCACCTTGAGCTTGCCGGTGCGCTGGATGAAGAAGACACGGCGGTCCGGCGCGACGGCCAGCTCGAAGGGATCGGCGAGATCGCTGGTGGCCAGCGGAGTGCGCTGGAAGGCGCCCGTCTTGGTGGCGGTGCAGTCACCGGGCTTGTTGCCCGCCGCCCACTGGATGCCGCCGAGCAGATGCTTGCGGAAGGCGTCCTCCTGGAAGGCGGAGGCGGCGTGCCCGCCGGCGGTGAACCAGGAGCGTCCGCCGTCGTAGTTCTGGCACCAGGACCACGGGTGGTCGACGCCTTCGTCCAGGCCGTCGATCCCGTCGTTCACCTTGATCTGGGCGAGCGTATGGACCTTGCCGGTCGGATTGACGCGCCAGTTGTACCACTCCTCCGTACGCTCCCAGAGCTGTGGCAGGCCCTGGGTGGAGGGATGCACCTGGTCGAGCACCTTCACCCGGCCCGTCTGGACGGCGGGATGCTTGTCGAAGATCGCGCCGACCAGCCCTTCGTACCAGTTCCAGTCGCGCTCGCTGGCGGAGGCGGCGTGCAGACCGACCCAGCCGCCGCCTCCGCGCACGAACGCCTGGAGCGCGGCGCGCTGTGCGGCGTCGAGCAGATCGCCGCTCTCCGGCGTGGAGTTGGTGTTGTTGAAGACGATCGCCTGGAAGCGGGCGAGATTGTCCTCGGTGAAGGCCGAGGCGTCGCTGGTGGCCTCGACCTCGAATCCGTTCTCGCTGCCGAGCTGTTGGACGGCCTCGATCCCGGCCGGGATCGAGTCGTGCTCGAAGTTGGTGACCTTGGAGAAGACCAGAACGCGGAACGGCGCCGCGTCGGCGCGGGGCGGCGAGGCCATCCCGAGTCCGAGGACGAGCGCCAGCAACGCGGTGATCGCAAGGAAGGGTGAGGACGTTCTGATGGGCGTTCTCATGGGCGCTCCCGGTGCTGGTAGAGCCGGCTGCGGGTTTAGAAAGCGCTTTCTGGAGTGCGTCACACAGCGTAGGTTCCGGTGTCACAGGGGGTCAATGGGTCGGAAGAGCCCTC
Organism: Streptomyces sp. NPDC059743; assembly: GCF_042732975.1. Taxonomy (NCBI): domain Bacteria; kingdom Bacillati; phylum Actinomycetota; class Actinomycetes; order Kitasatosporales; family Streptomycetaceae; genus Streptomyces; species Streptomyces sp. NPDC059743. Next base: position 324,602 of record NZ_JBHWGS010000003.1, on the reverse strand, counting down.
TGCGGCACGGCACTTGGGGGCGGGACGAGGGAAGGGCCGTCCGGGGCGGGGCCGTCCGCCGGAGGACAGGGCTTCCGTCCGGGAACGCGAACGACCCGTCCGGGAGTGCGCCCGGACGGGTCGGCTGGGGGTGATGCGGTGATGCGTCAGGCTCGTGCTTTGGGCGCCGTGGCCGGTCAGGTGGCCGGGCGCCTCGCGGCGATCGTCAGGCCGCGTCCAGCTCCGCCACCTCGGCGGCGTCGAGCACGAGGTCCGCAGCGCCGACCGAGTCACGGATGGTCTCCGGACGGCTGGAGCCCGGGATCGGCACCACCACGGGCGACTTGGCCAGCATCCAGGCCAGACACACCTGCTGCGGGCTCACGCCGTGCGCCTCCGCGATCCGCGCGAACGCGCCGTGCGAGGAGCCCAGTTCACCGGCGCGCCTGATCCCGCCGAACGGGCTCCACGGCAGGAACGCGATGCCCAGCTCCGTGCACAGCTCGAGCTCCGGCTCGCTGGAGCGGAAGGCGGGCGAGAACTGGTTCTGTACGGATACCAGCCGGCCGCCGAGGATCTCCTGCGCCGACCGGATCTGCTCCGGGTTGGCGTTGGAGATACCGGCCTGCTGGATCTTGCCCTCGTCGAGGAGGTCGCGCAGACCGCCGATGGACTCCTCGTACGGCACCTTCGGGTCGGGACGGTGGAACTGGTACAGCCCGATCGCCTCCACACCGAGGCGACCGAGCGACGCCTCGCAGGCCGCCCTGAGGTGCTCGGGAGAGCCGTCCAGCGTCCAGGAGCCGTCCCCGGGACGGAGATGGCCGCCCTTGGTGGCCACCAGCACCTCGGAGCCGCGCGCGTGGGACGCCAGCGCCTTGGCGATCAGGGACTCGTTGTGGCCCACCTCGTCGGCGTGCTGGTGGTACGCGTCCGCCGTGTCGATCAGTGTCACACCGGCATCCAGCGCCGCGTGGATGGTGGCGAGGGAACGGGCCTCGTCGGGCCGTCCCTCGATCGACATCGGCATACCGCCCAGACCGATCGCGCTGACCTCGACGGTTCCGATGCGGCGAGTCTTCATGGTGGAGTGCACCCTTCCTGCTGCGGACCTACTGCGGACCTGCTGCGAACCCGCCGGTTCCGGCGGGAGGTACCTCAAGCTTTGCCGCTGCCTCGCGAGGCGTCCAATAGAAGAAAACGAACGCATTGAGCGACCGGGCTTCTCAATTAGGCTGGGTCCTCATGGAACTGCGCCACCTCGAATATTTCGTCGCCGTAGCGGAGGAACGCCACTTCACCAGGGCGGCTCAGCGCCTCATGGTCTCGCAATCGGGCCTCTCCGCGTCCGTGCGGGCCCTGGAGCGCGAGCTGGGCGCGCGGCTCTTCGTACGCTCCACCCGCAGGGTCGAGCTGACCGGGGCCGGGCAGGCCCTGCTGGTGGAGGCGTCGCGCGCGCTGGCCAGTGTGCGGGCGGGCAAGGAGGCCGTCGCGGCGGTCCAGGGACTGCTGCGCGGCACGCTGTCGGTGGGGACCGAGCAGTGTGTCACCGGAGTGCATGTCCCCGGATTGCTCGCCCGGTTCAGAGCCGAGCATCCCGAGGTGGAGGTACGGCTGCGGCAGGCCGGATCCGCCTCGCTGGTCGAGGATGTGGCGGCCGGGCGGCTCGATCTGGCCTTTGTCGCCCTGTCCGGGACCGTTCCCGAGGGCGTACGGCTGGTACCGCTGGCGAGCGAGCCGATGGTGCTGCTCTGCCATCCCGACCATCCGCTGGCGGGAGTGGCCGAGGCGGACTGGGCGGAGCTGGGCGACGAGGTGTTCGTGGACTTCCACGAGGACTGGGGCGCCCGTGGTCTCACCGACCGGGCCTTCGCCGCCGCCCGTACCGAACGGCGCGTGGCGCTGGAGGTCAACGATGTGCACAGCCTGATCGAGCTGGTCGGCCATGGTCTGGGTATCGCGGTGGTGCCACGTCCGATCGCCCGTAAGACGCAGGCGGCGGACCTCTGTACGGTGCCGCTGGCCGACGCCGGAGAGCACCTCTGGGAGGTCTCGGCCGCGCTCCCGGACGATCAGCGCACCGGCCCGGCCGCCCGGCAGTTGCTCGCGTATCTGCCGCCCACCGCGTCCCGGGCGCCCACCGCGTCCCGCGCCGCGCCGGACAACTGCCCGGCGCCGGACGCCGTACCTGCTCCGGTGGTTACGGCCGTTCCAGCCAGCCCCTGATGAAGGCGGCCTGGCCGACATGCTGGAGGTCGTCGGAGATCACGCTGATCAGCCGGACACCGAGCGTGACCGGCGGGACCCACGCGTCGTCGACGATCCGTTTGAGATCCGCGTCCTTGACCGTACGGATGAACGCGACCGTCTGATCGTGGACCGCGTCGTGGTAGCCGGCGAGCAGCTCCGCCGGGACACCGCCGAGCGCCGCCACATCCTTGGGGGAGTGGCCGTAACCGGTCGCCCGCCGCGAGAACGGCAGCTCGAACCGCGCCGACCAGTCCTGTGCGATCCACACCTCGTCCAGGCTTGCCGCGTCGGCGATGTGGTCGTCCTGGATCCGGGTGAGATGCCAGACGAGCCAGGCGATCGAGTTGGCCCCGTCGTCCAGCCGCACCGCCAGCTCGTCGGGGGAGAGGCCGTCGACCACCTCGTGGACGGTCTCACGGATACGGCCGAAGGCGTCGACGAGCAGATCACCGCTGGCGGTCATGGCGGGCTCCGGAGGGTACGGCCGGGAACGGGCCCGGCGGATGGGCGTACGTCCAGTCCAGGGTGCCCCGTACGCGCGAACAGCGCAGGGCGCGTCACGTTTCGGCACCGCCGTTCAGCGCCTGGTTCAGCGCCCTGGTCCGGCGCCCTTGTTCAGTGCCCTGGTTCAGTGCCTCAAGAATGCCGAGATCCGCTCGCGCAGCGACTTCGGGTCGAGGCCGTGTCCGGCCAGGTGCTCCTCCAACTGGCCGTACCGCCGCAGTTCGCGGCGCGCCACCCCGAGGCCGAGCACCCGGTGCGGCGTGTCGGACAAGGCGTCGTTCGCCGCGGCCGTGGAAGTGCCGGCGAGATACGGCTCGACAAGCACGACATCCGCCGTGGTCCCGCCCGCGACGGCCCGGCGCAGCGCCTCCGGGTCGAACGGCCGCACGGTCGTCGCGTACAGCACCGTCGTATCCAGGCCCTCCGTCGCCGCCGGTACGTTGTCCAGCATCGGCCCGACGGCGATCACCACCGCGCCGCGTCCTTCCCGTACGGTCCGAAAGCCCGGGCCGGTCACGGGCCGCGCCCGGTCGTTACTCTGGAGCGAGAGCCTGAGATACACCCGGCCGTCCCCGGCCGCGGCCCGCCGCAGCAGCGCCTCGGCCTCGTCCGGATGTCCCGGCACTTCCACCGTCCAGCCGTCGAGTGTGTCCATCAGCGCGACATCGCCCGGCGACATATGGGTGAACCCGCCCGCGGGCCAGTCGTACGAGGCGCCCGCGCTCACCAGCACTCCGCCCACGCCCTGATGGCCGAAGTCCAGCTTCACCTGCTCGAAGGGGCGCTCGACAAGGAAGCTGGCGAAGGTGTGCACGATCGGGCGGAGCCCGGTGAGGGCGAGTCCGCCGCCCACGCCGACCAGAAGCTGTTCCCGGATCCCGACATTGATGACCCGGTCCGGATGGCGGCGCTCCGCCGCGACGAAGCCGTCCCGGCTGATCTCGGCCAGGACGAGCGCGAGCCGTGGATCCTCGTCCAGCAGCTCGGAGGCGGTGGTGATGAAACGGTCCCGCATGGTGTCCATGGAGCTCCCCTGTAGATGCCGGAAGTAGATGCCCGAAGGCGTGTTCGGGTGCTGTCGTCCGCGGTCAGAATTTGGGCTCGACACGGGCCACCACGGCCCGCGGCCGGCCTGGATGCGGGGCGGTGAATGCCGCGTACATCGCCTCGTGGTCCCGTCCGTCGACGGTCTCGGCCGACCAGCCGGCGGCCTCGAACCGGGAGACGATCCCGCCGGGCCGGCCGTGGCTCGCGGAGGCGTTGTCGATCACCAGCGTGTGGAGCTGTCCGAGCCCGGCGGGGCCCGCGTAGGCGATCGATTCGTGATTGCTGCCCTCGTCGAGCTCGGCGTCGCCGATCAGCACCCAGACATGGGGCTCGGTCAGTCCCTGCGCCCGGAGCCCGAGCGCACTGCCCACGGCGAGCGGCAGCCCGTGCCCGAGCGAGCCACTGCCGATCTCGACGCCGGGCAGGAGCGTCCGGTCGGGGTGGTGGCCGAGCGGTGAGTTGTACGAGCCGAAGCCGGGCAGCAGTTCCTCGGCGAGGAATCCCTTGGCGGCGAGGACGGCGTAGTACGCCATCGGGCCATGCCCTTTGGAGAGCAGAAAGCGGTCACGCTCCGGCGCGTCGACGGTCTCCGGCGACACCCGCAGCACCCGGTCGTACAGCACCCAGAGCGCGTCGAGCGTGGAGGTCGCGGCGGGCCCGTGCTTCTCGTCACCCGTCATGAGGCTCAGCAGCCTCGTCAGATCTTGATAGTCGGCCGTGCGGCTCGGTGTGCGGCCGGAAGGGAAGGTCGGAGCTGTCTTTGTCATACGGTCCACGGTGCAACGTGAACCACACTTGAGGTCAAGCCACCTCCGACGGCCCCGGGGAAAGCGGTTCGTGACCACCATGCCGAGTGCGGTATTGTTCTCATGCGCGTTCGGCCAGGGGAAACCCCAGGTCAGACCCGCATCGGGACGTGGCGCAGCTTGGTAGCGCACTTGACTGGGGGTCAAGGGGTCGCAGGTTCAAATCCTGTCGTCCCGACCAGCGTTTACGCAGGTCGCAGGCGGTATCGGAGGAATCCGATACCGCTTTTCCGCGTTTGTTGGGGAGCCCGGGCCGAACATACTGGCGTTGTCTTGGCTTGGATTGCGCTGTGGGCTGCGATGAGCAGGCCCGAAAGAACGGCGGCCGGAAGGCCAAGCAGAGGCCGCGGCCGGTCCGTACGGCGCGCCGGGAATGGCGCGAGCCGATGGGCCTCGGAGCAGCGCCAGGCCCTAGTGCCCCTCCCGACAACGTTTGCCCCGTCGCGACGCCCAGCACGCGCGCTCACCGCGTTGGCCAAAACCCCAGGTAGCTCCGCTACAAGGGCTTCCGGCCGCCTTGCGATCACACGCACCGGACGCCGCTCCTCGACGGGCAAACATTGCCGGTCGCGGCACTAGTCACCGAGCGGGCCTGGGAGCTCCCGATCGTCGGCGCCCCGCCTGAGGGAGCGGTGGGCAGCCATCGCCCCCGACCTGGCCGGCCACGTCGCTGCCGTCGGGTTCGACGCAGACTCCGGCCAGGCTGACCGTGTGCCCGAAGTCGTCGGCCTGGGCGACGAAGACACGCCTGGAGCAGACCCGCGTCATCAAGGCCGCCGACATGGCGGCAGGCCGTACGGTCGTCCGCTCCTGCGGATCCTGGCGCGCCGTGCTCAGCGGCTTCCTGAACTGCCTGTCCGACTAAGTGCGGTCGCTGGGAAGACAGAGAGCCGCTTCGGGCAGGATGAGTTCCCGCGACGGGTGAGAAAGACAAGCTCATAGGGTTGTTGCGGCGTGCGGGGCTGGAAGTTGTGGGGGATTGGGGGACCGAGGAGGTACTGCCACCCCGAGCAGCTTGGCGACCGGTCGTCTCGGGCGGCGCCAAGCCGACCGTGGCTGTGCGGGAGGACCTGCCCGACCTGATTGCCGAGCTCAACGCACAGTGGCACCGGCTCGCGGTCGGCAACGGGATCATTGGCGAGGACGGCGTATTCCTCATCGATGTCGCCGGCCACTGGACGGGCTGTGCGCCCAGGCGCTGGACGCGGGTGCGGCTCACTGGTCAGTGGGACCTCGCCGGAGTCCTCGGCGCGCGGCCCGGGCAGCCGGAGTTCGTCACCCTCGCGACGGACGGCAGCACTCTGATCGGAGTGACGACCGAGGAGGACGAGGTCTGGTTCACCCTGCTGGACCACCTCGCGGAGCGGCAGGAGGCAGCCGCGCAGGTGGCGGCCCGGGAAACCCCTCGGGAGCGGGAAGCTGCCTGGGCGGCACTGCTTCAGGGACCGGGACCTTCGACGGGACTGCGCGAGATGTGGGCGCACGGGCTGGCCCTCAACCAGGCCACACCCGATGATCTCCGCGCCCGCCTCCTGGGCCTGTCGCACTTCCTCCTGTGGCGCCACCTGCCGACGGCGGTCGTCGAGGCGGCCATGGTCCACCCGGAGTGGAAGCTACGGCAGCTGCTGGCCGAGGCTCAGCCGAACATCACCGCTGAACAGTGGGCCCGCCTGATCCTGGGCGAACAGGAATCCCGGCACCGGTGGATCCTCACCATGTTCGCGGCGGACCGGCGTGCCGAACTCACCGACGCCGCGTACGAGCAGCTCGCTACGGACCCGTCCGCGCGGGTCCGCGAGGAGGCAGCTCGCCTTCCCGGCCTGCCCGTACGGATACTCACCGCCCTTGCCGTCGACGTCGACCCGTCCGTACGGGCCTCGGCCTGCCGGAGGGCCTGGCCTCATCTGGACACTCCGGCCCGGCGCGCGCTGCTGGGCGACCCCTACGGCAAGGTCCGCATCGAAGCACTGCTCCAGTACCACCAGGAGCACCCGATGCCCCGGTCGGTCTTTGACACCGCGGAACTCACCGACCACGCGGTGGGCACGGGCCGTCTGGAGCGCGGCCTCGCCGAACACCTGGCCCACCACGGCAACCCTGCCCAGCGTTGCTCCCTCGCGGGCAACCCGCACCTGGACCCGGACCTGGTCATCCTCCTTGCCCAGGACTCCGACGAGAACGTCCGCTCCGTGGTGGCCATACGCTCCGACCTCACCGAGGGACAGCGGGCGGACATTCCTGTCGACTTCGACCCGCGCGGCCACCACTACCCGCTCGACTGGGTCATGGCACTGCACCAGGATCCCGGCGCCATGCGCCGCTTGGCCGCCTCCACCCACCCCCTCGTACGCAGAAGCGTTGCCCGGGCCCGGCGCCTCCCACCGGACGTTGTCGAACGCCTCGCCCGCGACGAAGACCGTGTCGTCCAGCTCTTCCTCGCGGAATCCTGCGACGACGCACCCGCGGACATGCTGCTGAGGGTGTGGCAGTGGTGGACCGGCAGCCTCAGCACCCCCGATCGCCCCCACGGTCATCCGAACTTCCCCCGTCGCGACCTGCTCCGTTACGCCGACGACCCGAATCCGCGAATGCGCCAACTGGCCTTGGGCGACCCGGAGTTGACTGCCGAGCTGGTCGAGCGGTTCAGCCGGGACAGCGATGAGGAAGTTCGACACCGGGCCGCGACCGACCTCCGGCTGACACCCGCGTCGGCCGTACGGCTTCGACGACCGACCCGCACGAACGCGTGCGCCGCGCGGCTGCGCGGCACCCCGGACTGCCCGCGCGGGTGCTGATCCGGCTGCTTCGGGACACCGATACCGCGCAAGCCGCAGCCCAGCACCCCGCGTTGCCCATCCCCGTCATGGAGCAGATGCTCCAGCGGATCCAGCCTCCGGCCGGCGCCACGCCGGAGCCATGAGCCGGCAGACCGACGGTTATTCCGCAGTCTCCGCGAAATCCAACAGGACCAAGTCAGACCTTCGCCGGGTGCCCGAACGCCCGGTCGAGGTGACGCTCGCCCGGTAGCGGAGATGCGTGAGGGGGCAGCGGTCCACCGGAGGACCTGCGGGCCGTTCTGGCTCCGGTCGACCTGGTGTGGGTGCGACCTGGTCGTCCGGCCGCCCGCCGGATCGTGGAGGCCGCCGCCCGTACCGAGCTGCTCCGGGTGCGGAGCTCCACCCTGCCGTACGGACGCGCCGCAGGTCCTCACCGACCGACCTGCCCGGCGCCTGGCCAACCACAGCGGCGGATGGCCCTGCGGACGGGGGAGTCGGCGATGCCGCGGTCCGTGTTACGAAACCACTGCCACGGTTTGTGCTACCGAGGTGACCCGGGGAAATGAGGGTTTGACGGGTAGTCATCCGGTAGTCATCCGCTCTGCCTGCTGTTCTGCTGGGCCTGGCGCATGTCATCTCCGCGCCGTGCGGGCTCCTGCCGTGGGGCGGCCCGTGCTGCCGCCCGGCCTGCCGCAGCCGCAGGCACCTGCGGAATCCAGGCCGGAGCCCGGGCCGACCGTGTTCCTGGTGCGCGCCGAGCCGTCCGAGCCCCCTGCCGTACGAAGGGCAGAGCAGTGAACCGGCGGTACTTCAAGCTCTCGGCGGAGGCATTGCCGAGGTGACCAGCCTGCTCGTGTCGGGGGACGCGCGGCGCTGATGGCCGGGTCCCGGGTGCCGCCCTCGGGGGTGTCGGCCGGGGGTCGTCGGCGGCGGAGCCCGGCCGGCACTCCTGGCGGTTCAGCCCGTGAGGGAGGCGAGCCAGCCGGTCAGCAGGCGGTTGACCTCCTCGGGGCGCTCCTGCTGGATCCAGTGGCCGCAGCCGTCCAGGACGTGGGAGGCGGCCAGGCCGGGGAGGGTGGCTGGGTAGGCGTCGATCGCGTCGGCCATCCAGGTCGTGGAGGCGTCCAGGGCGCCCCCGATGAACAGGGACGGCTGCTTGATCGGGGCGCCGCGGTAGGGGGCGAGGTCTTCCCAGTCGCGGTCCATGTTGCGGTACCGATTGAGGGCCCCGGTCAGGCCCGTGCGCTCGAACTCCCCGGCGTACACGTCGAGGTCGTCCTCGCCCAGCCAGGAGGGCAGCGTCCCGCCGGGGAAGCGGTCGCGCAGCCGGCCGCCGTCGCGGGTCACGAAGTGCGGGTCGGGTTCGCCCTGGGCGGGCATGGTGTCGGCGGACAGGGCCGCGTAGAAGCCCGCGAGCCACCCCCGGACGTCGGGCTCCATCTCCGCCTCGGCGCGGCCGGGCTCCTGGAAGTACGAGATGTAGAACTCCTGCTCAGGGCCGCCGATCCGACCGAAGATGTCGGTGGGGCGGGGGCCGCCGGGCGGCGCGTAGGGGACGCTCAGCAGTCCGACGGCGCGGAAGACCTCGGGGTGGAGCAGGGCGGAGGCCGCCGCGATGTTGGAGCCCCAGTCGTGCCCGACGATCACCGCCGTCTCCTCGCCCAAGGCGCGCACCAGGGCAACGTTGTCCCCCACCAGGTTGAGCATCCTGTAGGCGTCCGTCGCGGTCGGCTTGGAGGAACGGCCGTAGCCGCGCACGTCGAGCGCGACGGCCCGGTATCCCGCCGCCGCGAGGGCCGGGAGCTGGCGGCGCCAGGAGTACCAGGACTCGGGGAAGCCGTGGACGAGCAGGACCAGCGGGCCGGTGCCCTGCTCGACCAGGTGCAGGCGCCCGGCCGGGGCCTCGATGGTGCGGTGGCGAAGGTCGGCGGACGGCTCGGGGTGCATGGGCTTCTCCTCGGTTCACGGGCGGCCTCGGTTACCCACCGATCATGCGGCGCGGTGGCCGTCCGACGCGATCAGCCTTGCCATTCTGGCAAACTTGCAGGACAGAGTGGTGCAGGTGGTGCGGCCGGAGGGAGTGGAGCGACGATGACGGACGACGCTGTAGCCGACACGCTGGCGGCCATGGGCCCCCGGCTGCGGGCCGCGCGCGAGCGGCGCGGCGCCACGCTCACCGGCGTCAGCTGTGCGACCGGCATCTCGCTGAGCACGCTGTCGCGGATTGAGACCGGACGGCGCAAGCCGACCCTGGAGGTGCTCCTGCGGCTCGCGAAGGAGTACGACATCTCCCTGGACGAGTTGGCCGGCACCGCACCCGCCACGGCGGCCGGCTCGCGTCCCTCCGCGCCGCAGCGTTCCGGCGACGACAAGGTGGTACTGCCGCTGACCCGGTACGTGGGAGGCCTGCACGCCCACAAGCACGTCCTGCCCGCCGTCGACGCGCCGCCGGCGCGGCCGCGGCAGGTCTCCCACGACGGGTACGAATGGCTGTGCGTCCTGTACGGGCGGCTGTGGCTCGCGCTCGGCGAGCAGGACCTCGTCCTGGCCGCCGGGGACGTCGCCGAGTTCGACACCCGCACCGCCCACGGGGTCGCGAACGCTGGCCCCGGCGGACCGGTCGAATACCTGATCATGTTCGGGCCGCAGGGAGAGCGCCTGCGACCGCGCACCCCTGCGGCCCCCGGCCGTGGGGCCCGGTAGCCCGCGGCGCCCGGGACCGCTCCTCCCGCGACGGCGCCTGCGGCTTCACGCTTCGGCGGCGTCCGCATCGCGCAGCGGGCGCGGCAGGTCCGCCCGCCGGGTGCGGTGATCATCCCCGTGTCTTCGCTGCCCGCCATGGAGTGAGAGGACGAGAAGGCGTGGATGTGTATGAAGCCGTGGACAGTCGCAGGGCCGTGCGGGCGTTCAGCGATGAGCCGGTGCCCAGAGAGGTACTCGAACGAGTGCTGGCTGCGGCGATGCGGGCTCCGTCGAGCGCGACGACCTTGACAGGCCCGTGAAGATCGCCGCCTTGAACTCGGAGGCGTTCGGGGCGCCGGTCGTACTGTTCTGCTATCTCGACCGGACGATGGGGCCCGGGCAGTGGGGGGACGCGGGGATGTACCTGCAGACGGTCATGCTGTTGTTGAGGGCGGAAGGGTTGCACAGTTGCCCCCAGGTGATGTGGACGATGTATCGCAAGACTGTCAGCCAGATAGTCGGAGCCGATGACGGACTCGTGCTGTTCTGCGGTGTCGCGGTGGGATTCGAGAAGGAAGGCGTGCCACGACTGCGTACCGGGCGGGCGGACATGGCAGAAACGGTGCGCTTCATCGGAGTGTGACCCGCTGACCGGTGATCCTCACAGCAGACGGGTCATCAGCCGGTGTCGCTCCGCTCAGTGCGGGCTCGGGTTTCGCTGGGCCCTCCGCGCTCGCGCAGGCGCGGGCCGAGGGCGGGTTCACCAAGACCCATGAGGCGTTCCGGGCGGCGGCGAAGAAGAAGTGCGGGGACTGGGAGGGCGTTCGGCAGCTGATCGAGGTGTTGCTGCTGCACCGTCAGCTGCCCGCCCACGCGGTGATCGCCGGGATGGCCACGGTCGTCAGGATCGGCTCGATCAGCACGGATCTCGTGGCGGTCGAGGCCCGCAAGGCGCTCGAGGACACCGAGGAGATCGACCTCCACACCCGCGGCGGCACGGCGGACGACGAAGACGAGACCGTCGACCAGGAGCCGGTGGATCCGGCAGACGAGGGGGCGAAGGTGATCTCCCTGAACACCAGGCGCCTGCCCTCCGAAGCCACTGCCTTGCTGCCTGCGCGGTGTCGCCACCACCGCGCACGCAGCTCAGTAGCTGCTACTGAAAAGGAGCCGCCGGGCCGCGGCTCGCGGTGATGACCGCCGGGACAGGGCAGCGCATGGCCGGGGTCGCTCGATGGCGGCCAGGCGGGCGGCCGCCCGCGGCCGGTGGTCTGCTTGATGGCGCGGCGTTCCCAACAGAGGGCTCCGTTACATGGAGTCGTCGGCTATCTGCCTCGTCGGCCGTTTACTGTACGGATACGCCGCGTTGCTCACCGCGGTCATCCGAGGAGGAATTCTGTGTCATCGCCCTGCGACCCCAAGTACGCTCCCGCCGGCGATGTGGGCGCGGCGCTCATGATGATCGACTCCCGGCTCAAAGTCATCCACGCCGGCGGGACCGAGACCGATCCCGAACAGAAGGCGCTGATCGACCAGTTCACCGCGTCGCTGGGCCCCAAGGGCGCCAGTGACGTGCTGGACGGCGCGTGCACGCTCGTCTTCATGTTCACGAAGTGGCTGCGGATGGCCTACGAGGACCACGACAAGGATGTCATCGAGTACGTGGTGCCCAGCCTCGTGGCCACGATGCGCATGATGCCCAGGAGCGTCCGCCCCGAGGCCATCCCCACCATGGCCGGCATGGTCATCGCCGCGGGCACCGGCCTGAGCCCCAACCTGTGGCGCAAGCAGTACGGATCCTGGACCCAGGACGAGATGACCCCCCTGGAAGCCACCGCCTTCCTCCTCGCGGAGCACATCAACCGCATCACCGACGACCCCGACTTCGCCACCCGCATGATCACCGAAGCCCTCTCCAAGGCAGACGAAGACTGACATGGAGTCCACGGGGCTCGGAGCGCTCTCAGATCTCAGCCACGCAGCCGGATCGGATCTGCGTGAACGCTCTTGATATGTTCTCCCGAAGTCGCGAGCCACTTCCCTGGTGACGATCCTTCCCCCGGGGAAACCGTCATTTCGCAGGTGAGGACTCTAGCGCGGACACCGGCCGAATGCGGCCGATCTTGGGGCCTGTTCGCGATTCGGCTTCGCCGACAACGGCCGCGGCTCCAAGGTAGTTGAAGAGCTTGAGGGAGGTTCCGGTATCGACCGGGGACTTTTAGTTGTTCATGCTCACTCTGACCTCATTCAGCAACTTCTGTTCGAGGTCACCGTAAAGCGGATTGCTCGCCCCGGCTCTCGGTCCGGCTTGAGCGGTGTGCTCCGACTCCAGTGCTTCGATCACCGCGAGCATCAACCGGGCCACGGAGCTTCGATCAGCGGGTGCTACGGATGGGAAATCCAGACCGGTTTCGTTGAGAAACCAGTCGGACGACTGACGGTCCGCAGGGCGCGCGGCATCCATGGCACGCCGAAGAATGGCGTTCCAGTTATGGGAATTGGTGAACCATGGATCCCCTTCGGAGAAAACCACGATCGCGGACATCTTGCCGGATCAGCGGAGCCGGTCGAGGGGGAGTCGGGTGAAGGTGATGGTTTCGTACGCGGTGCTGCGGCCGGTCTCGTACAGGATGCCTACGGTGTTCTGGTCGACCTGGACCAGGTCGGAGTAGGCGGCAGGGTGTGTCGTCAGGCGGAGGCCGGTGGTCCAGCTCAGGCCGTCGTCGGTGCTGGAGCGTACGGTCATGTGGCTGCGTGCTTTGGGGTCGGCGGGTGCGGACAGCAGGAGCGGGCCGGCCTGTCCGCCCTGTTGTGTCTGAAGGACGCTTCCTTCGATGATGGGCGCGATCACGTCCTCAGTGGGAGCGAAGGGCGCGTCCAGGGACTGTCCGCCGTCGCTGCTGTAGGCGTGGGCGCGGGTGACCGGCGCGGTGCCGTGCTGGTCACGGGCGTTGAAGTAGACGCGGCCGTCGGGCAGTTGGGCCGCCGTGGTTTCGTTGACGTTGACGCGGCCGTCGGGTGTGGCGTCGACGTAGCCGATGCGCCAGCTGGTGCCGCCGTCGTCGCTGAGCAGCGAGTGTCCGCCGTAGTAGCGCGGTTCCGTCCCGGTGGCGGAGCTGTCGGCGGGTGGTGCGGTGGAGTGGTTGGCCGGGATGACCAGGCGTCCGGCGTGCGGGCCCTGGGTCAGTACGAGGCCGTGGCCGGGTCCGGTGGCGTACCAGCGCCAGTCCTGCCGCTTGACCTGGTCGGTGATCTCGGTGGGTGATGACCAGGTGCGTCCGGCGGTGTCGCTGTGCTGGACGTAGACCCGTCGGCCCGCCGCTTGCGGATGGTCTCCCTGGAGGATCGCTTCCTCGGTGGCGGTCGCGGCATTGCCGCACGTCAGGAGTACCAGGCGCCCGGTCTCCGGTACGACGACGGGGACGGGGTTGCCCACCGTGTCCGGGCCGGCGTCCGCCACCACTTCCATCGGTGACCAGGTGCAACCGCCGTTGGTCGAACGCCGGGTGACGACATCGACATCGCCGGTGTCGGCCTGGGCGTTGCGGCGCGCCTCGGCGAAGGCGATGAGCGTGCCCGCGGTGTCGCCGGGTGCCGCGACCACGGCCGGTATGCGGAAGGTGTGGTAACCGCCGGTGCCGGACCGGAAGACCACGGACGACTCGCAATCGCCCGCCTCACCTGCGGAACGCTCGGCCGCGCCGGTCGAGTTGACGCAACCGGACAGCAGGGCGGCCAGCCCCACAAGCACGGTGCCGCGCATGAACGGGGAGGGCACCGACGACTCCCGGAAGATATGAGGCGCAATGGAGTTCAGACTCTACTGGGTCCACCAGACCGGAGCTGCGGCGCTCACCGCTTCGACCAGGTCGTCGCGGCTGACGTCCTCGGTCGACAGCCAGGCCTTGAGTGCTCCCGCGAAGCCGTGTGCAAGGAACTGCGCCACGATCCGGTGGTTGATCCCCTCGGGCGGAGCGTGGCCCGAAGTGTGCATGAAGGCGAGGGTGTAGTCGGTGAAGTGGTCGGTCAACGCGTCGTAGACTCCGCGGTCCGCCGGATCGTGTTGCGCGTGGCGGTAGATCTCGCGATAGCGCTCGACGTGGTCGACGATGTCCCCGGTGGCCAGGCGCAGGTCGACGCCGGGCGGCGCTGTGCGGGCGGCCCGGCGTTCCTCGTCCTTGGCGCGTCTGGCCTGGAGATCCCTGCGTAGCACGCGGGTGAGCGCATCGAGCGGCGTCGTGTAGCGGTTGTAGAACGTGGCGCGGCTGACGCCTGCCGCTTCGGCCAGTTCCGAGACGCTGATCCGGGAGACGGGCCGGGCGGACGCGAGTGTGATCACGGCTTCCTCGGTGGCGCGCTCTGTCCGGGTGATCCGTGGGTCCACCATGCGGCCGTCTCTCCTCCCTGCGGTCGGCCAGGTCATCGTGCCATGTCAGGGGCCCGGTCCCACGTCCGCGGTGCCATGGCCCGGCCTGCCTGCGGTGTGGGCCGCGGTACGGCGGGCGCGGCGGCACGAGTTACAGTATTGGACACATGTAAAATAGTTGGCGCCGGAACGCTTTGTGGCGGGCCGCCGCCCTTTGCTCCCCGAGGAGACGCCATGGGCATCCACACCGCCGTATCCGAGCAAGAAGCAGCGGACCGTCTCGCCCTGCGTGAGCTCGTGGACGCGTACGCGCACTGCGCGGACAGCCGCGACGCCGAAGGCCAGATGGCGCTGTTCACGAAGGACACGCACTTCGTCGTCCACATGGACAGCCGCTCCGCCGAGCCGACGCAGGAACTGCACGGCCGCGACGCGCTGGCGCCGGTCTTCGACAATCTGAACACCTACGAGACCACGACCCACTTCAACGGCCAGTCCACGGTGACCGTCGACGGCGACAGTGCCACCGGCGAGACCTACTGCCTCGCCCATCACCTCTGGGAAGTGGACGGACAGCGCACCTTGATGATCGCCTCCATCCGCTATCTCGACACCTTCACCAAGCTGGACGGCCACTGGCTCTTCGCCGAACGGAAGCTGATGGTCGACTGGACCGAGACCAGGCCCTCCACACCGTGAAGGCCCCGGCCACACCGTGAAGGGCCCGGGCCTGGGCCCGGTCCCGGCCCCGACGATTCGCCGAGGGCCGGAACGGTTCGTCATCCCGCCGCCGGTGCCGGATCCGGCAGCAGGCCCGGTGTCGGTGGCATGGGCTTACGGCTCTCCTGGACGGCCACCGGTGTGTCACTGTCCGCCCGCGTGATGATCAGGAAGCGCTCATGGGCGGCGGCCCGCTCCGCCGCGCTCGCGGGCGTCAGTACCTCCCGCAGCAGGCCGATCGCCTGGCTGACCTGGGCGCCCGCCGCGTTCGTGGTGAACATGGTGAGTGCTTCCTTGCGGCCGAACGGCGCCGTCCGGTTCTTCGTGAGCCAGAGCGTGTAGTTCTTCCCGGGTTCCAGACCGGTCGCGGCGACCTGGAGGAGGTCCAGTGCGCCGAGCGCGTTCACGGAGACGGTCGCGTGGCCGCGCCCGCCGCTGCCCTTCGGCGCGCTCAGCGTGAGGTGACCGGCCATGCCCGCGACTCCGAGAGGCATCAGATTGGCCGTGCCCTTGCCGGTGGGGACGGCCCGGGGAACGTACAGCAACTGCTGCGGCTGCTGGCCGATGGGAATCGTGGCGATCACCCGGTTCTTCAGTGTGTCGACGGCCGCGACGGCGTCCTGGTTCTCCAGTCCGACGTAGACCCGTGTGCCGTCACCGGACACCCAGATGCCGTGCGGCAGATCGCCGGTGGGGATGGTGGCCACCAGAGTCGGCGCCCTGCCGCGCCGGTACACCTTCACCATGTTCTCGCCGCCGACCGTCACATAGCCGAAGTGGCCCTTGGCGTTGTCGACCAGTGTGACGTGATTGCTGATCGGTCCGGTGTCGAGCGTGGCGAGGATACGGAAGGGCGGCCGGGCACTCATCACCTGTGTCTTGCCGGAGTCCTTCAGCGTGAACCACACCTCGGTTCCGTCGCGGCTCACGGCCAGGTTGGGCGAGAAAGGGCTGGCCTGCGGGACGCGGGCCACGACCTGGTACGTCCGGGTGTCCACCACATCCACTTCGGGAGTAAAGCTGGAGGGCACGAAGGCGTATCTGCCGTCCGGCCGGAACAGCACCATCCCCGGCCCGTTCGCCGTCCTGACGCGGCGCTTCTCCTTCATCCGGACGGGATCGATCACCGATACGTAGTCCTCGCCGCGTACGGTCGCCCACAGTTCGCGGCCGTCGGGCGTGAAGAACGTCTCGTGCGGCGAACGCCCCACGTACACAACGCCCTTGACCTTGTTCGTCGCCGTCTCGATCAGTGTGACCGAGTTGGAGCCGATGGAGACGACAGCAATGGTCCGATGGTCCGGCGAGAAGCCCATCCCGTGGACGAGCAGTTGGCCTCTGTACAGCGGGCTGAGCGCGCCCGGTACGGGATCGCCGAGACGGATCACGCCCAGGAGCCGGTTGGCGGCGGGATCGATCACGGAGACGGTGTTCGACGTCTGGTCGGCGGTGTAGACGCGGTCCTGCCCGGATATCGGGATGACCGCCTCCGTACCTGCTCCCGTACCCGTACCCGCCTCCGTGCCCGCTCCCGTACCGCTCCCTCCTCCGGAGACCTCCCTGTCCGGACGTATCGGCTCGGCGGGCCGGCGTATCGGCTCGGCAGGCCCCGGATTCTGGCCGAACCAGCCGGGCTCCGAACCGCGGCGGGCCGAGGACGTCGCCGTCATCCGGCCTTTCATGACACCGATCTCCTGCTGCTGCGTGACGATGATCTCCTGCGCCAGTCGCCGCAGAACCGGGTCCTTGCCGTGCTCCAGGACCGCCTTGGCCATCTCGACGGCACCCTGGTGATGCGCCACCATCAGGGCCGCGAAGTCATGGTCGGGATCGCCGGTCATACGCGAATCCGCCATGGCCTCGGCCATGAGCCGCATGCTCTCGTCCATCTTCCGCGTGAACGGCCCGTGCACGCCCGCGTGGGACGGGTGGGACGGGTGGGACGGATGGGCGCGCGGCGAGAAGCCCGCCCCGTGCTCCTGGGACTCGCACGAGACCAGGCTCAGTGCGATGAGTCCGGCCGCCGCGGACATACGCAGCCGGCGAAACGCGTACCCAGTCATCCGGCATCTCCTCTTCCGTCCGGTTTCCGTCGCCTGTCATGGAGTCGAGTCGCCTGTCATGCAACGGCCCCGTCCGGCGGCCGGAGACGTGTGTGATCCATGTGAGGGAAGGCAGGGAAGGACTGAGCTCTCCGCCGGTGAATCCCAGTCTTCTCACCTTCCTGGAGAGATGTCCTTCCGAGCTTCGCAATCGGGTGAACGGAGCTCGTGCGGGTGCGGATACGCGGTTCGGGTACGAGGCCGGGAGAGGCCGTCGATGGAGAAAACCGGTCAAAGGCGCCCTTCCCTTGGTCCGGGCCGTGCCGTACGGTTCCGCTTCCCCCGTGGAGAGGCGGCCCTGTTGCGCAGCGTCGGCGTTGAGGAAGAACTACTGCTGGTGGACGCGGTCACCTGGGAGCCTTACGCCGTGTCGCCCGCGGTGCTGGCGACAGCCGACCGGGCCGGCGGAGAAGGACACGCCTTTCAGAAGGAACTCCACGGCCAGCAGCTGGAGTTCGCCACCCGTCCGCGCACGGAGATGACGGAGCTGGCCGCGGAGATACGTGAACGGCGCGCGGAGGCCGCCGAGTACGCCGGAAAAGTGGGCGCCGCCGTGGCCGCGCTGGCGACCTCTCCGCTGCCCTTCGATTCCGCCGTCAATCAGGACGAGCGCTACCTCTGGCTGGAGCGCGAGTTCGGGCCGATCGCCCGGGCGCAGTTGACCTGTGGCTGTCACGTCCATGTGGCCGTGGAGTCGGACGAGGAGGGAGTCGCCGTCCTCGACCGGATCAGACCATGGCTGCCGGTGCTGCTCGCGCTCACCGGCAACTCACCGTTCTGGCGCGGGCACGACAGCAGCTACAGCAGCTATCGCAGCCGTGTATGGGGACGTTGGCCCTCGGCCGGACCGGTGGAGCTGTTCGGATCGGCTGCCGGATACCACGACTATGTGGCCGCCATGGCCGCCACCGGAGTGCTGCGGGATTCGGCGATGGCCTATTTCGATGCCCGGCTCGCGGAGCGCTATCCCACCGTCGAGGTACGGGTGGCCGACGTATGCCTCGACGCGTCGACCACGGTTGTGGTGGCCGCGCTGGTGCGAGGGCTGGTCGAGACGGCCGCGCGCGAGTGGCGGGCACAGGTGCCGCCGCTGCCGCACCGTGTCGCGTCACTGCGGCTCGCCTCCTGGCGGGCCGGCCGCTCAGGGCTGGAGGACCGGCTCGTCCATCCCCGCACCATGGAGCCCGCTCCCGCCGAAGCGGTCGTACGGTCCTTATTGGCCCATGTACGGGACGCTCTGCGGGACCACGGGGATCTGGCACTGGCCGAGGAGGGCCTCCGCCGGCTGCTGAGAACGGGCAACGGCGCGCGCGTACAACGCGACATGCTGCGGCGCACCGGAAGCCTGCACACCATGATCGCCGAATGCGTACGACGGACACAGACGTGAAGCCCGTGGCTCGTCCCCGCCATGCTGTGGCCAGTCGAGTGAAGCCCGTGGCCTGTTGCTTCCGCTGAACCCGGCCGGGAGAGGATGAGGCGCCAGGCAGTAAGCCCTGGGAAGAACGCCGAGTGGGGAGCACTCCCATGAGCACAGTCGCTGTAACCGGTGCCAACGGGAAGACGGGCCGTGTCGTCGTCGCGGATCTGCTGGAGCACGGTCACGATGTCGTCGCCCTGGACATCGTCGCCGGTCCCGGCGACCGGGACAGGATGGCCAGGATCGGGACATCCCTCCTGGGCGCGGATCTGACGGACTACGGACAGGCCGTCGACGCCCTCCAGGGTGTCGACGCGGTGGTCCATCTGGCCAATATCCCGGCGCCCGGCCTGTTCCCCGCCGCCCACACACTGAACACCAACACGGTGATGAACAACAATGTCTTCCTCGCCGCCGCGCAGAACAAGGTGTCCCGTGTGGTGTGGGCATCGAGCGAGACCACCCTCGGCCTCCCGTTCGACGTCCCGCCCCGCTACGCGCCGGTGGACGAGGACCACTATCCGTACCCGACCAGCACCTACGCGCTCTCCAAGGTGACGGGCGAGACCACGGCCCGGCATGTCGCCGAGTGGTCCGGCATCCCCTTTGTCGCGCTGCGGCTCTCCAACGTCCATCTCGAAGAGGACTACCGTCTCGTCCCCGGTTACTGGGCCGATCCGCATCTGCGGAAGTGGAACCTCTGGGGCTACGTCGACGCGCGGGATGTTGCGGGCGCCTGCCGTCTCGCGCTCACCGCGCAGGTGACCGGTGCGCAGAGCTTTGTCATCGCGGCGGCGGACACCATCATGCGGCGGCCCTCCGCCGAACTGCTCGCCGAGGTGTTCCCGGGCGTCGAGTTGACCCGCGAGATCGGGACGTACGAGACACTGCTGAGCATCGACCGCGCCCGCGAGGTGCTGGGCTTCGTACCGCAGCACTCCTGGCGGGACGTCATCGATCACTGACCGGCCGCCTGTGACGGTGCGTCGGCCCCCTCTGCCGACGCACCGCCGTACTGACGCGGCCTCCGTCGCCTCTCAGACCGCCCAGGCCTCCCGTGTCGTGGTCACGGCGGTCCCGGTGCGCACGGACTCCTCGATCGCCAGGCTGATCTGATGGTCCTGGCAGCCCTCGGCCAGCGGATAGGGCTCCGGGGCCTCGCCGCGTACCCAGGCACCCGTACGGCACAGCAGGTCGACCACGGCCAGATCGTCCTCGGAGAGGTTCGCCCCGACGAACTCGTTCCGGTACACCACCCTTCCGTCGAAGGTGATGTGGTGCAGTTCGGAGCCCTCCAGATTGAGATCGGTTCCGGTACGGCGGCGGACCAGCGGCGACTCCACGGGCGTACGCGGATCCGCCATCCTGACCACCTGATCGTCGACGATCTCGCCCAGCGAGCCACGGACGACCATCCGCCGGCCGCGCAGCGGATTCCACCACTGGTTGTCCGTGAAGTCGTACAGCCCCATCCGCCCGCCGAAGTCCAGGAGCGCGATGGTCGTCGCGGCGTCCTTGGGCGTCAGATCGTCCGCCCATCCCTCCCTGGACAGCGGATCGGCGAGCGGCGCGGTGAACGACCTCGCGGTCACGGTGGCGGGCTCGAAGCCGACTCCCAGCGTGTGCCGGATCAGGGAGACCGCGTGGTAGAGATGCGTGGAGGACATCTGCACCGAGGTCACCTCACCGATCACTCCCTCCCGCAGCAGGGCGAGCCGCGCCGCGTGCCCAGGCATCAGCGGATACTGCTCCGCCACCTGGACGAGCCCGCTGCCGCCGGTCTCACGCCAGAGGTCCCGCAGTCCTTCGAGGTCCGCCGCCGGCGGTGTCTCCGCCAGTACCGGCACCTCGCGGCGCACGAGGTCCTTCGTCACCTCCGGAGTGACGGACCACGGCACGGACGGGATGACGAACTCCGGCGCTCCCGAGGACTCCGGTGCTCCCGGAGGCTTCGGCGATCCAGGAGACTCCGATGCCCCAGGGCCCGCCAGCAGCTCATCGATACTGCGGCAGGCGGGCACTCCCCATGCGGCCTCCACCTCGGCGGCGCGCTCCGGTGACCGGCTCACCACACCGGTCACCGTGAGCCGGTCGGGCAGCTTCTGTGCCAGCCGGACGAAGAACTCCGACCGCCAGCCGGTGCCGACCAGGCCGAAGCGTACGGGTGCTGCACTCACGTGGATCGCTCCTCTGAAGACGGGCCGGTGGGAGTGGAAAGCGGCCATCCGGCAGGGTACGGCGTGACGGCCTTCGCGACACAGTTCCTGATGGACCGTTCGATATGCCCTGTCCAGGACGTCACCCAGGAAGCTGTGGACCGGAACAAGCCAAAGTGACCGGTAAGCGCGGTGTTGCCGCCCGGTAAAGGCCCACGTGATCCCTGGCATATGACGGCGGATCGCATCGGACAGGTGACCGACTCTCGGACAATGATCTCCGGAGTGATGACATTCCGATGTCCCGCTGAAACTATCTGCACACCGCACGGACGTCGTATCGCAGGTCTTCTCGCCGGGGCACCCACCGCCTCCGGTTCCCCCGTCACCGCCGGCCGTCACCCATGGCCGGACAGAAGGAAGCCGCAGGAATGACGAGCATCTTCCGTAGCAGGACAACGTTGTCTCACGCATCGCCTCCCTCCTCGCGTCCGACCTCTCCACGTCCGACCTCCACACGTCCGATCCCCGCGCGCCGGACCTCCATACGCGGGCGGCTGGCGGCGACGGCGGCCGTCGCCATGGCCGCGCTCCTCGTCCCGGCACTGCCCGCCTCGGCCGCTATTCCAGCCGTGCCAGCCGTCCTCGCCGCGCAGGCCGCGCCCACCGGTACGGATCGGGCACCACGGCAGATCGCGGCCGAGCCAAGACCCGGCGCCGCCGCCGTCGAACTATCTCCCGCACGGCGGGCGCAGTTGCTCAGAGCCGCCGCCAACGCGGCGCCCGCCACCGCCCGTTCACTGAAGCTGGGCGATCAGGAGAAGCTCATACCGAAGGATGTCGTCCAGGACGCCGACGGCACTCTGCACACCCGCTACGAGCGCGCCTACGCCGGACTTCCCGTGCTCGGCGGCGACTTGGTCGTCCACGAGCGCGCCGGCGCCCGTACCGTCACCAAGGCGTCGAACGCGCCGGTCTCGGTGCCGACGACCAAGGCCGCTCTCACGGCGACGGCGGCGGAGAAGTCGGCCCTCGCCGTCGCGGAGGCGGAGCAGACCGACGAGGCCGCTCCGGACGGAGCGCCGGAGCTGGTCGTCTGGATGGGCGACGGCAAACCCACGCTGGCCTGGGAATCCGTCGTCACCGGTGTCCAGGCGGACGGCACGCCCAGCGAACTGCATGTGGTGACCGATGCCAGGAGCGGTGCGCGGCTCCAGAGCCATGAGCAGATCCACGCCGGTACGGGCAACAGCCAGTACAGCGGCAAGGTGCAGCTCGGCTCGGTGCGCAACGGCGATGTCTACGAACTGACCGATCCTCAGCGCGGCGGCCACAGGACCTATGACCTCACTCTGGGCGGCTCCGGCAGGCTGCTGACCGACACTGACGACATCTGGGGCGACGGAACCACCGCCGACCGCCAGACGGCGGCCGTGGACGCCGCCTACGGCGCCCAGAAGACCTGGGACTTCTACCACGACCGGTTCGGCCGTAACGGCATAGCCAACAACGGCGTCGGCGCGTACTCCCGTGTCCACTACGGCGACGGTTACGCGAACGCCTTCTGGGACGACAACTGCTTCTGCATGACCTACGGCGACGGGATCGGCAACGCCCGGCCGCTGACCTCGCTCGACATCGCCGCCCATGAGATGACCCACGGTGTCACCTACGCCACCGCCGATCTGGACTACGAAGGCGAGTCCGGCGGTCTGAACGAGGCCACCAGCGACATCATGGCCACCGCCGCCGAGTTCTACGCCAACAGCGCCGCCGACGTACCCGACTACCAGATCGGCGAGCTGGACGACGTACGCGGTACGGGCGGACCGCTGCGCTATATGGACCATCCCTCCAGGGACGCATCGGCCAAGGGCACCTCCCAGGACTACTGGACTCCCGAAACCGACGCGCTCGACCCGCACTTCAGCTCCGGCGTGGGCAACCACTTCTTCTATCTGCTCGCCGAGGGCAGCGGCGAGAAGACCATCAAGGGCGTCCGCTACGACAGTCCGACCTTCGACAACAAGCCCGTCGCGGGCCTCGGTCTGCACAACGCCACCAATGTCTGGTACCGGGCGCTGACTCTCTATATGACCAGCGACACCGACTACGCGGGCGCGCGTGTCGCCACTCTCCAGGCCGCGGCCGATCTGTTCGGCAGGTCCAGCGACGCGTACGAGGCCGTCGGCAACGCCTGGGCCGCCGTCAACGTCGGTCCGCGCTACGTCAATCACATCGCAGTGACGGCACCGTCCACCCGGGAGGCGGCAGCCGGCCAGCCGACCAGCCGGCAGATCGAGGCGACCACCTCCCGGCCGGGCACTCTGACCTACTCCGCCACCGGTCTGCCCGGCGGTATGTCGATCGATCCCGTCACCGGTCTCATCGCCGGTACGCCCACGACGGCCGGCGAGTTCACCACCACAGTCGTCGTCAGAAACTCCGCGGCGGAGACGCTGAAAGTTCCCTTCACCTGGACCGTCCTCGCCTCCGGCGGTGACTTCTTCGTCAATCCCGCACGGTTCGACATCCCCAACTGGGGCGTCGCGACCTCTCCGATCATTGTCACCGGCCGCGAAGGCAACGCCTCCGGTGAACTCAAGGTGACGGTCCATCTCTTCCATGCCTTCGCCGACGGCCAGGTGATCGACCTGATCAGCGAGGACGGTACGAGGATCCGGGTGAAGGATTTCATCTACGGCCCGGGCCCGGAGCTGAACGCGACCTACACCGTCGACGCCTCGGCCGTGCCCGCGAACGGCACCTGGACGCTACGGGTCGAGGACAACACACCGGGCATCTTCACCGTTCCGCCGGGCTATCTGGACAGCTGGAGCATGACCTTCTGACCGCCTGCTGACCCACTTCCGCCCGGCGCCTTCCCACCGCGCTTTTCCCACTGGACCTTCCCGCCACACCTTCCCCGTCGCACCGCTCAAGCGTCCTTCTGCCCGGCCGATGAAGCCGGGCAGAAGGACGCGGTCGCCAGGGCCGAGGTGACCGCGTGGCACGCGCCACGGCCGTCGGCGCACGCGACGATCCTGTCCGCCTCGATCCGGACGGCCGCCTCGGTCCCGTCGCTGACGGCGGACAGACCGGCCGCCGCGGCCAGGGCGCCCGACTCGTCGAACACCACCTGTACGCGCGGCCACGCCGAGGGCGGGAACGCCTGACGTAGACAGCGGCAGAGCTCGGCCACCGCCAGCCGTGCCAGCGGCGCCAGTTCATCGGGATCCCCGGTGACCAGGACCGCGGTGATACGGGTCCCGGGCGGAGCGGCCCGTACCGCCTCCTCGACGGCCTCCAGCCGGTGCAGTCCGAGGACGGCCACCACACCGTCGCCCGCGAGCAGCGCGGGCTCGCCGCGCACCGCGTCCAGCGCGCGCGGCGGCAACCACGGCTCGTCCGCCTCCCGTACCTGTGTGATCACATGCGTGGGCGGCCACCAGTCGTGGAGACCGAGGCCCGCGAGCTGCTCACAGGCGCTGACGACATTGAACGGCTCGATGAATCCCGGCGCGGCGGCGGCCATCTGGTTCGCGCCGTGCAAGGTCGTGAGCACCGCCTCCGCGACCCGCACCAGGCTGCCGGCCGGTGCGCCGGAGGGCCGCAGCCCTTCCAGGGCGAGCCCGAGCAGGATCGCGTCCACCTTCATCAGCTGCGCGAACGGCCGTCGGGTCCGCTCCTCGGCGAGCACTTCGGGCAGCAGATACATACCGAGCCGTGGCATACCGTGCTGTTCGCCGACATCGGCGAGCGGCAGCCGGGCCACCCAGGCGCGCGCGAGTACACCGAGCGCCTCACGGGCCGTACGGCCGGGCTCCGGATGCGGCGGCTCCGGCGCACGCTCGGCGAGATCGGCCAGCACCGCGAAGTACAGCGCCCGTTTGCCGGGAAAGTTGGAGTAGACCGCGCCACGGGTCAGCCCGGCGCGCTGGGCGATCCCGTCCACCTTGGCGTCCCGGAAGCCGTGCTCGGCGAACTCACCTCTGGCCGCCGCCAGCACCTTGGCGCGATTGCGCTCCTGCGCCTGTGCCCTGCTGAGCCGGCCCATCGTCCTCACACGTCCCCGCGTTGCTGTCCATCGCGCTTCAAGATACCGTGAGCCATTCAGATGTTCGCGTCATATGGTCGGAGCATCCGGATACAAGCTTGAGGAGATACTTCCGCGTGGCAGGCATCGGTGACGGCGGCACCCTGCTGAAGTGCACGTTCTGCGGGAAGAACCAGAAGCAGGTCCAGAAGCTGATCGCGGGTCCCAGCCCGGTCTGTATCTGCGACGAGTGCGTGGGGCTCTGCAACGAGCTGATCGCGGAGGACCTCGGCGCGCCCTCCGGCGACGCACTGGCGGATCTGCCGAAGCCGCGTGAGATCTTCGACTTCCTCGGGCAGTACGTCATCGGGCAGGAGAGCGCCAAGAGGACGCTCGCGGTGGCGGTCTACAACCATTACAAACGCATCAGATCGATGGACGCCCGGAGCGGGCGGTACGGCGCCGACGAGGCACAGGTCGAACTCGGCAAGTCCAACATCCTGCTGGTCGGCCCGACCGGCTGCGGCAAGACCTATCTCGTCCAGACACTCGCCCGGATGCTCGACGTCCCGTTCGCGATCGCCGACGCCACCGCGCTCACAGAGGCCGGATATGTGGGCGAGGACGTCGAGAACATCCTGCTCAAGCTGATCCAGGCGGCCGACTACGACGTCAGGAAGGCCGAGACCGGGATCATCTACATCGATGAGATCGACAAGGTCGCCCGCAAGGGCGAGAACCGTTCGATCACCCGCGATGTCTCCGGCGAGGGCGTCCAGCAGGCGCTGCTGAAGATCCTGGAGGGCACGGTCGCCAGCGTGCCGCCGCAGGGCGGCCGTAAACACGCTCAGCAGGAGTTCATCCAGATCGACACGGCCAATGTGCTGTTCATCGTCGGCGGCGCCTTCGCGGGACTGGAACAGATCGTCGAGCAGCGCGTCGAACGCAAGGGCATCGGCTTCGGCGCCTCGATCCGTACCAAGGAGGAGCGGGACGAGCGGGAGGGACGGAGCGCCTTCACCGATGTGCTGCCCGAGGACCTGCTGAAGTTCGGGCTGATCCCGGAACTGGTCGGCCGGCTGCCGAAGCTGGCGACCGTTCAGCCGCTGGACCGGACCGCGCTGAGCCGGATCCTCACCGAGCCACGCAACGCGCTGCTCAAGCAGTACCAGAAGCTCTTCGACCTCGACGGAGTGGAGCTGGAGTTCACCGAGGACGCCGTCGCCGCCATCGCCGAACAGGCGCTGCTGCGCCGCACCGGCGCCCGCGCGGCGCGCACGATCCTCGAAGAGGTCCTGCTGAATGTGATGTACGAGGTGCCGAGCCGGGACGATGTCGCCCGTGTCGTGGTCGACCGCGCCACTGTGCTCGACAACGTCAATCCGACGCTCGTACCACGCCGAGGGCACGAGCGCCGCGAGAAGTCCGCCTGAGCCCGACCGCTGCCCGTTGCGGACCGTCATGAACCGATCGCGACCGGTCCCGGAGGGCCTCGTCAGGCGGTGACGGGACGGCTCGCAGCAGAATGGCCAGGTGACTGTCGATCCGGCGACGCCGCGCCTTTCCGGCCAGACCGAATACAGCGAGGAGATCCGGACGCCGCTCCGTGACTTCCTGCGCACGGAGACCGGCAGCGCCTCCGTACTGCTGGCCGCGGCCCTGGCCGCGCTGGTGTGGGCCAACGCCGGGCCCGGTACGTACGCCTCGTTCTGGACGACGGATCTCTCGGTCCGCGTCGGCTCCGCCGGAGTCTCCCTGGGACTGCGCGAGTGGGTGAACAGCGGACTGATGACGCTGTTCTTCTTCGTCGTCGGCCTGGAGGCACGCCGTGAGTTCGACATGGGCGAACTGCGCGAGCGCAAACGGGTCGCCCTTCCCGTGATCGCCGGCCTGAGCGGCATGGTCGTACCGGTCGCGATCTATCTCGCCTTCACCGTCGGCGATCCGTCGGTGCACGGCTGGGGTACCGCCATGTCCACCGACACGGCGTTCGCGCTGGGCATCCTCGCCGTCTTCGGCACCCGGCTGCCCAGAGGACTGCGGGCCTTCATCCTGACCGTCGCCGTCGTGGACGACTTCGTGGCGCTCGGCGTCATCGCGATCGCCTACAGCGGCCATGTCGATGTGATCGCGCTGGTCGTGGCCCTCACGATCTTCGGTGTGGTCCTGCTGGTACGGGCCGCGGGAGTACGCCGAGGCGCGGTGTACGCGGTGCTCGCGGCGGCGCTGTGGCTGGCCGTACTGGAATCCGGTGTGGATCCGATCGTCACGGGCCTCGCCATGGGACTGATCACCTCCGCCTATCCGGCGGCGCGCAGCGATCTGGAGCGGGCGTCCGGGCTGTTCCGGCTCTTCCGCGAGCAGCCCACACCGGAGCTGGAGCGCTCCGTACGGGCCGGACTGGCCACGGCCCTCTCGCCCAACGAGCGGCTCCAGCGGATGTACCACCCTTGGACGAGCTATGTGATCGTGCCGGTCTTCGCCCTCGCCAACGCCGGTATCACCATCAGCGGCGCCCGGCTGGCGGACGCCTTCGGCTCACCGGTCACCCTGGGCATCCTCTTCGGTTATCTGCTCGGCAAGCCCGTCGGTATCCTCGGCGCCTCACTGCTGACCACCAGACTGAGCCGAGGACGGCTGCGCCCGCCCGTCGGCTGGGGTGCCACCGCGGCCGGCGGCACCATCGCGGGCGTCGGCTTCACCGTCTCGCTGCTGATCGCCACCCTCGCCTTCCACGGCACCCGGCTCGACCAGGCGAAGATCGGCATTCTCGCCGCGGTGCTCTGCTCCTTCGCCGCCACCTGGGTGGTCACCTGGGTGATCTGGCTGCTGCCGCGGCGCCGCCGGATCAGCGCCCTGCTGGGCAGGGCGGAGTCCATTGTCGATCTGTCGACACCCGTCGACCCGGACCGCGACCATGTACGCGGTCCGAGACAGGCGCCGGTGACCGTCGTCGAGTACGGCGACTTCGAGTGCCCGTACTGCGGACTGGCGGAGCCCGTCATCCGCGAACTGCTCGCGGACTCCGGAGACGTCCGGTATGTGTGGCGCCATCTCCCGCTCACCGATGTTCATCCGAACGCCCAGCTCGCGGCCGAGGCGTCGGAGGCGGCGGCCGAACAGGGCGCGTTCTGGGAGATGCACGATCTTCTGCTCGACCACCAGGGCGATCTGCGCCTCGCCGATCTGCTCCGCTACGCGGCCGAGACCGGGCTGGACACCGACCGTTTCCACCGGAATCTGCGGCATCACAAGGGCGCCGCGCGGGTCGCCGAGGATGTGGAGACGGCCGATATGAGCGGTGTTTCGGGCACACCCACCTTCTTCATCAACGGACGGCGCCACCACGGCGCGTACGACATCGAAGGTCTCACCGCGGCCGTACGCGCCGCCCGCGCGCGCTCCTTTCTCAAGCCTTGAGGAAGTCCATCAGGGCCGGGTTGACGATCTCGGAGTGGGTCCAGGCGATGTTGTGCGGGCCGCCGTCGACGGTGACGAAGGTCAGATCCTTGATCAGCCCCGGAAGCCGCTTCGCCGTGTTCACGTACGGAAGGACTCGGTCATCGGTCCCGTGCAGGAGCAGCACGGGCACGTCGATGTTCGGCAGGTCCGCGCGGAAGTCGGTCAGCCAGGTGTCGACGCAGGCGTGGGCGGCATGGGCCGAGACGGCCAGGGCCGTGTTGAAGCTGAAGGTCCATGCCTCGTCGCTGATCCGGGTGCCGCGGTACCGGTCCACGTTGTAGAGGTTGTTGACGAACTCCTTCATATAGGCCGGGCGGTCGGCGACGATGGCCGACTTGATGTCCTCGAAGATCGACCGGTCGAGCCCGTCGGGATTGTCATCGGTCTTGAGGAGGAACGGCGGTATGGCGCCCATCAATACGGCCTTGCTGATCCGTCCGGAGCCGTACTTCCCGAGATAGCGTGTGACCTCGCCCGTGCCCATGGAGAAGCCGACCAGCACCACGTCGGAGATGCCCAGATGGTCGATGAGGACCTTGAGGTCCGCGGCGAAGGTGTCGTAGTCGTAACCGAACGTAGGGCGGCTGGAGTTGCCCGAGCCGCGCCGGTCGTACGTGATGACACGGTAGCCGGTGGCCAGCAGGACGCGTTCCTGCTTCTCCCAGGAGTGCCCGTCGAGCGGGTAACCGTGGATGAGGATCACCGGCTGTCCCATGCCGTGATCCTCGTAGTAGATGTCTATGGAGCCGGTGTTTTCCTGCCCGACGGTGACGAACGGCATGAGTGTGCCCGCTTTCTCTGCTCGGCAGGGGGCACCTACGGCATCGTCCGGGCCACGCGGGAACACCCGGCACCGGCCGTGCCGTTCGGATCGCCCCTGATGCTGACGCTTTGTCTTCCATGAAAACCCCGGCCGTCGGGGCCCGCCACCGGTGTGCTTTTCGCCGGGACCGGAGTGCGTCGGGACCGGAGTGCATACCCACGGCGTGCGGGGGCACAAGGAAGAACGGAGAAGGGGGTCCCCCGCATCGCCCTCATCGATGTGGGGCAGGAGCGTATGAGCGTATGAACGGACAGACCGTCATCGGTACGGCTCTGGCGTCCCTGGTGGACTCCGTGCGGCCACTGCGCCTGGCACGGGAGTTCCTGGGCTCGCCGGGGTGCACGGCCGAGGCCCGTGGGCTCACCGCCCGTTTCCTCCAGCGGCTCGAAGCGGAGTGGTGTGCCGTGCTCGGCGACGGGAGGAGCGGCGATGTGCTGCTCGTCGTCAATGAGCTGGTCACCAACGCCGAGCGGCACAGCCGTGGACCGTATCTGCTGGAGCTGGAGGGCACGGACCGACGGCTGATCGTGACCGTGTACGACAGCAGCTCGACGCTGCCGCGCCGCTATGAGCGGGATCCCGGCCGGCTGGGCGGGCACGGTATGGAGATCGTCGACGCGCTGAGCGACCGGCTGGTCGCCGAACGGGTCCCGGTGGGCAAGCGCGTCCAGGCCGTGTTCGATCTGTTCGACACGGGCGGCGGTCGGCTTCCGGTCTGACGGAGCTCCCGACGGTCCGACGGAGCTCCCGGCTCCCGGGACCGTCCCGTTGACAGTGCTGTGCCGTGACTCTACGTTCTGCGTAGAAAGCGCTTGCTGTTGGTGTTCCGCACCACCACCGTGAAGGCGAGGAGCTGGTGGAAACACACATGGTGACTCCGGTGGCGGGCTTCGCCGGGCTGCCCGGAGCCGTCGCCGTATCGCATCTGCGTGTGTACGACTGGGAGGCCGCCGACGGACTGCGCGGTGGCACACCGCATCTCCATCTCACCTGCTCCGAGGGATATGTGGTGACGGCGGGACAGGGAGCCGTCCAGACGCTCGGTCCCACGGGTTTCGCCGTCACACCGCTGGCGCCCGGAGCCCTCGTCTGGTTCACGCCGGGCACCATTCACCGGCTGGTCAACGACGACGGGCTGCGCATCGTGGTCCTGATGCAGAACAGCGGTCTGCCGGAGGCCGGGGACGCCGTGCTCACGCTCCCGCCGGAGTATCTGGCCGACCCGGAGACATACGCGCGGGCCGTCCGTATCCCCGAGGCGGCGGAGGCGTCCGAGGCGGAGCAGGCCGCGGTCGCGCGCCGACGGCGTGATCTCGCCGTCGAGGGCTTCACGGTGCTGCGTACGGCATGGGAGGCCGGCGACACACGGCCTCTGCTCGACTTCCAGCGGGCCGCCGCCGCGCTCGTACGGCCTCGGGTGGCGCGGTGGCGCGAGCGCTGGGAGGCGGGCGCGGCGGAGGCCGCCCGGCAGACCGGTGCTCAACTCGACCGGCTCGCCGAGGGCGATGCCTCGTATCTCACCGAGTCCCGGCTGTATGCCCGGCTCCCGGCGGCGCACGGCAGATTCGGCATGTGCGGGCACCTCGACACCTACGACGTTCAGTTCTAGTCGTCGGCCCGGACGTCGGCAGGTCTGGACGTCGGCAGGTCGGCCGAGAAGCTCTAGACGTCGGCGGCCGGGCCGGGCGCGGCGTCTCCGGCACGGCCGCCCTCTCGTCCTTCCATGACCTTGCGGCGGGCATCGAGCACCTGTCCGATGAAGAGGTCGTAGACAACGGCTCCGACGAGTCCGCCGATCAGCGGGCCCACGATGGGGATCCACATGTAATGGCTGAACCATTGGAAAGTCCCGGGAATGGCGATGTCGCCCCAGCCCATGATGTACGTCCACAGCCGCGGCCCGAAGTCACGGGCCGGATTGATCGCGTATCCCGCGTTCGTACCGATGCTGAGACCGATCGCGACAACGATGAAGCCCGTCAGAAAAGGGCCGAGATTGGACGCGGGAGCCATGTTGCGCGTATCGATGAGAGCGAAGATGAGCATGACGAGGATGCCGGTACCGATGATCTGGTCCAGAAGCGGACCCCACCAGGAATTTCCGAAGTACTCGGCCGGAAAGGTGGCGAAAATCGAAAAGGTGGGGAGCGACTGGTCCCGGGCGATCCCTGCCTTGCTGTCGAATGCGTTGATGGCCCAGCTGTACATGCTGAAGACCACGGCGGCACCGATGAAGGCGCCCAGGAACTGTGCGCCCCAGTAAGGGAGAACCTTCTTCACGGCGAATTTCCTGCGTGCGGCGAAGGCGAGTGTCACCGCGGGATTGAGATGCGCGCCGCTGACACCTCCCGCGACATAGACGCCGAAGACCACCCCAAGGCCCCAGCCGAAGCAGATGATCAGCCAGTTCGCGGCGTCGAAGGGCGTGGACTGGCGGCCCGAACCGGGGAGACCGGCGACGGCGACGGCGACCGATCCGCAGCCGAACAGAATCAGTACGAATGTTCCCAGGAATTCCGCGAGCAGTTCACCGGCGAGCCCTTCTCGGTAGCCGCGACGCTTCGTACTGGTGGCTGTCATTACGCCTCCTGCTTGCGATGGGTTCGGCGCGCTGTTCGAATGCTGAATCCCACGGAGGTACCCAGGAGTGGGGCCTTGATACGCGAGTGTAGGACCGTCCGGCGGAACGCGCCCGGCGAGTGTATTCACCGGCTGACGGTCATTCATGGAGGCCGTACAGGGCCGTATAGGCCATTCGGGTGAGCACTCCCGTAAGTGAGCGCTCCCGTATACGAGAACGCCCGGCCGGGGAGGTCACCGGCCGGGCGTTCCGTCTGTTGTTCACCGTGAGCTTGTTTGTCCTGCGCTAGCTGGTGTAGGCCTCCAGCTCGGAGAGCTGGGCGGCCGGCCAGCCGGTATTGGCCGTGAACGTCAGCCGCAGATAGCGGACCTCTGTTCCGTCCAGACTGATCGTCGCGGTGTTGCCGCTCGACGGGTTGAAGGTGTAATTCGCCGATGCCTTCAGCGTGTTGTACGGCCCGGTGGTGCTTCCCAGTACGCTCAGCGTCTGCGTACGGGTCGCCCACGCGGCGGCCGGAGGAAGCTTCAGGACCACGCGCTTGACCGCCTTCGCGGCGCCGAGGTCCACCGTGATCGACTGCGGGAAGGCGTTGTTGGTGCTCTCCCAGTAGGTGTTGGCGTTGCCGTCGACCGCGTTGCCCGCGCCGTACACGTCCGCGTGTCCCGACTCGGTCACCGGGCGTCCCTGGGCGAGATTGCCCGTGTCCGCCGGCGGCGTCGTGGGCGGAGTGGTGGGAGGCGTGGTCGGGGGAGTGGTCGGCGGGGTGGTGGGACCGCCCGGCACACCGCCGTTGGTCCACACCGGATCGGGCCAGGTGCCCGTGCACGCGGGCGGATTGGCGTACCAGCCCGAGTTACCGGCGCCCTGAGTGATCTGGAAGCCGCTGCCGACACAGTTGTGGATCGGGTTGGACTGGGCGATATGGGTGGCGGTCACATTGGTGAACGAGGCCGTGCCCGGTGCCTGGATCTGGAGCGCGTACGTACCCGCGCCGTCGATCCTGATGTTGTTGAAGCGCAGCCCGTTCGTCGCGCCCTCGATCAGATGGATCGCGGCGTAGGAGCTGTCCAGCACCTCGCTGTCGGTGATGTTGATGGTCGCGTTGATCGGCTCGTTGAGTCCGCTGAACCAGATCGCGCCGACGCCGAAGCGCCAGTTGTAGTCATTGTTGCCGGCCCGGATCAGGGTGTTGCGCGCGGCGGTGGTGACACCGGAGACCGCCGTGCCCTGACCGGAGTTGACGCCCGGATAGCGGTTGGCGATATGCAGCCCGCCGCCGTTGGTGATCGTGTCCGACATGACATTGTCGGAGATGGTGATGTCCCTGCCGCCGTAGGTGACGATGTTGTTCGCCAGGATCGGCAGGATCACGGTGTTGAACGTGAACTTGTTGTTCACATTCGGCACGGCCTCCGCCCACATGGCCAGACCGTCGTCACCGGTGTTGCGCACAAAGGTGTTGGTGACCGTCGAGTTGGTGACGCCCATATGGAAGTTGACGCCGTCGGCGGTCTGATCCAGGATCCGGCTGTTCTTGATGGTGAAGTTGTTCATCGGGCCGTCCATCCAGGCGCCGCACTTGGTGTGCTGCATCCAGACGTTGTCGACGACCGAGTCCGACATCGCACCACCGATGGCGTTGACCTGGTCATTGTCCACGCGCTCACGGATGTCGCCGATGATGGCGAAGTCCTTGAGGGTGACATTGCTGCTGCCGCCCGCGTTGGCGTACTTGCCGTACACACCGACGGCCTTGCTGCGGTTGGACGGATCGCGTCCGGTCAGCACGCTGTACCACGGGCCCGCGCCGCGCAGCGTCACCTTGTCGACGATGATGTGGTCGCGCACCTGGAAGGTGCCCTGCGGTATGTAGACCTCTTTGCCCTGGGTACGGCCCGCGTCGACCGCCGCCTGGATCTTGGCGGTGGAGTCGGCGGCACCGGTCGGGTCGGCACCGAAGTCGGTGACGACGTCGAGCGCGCCGGAAGGCTTGCCGATCGGCGCGGCCACCTGCTCGAAGTCCGCCAGGTCGATGGTGAACGTCGGTGACGCGGCGGTCGAGGAGACCTGGAGCCGGACCTTCGTACCGGCCGGCAGAGTCGATCCGAACATGGTCCGGGTCTCGTCGTAGAAGTGGTGCGGGTTGGTGTCGCCCGGGTTGTTGTTGAAGGGATAACCGCCGTAGTACCAGCCGTACTTGGAGGTCACCGGCACGCTCTTGAGCGAGTTGCCGTTGACCCGCAGGTCGATGTCGGCGTCCCGGCCGGTGCCCGCGGCGTTGTCGGGCAGCGAGTAGCGGAACGTCATCGCGTTCGCCGGAGCGGTGAGTGTGAACTCGACATACTCACCGACCGCGTCGAGCGTCACGGCCTGCCGTCCGGAGGCTTCCGAAGGCAGCGTGCCGTAAAGGCGGTTGGGGCCGATCAGGGTGCCGTTGGTGGCGGCGTACTCCGCCTCCTGCTCCTTGAACGGCACGCTCGCGCCACGGCCCTGGACATCGAGGGGGGACGGCGCGGGGACCGCCGCCGCCTGGGCGTCGGGCGCGGTGGAGAGCACCACCGCCGCGGCCGTCCCGGCCACGGCGAGTGCGAGAGAGAGGGAGGCTGACAGACCGCGCCGGAGCAAACGGCCTCTTGGTGTTGGGGGGAGTGTCACAGACATACGTCCTTGCGGCTCGTGGGGACTCTGCGGACGCGAAAAGGCTAGAAGCGGCGCCGCAGGAAGTCTATGAATCTGCGCAAATTTTGAAGCTCAAAGCAAAAATCCTCGACCCGAGGGCGTGTGTGCATGCCCCTTGTCCAGCGCTCGCGCTCGGCCCTACGATGCTTGACGGGGGACATGAAACGTTTCAATCAGGAAGGGCCGCAATGGATATGGGCTGGACGCGCAGAGGTCTTCTGCACACCTCCGTCATGGGCGCGGGAGCGGGAATCGCGGGCCTGGCCGCGGTCTCACCGGCCGCCGCCATGGAGAAGGGCGCTCGCGCCGGCCGGCTCCGTGTCGTACGCGCCACGGTCGAGTACGCCGAGCGGCTCCTCGGCACCGATGTCAGGGCCCCGCTCCTGTCCTGGGAACTCGACGGCGGCGAGGGCGGTGGCGAGGGCCAGGGCGCCGGCCGAGGCAGCGCTCGGGGCGCCCGCCAGAGTGCGTATCAGATCCGGGCCGCTGCCGATCCGCGCGACCTCGCGGCCGGCCGAAGGCTTCTCTGGGACACCGGCCGCGTGGAGTCCGACCGCGGTGTCGCCGTCCCGTACGCGGGCCCGCCGCTGCCGTCCCGTACCCGCTGCCACTGGCAGGTCCGGGTATGGGACGCGGAAGGGCACGCCTCGTTGTGGAGCACCGCCGGCTGGTGGGAGACCGCGCTCGGCGACGAGGAGTGGCACGCGCGGTGGATAGGAGCCGATCCCGCGGCCGAACCGCCGGGCCTCGACGGCGCGTCCTGGATCTGGACTCCCGGAGCGACGACCGGCAACGCGCCTGTCGGATCACGGTGGTTCCGCGGCGGTCTCACACTCCCGGCCGGTACGGCGGGCGAGCCGCAGATGTCCGGCGCCGCCCACCCCGGCGCCGCCCGCCCTGACAGCATCCGCCCCGACATCGTCCGCGCGACTCTCCTCGCCACCGCCGACGACGACTTCACTCTCCATCTCAACGGCCGGCAGACGCTCCACGCGCCCGAGCAGGTGGACGGCTGGCGCACCGGTCTGATGGCCGATGTCACCGAGGCCGTACGGTCCGCCGCCGACGGCCGGCTCGTCCTCGCCGCCCGTGCCACCAACCGCGGCAATGTCTCCGTCAATCCGGCGGGACTGCTGGTCCGGCTGCTGATCGAGACCGCCGACGGCGCGCGCCACCAACTCGTCACCGGCGCGGGCTGGCGCGCCGCCGAGACCGAGCAACCGGGCTGGGAGCGCCCGGACTTCGACGACAGCGCCTGGACCGAGACCGCCGTCCTCGCTCCGTACGGCCAGGGACCATGGGGCACCGGTGTGTCGTTCGCCGTGCCCGAGGCGCCCGCGCCTCTGCTGCGCCGCGAGTTCACCGTCACCCGACCGGTCGCGCGGGCCCGGCTCTATATCAGCGGACTCGCCTACTACGTCGCCGAGTTGAACGGGAAGCGCGTCGGCAGCCAGGTGCTCGATCCGGCCTTCACCGACTACGACGAGACGGTGCTGTACGCGGTGCACGACGTGACCTCGCTCCTCCGGCGAGGAGACAACGCCATCGGCGTGACACTCGGCCGGGGCTTCTACGGAATGACCACTCCCAATGTCTGGAACTGGCACCGGCCGCCCTGGCACGGCGAGCCCCGGCTCCTGTGCCGACTGGAGATGGAACACTCCGACGGCTCCCGGACCACCGTCGTCTCCGACACCGACTGGCGTATCACCGAAGGCCCCACGCTCACCAACTCCCTCTACGCGGGCGAGACATACGACGCCCGGCTGGCGCCCGAGGGCTGGACCCGGCCCGGCTTCGACGACAGCGCATGGCGCCGTCCCAGCGCCCAGCCGGCTCCCGGAGGCAGCCTGCGCGCCCAGCCGCTCGATCCGATCGAGGTCGTGGAGACGCTCACACCCACCGCGATCAGCGAGCCGCGTCCCGGTGTGTATGTCGTGGACATGGGCCGTACGACCGCGGGCTGGAGCCGGCTGACCGTACGGGCCCCGGCCGGCACCACCGTCCAGCTCGTCCACGGCGAGAAGCTCAAGGACGACGGCACCGTGCACGCCGAGACCGGACATGTGCCCGGCCGCTTCCAGCGCGACGAGTACATCTGCGCGGGCGGTGGTACGGAGGTGTGGGAGCCCTCGTTCTCGTACAAGGGCTTCCGCTATGTCCAGGTCAGCGGGCTGCCCACACGCCCGCTTCCCGCCGATGTCCAGGGCCGTGTCGTCCATTCGAAGGTGGCCGAGGTCAGTGACTTCCGTTGCTCCGAGCCCTTCTACGAGCAGCTCGACCGGGCGATGCGCCGCACCCTGCTCAACAATCTGCACGGCATACCCACCGACACGCCCATGTACGAGAAGAACGGCTGGACCGGCGACGCACAGCTCGGCGCGCCCGTCATGATCTATGCCTTCGGAGTGCACCGCTTTCTGGGCAAGTGGCTCGGCGATCTGGCGGACAGTCAGAACCCGGACGGCCAGCTCCCGGTGATCGTTCCCAGCGGCGGCTGGGGCTACGGCGATCTTGGGCCGTCGCCGGAGTGGACGACCGTATATCCGTTCCTGATACGGGAGATGTACCGGATCTACGGCGACGACCGCGTGGCGCGCGAGCACTGGCCGACTCTGATCCGCTATCTGGACTGGGAGTTGGACCGGCTGGTGGACGGACTCGCGGTCACCGCGCTCGGCGATTATCTGCCGCCCGGCTACGGCGGAAATCCGCCCGAGGACACCCGGCTGACGGCGACCGCATATCTGCACCGCGCGCTCACCCAGACGGCCGAGATGGGCGAGCTGCTGGGCCACGACGAGGACGCGGTGCGCTACCGCGCGGCGGCAGACGGGCTGCGGGACGCTTTCAACTCCGCCTTTCTCGACACCTCTTCCGGTCACTACAGGACCGCGAAGGATCCCGGCTACCGGCAGACCTCCAACGCCCTGCCGCTGGCCTTCGGCCTGGTCCCGAGCGGCGCCCGCGCCTCGGTGCTGGACAGTCTCGTCGCCGACATCACCGCCCGTGGCAACCATCTCAACACCGGCGCCCTGGGCACGAGTGTGCTGCTGCGGGTCCTGTGCGCCCACGGCCGCCCGGACGTCGCGCACGCCATAGCCACCCAGCGTACATATCCGAGCTGGGGCTACTGGTTCGACCACGGCGCCGACACCATGTGGGAGATGTGGCCGCTCGACTCACGCTCGCGCGACCACTACTTCCAGGGCACGGTCGTCCAGTGGCTGTACGAGAATGTCGCCGGGCTGCGCCCTGGGGACGCGGGCTACCGGACCTTCACCGTACGGCCCGACGGCCGGACCGGAGTCAGCTGGGCACGCACCTCGATCCGTACGGTCCGTGGCACGGCCTCGGTGGCGTGGTCGCTGATCGGCCGGGATCTGCGGCTCACGGTACGGGTGCCGGTCGGCGCGAGCGCCGAGATCCATGTACCTGCGGCCCGCCGCGAGGAGGTGCGGGCGCCGGGCGGCGCCGTGTATCTGCGTACGGAGCCGGGCTTCGTGGTGTACCGCGCGGCGCACGGCGAGTGGGAGTTCGTGGGACGGAGCTGACGAGCGGAGCCGGAGGAGGGGCTGACGGGGGAGCTGGAGGAAGGGCGACGGGGAGTTGAGGGGGAGTTGAGGGCGGAGTGGATTTGAACGTTTCATTTCCCGGGTCATTCCCTGTGGAGATCGCGGTCGCGGTCCGGCTCCGGGTCCCGGCGCAGCAGATAGGTGTCCATGATCCAGCCCTTGCGCTCCCGGGCCGCCGACCGGAGCTCCTCGATACGGCCGGCCACCTCCGAGAGCCGTCCGGAGACCAGGATCTCGTCCTCCGTTCCCACATAGGCGCCCCAGTGGATGACCGGATCGGCCGCGAGGTGGTGCCGGAAGGACTGGTGCGCGTCGAGCATCACGACAAGGTCGTCCACGCCCTCCGGCCATCCCTTGGCGAGCCGTCGGCCCGTGGTGATCTGCACCGGCCCGCCCACCCGGTTCAGCCCGATCCGGTGCCTGGCGGCCAGTGCGGAGACACTGCTGATGCCCGGGATCACCTCGTGCTCGAACCGGACCGTGCCACGTGCCAGGACCTCTGCCAGGATCCCGAGCGTGGAGTCGTACAGGGCGGGATCGCCCCAGACCAGGAACGCGCCGGTCCGGTCGCCGTCCGGCCCTTCGCCCAGCTCGTCGGTGATCATGCGTTCGTAGAGATCGGCCCGCCGGCTCCGCCAGTCGTCCACGGTCCCGGGATAGCCGGCTCCGTCGGCCGCGGCGTCCCGCAGCGGATCGCGGGCCTCCACCAGCCGGTAGCGGTCGCCCTCGACATATCGGCGCAGGATCTCGTGCCGCAGACCGATGAGATCGGCCTTCTCCGCGCCCTTGTCGAGGAGGAAGAAGACATCCACCTCGTTGAGCGCTCTGACCGCCTGCACGGTGAGCTGGTCCGGGTCGCCCGCTCCGATACCGATGACATAGATCTTTCTCACCACGTCGAGTCTGCCGTATGCCCGCCGCGTACCACTCATCGGAGGTCTGACGCCTCTTCGCGATCTCCGCCGCCTCTCGAAGGGCTTACGCGTATCACCGCACACCGCATATGCTCCGCCCATGCGTGCCGCCCTTTTCGTCACCTGTGTCAATGACGCCGTCTATCCGTCCACCGGGATCGCGACCGTACGGCTCCTCGAACGGCTGGGTGTCGAAGTCGACTTTCCCGAGGCGCAGAGCTGCTGCGGCCAGCCTCAGTTCAACACCGGCTACCGGCGCGAGACCGAGCCGCTGGTACGGCGGACCGCACGCGCCTTCGAGGGTTACGACTATGTGGTGACGCCGTCCGGATCCTGCGCGGCCATGGTCCGTCAGCACTATCCGGCCTTCGGCGACCCGGCCGCCACGGCCCTCGCCGCACGGACCTATGAGCTGACGGAGTTCCTGGTCGATGTGGTCGGCGTGACGGATGTCGGCGCGTACTTCCCGCACACCGTCACCTACCATCCGTCCTGCCACGGACTGCGTCTGCTCGGGCTCGGAGAGCGCCCGCGGAGACTGCTGGAGGCGGTGAAGGGACTGGAGCTGCGCGAGCTGCCCGGCGCGGACGAGTGCTGTGGATTCGGTGGTACGTTCGCCGTGAAGAACTCCGATGTTTCGGCCGCGATGGGCCAGGACAAGGTGCGCAACGCCGTGTCCACCGGGGCCGATGTGCTCTGTGGCGCGGACAACTCCTGTCTGATGCATATCGGCGGAATCGTGAGCCGTGAGGACGCCCCGCTGCGCCCTGTGCATCTCGCGGAGATCCTGGCGTCGACGGAAGAGGAGCCCTGGTCATGAGCGGTACATATCTGGGGATGCCGGCGTTTCCGGTCGCGGCCAAGGAGGCCGTGGGCAATGAGACGCTGCGGGCGAATCTGCGGCACGCCACCCATACGATCCGGGACAAGCGCGCCAAAGCCGTCGCGGAGCTGGACGACTGGGCGCTGCTGCGCGAGGCGGGCAAGCGGATCAAGGACCATACGCTGCGCCATCTCGACCGTTATCTTGTCCAGCTTGAGGAGTCGGTGACGGCGGCGGGCGGAGTGGTGCACTGGGCTGCCGACGCCGCCGAGGCCAACCGCATCGTGGCGGAGCTGGTGAAGGCCACCGGCGAGTCGGAGGTCGTCAAGGTCAAGTCGATGGCCACCCAGGAGATCGGGCTCAACGAGGCGCTGGAGGCCGAAGGCATCTCCGCGTACGAGACCGATCTGGCCGAGCTGATCGTGCAGCTCGGCGACGACCGCCCTTCCCACATCCTGGTCCCGGCGATCCATAAGAACCGCGGCGAGATCCGTGACATCTTCCGCGATCGGATGGGTGCCTGGGGCCGGGCGGCTCCCGAAGGA
This sequence comes from Streptomyces sp. NPDC059743, assembly GCF_042732975.1. Taxonomy (NCBI): domain Bacteria; kingdom Bacillati; phylum Actinomycetota; class Actinomycetes; order Kitasatosporales; family Streptomycetaceae; genus Streptomyces; species Streptomyces sp. NPDC059743. The sequence goes on along the minus strand of NZ_JBHWGS010000003.1, from coordinate 284,355 downwards.
CTCTCCGACACCCCGGGCGAACTCGCCGAGGCGGCGCGGCTCCATCTGCGGGAGAAGTTCCTGCGCGCCAAGGTCGGTGTCTCCGGCGCGAACTTCATGGTCGCCGAGACCGGGACGCTCGTCGTCTTCGAGTCGGAGGGCAACGGACGGATGTGTCTGACGCTCCCCGAGACACTGATCTCCGTGGTCGGGATCGAGAAGGTGGTGCCGACCTGGCGCGATCTGGAGGTCTTCCTCCAGACGCTGCCGCGCTCCTCGACCGCCGAGCGGATGAACCCGTACACCAGCATGTGGACCGGCACCCATGACGCCGACGGCCCGAGCACCTTCCATCTGGTGCTGCTGGACAACGGCCGTACGGAGACACTGGCCGACGAGGCCGGCCGGCAGGCGCTGCGCTGTATCCGCTGCTCGGCCTGTCTGAACGTCTGCCCGGTGTACGAGCGGGCCGGCGGGCACGCGTACGGCTCGGTCTACCCGGGCCCGATCGGCGCGATCCTCAGCCCTCAGCTCCGTGGCACCCAGAGCGAGATCGACGCCTCGCTGCCGTATGCCTCGTCGCTCTGCGGAGCGTGTTACGAGGTGTGTCCCGTCGCCATCGACATTCCCGAGGTCCTGGTCCATCTGCGCGAGCGGGTGGCGGACCAGGGCGGTAAAGGGCACCGGCTGGAGAAGGCCGCGATGAAGGCGGCGGGCTGGGTCTTCGACCATCCCCGGGTGCTGGCCGCGGGCGAGAAGGTCGCCTCGAAGACGCGTCGGCTCCATCCGTCGAGACTGCCGGGCGCGAGGGCGTGGACGGACGCGCGCGATCTGCCGAAGCTGCCGCCCGAGCCGTTCCGCGACTGGTGGAAGAAGAACCGCGCGGAGGGCCGCGGCAAGGGCGCCCGCCCGACCGGCGGCGGTGCGGACGGCGCCGGCCCTCGGAGCGCCACGGACCTCAACTCCGCCGACCTCAACTCCGACGACCGTAAGGACAGTGGGACATGAGCACCGGTTCCGGCTCGCGGGAGCGGATTCTCGCCCGTATCCGTACGGCGGTCGCCGATGCCCCGGACGCTCCGGAGGCCGTACGCGACTATCTGGACACGCACACGCCCGAGGACCGTATCGTCGAGCTGCTCGCCGAGAACCTCGCGGACTACCGCGCGATCGTCCACCGGTCGGACACCGAGGAGCTTCCCGCGCTCATCGGGCGCCTGCTGGCCGGGCGAGGCGCCCGTACGGTCCTGGTGCCTCCGCTGCTCCCGCCGTCCTGGCTCTCCGCGACGCCCGCGGACATCACCCGGATCGAGGACGACATCGACGCGACGGCCCGGGAGCTCGACGCGGTCGACAGCGTGGTCACCGGCTGTGCCCTCGCCATCGCGGAGACCGGCACGCTCGTCCTCGACGCGGCCCCGGACCAGGGACGACGCCGTATCACGCTCGTACCCGACCATCACATCTGTGTGGTGAGGACCGCCGACCAGATCGTCGGTTCCGTACCGCAGGCCATGCCGCGGCTGGATCCCACCCGCCCGCTGACCTGGATCTCGGGTCCCTCCGCCACCAGCGACATCGAGCTCGACCGTGTCGAGGGCGTCCATGGTCCACGAACGCTGGAAGTCATCCTGCTCGCCGAGTGACCGAGGTCAGCCGCGGTGCCTCGGCGCTCGCGTCCACCGGACCGCCGCCGGCCACCCGTCCGGCCAACTCCCGTGCCCAGGAGGTCAGCCCGGCGATATCGATACCGTGAGGCGACGGATACGCGGCGATCCCGCCCGCGCCGCGCAGCAGCAGCCGGGCACCGCCCGCCGTATTGCCGCGGGCCGAGTGCGTCAGCCCGACGGCCAACTGGGCCAGTCCGCGCCACAGCGCCCGTTCGTCCTCGGGTCCCGACTTCCAGGCGTCCTCGAACACCTCGTGCGCGTGGAACGGTTTGCCCGCGTCCAGCAGGAGCTGGGCTTCCCTGACGGTCTCCTCGGGCGTACGGATCACACCCTCGGGCTGCCGCTCCACGCCCTGGGCCCCGTACGGCAGAGGCCGCCCCAACCCGTCACGCGGTCGCGCGTTACGCGCCCGTCCCTCATTGTCACGGTCCCGACCGTTCTCCGTCATACGTCGATTGTCGCCCGGACAGAGTGCGTCTTCCCGTCGCGCGGAGTGGGGTAATGTTGTCCTGCGTGGTCGGCCGAAGGGATCTTTCCCGTCGGATCCGCGCATCGGGACGTGGCGCAGCTTGGTAGCGCACTTGACTGGGGGTCAAGGGGTCGCAGGTTCAAATCCTGTCGTCCCGACCAGCGTTTTCGCAGGTCGCAGGCGGTATCGGAGGAATCCGGTACCGCCTTTCAGTTTTTGCGGCTCAAGGGAAGCGCACGGCGCCAAGAAAGTGATAAAAAGGGACATTATGCACGCCGGGCGCTGGTGGGCCGACCGCCTTCAGGAGCAATCGCCGGGTCGCGGACTGGTGGCGATCCCACTTGCGCTGATCGTGGTGATCACCGTGGTGGACCTCCACTCTCCGACAGATGTCCATCTGGGCCCGTTTCTGGTGATCGCGCCCGCCCTCGCCGCTTCCTTCGCCGGAGCGCGGCTGACCGCCCTGATCGGGGCGCTGACGGTGGTGGCGCAGGTATTCATCGCCGTGTTCCACGGCGGGCTGACCACAACCAACCATCTGGCACAGATCACGGCGCTGATCGTGCTCTCCTCTCTGGTGGTCTTCTTCTGTCTGGTACGAGAACGGCGTGGCCGGGAGCTGATCCGGGTGCGTTCGGTGGCGGATGCGGCGCAGCGTGTGCTGCTGAGGCTGCCGCCTCGCCGGATCGGGCCGCTGCGGGTGGCCTGGCTGTATCTGACGGCCGAGGACGAGACCCAGATCGGAGGCGATCTGTTCGCGGTCGCCCGGGCCGGTGAGACCGGTACGCGCGTGGTGATCGGCGATGTCCGCGGCAAAGGTCTGGCCTCCATCGGCGAGGCCTCGGTGGTGCTGGGCGCGTTCCGGGAGGGCGCCCATCGCTGCACGAGTCTGCTCGAACTCGCGGCGGCTCTCGAAGGCAGCGTCAGCCGCAGTCTGGAGGAGGTCGCCGACACCCAGGACGATCCCGGCGAGCACTTCACCACCGCTCTCGTGCTCGACATACCGGACCAGGGCCCGGAGGCCGAGATGATCAACTGCGGTCATCCGCCGCCGCTCCTGGTGCGCGGCCGGGAGGTCACGGTGCTGTACTCACCCAGTCCGGCACCGCCGCTGGGTGTGTGCGAGCCACCCGACCTCAGCCATCGCGTCGATCCGTTCACCCTGGAAACCGGCGACACCCTCCTGCTCTACACCGACGGAGTCGTCGAAGCCCGTTCACCGGCCGGAGTCTTCTATCCGCTGGCCGAACGGGTCGCCTCCTTTCCCGCGTCCAGCCCGGAGGCGCTGCTGCGCCATATCCACCGCGATCTGCTGACCCATATCGGCAAGCATCCCGCCGACGACGCGGTTCTCCTGGTCATCGAACGCATTCCCGCCCAGCAGACCCACGGCCCTCACCTCACGGCCCACTTCCACAAGGGCGCCGGCCGGCCCTGATCCCGGTTCACTCCCGCGAGCTCAGCCGACCCAATCCGTGTTCCAGCAGTGCGAACGCGTGCTCGGCATCGCTCACCGCACCCGCATAGCGCTCGTCGGCGGACTCCCCGTACGCCAGGCGTTCGGCGTTGTCCTGTGCCAGCGCCCAGACCTGACCACGTCTGCCGAGCGCCTGTCCGGCGCCCACTGAGCCCTCTAACAGTCGCCGAGCCCTCTAACGGTCGCCGTTCTGGAAATGGAACAGGATCTTTCCTTCTCGCTGTGGCTTTCGGGCCCGGTCGAATGCCGTGCGGTAGTCGGCGAGCGCGAAGGTCTCTTCGACGGGTGTGTAGAGGATGCCTTGTTCGACCAGTTCGGCGAGTTCGGTGTAGACGGCTTCGATCTCCGGTCGTGGAGCGGTTCGGATCCAGTTGATCAGCCAGTAGCCGCGCACGCCGAGTTCGCGGTATACGAGATCGGCCGCCGGTACCGCCACCGGTGTGTGGGTCAGGGACGAATAGCTGATCACCTGGCCGCCGAATTCCAGTGAGTGGGCGAGGGCTCCGGCGACGGGGCCGCCGACGCCGTCGAAGACGAGCCGGAATATCGTATCGCCCAGTACGTCGGCGATACGGTCGCGGAGGTCGTCTCCGCCGTCTCCGTAGACCACCACCAAGTCGGCGCCCTGGTCGAGCAGTTGCTTGACGGTCTCCTCGCGGCGCACGACGCTCAGCGTTCTGACGCCCGCGTGGTGGGCGAGGGCGATCACATTCTGGCCGACGGCGGAGTTGCCCATGTCCTGGCCGATCCAGTCGCCGGGCTTGAGCGAGGCGTACCGGTGCAGCAGGCCGTATGCCGTCGCGGGATTGACCGCGAGCAGGGCGAGCTGGTGTGCGTCGGCCTTCTCTCCCACGGGGATCACACTGCTCGCGGGCGCGACGGTCCGGTCCGCCCAGGTGCCTTGCAGATAGTTCGGCAGAAGTATGATGCGCCGGCCCACGAGCGAGGGATCGGCGGCCGTACCGGCCTCGATCACCCGGCCCACTCCCTCCGTGCCCAGCACGCTCGGAAGGGAAGGCCGAACACGTTCCGTGTAGGTGCCTTCGGCCAGCCTGAAGTCGGTCAGATTGATTCCCGCGGCCTCCATCTCCACCAGCACATCGGCCGGGCCCAAGGTCAGGTCGGGATTCGGTTCGAGATAAACGGACTCGCTGACGGGCCCTATTTCTTTGAGGATGATCTGGCTCATGACATCGCTCCTTCGGCGTGCCGCTTTCGAGGCCGGCCACCTACTTCCAGGCTAGATGTCAGCTTGCGGAACGCAAGCCAAGCCCGTATCGGTGTTCGTACACGCGCAGGTTCATGGTCGCGAGATCCATGAGCGGAGTGGCGACGGAGAGCTCGGCGGCCCGTCGGGTCAGATCGCCGAAGACATGCTCGACCTCGGTCGAACGGCCCGCCGTCACATCCCGGTAGAAGGACGGCGCGAACGGTGAATCCGGCTGGGTGAGAGTGCCCTCGGTGGTGGCACGCCTCTCCTCGGTGAGCGGGAATCCCGCGGCGGCGGACACGGCGGCCGTCTCGGCGAGTACGGCCTTGGCGTACTCGGTGCCGCCCGGTACAGAGACGACATCACCGATCGTGCCGCGCATGAGGCAGGTGATCGCACCCGCGGTGGCGATGAAGACCCACTTGTGCCACATCTCGGCGAGGATGTTCTCCGAGACCGTGACCTCGAAGCCCGCTCCGTCCAGCAGTTCAAGGGCCCGCCCGGCAGGCGAGTCGGCGGCGCGCACGGCATCGGCGGCACCGGCGCGTACGGCACCGCCGCGCTGATCGCCGAGCGTCAGCTTCGCGCCGGGAGCCAGTACGACGATGTCTCCTCGCGCGTCCACGGACGTCGCCAGCAACGCCACACCGCCCAGCACCGACGCCGTACCGAACCGGTCGCTGAGCCGGTCCAGGTGCGCCATCCCGTTCAGGACCGGCAGGATCGCGGTGGACGGCCCGACCGCCGGCGCGATGTCCTCCATCGCCTGAGCCAACGCGGTCGCCTTCACCGACACCAGAACCACATCGTAGGAACCGTACGAGCCGCCGGAATCACGGAGTTCGGCCGCCGTGACCAACCGCGCGTCGATACGGTCGTCCTCTCCGGAGCCCACGATCCGCAGCCCCCGCTCCCGCAGAACGGCCGCCCGGCCGGGACGCACCAGAAACGTGACATCCCTGCCCGCCCGCACCAGCCTGGCCCCGAAATAACCTCCGGTAGCCCCGGCACCCACGACCAGAAGCCTCATCATGACCTCCCACGGCGGTACGGCACGAACATGCCCTGACCGTAACGGATTCGGCCGCTGCCGCGGTCGTCGGTGCGGCGGCAGCGGCCGGTCTCCGTGGAGGCGGGCTTGACCAGAGATCAGGTCAGGTCGGTCGGGTCAGGCAGGTCGGCCGGGTCAGGTCGAGTTGAGCTCGGCCTTGCAGTCGCGGATCAGGGTCAGGTGCTCCGCCACCACGGGACGTGCCGCGCTGGCCGCCGCCCTGACCTCGGAGTTGCCGCCTGTGGCGATCTCCTGGTCGATCAGCTTGAGTGTGTCCACGTGTCCCTTGTCCTCGTTGGCGAGCCAGGCGCTGTCGTATCCGCTCGTGCCCGCCTTCGCCTGCACGGCGGCCAGTGCCTGCTCCTGTGCCGCGGAGGGCGAGGTGGGCAGAGTGACGCCGAGTTTGTTCGCCAGCGCCTTGACGCCCGCGTCCAGCTTCTTGTGGTCGCGCACCAGCGTGGCGCCGACCGTCTTCACACATGTCGCCCTGGCGTGCTTGCCCGCGTTCTCACCGTCCTGGATCTCCGTCAGGTTGCCCTGATGGATCGCCTTCAGGAAAGGCGCGTCGTCGGTGGCCCTGGCCGCCGCGAACGCGGAAGGCGCGGATATGCCGGCCAGCGCTGCCAGCGTCGCGGCAGCTGCGATGCGTCGCACAGCAATCATCTGCGTTGCTCCCTTCGCCCGGCCTGGGAGGCACACAGCTCGTGTCAGACCGGTCGATGAACGGGCACGCGTGTCGGTGTCCGGTGGTCATCCTTTCCCTCGCCACGCCGTGTGCTCACACGATCACCACATTCATCACGCGAATGGCCGTCATGGCCCGGCGATGGCCCGGCGACCGCGTACGGGCCGCGCGTACGAGCCGGCCCGTACGCGGTCGTCCGGATCGCCGGCTCAGCCGGCTCAGTCGCCCAGGTACAGGGCCGCCGCGACGACGCCCTTGGCCTCCTCTTGTACGCGGCCGAGATGGTCGGCGCCGAGGAAGGACTCGGCGTAGATCTTGTAGACGTCCTCGGTGCCCGAGGGACGGGCCGCGAACCAGGCGTTCTCGGTGATCACCTTGATACCGCCGATGGACGCGCCGTTGCCGGGCGCCTCGGTGAGCACGGCGGTGACCGGTTCGCCCGCGAGGCTGTCCGCCGTGACCTGCTCGGGTGAGAGCCGGGCCAGTACGGACTTCTCCGCCGGCGTGGCGGGCGCGTCGATACGGGCGTACGCGGGCGCCCCGAAGCGGCCGGTGAGCGTGGCGCAGTGCTCGGACGGCGTCCTGCCGGTGACCGCGAGGATCTCGGAGGCGAGCAGCGCCAGGATGATGCCGTCCTTGTCGGTGGTCCACACCGAACCGTCGCGCCGCAGGAAGGACGCCCCGGCCGACTCCTCCCCGCCGAAACCGAGCGATCCGTCGGCCAGCCCGGCCACGAACCACTTGAAGCCGACGGGCACTTCGACCAGTTCGCGGCCGAGATCCGCGGCGACGCGGTCGATCATCCCGGACGACACCAGCGTCTTGCCGATGCCCGCCGTGGCGGGCCACCGGTCGCGGTGGGCGTAGAGATAGCCGATGGCGGCGGCGAGATAGTGGTTGGGATTCATCAGCCCGGCGTCCGGCGTGACGATGCCGTGCCGGTCGGAGTCGGCGTCGTTGCCGGTGGCGATCCCGTACTCGTCGCGCCGGTCGATCAGCGAGGCCATGGCGTACGGCGACGAGCAGTCCATCCGGATCTTGCCGTCCCAGTCCAGCGTCATGAACCGCCACGTCGGATCGGTCAGCGGATTGACCACCGTCAGATCGAGCCGGTGCTGCTCGGCGATACGGCCCCAGTACGCGACCGACGCGCCGCCCAGCGGATCCGCGCCGATCCGCACTCCGGCGGCGCGCACCGCGTCCAGGTCCAGCACGGCCGGCAGATCCGTCACATAGGTGCCGAGGAAGTCGTACCGCCCGGTGGTCGGCGCGGCCAGGGCACGGACGTACGGGATCCGCCGTACGTCCTTCAGTCCGTCCGCGATGATCTCGTTGGCCCGGTCCTGGATCCAGCCGGTCGCCTCGGAACCGGCCGGGCCGCCGCTCGGCGGGTTGTACTTGAAGCCGCCGTCCGCGGGCGGATTGTGGGACGGCGTGACCACCACACCGTCGGCGAGCCCCGAGGCACGCCCACGGTTGTGGGCCAGGATGGCGTGCGACACCGCCGGAGTGGGCGTATAGCCGTCGGCGCTGTCGACGAGCACGGTCACATCATTGGCGGCGAACACCTCGATCGCCGTCACACGGGCCGGTTCGGACAGCGCGTGGGTGTCCGCGCCCAGGAAGAGCGGCCCGGTGATGCCCTGTCCGGCCCGGTACTCACAGATCGCCTGGCTGGTCGCGGCGATATGGTCCTCGTTGAACGCGGTGGCGAGGGACGATCCACGGTGCCCGGAGGTCCCGAACGCGACACGCTGGCCCGGCTCTTCCGGGTCCGGGTGCAGCGCGTAGTACGCGGTCACCAGCCGGGCGACATCGATGAGATCCTCCGGCCGGGCCGGCTGTCCCGCTCGTTCGTGCGGCATCTGCCCACTCCTCCAGGTCGGTTGCTGCGATCGGTTCGCGGTCCTATTTTCCCGGGCCGTCGCCGCGCGTGGCGGCTGCCCCACCGCAGGGACGTTCCTGCCGGGCCTGCCCGCCCGGCGCCCGTCCGCCGGTGGCATGACGGGCCGTCAGCTTCCAAGGGCACGCCGGATGGAGTACTGAGCCCGGCTTTTCCTGACGAACCACATAAAATGCCGACATTTATCGGGCCAGGGCGAGGCCGGCACCCTCGGGGGGACCGTATGACGTCGCAGAGCGAGCAGAGCGACACGGACGCGGAAGCGCGGGCAGCTCTTCACGAGGCCGGCGGACTTCAGCGGCTGGGGGAGTGGTGCGCGCGGCGCTTCATCGTCGTTCTGCTCCTCTGGCTGGTCGCGCTCGGCGGGCTGCACGCGCTCCAAGGAGCCTTCGGCGGCACCTACTCCGACAGCTTCTCGCTGCCCGGTACGCAGTCGGACGACGGCGCGCGGGTGCTCGCCCGGCACGCTCCCGGTACGGGCGGTATCGGCGCCCAGATCGTCCTGCACGACACGCGCGCGCCTCTGACCGCCGTACGGAGCCAAATCGACCGGGCCGTCGGCTCGCTCCGGGCGCTTCCGCATGTCATCTCCGTGGTGAGCCCGCTGCCCGCGACGCCGTCGGGACCGCCCACGGGCGCGCTGACCGCCGACGGGAGGATCGCGTACATCACCGTGGGATTCGACGCCATTCCCGCCTCGTTCGGCGCCGCCTATCTCCACGGGATCGACCGGGCGGTCGAGCCGCTGCGCGCCGCCGGAGTACGGGTCGAGTACGGCGGTCCGCTCGGTGAACTCGCCCGGCCCTTGCCGACGGATCTGAACAGCGAGGTCATCGGCTTCGCGGTGGCGGTCACCGTTCTGCTCCTCGGATTCGGCAGCGTCATCGCCGCGGGTGTCCCACTGCTCACCGCGCTGGTGGGCGTCGCCGTCGGGCTGAGCTGTCTGGGACTGATCGCCGCCGCGTCCACCTTCGCCAGTGTCTCGCCGACCCTGGCCACGATGATCGGACTGGGCGTCGGGATCGACTACGCGCTGTTCCTGATCACCCGTCACCGGCAGCAGATCATGGACGGCGCGGATCCGGTGACGGCGGCCGGCCGGGCGGTCGCCACCAGCGGCCGGGCCGTGGTGGTCTCGGGCTGCACCGTCATCGTCGCGCTGGCGGGCCTGTATGTCTCCCAGGTCAGCTTTATCGGCAAGCTGGGCGTGGCCGCTGCCGTCACGGTCGTCATCGCCGTCATCGGCGCGATCACTCTCGTACCGGCTCTGCTCGGACTCGTCGGCCGCCGTATCGACCGCTACTACGTCAGAAAGCCCGTCGCGGAGGGACTTCCGGCCCTGCGCGCGGGCGGTACGCGGCCGGGAGGCGCGCGACAGGTCCGTACGCGGCGAGTACGTACGTGGCAGGGCGGTACGCGGCAGGCCGGTACGCGGCGGTCCGCCGAGGCGCAGGGCACCTGGCACCGTTACGCCCAGCGCGTCGAGCGCCGGCCCTGGTGGTTCCTGCTGGCCGGGCTCGTCGCCGTGGGCGTACTCGCGATTCCCGTCTTCTCCATCCGCCTCGGCCATATCGATGACGGCGCCGATCCGAGGAGTTTCACGGACCGGCGCGCGTACGACCTGATCACCGAGGGCTTCGGGCCGGGCGCCAACGGTCCGTTCCTCCTGGTCGTCGACCAGAGCCGGGTGCCGCGCGCCGGGCGTCCCGCGCTGGCGGCAGGCCTCACCGAGGCGCTCACGGATGTCCCGGGCGCGGCCGGTATTAGCCCTCTCCGGCCCACCGGCGACGGTCAGGTGCTGACCGCCACGGCCGTCTCCGCGACCTCACCGCAGTCCGCGGGAACCTCCGCCCTCTTCAGCCGGCTCAAGGACGACGTCCTGCCCCGAGGCGTCTCCGGCACGGCCGCCACGACCTATGTCACGGGCGCGACCGCCGCCGCGGAGGACTTCCTCGACATCATCAGGGCGCGGCTCCCGCTGATCATCGGTGTGGTCGTCGCCCTGGCGTTCCTCATCATCCTGGTGGTGTTCCGCGGGCTGCTGGTGGCTCTCAAGGCCGCCGTGCTCAACCTTCTGTCGATCGCCGCGTCGTACGGAGTGGTGGTCGCCGTCTTCCAATGGGGCTGGGGAGGCCCCGCGCTGGGGATCTCGGGGACGGTGCCGATCGAGAGCTATGTGCCGATGATGATGTTCGCCATCGTCTTCGGTCTGAGCATGGACTACGAGGTCTTCCTGCTGGCCCGTGTCCATGAGTCCTGGCTGCTCACCGGTGACAGCAGAGCGGCGGTCGCGCACGGTCTGGAGATCACGGCGCGTGTGATCACCTGCGCCGCGCTCATCATGGCCAGCGTCTTCGCCGCGTTCATCCTCAGCGACAACATCGTGGTGAAGATGCTGGGCCTCGGACTGGCCGTCAGTGTGCTCATCGACGCCACGATCGTCCGGCTGCTACTGGTCCCCGCGGTGATGACACTGCTCGGCGCGCGTGCCTGGTGGCTGCCTCGCCGACTGGACAGGGAACAGGACCGGTACCGGTTCCGGAACCGGTACCGGGATGCCGGGAACCGACCATGACACCTATGCGTCCCGGCAGTTGGCGTGATCATTCTTGGCCGGATCGCGCTGCTCAAGTCGCACTTACCGAAAGAGGAACATGCGATATCGCACCAGAGTGACGGCCCCGGCGGTCGCGCTCCTCGGCACAGCAGCAGCTCTCACCCTCTCCCCGGCCGCGCAGGCGCGGAGCACCGACGGACGTGGCGTACGGGACGTCAGAGACGGCGGAACTCCGGGCGGCGACAGTCTGGACGATCCCGTCTATCCGGTGCTCGGCAACACCGGATACCGTGTCGCCGCCTATCTGCTGGACTTCACCTACCGCGCCGACACCAAGCTCGTCGACGCGAGCGTGACCGTCACCGCGCACGCCACCCAGGATCTCTCCCGCTTCTCCCTCGACGCGGTCGGCTTCGTGGTCCACGGTGTGTGGGTGGGCGGCCGGGAAGCGGCTTTCGAGCAGCAGACCGAGAAGCTGGTCGTCACGCCGCCGTCCTGCCTGGCGAACCGTGAGAGGTTCACCGTACGGATCGACTACACCGCCGATCCGCGCAAGATCGCGCCGCCGTACAACGGCTGGGTGCCCACTCCCGACGGCTTCGCTGTGGCCGGGCAGCCGGATCTGGCGCGCACGGTCTTCCCGTGCAACGACCATCCCAGCGACAAGGCCGACTTCACCTTCCGTATCACCGCGCCCGACGGACTGACGGCCGTCGCGACCGGCTCGTTGGTCTCCACCAGGAAGGCGAACGGCACCACCACCGTCACCTACCGCTCACGTGATCCGCTCGCCACCGAGCTGGTGCAGATCACCGTGGGCGACTACCGGATCGTCGAACGGCCGGGCCCGAGCGGACTGCGGCTGCGCGATGTCGTACCGACCGCACGCGCGGCGGCACTTGAGCCGGCCCTCGCCCTGACGCCCAATCAGCTCACCTGGCTGGAGCAGCGGCTGGGCGCCTTCCCGTTCGAGGCGTACGGCATCCTGCCCGCCAACACCGACGATCCCAACGCCTTCGACTTCACCGGTCTGGAGACCCAGACCCTCACCATCTACAAGCCGAACTTCCTTCTCCAGACGGAGAATCTGATCGGCTCGCACATGATGCACGAGCTGGTCCACTCCTGGTTCGGCAATCTCGTCTCGCCCGCCACCTGGGCGGATCTGTGGCTCAACGAGGGCCACGCCGACTACTACGGGCTGCTGTACCGGTACGAGCGCGGCTGGCCCGACTCCATCGGGCTGACCAGCATGGAAGCCCGGATGAAGGACGTCTACTCCCGTGGCGACCAGTGGCGCAAGGACGCCGGTCCCGTCGCGGCGCCGACGGCGGCCACGCTCTTCCACAGCCAGCGCTACACGGGCGGTGTGCTGGTCCTGTACGCGCTGTGGACGCTGGTCGGCGAGGAGGTCTTCAGCCGTATCGAGCACACCTTCCTCGACCGGTACCGCAACTCCAGCGCTTCCACGGCGCAGTACATCGCCGTGGCCTCCGAGGTGTCGGGACAGGATCTGACCGGCTTCCTCACCGAGTGGCTGTACGGCACGAAGACGCCGAGGATGCCCGGGCACCCGGACTGGACGGTCACTCCGCCGACCGGCTCCACCGCGCGCCGGCTGCCGCTGCCCAGCTCCCCGAAGGACCTGGGAAGCGCGACGCTCGGCTGACGCGCCCAGTAGGTACGGTACGGGTGGCCGATGCCCGTACCGTACCTACTGGTACCGCGAGCCCTACTGGTATCGCGAGCGCACACCGACATGATGGTGGCCGGCCGCGACCGATTCGAGGACCGGCCGCCAGTCCTCCATGATTCCCGCGTCCATTCCGGCGGTCCTGCCCTCGTCGTCGGCCCTGCGCAGCCGTACCGCGTCCTCGGCCAGCGGGTCCAGGACGAAGGCCTCCACCTCCGCCCGGGTCATCGCGCCGCCCTGGAGCCGCAGCGTCCGCGCGCTCTGCTCCGAGAGCGTGTGCCACGGTTCCATCGCGGCCAGATACCGCTTGGCGGGCACATGGAGCCGTACGAGCCGGGCCACCCGGTCGCCGAGCAGCGGGCGTACGGCGTCGGCGGCCCGGTTCCCGTGTCCCGCGTCGTCACCGGGCAGCAGCAGATGGCCCAGATCGTGGACCAGACCCGCGATCTGGAGCTCCTTGTCGGCGGGATGCCGGCGGCGCAGCAGAGCGGCTGTCTGAAGGGCGTGGTCATGGAGATCGACGGCGTCGCCGCTGCGGTCGGGGCTGTCCCAGACGCCCCGGCACGCGTACAGGAGATCCATCAGCTCATCGACCGAGTTCGCAGCCATGGCGGCCCTTTCTCGTCCTGAAATGTCTGCCGTCGCCCTGCCGAGGAGATCATGAAGGGATGAACGGGCCGACGGACGGAGCGTTGAACACGTGGCGAACAAAAGCCGTCGGCCCGAGGCGCGCCCGGCCGCGTGGAAATCGGCGGAGCTGCGCGGAACTCGGCAAAGACAAGCACATTTGTTCCTCGTTTCCTCTGTCCGCCGAGGTCGCGGTACGGCACGCTGATGGCATGAACGCTGCCAGACATGCCGGCGAACGGCTGATGACTTGGCCAGGTCTCAGCGGTGGCCGGGCCTATTGCGGCACAGATCCGTGCGTACGCTCGGGTACACAGGAAATAGTTCACTTCCACGGTGAGAACGAAGCAGATGTTCATCTCACCAATGCCATGATCGCCAAGCTTCGGCCGGCGCTCAAGAGGTCCACCGCGCTCCGGTTGCGGGCCGGCTGCGGCTGGGTCACCGTACGGCTCGACACCGGAGCGGACATCGATCTTCTGGTCACTCTGGTCAGCGCCGCGCTCCAGGCCGTCGCCGGGCTGCCCGAGGACGACGGCACGGGCGCGGTGAGCGATCCCTGCACGCGGCAGCGCACTTACGCCTACTCACGCTGATGTCCGGATGCGGGATCGCCGGACAGCGGTGAAGGTGGACATGAAGACGTTCCGAGCGAGGAGCCGAACATGTCGATGCTCGACAAGCTGAAGGGCCTCATCAAGGGGCATGAGAGCACGGTCCGCCAGGGGGTCGAGAAGGCGGGCGACGCGTTCGACAGGAAGACGGGGAACAAGTACAAAGGGCCGGTCGACATGGCCCAGAAGAAGATCAATGAGCAGCTCGGCACCAACGAGCCGTCCCGTGAGCCGCCTCGCGACAACCGGCCGCCGGCTAGCTGACGCGACACTTCCGGCGCGAGACCACATTCGACGTGAAGGCGCCTTGCCGTGCGAGCAGTTGCACGGAGAGGCGCCTCATGTATGGCGGGCATGGCGGGCTACTGCGTTGTTTTCTGCGCTGTCTTCTCAGCCGCTTTCTTCGTCGTCGTTGCTTTCTTCGTCGTCCCGGTCCGTTCGAGAGCGGCTCGTACCATCGCCGCCGCGAAGACCGCGGGATCCGTGTGATCGGCCAGCCGCGCCAACGCCTTGGGCTCGTCGGGCAGTCCGCGCTTCCGCGCGCCCTGGAGAGTCTTCTTGTCCAGATACGGCGCGACCTCCGGCCAGATGCCCTGAACCTCGCGGAGAAAGATGTCCACACCCACGGGACCGAGTCCGGGCACCTCCCGCAGCAGCGACCGCAGCGTGCCCATGTCTCCGCCCGCCGCGTGGCGCAGTCGGCGCAGATCGCCGTGGTACTTGTCGAGCAGGAGCTCGGCGCCCACACCGAGCTGTGTCGAGGTGCGCTCGTCGTAACGGCGGTAGCCGCCGAGGCCCAGCGCGTCCACCCGCTGCTGCCAGGTGGCGTCCGCCATCCGGCGCGCGTCGCGGAAGCCGGCCTCCGAGAGCGCGCGGGAAGCCGCGACAGCGGTGTCGCTGCGGATACGCGCGCTCAACAGACAGGCCAGGACGAGCAGTTGGTAGAGCGGCTGAGGTGTGTTCCGCAGCTGGATACCCGCTTGATCGGCGTAGGTGCGGCCGTGGGTGGCGAGCAGTTTCCGTACGGTCTCGCGATCGCTGGTCTCCATCGCAACGCGCCTCCTCCGTCCGGCTGCCATCGCCGTATCGGTGCCCGTGCCCGCTCTCTCCATTGTGACGCGGTCCGACGGCGGTCGCACGCGTGTACGTGGCTCTCAGCCGAGCAGTCGCAGCGCCGTGGCGGATCTGCCCACCCGGACCGTCTGTCCCCAGGTCAGCTCCAGGGCGTCGCTCTCCATACCGTCCCCGAAGGCCACCAGCCGGTCGGACTCGACGGTGATCCGGAGCCGTTCCGTGGCGGTCAGCACGCCCTCCACCAGCGAGGTGCCGGTGACCGGGGAGGGCCAGGCCTCCCGTACGTACCAGATCAGTCTGGGCTCGGCGGGTCCCGGCAGCGGCGGTCCGCCGCCGCGCTCGCGCCGCAGTGAGCTCAGCCAGCCCGTGGCGCCCGTGCCGGTGCCGACCAGCACTCCGGACGACGCCTGGGCCTCGGCCGGGCCGTTCTCCTCGTCGGGACCGAGCCGGTAGCGGGCGGTCTGGTGGCCCGGCCGGCCGAGATAGATCTCGTTGAGCGCGAGCAGCCGCTGCGCGTCGTCGGTGACGGCCTCCACCATGGTCAGCTCGTCGACGGAGCCCGCGCCCGCGGTGGCCGCCCGCAGCAGCGCGGGCGCGTCGGCGGCACGATGGCGCACCAGTACACCGGGATTGCGTCCCGGATCCGTGTCGATGCCCACCACCGGCTGGCCCGACAGATACTTGGCGGCGTTGGCGACCAGTCCGTCCTGGCCCACCACGACCACCACATCCTCGGGCGCGAAGAGAAACCGGTCCAGATCCGCGCGCTCCACCCGGGCCTGCCGCCAGCGCAGCGGTATCGCGCCCGCCACCTCCGCCAGCGCCCGGCGCGCCCGGTGGTGCCGCTCCGCCACCTCCTCGACGGACCGGCCGCGCGAGGAGAGGAAGAAGGCGGCCTGGCCATGGGTGCCGTGCCGGGCGAGCAACTCCTCGTACTCACTGGTGCGGTGCACCAGCACCGCACGCGGCGCGAGACTCATGCCCCGTCCCGGCTCGGACCGCCCAGTCTGGCCAGCAGACCGGTGAGCACATCGGGGGAGAGCGTGACGCTCTCGACGCGCGGCAGATTCTCCGCGAGCCGGGTGGCGGCCAGCGCGTGCAGTGTGGCGGCCTCCACCTCGGCATGCACCCGCAGCCAGGCGGACTGGGCGGCGGCCCGTGCCTCGCCGGTCTCCCGCTCGGCCTCGGCCTTCGCCCTGGCCAGCCGTACGGTGCGCAGCGCCTCGGCCTCCGCCCGTACGGCATCGGCCGCGGCGCTCTCCTCGGCCTCACGACGGGCGTTGGCGCCCTGCTGCTCGACCAACCGCTCCTCCCTGCGGGCCAGTTCGATCCGGCTCGCGAGTTCGTTCTCGGCGATGGTCCGCTCGCGCTCGACGGCCACGGCCCTGCGCTCATAGGTGGCCCGGTCCGCCTCCTGCTGGATCTGCTCCCTGGCGGGAGTGCGCAGCGCGCGCTCCACCTCGGGCTCGGGACGTACGGCGACGACCCGTACCGCCACCACCTCGATCCCGGTGGCGGGCAGCCGCGGTTCCGCGCCGAGACCTTCGGATATCCGCTCGCGCACCGCCGCCACTCCGTCCGCGAGGGCCGCCGAGAGCGGCGTACGGGCCAGCACGTCCAGTGCGTGCTGCTGCGCGGTCTCGGTGAGCAGAGTGGCGATCTGCTCCAGCGGCGCGCCGCGCCAGACACCACTGTCCGGATCGATGGAGAAGTCGATACGGGCGGCGGCGGTGGCCGGATCGCTGATCCGGTACGTCACCGTGGACTGCACGGTGACATCCTGGAAGTCGGCCGTACGGGCATGGAAGGCCATCGCCAACTCGCGGTCGTCGACGGGCACTTCGGAGAGCGCGGCGGTCAGCGCCCGGAACCAGAAGCTCAGCCCCGGCCCGTCGTGGACGAGTCGGCCGCGCCGGTGGTGGCGGACATGGGCGGTCGGCGCGGAGCGGAGATGGCGCCGGCCGAGACGGCGTGTGATGTCGGCCATGGAAGGGCCTTCCTCGTTGATCTCTTCTTGTTTCTCTTCCTTCTTTTCGTCATGGCGACGATATCGAGTTCCTCTGCTTATCGTCAAGGTGACATAAGGAGTGGGCCGGCGCGCCGTGGCGACTCGTACGGCCCAGCAACGCTGACCTCCCGCCCGCCGCTCCGCCGAGAGTGGAGTCGTACGTCCCCGTACTCCTCGGCACGACTGACGCACCCACACACCCCGGAGCCCGCCATGACCTGTGTGAACCGACGCGACCTCGGACTGCTCACCCTGCGGCTCGGCGTCGGAGCCGTACTCGCCGCGCACGGCACCCAGAAACTCTTCGGCTGGTTCGGCGGCGGCGGGATCGACGGGACCGCCCAGGGGATGGAGGCCATGGGCTACCGGCCCGGCAGACCGAGCGCGATCGCCTCCGGACTCGCCGAGACCGGAGGCGGTGTGCTGCTGGCCCTGGGGCTCGCCACTCCGGCGGCCGGCGCGGCGGCGGCCGGCGGTATGGCGGGAGCGTCGGCGGTGCACGCGCCCAACGGATTCTTCAGTCAGTCGGGCGGATTCGAGTATCCGGGCCTTCTCGGCTGGACCGCGGCCTCCATCGGTCTGATGGGAGCGGGCCGCTACTCGCTGGACCATGTCACCTGTTACCGGCTCGACCGGCGGTGGATGGTTCCCGTCGCCTTCGCGGCCAGCGCGGCGGGCGCGGCGCTGGTCATCGGGAAGCGGGCCAGAGGCATGGCGGCGGCTGCCCGGGAGAGCGCCGAGGGCGCGCCCGCCGGAGAGGAGGGCGCGCCCGCCGGAGAGTGAGACGGGCGGTGACCGCCGCCGCGGCCACCGCCCTTTCCCATGCGCCTCTGACGGCTACGGAGTGATGCGGAAGGCGTCGATCATGCCGACCGCTGTGCTCCTGTTGACGATCCTGATGGTGTGCGAGCCCCGGGAGAGCCCCGATCTCTGCCAGACGGTCTGCTGGGCCTGCCGAGGGCCGGTGATCCTCAGATCGACCGTCGCCTGGAAGGCGTTGTCCAGATAGACGTCCACCGTTCCCATGTCACCGTTGCGTTCGGAGAGGTACTGGATCCCGGTGCCGGTGAAGGTGTACTGCGCCGTCGCTCCCACCGTGTTGCTGTGGTGGGTGTCGTCGTTGTAGTCGCCGTAGCCGCGGTTGGTCGTGAGGTACCAGTTGCTGTCGTAGGTCACCGAGGTGTTGTTCACCATCGGGTTGGGCGTCGAGCCGAGCCCGAGCGTGGAGTTGGTGCCGGCCAGGGACTTGGCGTCCTGGTTGGCCGTCCCGGTGAGCCGGGTGGAGGTGTACGAGCTGAGCGGCTTGGCGGTGCGCTCGACGACGTACACGGTGTTGGCCGTGGTGCTGAGCGCGAACTCGGCGGCGCTGGTGGTCAGTACGGTCGCGTTGTCGGAGACCCGGCGGACACGCACCTGCTGCGTGCCCCACGGGTTCACGATCCGGGTGCTGTTGCCGTACTGGCTCTTGACTCCCACGTACTTGATCTCGCCCGCCTCGCGCTCCGAGCTGACGAGGAAACCGCCCTTGGCCAGCAGGCTGAACTTGCCGACGAAGGAAGAGTCCGAGGGCACGGCCGGGAAGACCCGGATCTTGTCGTTGTACGACTGGAGCAGCGACTCGTTCGTCGCCGTCAGATGCACACCGAGATACTCGAAGACACCGTTGGTGTTGGCCGTCAGACCGTTCGGATAGTTCTGGTACTGGCGCAGCATGGTCTTCATGCCCTGGAACGTCTGGTCCCCGAGGCCGAGCCTGGCGGCCTGGACCGCGTCGTTCGCCCATACGTTGCCGTACGGGAACGGCCGGGCGTTCCAGGTGTTGATGGCCTTCTGCTGGTCCGGATAGCCGATTCCGGTGAGGTCGTAGGGCCAGACGATCTCGGCCGCCACATTCTCGTTGTTGCGTGTCTGGGATATCGGAGGCGTGTGCGGCAGATACACATTCGCGTCCGACGGATAGGCGATCAGATTGTCCAGGATCCGCTGCCACTGCGGACGGAGATCGGCGTCCAGACCGAGATCGGCGCCGGTCTGGATGGCCAGCGGGAACAGGGTGCGTACGGCGGCCAGATCGGTGATGGCGTTCGGCACGTTCCAGTAGGTCTCGTGCGAATTGGACGTGGCCACATAGTACTTGCCGGTGCCGCTGTCGTAGGAGAGCTTCGCCGCGTAGAACTTGGCGACCTCACGCATGAACGGATAGGCCGTGTTCCGCAGATAGTTGGTGTCGTTGGTGTACTTGGCCTGGAGATACATGTTGTACGCGGCTTCGGCACCGGTCGACCAGATGTTCTTGGTGTAGTCGCTGTTGACCGTGCCACGGGCGTTGCCGTCCCAGCCCATGGTCTCCGGCACCCAGATCCCGTCCACGTTGTATCTGGTCCGGGTGTACGCCTTGAGCGCGTCGAAGTTGCGGCTGTACAGCTTGTTGAACCCGGCGAGCAGATCGGGATGGTTGGAGGCCAGGAACGAGTTGTAGACGTCCCGTTGGTTCCAGTACCAATACGAATTGCTCCACTTCGTGGCGTCGCCGGTCGCCCGGAAAGTGCCGTTGATGAAGTGGAACGGATAGTTCGCGTATCCGCCGGCGGCGATCATATAGGTGCTGAGGTAGTACACATTCTCCATGTAGTCCGCTTCACGGGACCCGTTGGAGTACTGCACGAACGACTTCTCCCAGAACGCGTGCCACCAGTTGCGGTAGTTGTTCAGGGTGGTCGTGTATCCCGTGCCCTTCACCGAGTTCAGCGCGTTCTTGGCCTGGGTCACCGAGTTGTTGCCGGGAGCGTTGAGCCGGCTGCTGGCGGTGAACCAGATCGTGTAACTGCTGGACGGTGTGATCGTCAGCCGTACCTTCCGGCCGTCGACGACCTGAGCGGAGTACGCCGCGCCTTCCACGGTCGCCGCCAGGGTGTAGCCGAAGTTCTGCGGATCGGCCTGGCCACGGCTCAGTCCCGCGCCGGTGGAGTCGGCGTAGGTGGACACCGTCTTCCAGGTGTCGAGATTGGGTACGTCACCGCTGTTCCCGAGCTGACTCACATCCCACAGGCTCAGCTCCAGCGCGATGCTGGACACTCCGCCGCGTGTGTCGTCCACATGGATGCCCATCACCTCGGAGTTCGGTGAACCCATGACGGTGACGGTCCGGTTGTTGTCGTACTTGGTGGTGAGTGTTCCGTCGTACAGCGAGAGACGCTGCTGGTAGGTGGAGTACCCACTGTCCATCGCCGGAGTGGTGGCCAGATTGAGCAGCCCGCCGCCGAACGCGGTCTGCTGGGAGGTGTCGACGCCGGACACCTGCATGGACAGACCGTTGTTCTGCCATGCCATGGCACCGATACGGCCGTTGCCGACGGTCAGTCCGTGATCGGGATTGGTGTTGGGCCGGTTGTAGACGATGTCGTGCTTGGAGAGATAGCTCGCGTAGTCGACGTTCAGTGCGCCGGTCGCGTTGTTGAACGCGGCGTCGGTGGTCGACGCGGACGCCGGACCACCGGCGAGACCGCCCAGCAGACAGACGGCGGCGAGGACGAATACGACTATTCGGTTGGGTCTCATCGTGTGTCACTCCCACGAGTGGCAAGGGGGTGCCGAAAGGCAAGGAGGTGTGCGGGTTCGCGGTGGCGCGGGAACACCTGGTCGGCGCGGTGATCCATAAAGCAGCAAGCTGGTGACATGTTCGCAACATGCAGTGAACATCGGAGGTTTCAGGCCGTCAAGTAGCCGTGCAGAACTATTTCGCAGCCCTGTGCGCATATTGATCGGATCTCCATCGATACCGCAGCTGCGACCGGCCTCAGCGGACTTGCTGGGACGGTCTCGGCGGCCCGCTGCGGCCACTTGCCGTCCACCCGGTGGTACGAAGACCGGCCACGCGCTTACATGCGCATGCGGGACGAGGACGACGAGGACGGGGCACGAGGACGGGTCCGCCGGCGACGAGGACGGGTCCGCCGCCGGCGACGCCGTCGCAGCGTTCCCGAGGAGGGCCATGGCAGACGACGACGGACGGCCGGAGGACGAGAGAGCCGCAGCCGCAGAGGCAGCCGCAGCCGACCGGGCCCACGGCTTCGCGCGGCACGAGAGCCCGGAGGAGCGGGCGGACCGCCAGTGGGTCGAGATGCTCCAGGAAGTACGGGTCGCGCAGACGGGAGCGCAGATCCTCTTCGGCTTCCTGCTCAGCGTCGCCTTCACACCGCGTTTCGCGCGGCTGGGCTGGTTCGACAAGGACCTCTATGTGGTCACCGTGGTGATCGGGGCGCTGGCCACCGGCGCGCTGGTCGCGCCGGTCTCCGTACACCGCATGCTGGCCGGACACCGGCGCAAGCCTGAGCTCGTCCGTATGACAGGCCGGCTGCTCGGCACCGGCATCGCCCTGCTTGCCGCCGCCATCGTCTGCGCGGTACTCCTTCTGCTCCGCGTCGCACTGCAATCCGACTACGCCTGGGCCGTCGCGGCGGTCGTACTGGTGTGGTTCGCGTGCTGCTGGCTGGTCCTGCCGCTGGTCCTCAAACGCCGTCTGGAACGCGAGGGATGACAGCGCGAGGGATGACAGCCTGACGGTGGAACGATGTACCCGCGGGCCGAATCGGCCGCGCGCCACCAGGAGCAGGGAGAACCAACCGTCATGTCAGATCTCGACATCCGCGACAACCGGTCCGAGGGCCGTCTTGAGGCGTACGAGAACGGCCGGGCCGTCGGCTCCATCGTCTATTTCGCGATGGAGGCCACGGAGGAGTCGTCCGGTGCGCTGGTCGCGGTGCACACCGGAGTGGAGGAAGGGCACGAGGGCAAGGGCATCGCGGGAGCGCTGGTACGGGAGCTGTACGCGACGGCCGGGCGTGAGGGCGTGCCCGTCGTCCCGTTCTGCCCGTATGCCGCCCGGTGGGCCCAGCGCCATCCCGAGGAGGCTCCGGCGGCCCCGGACGATGTGGTCGAGAGCGCGAGGGAGCTGCTGAAGGCCGCGCAAGACGAAGGCAACGCGGCGGACGCCTGACGGTGTTCCCATCCTTCGGGCGGGTCCCTTCCGTCACTCTTCGTCCTGTCGGGCGAACATTGCCGGACTCGGCACAAGAGCAGGACCTAGCATCGCGATCATGCTGACTCTGCTGCATACCTCCCCGGTCCATGTCCCGGTCTTCGACGCCCTGCGGGACATGGACCATCCGGGACTCGTCCTGCGCCATGTCGTCGACGAGTCCCTGCTCACCAGGGCGCGGGCCGAGGGCCCGGAATCCGTGGCGGCCGATGTCGAGACCGTGGTCGCCGCCGCTGTCGCCGAGGGCTCGGCCGCCGTGCTCTGTACCTGCTCGACCATCGGTGAGGTCGCGGAGAAGACCGGCGCGGCGCTCGGCGTGCCCGTACTGCGGGTCGACCGGCCGATGGCGGCTGCCGCTGCCGCGGCCGGCCGGGTTGTCGTGGTCGCCGCTCTGGAGAGCACACTGGAACCGACGGCCGCGCTGATCCGCCAGGAGGCGGCCGGGCGGCCGGTCGATCTGCGGATGGTGCTGGTCGAGGGCGCCTGGGAGCGCTTCGAGGCGGGCGATCGGGACGGCTATCTGAACGCGGTGGCCGCCGCGGTGGACGCGATCACCGGCGCGGATGTCGTCGTGCTGGCCCAGGCCTCGATGGCCGACGCGGCCGACCGTACGACCTGTGGTCTTCCGGTCTTCTCCAGCCCGCGCCCGGGACTGAACGCGGCGGCTGCCGCGGCGGCGGCGATCTGACGGCGGAGGCGGCGTATCCGGCGCGTACAGGAGCGCGTACGACGCGTAGGAGCCTTAGCTCGTACGCCGTAGCGCGTACGGCGTGTGCCGGCTGCCCACGGGCGTTCCGACGCCGCCCGTGGGCACCGTCCGCAAGGCGCTTGCGTGCGTCCGGCTCGTACCGGGTCCGATCATGCGTGGACCCGGCGCGCGTGGGCACGCGCAGAGGGAGAGAGTGATAACGCACGACGCCCGCACCATGGAGGCAAGGCCATGACCAGCCCGAACCCGGACCCCGTTCACCCCGATCCGGTAACGCCCACACCCACTCCGCCGCCCGGCCTGCCGGGCCCCGGCGGCCCGGATCCGGTGCCGCCCGGTCCACCACCCATGCCCACACCGCCGCCGCACCCGACACCGCCGCCGAGCCCCACGCCCATGCCTCCGCCGGACCCGATCCCGAGCCCGCCGCCGGGCCCCGACCCCGTACCGGGGCCGGAACCGGAGCCCGCGCCCGGGCCGCTCGGCTGGATCCGCTAGACAGGACCTGCCAGACAGGACCTAGTCGGTCGAGACCTCCGAGCGGTCGCCGCCCCAGAGGGTGTGGAACGAGCCCTCGCGGTCGGTGCGCCGGTAGGTGTGCGCGCCGAAGAAGTCCCGCTGTCCCTGGGTGAGCGCGGCGGGCAGCCGCTCGGCGCGCAGCGCGTCGTAGTACGAGAGCGCCGCGGCGAAGCCCGGCGTCGGTACTCCCTGGTGCACGGCCGTGGCGACCACCGCGCGCCAGTCCTCCTGCGCCGCGCCGATCTCCTCGGCGAACTGCTTGTCGGAGAGCAGGCTCGGCAGTTCGCGCTGGGTGTCGTAGGCCTCGCGGATCCGGTCGAGGAACGCGGCCCGGATGATGCATCCGGCCCGCCAGATCGCGGCGACCGAGCCGAGGTCGATGTTCCAGTCGTACTCGTCGCTGCCCGCCTGGATCTGGTGGAAGCCCTGGGTGTACGAGACGATCTTCGACGCGTACAGCGCCTGCTCGACCTGGTCGGCGAAGCGCGCCGCGTCCGCCTCGGAGAGCGCCGCCGCCGTCGGGCCCGGCAGCGAACGGGAGGCCTCGCGCAGCCCGGCGTGGCCGGAGAGCGAGCGGGCGAAGACCGCCTCGGCGATACCGGAGACCGGGACGCCCAGATCGAGGGCGATCTGTACGGTCCAGCGGCCGGTGCCCTTCTGCTCGGCCTGGTCGGTCACGATGTCCACGAACGGCTTCCCGGTCGCCTCATCCGTATGGGCGAGCACCTCGGCCGTGATCTCGATCAGATACGAGTCCAGCCGGCCCGTGTTCCAGGACCTGAAGGTCTCCGCGATCTTCGCGGGGGAGTAGCCGGCCACGGACCGCAGCAGGTGGTACGCCTCCGCGATGAGCTGCATATCGGCGTACTCGATGCCGTTGTGCACCATCTTCACGAAGTGGCCCGCGCCGTCAGGACCGATATGGGCCACGCACGGCGCGCCGTCGGGCGCCTTGGCGGCGATCCGCTCCAGCAGCGGGCCGAGCGAGGCGTACGACTCGACGGAGCCGCCCGGCATGATGCTCGGCCCGTGCAGCGCGCCCTCCTCGCCGCCCGAGATGCCCACACCGACGAAGTGGATACCGCGCTCGCGCAGCTCCTTCTCCCGGCGCCGGGTGTCGGCGAAGTGGGCGTTGCCGCCGTCGATGATGACGTCGCCCTCCTCCAGCAGCGGTGCGAACTCCTCGATCACCGCGTCGGTCGGAGCACCGGCCTTCACCATGATGATCAGCCGGCGGGGCCGCTCCAGCGCCGCGACGAAATCCGCCGCGGACTCCGCGGGGACGAACGTGCCCTCATCACCGAACTCCTCCACCAGGGCACGGGTCTTGGACGCGGTGCGGTTGTGCACGGCGACCGTGAAGCCGTTGCGGGCGAAGTTCCGGGCGAGGTTGCGGCCCATGACCGCGAGCCCCGTGACACCGATCTGGGCAGTTCCACTCATGTCGTGTGCTCCTGGATATCCGTAGGATGCGCCGTGCGCCGCCGGTAGGTCCCGCTGGGGAGCGGTACGTACCGCCGGACACGGCCGTTCATCAGTCGTCAAGCGGGCCCGGAGCTCATGCATTCCGGACCTGACGCATCGTGCCGTGTTCTGAGCGCCAGCGCGAGACGAGGACGGCAGGCGTCGACCGGGCTTCGTTCACAAAGTATTGACACCCTCTCAGCGGCGGCGTAACACTGACAGCGCTTTGGAGAGCGCTCTCCCGCAGTGATCCCGGCTTCTTCACCGGCTGCGGGCCCGGCTCTCCGCGGTGCACCTTCCAGCTCCACTTCCCCCCACCGCACCCTCCGACGGGTGCGGCTGAAGAGCGGCATGGAGGTCCGCATGGCCGAAAGATTGCGCAGTTTTCGCAGTACCGCACTGGTGTCCGCGTTGCTCGTCGCCACCGCCCTCGCTCTGGTGGCGTTCGGGCTCATCGCGATCCCGGACACCGCCACCGCCGAGGCCACTCCCCGGGCGGCAGATCCGCCCGCGGCGGCCAAGGCGGCCCACGCAGGACACCGGATGGCCCCGGCGGTCCCCGTACCGTCCGGCGACGATCCCGACGGAGACGGCTATATTCCGGCCAATCCGCCCGTGACCGGTGTCGTGCCGTCCGACCAGATCCCGCCGACCCGCTATTTCCACGAGTTCCAGGCGAACTGTTCCGTCACACACACCCGGCCGGACGACCCGATCGTCTACCCGGGCCAGCCGGGCAAGTCGCACGACCACACCTTCATGGGCAACAACACGACCGACGCGAACAGCACCACGGCTTCGCTGAGCGGCGGCGGCACCGCGTGCAAGGCGCCCGGTGACAAGTCCGCGTACTGGATGCCGACGCTGTTCAACGGCAACACCGCGGTCAGGCCGGTCGGTCCGCAGACCATCTACTACAAGTCGGGCGTCACCGACTACCGTTCGGTGCGGCCGTTCCCCAAGGGACTGCGTTTCGTCGTCGGCAGTCCGCTGCAGACCGCCGAGCAGTTCCGCAACCACCGTGGCTGGGTGGAGGGCTGGGAGTGCGGGGACAGCTACAAGAACACCGAGATCCCCGCGTCCTGCCCGGCCCGGCCGGATGTCCAGCTCAATCTCCGTTTCCAGGCGCCGAGTTGCTGGGACGGAAAGTATCTGGACACACCGGACCACCAGAGCCATATGGCCTATCCGCGAGCGCAGGGCGCCAACCAGGACGTCTGCCCGCCCTCGCATCCGGTGGCGCTGCCGATGATCGAGTTCAAGATGGCCTGGCCCGTCAACGGTGATATGTCGCAGGTCAGGCTGGCGAGCGGAGTGGGACACACCTTCCACTACGACTTCTTCAACGCCTGGGACGACCGCACGCTGAACGCGCTGGTCCAGCACTGTGTCGTCGGCGGGCTCCAGTGTGATGCCCGTGGGTACGACCAGAATCACCCAGACGCGGGCGCCGCGCTCAACGCGAATTACGAACTGCCCTGATCCGGGCCGCTCTTCCGCGGAGGTGGACCGTGCCTCTGCGGGAGAGCGCTCTCCCGTTCTCTCGTCACTCGCTCTCCCACCCGCACCGCCACCCCGAGGAGACAGCACGCCATGCACCGAGCACCCGCACATCGACCACCCGCACACCGGCGAGCCGCGCGGCTCGCCGCCGTTCTGCGCCGGGCCGCCGGAATCCGGCGCGCGGCGCCGCTCGCCGTCGCCGCCCTGTTCGGGGCCTGTCTGGTGGCCCTTCCCGCGCCCGCCGCGCACGCCGCCGGCAGCGTCGTCAAGGTCACCGGAGCGCAGGGCAACTGGCAGCTCACCGTCGACGGAGCGCCGTACCAGGTCAAGGGCCTGACCTGGGGACCGGCCGTGGCCGACGCGGCGCGGTACATGCCCGACGTGAAGTCGATGGGCGCCAATACCGTACGGACCTGGGGCACCGACGCCAGCAGCGCACCGCTCTTCGACGCGGCGGCGGCCAACGGCGTCAAGGTCATCGCGGGCTTCTGGCTCCAGCCGGGCGGCGGCCCCGGGAGCGGTGGCTGTGTCAACTATCTGACGGACACCACGTACAAGAACAATATGCTCGCGGAGTTCCCGCGCTGGGTGGAGACCTACAAGAACCACCCGGGCGTGCTGATGTGGAACGTCGGCAACGAATCCGTCCTCGGTCTCCAGAACTGCTACAGCGGCGACGCGCTGGAGCAGCAGCGCAACGCGTACACGACCTTCGTCAACGACATCGCGAAGCGGATCCACGCCGTCGATCCCAACCATCCGGTGACCTCGACCGACGCCTGGACGGGCGCCTGGCCGTACTACCGGCGCAACGCGCCCGACCTCGATCTGTACGCGGTGAACTCGTACGGAGACGTCTGCAATATCCAGAAGACCTGGCAGGACGGCGGCTACACCAAGCCGTACATCGTCACCGAGGGCGGTCCGGCCGGTGAGTGGGAGGTCCCGAACGACGCCAACGGCGTGCCCGACGAGCCCGCCGATCCCGCGAAGGCCGCCGGTTACACCAAGGCTTGGGGCTGTATCACCGGTCACCGGGGAGTGGCGCTCGGTGCGACGCTCTTCCACTACGGCACCGAGTACGACTTCGGCGGCGTCTGGTTCAATCTGCTTCCCGCGGGCCAGAAGCGGCTCTCGTACTACGCGGTGAAGCGCGCGTACGGAGGAGACACCTCCCGGGACAACACACCGCCGGTGATCTCCTCGATGTCGGTCGACGGAGCCGCCTCGGTGCCCGCGGGCCGGGAGTTCACCGTCCGCGCCTCGGTCACGGACCCGGAAGGCGATCCGCTCTCGTACCAACTGCTGCTCGGCGCCAAGTACGTGGACAACTCGGGCCAGTTGAACGACACGGCCTTCACCGCCCTGGGCAACGGCACCTTCCGGCTGGTCGCGCCCGAGCGGCTCGGTGTCTGGAAGGTCTATGTCAAGGCGAGCGACGGCAAGGGCAATGTGGGCATCGAGACCAAGTCGTTCAAGGTGGTGCCGCCGCCGGTCACCGGGACCAATGTCGCCCGTGGCAAGCCCGCCACGGCGTCCTCGGCGCAGGCGGGCGGTACGGGCTGTCCCTGCCCGGCCGGCAACGCGGTCGACGGCTCGTTCGACACCCGGTGGGCGAGCGACTGGAGCGATCCGCAGTGGATCCAGGTCGACCTCGGCCAGAAGACGGCGTTCCGCCATGTCCAGCTCGCCTGGGAGACCGCGTACGCCAAGGGCTACACCGTCCAGACCTCCGACGACGGACAGAACTGGGCCACGCTGAAGACCGTCACCGACGGCAATGGCGGGATAGACGACCATGACCTGGCCGGAAATGCCCGCTATGTCAGGATCAATGCGACCGTGCGAGGGACCGGCTGGGGTTACTCGCTCTACGAGTTCGGCGTCTACAACTGATCCGGGCGTCTGACCCGGACGCTTGACCTGGACGTCTGACCCGGACGCCTGACCCGGACCTCTGATCCGGGCGCGGCCCGGTTCACCTGATCCGCCCGCGCCGTCTCCTCCCCGCCGGCGGCGCCGGACGGCACTCCGACGGCGGGCCATGGACACTCCATGGCCCGCCGTTGGATTTCCCGTCCCGCGACGGGCTGCCGTATGACGGTTCCGATTGCGGGAAAAGCGTGTACCGCACCGGGCGCCGAACGGGCGCACGGCGGGCATCAATCGGGCAGTGATCCGGGCAACAGTCATCCCGATCACTGCGGTGATCAGCGCAAACACTCTTCCCGAAACGGGCATGAACGGGCACAGTCGATGCTGTGAAGAAGCTGGTCGCAGCCGGTCTCTTGCTTGTACAAACGACGCATGAGCCCGAACGGGTGCTGAGCCGCAGCAAAGCAGGGAAGTGTGTTGTCGTGGACACCGACGAGCGCCGACGAGAAATCCTTGAGATCGCCCGACGAGACGGGTCGGTCGAGGTCACCGCCCTGGCCGGGAGACTTCAGGTCGCCAAGGAGACCGTCCGCCGCGATCTGCACGCCCTGGAGGAACACGGGCTGGTGCGACGCACCCACGGCGGCGCCTACCCGGTGGAGAGCGCCGGATTCGAGACCACCCTCGCGGTACGGACCACCCGGCTCGTACCTCAGAAGTCCCGGATCGCGGCGGCTGCCGCCGATCTCCTCGGCGACGCGGAAACGGTCTTCGTCGACGAGGGCTTCACTCCTCAGCTCGTCGCCGAGGCGCTGCCCAGGGACCGGCCGCTGACCGTGGTCACCGCCTCCCTCGCGGTGGCGACGGCGCTCGCCGATGCCGAGAAGATCGCCGTATTGCTGCTCGGTGGCCGGGTCCGTGGCTCTACGATGGCCACGGTCGACCACTGGACCACCCGGATGCTCGCCGAGTTCGTCATCGATCTGGCGTACGTCGGAGCGAACGGCATATCCCGCGAGTACGGCCTCACGACTCCCGATCCGGCGGTCAGCGAGGTCAAGGCCCAGGCCATGCGGAGCGCGCGCCGCCGGGTCTTCGCCGGGATCCACACCAAATTCGGCGCGGTCAGCTTCTGCCGCTTCGCCGAGGTCGGTGACTTCGAGTCGATCGTCACGGACGCCGGCCTGCCCTCGGCCGAGGCCCAGCGCTACTCGCTGCTCGGGCCGCAGGTCATCCGCGTCTGATCCCGTCCCGCTCCGCCCGCTTCCGTTCCGCCCGTATGCGTCCCCTCGCATCCCGTTCCGTCCCGCCCGCCGGGCACCCGTCCTTCATTTCGTACCCGTAACCGCCTTCGGATATCCGTCACACCCTCCATCCCCTCCAGCAACTCTGGTGCCTTCTCGTCCGGCACCTCTGAGTCTTCCCGCATCGAACGATCAGGAGAGAACGTCATGCCACTCCTTCCCCTCCAGCAACGGCGCTTTGGTGGAAGCAACGGAATCCGGGTACGTGTGGGCGCGAGCGCCGCACTGATGGCCCTGCTCGCCGGGTGCAGCGGTGCGGGCGGCACCTCCTCCTCGGGCGGTGACACGCTCAATGTGCTCATGGTGAACAACCCGCAGATGGTGGAGCTGCAGAAGCTCACCGCGGACAACTTCACCAAGGAGACCGGGATCAAGGTCAACTTCACGGTCCTGCCGGAGAACGACGTACGCGACAAGATCACCCAGGACTTCTCCAACCAGGCCGGTCAGTACGACGTCGCCACCATCAGCAACTTCGAGGTCCCGTTCTACGCGAAGAACGGCTGGCTGCACCCGCTCGACGAGTACTCCGCCAAGGACAAGGCCTTCGACCAGGGCGACATACTCAAGCCGCTCCAGGAGTCCCTGACCGCCGAGGACGGCAAGCTCTACGGCGAGCCCTTCTACGGCGAGTCGTCCTTCCTGATGTACCGCAAGGACGTCTTCGCGGCGAAGAACCTCACCATGCCCGCGAAGCCCACCTGGCAGCAGGTCGCCGACCTCGCCGCCAAGGTGGACGGCGCGCAGGAGAACATGAAGGGCATCTGTCTGCGCGGACTGCCCGGCTGGGGCGAGGTCATCGCTCCGCTGACCACCGTCGTCAATACCATGGGCGGCACCTGGTTCACCAAGGACTGGGAGGCACAGCTCACCTCGCCGGAGTTCACCAAGGCCACCCAGTTCTATGTCGACCTGGTACGCAACCACGGCCAGGCCGGTGCTCCGCAGTCCGGCTACGCCGAGTGCCTCAACAACATGACGCAGGGCAACTCGGCCATGTGGTACGACGCCACCGCGGGCGCCGGATCGCTGGAGGCCAAGGGCTCGCCGGTCAAGGGCAAGATCGGCTATGTGCCGGCTCCCGTGGACAAGACGGAGAGCTCGGGCTGGCTCTACACCTGGGCCTGGGGCATGCAGAAGGCCTCCACCAAGACCGAGAGCGCGTGGAAGTTCATTTCCTGGGCGTCCAGCAAGGAGTACGAGAACCTCGTCGGCGAGCAGATCGGCTGGGCCAACGTCCCCGCGGGCAAGCGCGCCTCGACATACGCCAACCCCGACTATCTGAAGGACGCGGCGGCGTTCGCCGAGGTCACCAAGGAAGCCATCGCCACCGCCAACCCGCGTGACCCGGGCACCCAGCCGCGCCCGACCGTTGGCATCCAGTTCGTCGACATCCCGGAGTTCACCGATCTGGGCACCAAGGTCTCGCAGGAGATCAGCGCCGCCATCGCGGGCAAGAAGTCGGTGGCCGAGGCGCTGAAGACCTCGCAGGCGCTCGCCGAGAAGGTCGGCAAGGAGCAGCAGTGAGCACCTCCGTCAGTACATCTCCGCTCTCCCCGGCCGGCGCGTCGCGCCCCGGCGCCCCACGGCGCGCCGGCCGGAGGGCCTCCGGCCGGGCCCGCGCCTGGGCCACCCGGGCCCCGCTGCTGCCCGCGCTCGTCTTTCTGATCGCGGTCACCCAGCTGCCCTTCGTGGCGACGCTGGTGATCTCGGTCTTCGACTGGAACTCGCTGGCTCCCGACGAGCGCGGCTTCGCCGGACTCGCCAACTACGGCTCCGTGTTCTCCGACGCGAGCCTGCGGGAATCGGTGTTCACCACCGTCCTGCTCACCGCGAGCGTCGTGATCGCCAGTGTGATCCTCGGACTGCTGCTGGCCCTGCTGCTGGACCGCAAGTTCTTCGGCCGCGGCTTTGTCCGTACGCTGCTGATCACGCCGTTCCTGCTGGTCCCGGTCTCGGCGGCGCTGCTGTGGAAGCACGCGCTCTACAACCCCGAGTACGGTCTGTTCAACGGTGCCTGGGCCTGGTTCACCGGACTCTTCGGAGTGAGCAGCCCGGCCCAGCCGGACTGGATCTCCGACATGCCGCTGATCGCGGTCGAGGCGGCTCTGGTGTGGCAGTGGACGCCGTTCATGATGCTCATCCTGCTCGCCGGACTCCAGAGCAGGCCGGCCGAGATCATCGAGGCCGCGAAGCTGGACGGCGCCACCACCTGGCAGACCTTCCGCTATCTGACACTGCCGCATCTGCGCCGCTATCTCGAACTGGGCGTCCTGCTCGGCTCGATCTACATCGTGCAGAACTTCGACGCGGTCTTCACCCTCACCTCGGGCGGGCTCGGCACCGCGAACCTCCCGTACACCATCTACCAGACCTTCTACCAGGCTCACGAGTACGGACTGGCCTCCGCCGCCGGAGTCGTCGTCGTGATCGGCACGATCGTGATCGCGACCTTCGCCCTGCGTGTGGTCTCGTCCCTCTTCAGTGAGGAGGCGAACCGCGCATGAGTACCCTCTCGGCCCCGCACGCGGCACCGGTCGCACGCCCCAGGATCGATCCGTACGCGCCCGCCGCCAAGCGGGCCAGGCGGCGCTCCGCCGGGCTCGGTCTGCTGGCCTGGATCGTCGGAATCGTCTTCTGTCTGCCGGCGCTCTGGATGCTGCTCACCTCCTTCCACTCGGAGGCGGACGCGGCGACCAATCCGCCCTCCTTCGGCGCGGGACTCACACTCGACAGCTACCGGGTCTTCTTCGGCGCGGGAGGCGGCGCGAGCCCCTGGCCGCCGCTGATCAACTCCCTGACCGCGTCACTGTTCTCCACGGTGTTCGTGCTCGTCCTGGCGCTTCCCGCGGCGTACGCGCTCTCCATCAAGCGGGTGGAGAAGTGGACGGACGTGATGTTCTTCTTCCTCTCCACGAAGATGCTGCCGGTCGTCGCCGGACTGCTGCCCGTGTATCTCTTCGCGAAGAACACCGGCATGCTGGACAACATCTGGCTGCTCGTCATCCTCTACACCTCGATGAATCTGCCGATCGCGGTCTGGATGATGCAGTCCTTCCTCGCGGACGTCCCGGTCTCCATCATCGAGGCGGCCCAGGTGGACGGCGCCCGGCTGCCGACCGTGCTGGCCCGGGTGGTGGCACCGGTGGCCGCGCCGGGCATCGCGGCCACCGCCCTGATCTGCTTCATCTTCAGCTGGAACGAGCTGCTCTTCGCCCGGGTGCTCACCGGGGTGACGGCCCAGACCGCACCTGTTTTCCTGACGGGCTTCGTCACCAGCCAGGGGCTCTTCCTCGCCCAGCTCTGCGCGGCGTCCGTCGTTGTCTCCCTGCCGGTGCTCGCAGCCGGTTTCGCCGCCCAGGACAAGCTGGTCCAGGGCCTTTCTCTTGGAGCTGTTAAGTAATGAGGGCAGCGATCGTCGAAGCCGTCGGCCAGGTCTCCGTCACGACGGTGCCCGATCCCACCCCGGGCCCCCGGGATGTGGTCGTTTCCGTCGCGTCGTGCGGCCTGTGCGGCACCGATCTGCACATTCTCCAGGGAGAGTTCGCACCCACCCTGCCGATCGTGCCCGGCCATGAGTTCGCCGGTGAGATCGTGGAAATCGGCTCCGACGTCACTGAACTGGCCGTGGGCGACAAGGTGGCGGTCGATCCGTCGCTGTACTGCCACGAGTGCCGCTACTGCCGGGCCGGGCGCGGCAATCTGTGCGACCGGTGGAACGCGATCGGTGTCAGCAAGCCGGGCGGCGCCGCCGAGTACGCCGTCGCGCCCGTCGCCAACTGTGTCAAGCTGCCCGACCATATCGACGTACGGGACGCGGCGCTGATCGAGCCGCTCTCCTGCGCGGTCCGCGGATACGACGTCCTCAGCTCCACGCTCGGCGCCGAGGTGCTGATCTACGGTTCGGGCACCATGGGACTGATGATGCTCGAACTCGCCAAGCGCACCGGCGCCGCCGTTGTCGACGTCCTGGACATCAATCCGGAGCGGCTGGCGACCGCCGGCAAGCTGGGCTGTTCGCGTACCGCCGCCTCGGCGGAGGAGTTCGACCGGCCGGGCGGCTGGGACTTCGTGATCGACGCCACCGGCAACGCGGGCGCCATCCAGGACGGTCTCGGCCGGGTCGCCAAGGGCGGCACCTTCCTCCAGTTCGGCGTCTCCGACTACGCGACGACCGCGGTCATCGAGCCGTACCGCATCTACAACCAGGAGATCACCATCACCGGCTCCATGGCGGTGCTGCACAGCTACGAGCGGGCCGCCGCGCTCTTCGCCACCGGAGTGCTCGATCCGGCGGTCTTCATCAGCGACCGGATGCCGCTGGAGGAGTACCCGCAGGCGATCGAGCGGTTCAAGGCGGGCCAGGGCCGCAAGATCGTGGTGGAGCCGTGAGCAAGGAGCGGCCGGTCCGCCCGGGCGCCGTTCTGGTGATGGGCGAGGCGCTCATCGACCTCGTACCGTCGCCGCAGGAGCCGGCGGCCTACCGCGCCGAGCCGGGCGGTGCTCCGGCCAATGTCGCGGCGGGACTCGCCAGGCTCGGCACACCGAGCTGGTTCGCGGGCGCGCTCGGCGGCGACGGCTTCGCGCGGATGATCGAGCAGCGGCTGGTCTCGGCCGGTACGGAGCTCGGTCTCTGCGCGCGCTCGGAGCTGCCCACCACGCTGGCGGTCGCCGATCCGGGCCCGGACGGCACCAGTTACCACTTCCATCTCCAGGACACGGCGACCTTCCGGCTGCCGGACCACGCGGGCGAGGTGGACCGGTTCGCCGCGGTGTACGCGGGCGGTGTCGCGGCGGTCGTCGAACCGGCCGCCGAGGCCGTCGCGTCCACCGCGCGCGCCGCCGCCGCGCGCTCCCTGCTGGTGGTGGATCCCAATGTGCGCGAGGACCGGACGATCGATCCGGAGACGGGCGGGCGGCGGCTGCGCGAGCTGTGCTCGCTGGCCCAGGTGGTCAAGGCGAGCGACGAGGATCTCGTACGGCTCTGGCCCGGCACCGATCCCGACGAGACCTGCCGGCGGCTGGCGGCGGAGGGCAGGCTCGTGGTGGTCACCCGTGGCGCCAAGGGCAGTACCGGATACGCGGGCTCCGCGGAGCCGGTGTCCGTGCCCGCGGTGCCGGTCGAGGTGGTCAACACCATCGGCGCGGGAGACGCCTTCATGTCCGGTGTTCTCAACTGGCTGACCACCACCGGCGCGCACCGGGACGGCGGCGCATCCGCGCTGTCGCGTGACCAGGTGACACGGATGCTGGGCTATGCCTCCGAGGTGGCCGCCTCGGTCTGCGCCCAGACCGGTACGGAACCCTCAATACCCGCCAGTATCTGAGCGGTTGAGCGTACCCGGCCGCGGCCGGAGCCACCGTCCGACCTCCCCAGGACGGTGGCTCCGGCCGTTCACGGCAAGTGAGGGCGCGTCAGACAGCCTTGCGTCAGGCGGCCTTGCCGGTCCCGCCGTTGGCCGCGCGGATGATCTCCGCGTAGTGGTGGCCACTGCCCTTGATGGTGCGGCGCTGTGTCTCGTAGTCCACATGGACCAGACCGAACCGCTTGTCGTAGCCGTACGCCCACTCGAAGTTGTCCATCAGCGACCAGGCGAAGTACCCGGCGAGCGGCGCGCCCTTCTCCACGGCCCGCGCGCAGGCGGCGAGATGTTCGTCCAGATACCGGGCGCGCTCCGGGTCGTCGACGGTGCCGTCCGCCCGTACGGTGTCGGGGAAGGCCGAACCGTTCTCGGTGACGAAGATCCGCTGGGCGCCGTACTCGTCCTTCAGCCGGAGCAGAAGCTGCTCCAGACCGTCGGCGTGCACTTCCCATCCCATATGGGTGTGGCGGGCGTCCGGTACGTCGACCTGGCGGGCGAACGGCGCCTGGCCCGTCGGGTCGTCCTCGACGATCTGGCGGAAGTAGTAGTTGAGCCCCAGCCAGTCCAGCGGTGTCGCGATGGTCTCCAGATCGCCCGTGCGCACGGGCAGGTCCACTCCGTACAGATCGAGCATGTCCTGCGGATAGCCGCGGCCGTGGATCGGGTCCAGCCACCAGCGGTTCGTATGACCGTCGGCACGGACGGCGGCGGCGCGGTCCGCGTCGCTGTCGCTCGCCGGCTCGATCGGGCTGAGATTGTTGACGATGCCGACCCGGGCGTCCGAGGACGCCGCACGGATCGCCTGTACCGCGAGACCGTGCCCGAGATGGAGATGGAACGAGGTGCGCACGGCGGCCGTGAGATCGGTCAGTCCGGGCGCCATCGAGCCTTCGAGATGGCCGATCCAGGAGGAGCAGAGCGGCTCGTTGAGCGTCGCCCAGTCCTTCACACGGTCGCCGAGCCGCTCGGCGACGGCGGAGGCGTACGCCGCGAAGTGCTCGGGGGTGTCACGCGAGGGCCAGCCGCCGCGGTCCTGGAGGATCTGCGGCAGATCCCAGTGGTAGAGCGTGGCGAACGGAGTGATGCCCGCTTCCAGCAGACCGTCCACCAGCCGGTCGTAGAACGCGAGACCGCGCTCGTTCACCGGTCCGTCACCGCCGGGCACGATCCGCGGCCAGGCGATCGAGAACCGGTACGCGTCCACACCGAGCCGCTTCATCAGCCCGATGTCCTCGGGCACACGGTGGTAGTGGTCGCAGGCCACATCGCCGTTGTCGGCGTTGTCGATCTTGCCCGGAGTGTGCGAGAACGTGTCCCAGATGGAGGGGCTGCGGCCGTCCTCGGCCACGGCTCCCTCGATCTGGTACGCGGCGGTGGCGACGCCCCAGGTGAAATCGTGGGGAAGGGCGTTGAGGTCGTTCACGGACTGCCTTTCTGAATGGGTCACTTCACGGCGCCCGCGGTCAGGCCGGCGACGAGGTAGCGCTGGAGAAGAAGGAACCCGACGACCACGGGCACGCTGACGACCAGCGAGGCGGCCATGATCTGGTTCCAGTAGACATCGTTCTGGGTGGCGTAGCCCTGGAGACCGACGGCCAGGGTCCTGGTGGTGTCATTGGTCATGACGGAGGCGAAGAGGACTTCGCCCCAGGCCGTCATGAACGCGTAGACGGCGACGGCGACGATGCCGGGCACCGCGGCGGGCACCACCACTTGGAACAGCGCGCGGATGGGTCCCGCGCCGTCCACCATGGCGGCCTCGTCCAGCTCCCTGGGAATCGAGTCGAAGTACCCGATCAGCATCCAGATGGAGAACGGCAGAGAGAACGTCAGATAGGTGAGGATCAGACCGCCGCGCGAGCCGTAGAGCTCGACGCCCGTGGTGTTCCCGATGTTGACGAAGATCAGGAACAGCGGGAGCAGGAAGAGGATGCCCGGGAACATCTGGGTGGAGAGCACCGTGACGGTGAAGACCCGCTTGCCGCGGAAGCGGTAGCGGCTCACCGCGTACGCGGCGAACACCGCGATCACCACGGAGAGCGCGGTCGCCGAACCGGCCACGATCAGCGAGTTGACGAAGTACTTGGCGAGCGGGACGGTCTTCCAGATGTCGAAGTACGGCCGGACCGTGAAGTTCGTCGGGAACCACTGGAACTTGCCCGACACGTCCTGGAGCGGCTTGAGCGAGCTGCTGACCATCACATAGACCGGCAGCAGCGCGAAGGCCGCGAGCAGTGTCAGTACGACACGGCGCGTCCAGATGAACGACTGCGGCGGCGCGCTGGGCGACCTGGGCCTAGACATCGGAGCCCTTCCTTCCCCGTGAGGTGAAGAACAGATAGACCGCCGTGACGAGCAGCAGGAAGAGCAGCAGCAGGACGGACATCGCGGATCCCGAGCCGAAGTTCCAGGTGACGAACGACGACTGGTAGATATGGATCGAGATCAGATCCGCCGCTTCCGGCGCCGACTTGCCGAACAGCACATAGGGCGTGTTGAAGTCGTTGAACGTCCACAGGAACAGCACGAGCACCAGCACCTGGTTGACCGGGCGCAGCGACGGCAGTGTGATCTTGCGGATCTGCTGCCAGATGCCCGCTCCGTCGATGGAGGCGGCCTCGTAGAGATCGCGCGGGATGTTCTGGAGGGCCGCCATCAGCATCAGGAACGCGAACGGCCAGGACTTCCAGAGCGAGACGACGACCAGCGCGATGAAGCTGTTGTTGCCGATCAGCCAGAACGACGGCTTGTCGGTGAGGCCGAGCTGATCATGCAGTACGTGATTGATGATGCCGTTGTCGTGCTGGAACATGAACGCCCAGGTGATGACCGCCGCGTACACGGGCAGGGCGTACGGGACGAGGAAGATCGTCCGCAGAATGCTCCGGCCTCGGAAGTTCTCCTGGAGCATGATCGCCGCCGTCACACCGAACAGCCAGGACAGCCCGACGGAGAGCACGGTGAAGGCACAGGTCACCAGGAACGAGTGGAGCAGTGCCTGGCCGATCGGAGCATCGAAATCGATGGCGATCTTGTAGTTGTCGAAGCCGGCCGAGGGTGAATTGCCCCAGTTCCTGATGAAGAACTGGGTGAGCTGCCGGAAGCTCACCCAGATCCCGATCACCATCGGGATGATGTGGATGAGCAGTTCGAGCACGACCGCGGGCAGCAGCAGGAGATAGGGCAGACCGCCCTGACGGATGCGGTCGGGGATGCGCAGCAGACGTGGTCCGCGCGCACCCCCATGCTCCGTCTTCTCCGTTTTGCCCGCCTTGTGCCCAGTACTGGGTGTCACGGTGGCGGTCATGGAGAAAGCCTCACTGTGCCATCTGCTGCTGGGCCTTGGTCAGGGCCGCCTTGACGGATTCGGTGGTCACCGGCTTGCCGGCCGCGGCATCGGCCCACAGCTCCTTGACGGCCGTACCGACGGTCGTCTCGAACTGCGACTCGTTCGCGACCTGCGGGAGCGGCGCGGCGCTGGTGGACAGCGTGTCACGCAGGACCTTCAGATCGGGCGCGCCGAACGCCGGGTCCTCCTGGGCGGCCTTCACCGGCGGGATCGCGCCGAAGGTCTTGTTGAGCAGCTTCTGCTCCTCGTCGCTCGTCATGAACTTCACGAACTTCTTGGCGCCGTCGACGTTCTTGGTGTTGTTGAACACCGCGATATTGATGCCCGCGACCATGGAGTTGGTGTTCTGGCCGGCGCCCGGAGTGCCGGACTGGACCGGAACGGGAGCGACACCCCAGTCCTCGGGCTTCATGCCCTGGGAGGCGAAGGTCGAGGCCGCGGCCTGCCACAGCACCATGGCCGTCTTGCCCTTGGCGAAGTCCGTGAGGGACTGGTTCTGGGCGTACTCCGCGTTGCCCGGAGCGATGATCTTGTCCTTGGCCATGAAGTCGACGTACTGCTTCACCGCGGCGACGGCGCCGTCGGAGGTGAAGGTCGGCTTGCCCGCCTTGTCGAAGAAGTCGGCACCGTGCTGCTTGCCGAGCACGAAGACCTGGTGGATGTTGTTGGACAGGTTGCCGCCCTCGGCGCCCAGCGCCCACTTGCCGTCCTTGGAGATCTTCTTGCCGTCGGCGACAAGCTCGTCCCAGGTGGCCGGAGGCTGCGAGATACCGGCGTCCGCGAACATCTGCTTGTTGTAGTAGAGCGCGTAGGCCAGCGAGTACAGCGGCACGGCGGCGGGGTCCTGACCCTCCGCACCGGCCGAGGCGACCGCCGAGTCGACGAACCGGTCACGGCCGCCGATCGCGTCGAAGTTCTTCTGGTCCCACGGCAGCAGCGCGCCCGTGGCCTGGAGGGAGGCCGACCAGGTGTTGCCGATGTTCAGCACGTCGGGGCCCTGACCCGAGGTGGTGGCGGCCAGGATCCGGTTGAGCAGATCGGACCACGGGATGACTTCGAGCTTGACCTTGATGCCGGTCTGCTCCTCGAACTTTTTCAGTTCGGGAGTGAGTATCTTCTTGTCCGCCTCGATGTTGGGCCCCTGGTTGGACGCCCAGTACGTCAGGGTTTTGGGTGATTCGTTACTTCCGCCCTCGCTGGAGGATCCGCCACCGCAGCCGGCGACGGCGGTGAGGGCACTGACGACGGCTACTGCTGCTGCGGCTCTGATGGTGCGCATGTGAGGTGGCCCCTTTCCGGGGGTGGCTGCGTTCGAGAGTCGAACGGCCTCCATGACTTAATTTATGACGTGATTTAAGAGGTGAGGGAAGGTCGCGTCAAGGTCTGTGACCGGGGTATGTTGCGTCCACGGAAGGAGCACCATGGGAGAACGCGGCAGACGGACGGTGCGTGACCTGCGAAGGGACAACCGTGCCAGGGTTGTACAACGGTTGTATTTCGACGGTCCGCTCAGCCGCCAGGAGCTCGGTACGGCCACCGGGCTGAGTTCAGGCTCTATCAGCAACGTCGTTGCCGAACTCGCCGCCGAAGGCCTTCTGGAGGAGGCCGGAGTGGTCGACTCGGACGGCGGGCGTCCCCGTACGCTGCTGCGCGTCGCGCCCGGCGGAGGACTGCTCATCGGTATCGACATCGGTGAGACACGGGTCCGCGTCGAACTCTTCGATCTCTCCCTCACCGAACTCGCCCGTACCGACCGGCTGCTGGCCCAGCACGGCTACGACGTCGAGCGCATCGTCTCCCATGTCTGCTCCGGTGTCGCCGATGTGCTGCGCGACGCGGGCGCCGACCCGGGACGGCTCCTCGGTATCGGTATCGGCGTTCCCGGGATCATCGAACGCGGTGGCCAGGACGGCGCCGTGGTGCACGGCCAGACCATCGGCTGGACGGCGGTCCCGTTCGAGAAGCTGCTGCGTGCGGTCCTGGACGTACCGTCCGAGGTGCCGCTGTTCATCGACAACGGAGCCAAGACTCTCGGACAGGCCGAGATGTGGTTCGGCGGCGGCCGTGGTGCCGGCACGGCCGCGATCGCGCTCATCGGCTCCGGAGTCGGCGCGAGCGTCATCCACGGCGGCGCGCTGGTGGAGGAGAGCGGCCGGGGCAGCGCGCTCGAATGGGGCCATACCACCGTGCACATGGGCGGACGCCGCTGCCGCTGCGGCTCCGTCGGCTGTCTGGAGGCGTACGCCGGAGCGGAGGCGATGCGCGAGAGATGGTACGAAGCGGGCGGACCGCTGCCGGACGACGCGGACGACGAGACCGCGCTGGCGGCGCTGCTCGAAGCGGCCTTTCCCGAAGGCGAGGGCCTCGCGCCCGATCCGGTGGCCGTATCGCTCCTTGACGACACCGCCCAGTGTCTGGGAGCGGCCGTCGCCGATCTGATCAATCTCTTCCTGCCCGAGCGCATCCTGCTCGGCGGCTGGGCGGGACTGCTGATCGGACCGCATCTGCTGCCCGAGATCCGGCGCCACGCGGAGGCGTACGCGCTCCGGCACCCGGCGGAGCGCACCAGCATCGAGCTGGGCCATCTCGGCCCGGACGCGGTGACGGTGGGCGCCGCGACGCTGCCTCTCGCCGCGTTCCTCGCACGCGGCGGCAGCCGTCCGAGACTCCCGGGACCGTCATCCGAGCCGGACCCGGGCGGAGTCTCCGTGTCCCGCCGCTGGCACCGCGCCTCGACTACGGCGGGCGAGCCGGCGGGCTGACGAGATGTAACTGGCCATGCCTTTTCGTAGGAAATGCCCGCTTGGTCCCGATCTGTTCCGTACTCCGGTTGCCTAACCGTGGATTCGCGCGAGGCGTTACGAGGCGAGGCGTCGCCAGGCGTCGTCCGGTCAGGCCGAGCCGCGTACCACCAGTGACGGTTCGAAGATGACCGAGGTGACCGCGCGGTCCGAGCCCGCCAGCCGGTCCAGCAGCAGCCGGGCCATCTCCGCCGCCATCTCCTCCACGGGCTGCCGGACGGTGGTCAGCGGCGGCCGGCAGGCGAGCGCCGCGCTGCTGTCGTCGAAACCGACCACGGCGACATCCTCCGGCACCCGTCTGCCGTGCTCACGGAGCACATGGCACGCGCCCACCGCCATCAGATCGTTCGCCGCGAACACGCCGTCCAGATCCGGGTGTTCGGCGAGCAGCCGCTCCATCGCAGTCTCGCCGCTCTCCTGTGTGAACCGCCCTTCGGCGATGGGGATGTACGGATGGCCCCGCCGCGCCATCGTGTCGCGGAAGCCCGCCAGCCGGTCCTGGCCCGCGGGCACGTCCAGCGGGCCCGTGATCGTGGCGATCCGCCGGCAGCCGCGTGCGAGCAGATGCTCGGCGGCCAGCCGCGCGCCGTCCTGATGGGCCAGATCCACATAGCTGATACGGGCGGGCCGGGCCGGGCGCGCGTACAGCACGGCGGGCAGTCCCGCGTCCGTGATCAGCGCGGGCAGCGGATCCTCGGCGTGTGTCGACACCACGAGCGCGCCGTCCGCGCTGCCCTGGCGCAGATACGAGACGACCTCGTCGCGGGCGCGGGACGTCTCGGCGAACATCAGCACCGGATACATGCCCCGGGGCCGCAGGTAGTTGACGACTCCCGCCACCACCCGGCCGAAGAACGGATCGGCGAAGACATGTGCGGTGAAAGAGTTGTTGGCACCGTCAGGACCGACGGCGGAGGCATCGGGCGAGCCGCCCGCCGATTCCGCAGGGCTGTCCGCCGGCTCTTCGGCCGAGTCGTCCCCGGCTCCCGAGACCACCAGCGCGATCGCGTCGGCGCGCCGGGTGACCAGTGAGCGGGCCGCGCGGTTGGGCGTATAGCCGGTCGCGGCCACCGCCTGCCGTACGGACTCCTGTATCACCGGGTCGACATTGCGGACGCCGTTGACGACCCGTGAGACCGTGGCGCGGGAGACACCGGCGGCTCGCGCCACATCCTCCAGGGTGGGTGCGCCGGCCGGTCGCGGGTCTTCCGTCATGACCCCCTTTATAGCATTAGTGGAGAGCGCTCTCCGTGGTCGGCCCAGGTGAGCGCGGTGGCGTCACGGACAGTGTGATCGTCCCGCCGAGCGGCAGATCTCCGGCCGAGCGCCCGCCGTAGAGGGCGTAGTTGCCGGGCGTCCACTCCCAGCGGTGACGCTCCGTCGACCAGCGCGCCGGTGCCCGGCCGTCGACCCGTACCACCGCGACGACCTCCTCGCCGGGCTCCGCGACGACCGCCGTATATCCGACGAGCCTGCGCGCCGACGGATCGACCGGCTCAGGACCGGACGATCCGGCCTTGGACGGCTCGGGTCCGGACGATTCCGCCTGGGACGGCTCGGCCTGGGACGGCTCGGGTTCGGACAGATAGAGCTGTACGACCTCGCGTCCGCGCCGCGTGCCCGTGTTGCGCAGCCGTATCCGGACGTCGAAGGGCTCGCCCGCGCCCACCCGGTCCGGTGCCTCCAGCGCGCCGTACGACCAGGTCGTATAGCCCAGTCCATGGCCGAACCAGTACGCGGGCGTGGCGCCCGATCTCAGCCAGGCGCGGTAGCCGACATACGGTCCCTCGGCGTAGACGAGGCTGTTCTCCTCGGGCCTGGTGCGGAGTACGGGAACGTCCTCGCGGGCCGCCGCCCAGGTCGTGGGCAGCCGGCCGCCCGGCTCGGTGTGTCCGAAGAGCACATCGGCGAGACCGTCGCCTGCCTCCTGTCCCGGGAACCAGGCGAGCAGCAGCGCGGGCACCTCCGCGCGCCATGGAAGGGTGACGGGAGCGCCCGCGTTCAGGATCACCACCGTCCGTGGATTGGCCCGCGCCACGGCCCGTACCAGCGCGTCCTGACCGTCCGGCAGCGCGAGCGAGTCGCGGTCGCGGCCCTCGGACTCGCTCTCCTCGGTGGTGCCGACCACCACCACGGCGGCATCGGCGTCGCGGGCCGCCGCGACGGCCGCGGCGAGCTCGGCCACCGGATCGCCGGGCGGCGGTGCGGCGGCCAGCACCGTGGCCACTCCGGTGCCGGGAGCGAGCCCGCGCCGGGCGACCACCTCCACCTCGGTCCCGGCGGTCAGCCCGACCCGTACGGACCGGTACGGCGGCGCGACATGGACCCGCGTCGGATCGTCGGAGTCCAGCGGGAAGGTGCCGTTCAGCACCGTGCGTCCGGCGACGGAGAGAGTGACCGGGCCCCAGCCGCCGACCGCCAGTGTCCAGTCGCCGTCCCGGTCCGGCCGGATCAGCGCCCGGATTTCCACGGTCTCCGCTCCCGGCAGCCGGGCGGGCTCCACGATCCGTCCCGACAGCCGGTGCTCCGCGTGGAGTTCGGTCCCGTCGGCGTCCAACAGCCGTACCAGCACGCCCGGTTCGCCGTCGCGCGGATCGCGTGTCCAGCTCCGGTCCAGCGGCCTGGGCCGACCGTCCGGCGGCAGCCCCGGGACGTAGGTCACCTCGGCCGATCCGTCCAGAGCGGCGGTGATACCGGCCAACGGCGGAACCACGGAGGCGGGAAACACCTCCGCGCTGCCGCCGCCCTGGATACGGACCGCCGTGGCATGAGGACCGATGACCGCGACGGAGCGCAGTCGCGCCGGATCGAGCGGCAGCAGCCCGCCCTCGTTGCGCAGCAGGACCGTTCCCGCCGCGACGGCACGGCGCAGCAGCCCGCGCCCGTCGGCCGCCACCGCGGCCAACGGCCGCCGCGCTACAGGCCGTTCACCCAGCGCGCCCACGCGGTCGGCGAGCCGCAGCAGTCTGCGTACCTTGTCGTCGATCCGTGCCACAGGGACCAGCCCTTGCTGCACGGCGGCGAACAGCCCGTCGGCCCAAGGGCTTTCGGGCCCCGGCATCGCCAGATCCTGCGCGGCACGCGCGGTGTCGAGCAGCGAGCGGACCGCGCCCCAGTCGGAGACCACCGGCCCGGAGAAGCCCCATTCGCCCTTGAGCGGCTCGGTCAGCAGCGGTCCTGCGGCCATCGTGTACCCGTTGACGCGGTTGTACGCGGACATCACCGCCCAGGCGCCCGCCTCCACCGCCGCTTCGAAAGGCGCGAGATACACCTCGCGCAATGTCCGCTCGTCTACCCGCACATCGACGGTGAGCCGGTCGGTCTCCGCGTCATTGGCGACGAAGTGCTTGGCTGTGGCCGCCACTCCGCCGTCCTGGATGCCATGGACGAGGGCCGCGCCCGTACGGCCGGTCAGCAGCGGGTCCTCGGAGAAACACTCGAAGTGCCGCCCGCCCAGCGGCGATCGGTGCAGATTGAGCGTGGGCGCGAGCAGGACGTCGACACCCTTGCGCCGGGCCTCCTCCGCGAGCAGCCCGCCCAGCTCGGTCACCAACTCCTCGTCCCAGGAGGCCGCGAGCGCGCTCGGGGAGGGCAGCACGAGCGAGGTGTCCCGTTCGTCCCAGGCCACTCCGCGCACTCCGGCGGGACCGTCGGAGAAGGTGAGGGCGCGCAGTCCGAGGGCCGGTTCCGGATGCGTACGCCAGTTGCTCGCGCCGGTCAGCAGACGCACCTTCTGCCGGAGATCGAGCTTCTC
This sequence comes from Streptomyces sp. NPDC059743, assembly GCF_042732975.1. Classification (NCBI taxonomy): domain Bacteria; kingdom Bacillati; phylum Actinomycetota; class Actinomycetes; order Kitasatosporales; family Streptomycetaceae; genus Streptomyces; species Streptomyces sp. NPDC059743. Next base: position 239,659 of record NZ_JBHWGS010000003.1, on the reverse strand, counting down.
CAGCAGATGGCCGATCTCTTCCTCGGTCATGTCCGCCCCTTCGCTCCACACCACACCGGGAGAGCGCTCTCCCATTTGCTGCGCCAAGACTCGCCGGACGGCCTCGGCGCTGTCAATGGCGGCTCTCGCGGGACACCGGCGGCCCGGCTCCCGTCGTCGGACCGCGCCGGAGGAGGGCCGCTGACCAGGCAGGGCGCCGATCGGTCGAATCGGGTTGCGGTCGCCACCAGTTGAGGTCTTGTCACGGTGTGTGCCCAGCCCGTAAGTTGTCCGGTTGCGACGTGTCCTACAGCCAGTGGGGGAGCCCAGCCATGGCCGCAACCGGTCGGCACCGCAGGTACCAGCCGAGCCGTATCAACCGAGCATCGCTGACCGTTACGGCGAGCGGCGCCGGGATGGCACTGCCGCTCATCGCCGCCGGATCGGCGCATGGAGCGTCGGTGGATGTCTGGGAGAAGGTGGCGGCCTGTGAGTCGACCGACAACTGGCAGATAAACACCGGCAACGGCTACTTCGGCGGACTCCAGTTCACCCAGTCCACCTGGGAGGCGTACGGCGGCGGGAGCTATGCGCCGCGCGCCGATCTGGCCACGAAGGACCAGCAGATCGCCGTCGCGGAGAAGGTGCTCAAGGGCCAGGGCCCGGGAGCCTGGCCCGCCTGCTCGGTACAGGCCGGACTGACGCGGGGCGGCGACGCGCCGGACATCACTCCGGACCGGACCGGCGGTGGCGGCAACGCGCCCGAAGCCGCGACCGAGCGGACCAGCGGCCCGCTCCGGACGAAGTCGGCGCAGAGCCGGCAGACCGAGCAGAGCCGGCCGAAGAAGGCCGCGTCGCCCACCACCGTCCCGACACAGCGCGAGGGCTACACCGTGGCGCGCGGCGACTCGCTCTCCGCGATCGCCGTCGAGGAGTCCGTCAAGGGCGGCTGGCAGCGGCTGTACGAGGAGAACCGTCAGCTCATCGGCACCGATCCCGATCTGATCTTCCCGGGCCAGAAGCTCGTCCTGCATGTCCTGGCGCCTGAGAAGGGCACGCCTCCGAAGGGCAGCGCTACCACAGGACCCAAGGAGACGGCGAAGCCCGTACCGGCCGCGAAGCCGAAGCAGGCGGCGGACAAGCCGAAGCAGGCCGAGAAGCCCAAACAGGCGGCGGCGAAGCCCAAGCAGGCCGAGAAGCCGAAGCAGACGGAGAAGAAGCAGCAGGCCAAGGCGCCCGCCCGCACCGAGAGGCCGAGGACGGCCGTGGTCACCGCGCCCGTCTCCGCCTCCACCGGGACCCAGTACCGTCAGGCCGGCTCCTGGGCCAGCGGCTATCACACCGGTGTGGACTTCCCGGTGCCCACCGGCACCTCGGTGAAGGCCGTCGCCGCCGGACATGTGGTCTCGGCCGGCTGGGCGGGCTCGTACGGCTATCAGATCGTCATCCGGCACGAGGACGGCAAGTACAGCCAGTACGCGCATCTCTCCGCGCTCAATGTGCGTGAGGGCCAGCAGGTCGGCGGCGGCCAGCGGATCGCACGGTCAGGATCGACCGGTAACAGTACGGGACCGCATCTCCATTTCGAGATGCGTACGGGGCCGGACTACGGGACCGACATCGATCCGCTCGCCTATCTGCGGGCCGCGGGCATCAGGCTCTGAGGGAGCGTCCGAGGCCGGGGCCACGGTGCTGCCGCCCGCCCCGGCCGGTCCCGGATGAGCCGGTCCCGGACGATCCGCCCGTTCCAGCCGGCCGGAGGCCGCCGAGGAGGCCGACGGAGCCGCAGACGCTCCCGGGCCGCCCGCCCGCGAGGCTCCGAGCCGCTCCGTGGTGAGCAGTATCAGCCCGCCCGCGGCGACCACACCGGAGCCCAGCGCCAGCACCGTACCGAGGACGCCGTAGCGGAACTGCTCACCGAAGAGCGTCAGGCCCACGGTCGCGGCCACCACCGGATTGACGACGGTGACCGTGGCCAGCGGCGCGGCCAGTCCCGCGCCTCGGTAGGACGCCTGGGAGAGCAGCAGCCCGCCGATCGCGAGGACCGCGATGATCAGCAGGCTCGGCAGCTGCACACTCGGTGTGTCCGAGGCCCAGTCCACCGTGACCGTCTTGGTGAAGACCGAGCCGATACCGAACGCGGCACCGGCCGCAGCCGCCAGCAGCACGCTCCGTACCGCAGGCCGGCCCACGAGCTGCGCGGCCAGGAAGAGCACACCCACGCCGCCCAGCGTGGCCGCGGCCAGAGCCAGCCGCTCCTCGCCGCCCAGCGTGCGGGCATCGCTGCCCGAGGTCAGCGCGAGCAGCCCCGCCAGGCCCACGCTCGCCATGATCGCGCCACGCCAGGCCGTGCGCCCGGCCCTGCGGCCCACGAAGAGCGCCGCCATGGGCAGGGCGAAGACTATGGTGAGCGCACCGAGCGGCTGGACCAGGCTGAGCGGCCCGTACGCCAGCGCCACCACATGGAGCGCCGCGCCCAGACCGTTCAGCACCACGGCCGCCCACCACGCGCCATGGTGCAGCGGCGCGTAGGGACGGTCCGGGGTGTTCGCCGCGACGCGCTCCTGGAGGATCGCGCCGGTCGCGTACGCGACGGCGGAGACCAGGGAGAGGAGCACGGACAGCGCGAGGGCACTCATGTCTTCCACGATCTCTCTTCTGTGTGTTCCGGTCGTCGTCCTGGAGAGGTCAATCCTGTGTACTGCTGTCGTAGTACTGGGTGGAGCAAGATGTCCTCCCACGGAGGGTCGTCCAGGTCAGCGCCGGATGGATGGCCGTCGGCCGCGGTGATCCGGCCGGTGTGGTCCGGTACGGCGGGGCCGATCGCGGCCCGTCGCGACACCGGTCGCCCTCGTGCTCTTCCGCCCAGGCCGAATCCGGGTGACCATGACAGGGCTGCGATCGCCGGGCGAGAACGGGGGATGGCGTGAAAGTCGGCCTGCTCACGCGCGAATATCCGCCGGACGTCTACGGCGGCGCGGGCGTCCATGTGGAATTCCTGGCCCGGGAGCTGCGCTCCCTGACCGATCTCGAAGTGCACTGCTGGAGCGCGGGCGAGGAGCCCGCCGCGGCGGTGGAGCCGGGAGTGGTCCGCCACCGGGCCGCGCCCGGACTCGACGGCGCCAATGACGCCCTGCGCACCTTCTCCGTGGATCTGTCGATGGCGGCGGAGCTCGACGGGCGCGAGCTGGTCCACTCGCACACCTGGTACGCCAATCTCGCCGGCCATGTCGCCAAGCTGATGTACGGCATCCCTCATGTGGTGACCGCCCACTCCCTGGAGCCGCTGCGGCCCTGGAAGGCGGAACAGCTCGGCGGCGGTTACGCGCTGTCGAGCTGGGCGGAGCGTACGGCGATCGAGGCCGCGGACGCGGTCATCGCCGTCTCCCGAGGGATGCGCGACGACATCCTCGCCTGCTATCCCGCGCTCGATCCCGGCCGCGTGCAGGTCGTATACAACGGCATCGACACCGGGCTCTACCGTCCCGACCACGGCACCGCCGTACTGGACCGGATCGGTCTCGATCCCGAGCGGCCCTATGTCCTCTTCGTCGGCCGGATCACCCGCCAGAAGGGCGTCCCGCATCTGCTGCGCGCCGCCCGCGCGCTCGATCCCGGCGCCCAGCTCGTGCTGTGCGCGGGCGCTCCCGACACGCCCGAGATCGGCCGGGAGTTCCGGGAGCTGGTCGAGGAGCTGGGCCGGACCAGGGACGGTGTGCACTGGATCCCGGAGATGCTGCCGCGCCCCGAGGTGATCCAACTCCTCACCCATGCCACGGTGTTCGTCTGCCCGTCGGTGTACGAGCCGCTCGGTATCGTCAATCTGGAGGCCATGGCCTGCGGAACGGCCGTCGTCGCCTCGGCCGTCGGCGGTATCCCCGAGGTGGTGGACGACGGGACGACCGGACTGCTCGTGCCGTACGACGAACGCCATCCGGAGGCCTTCGAGTCGGGACTCACCGAGGCCCTCAACCGGGTGCTGGACGATCCCGAGTCGGCGGCGCGGATGGGCGCGGCGGGCCGGGGGCGCGCCGTCGGCGCGTTCGGCTGGGACCGGATCGCCCGCCGTACGTACGAGGTGTACCAGGAGCTTCTCAAGTCCGAATAGAGGGAGCGGCGATGCGTGGTGGACCTTCGGTGCTCGGGATCGTACTGGCGGGTGGCGAGGGCAAGCGCCTGATGCCGCTCACCGCGGACCGGGCCAAACCAGCGGTGACCTTCGGCGGTACGTACCGTCTCGTCGACTTCGTCCTGTCGAATCTGGTGAACGGCGACATCCTGCGGATGTGTGTGCTGACGCAGTACAAGTCGCACTCGCTGGACCGCCATGTCAGTACCACCTGGCGGATGTCCAGCCTCCTCGGCAACTATGTGACGCCCGTTCCCGCCCAGCAGCGGCTGGGCCCGCGCTGGTATCTGGGCAGCGCGGACGCCATTCTCCAGTCGCTCAATCTCGTCCATGACGAACAGCCCGACTACATCGCGGTGTTCGGCGCCGACCATGTGTACCGGATGGATCCGCGCCAGATGCTCAGACAGCACATCGAGAACGGCGCGGGCGTCACCGTCGCCGGGATCAGGGTGCCGCGTGCCGAGGCCTCGTCCTTCGGAGTCATCACACCGGCCTCGGACGGCACTCAGGTGGAACGGTTTCTGGAGAAGCCGTCCGATCCGCCGGGCCTGCCGGGCGATCCGGACCGTGTCTTCGCCTCCATGGGCAACTATCTCTTCACTACCAAGGTCCTCGTCGACGCGCTGCACCGGGACGCGGAGGACGAGAACTCGGTGCATGACATGGGCGGTTCCATCCTGCCGATGCTCACCGAGCGCGGCATGGCCCAGGTCTACGACTTCCAGGACAACCATGTGCCGGGCGAGACACCGAGGGAGCACGGCTACTGGCGCGATGTGGGCACGCTCGACTCGTACTACGACGCGCACATGGATCTGATCTCGCACCAGCCGGTGTTCAATCTCGACAATCGCCGCTGGCCCATCTACACCCACCCGGGCCAGTTGCCGCCCGCGCGCTTCGTGGCGGGCGGGATCGCCAGCGACTCCATCGTCGGGCCCGGCTGTGTCATCCGGGGCCAGGTCACCCGCTCCGTGCTCTCGCCGGGAGTGGTGGTGGCGGAGGGCGCGGTGGTGCAGGGCTCCGTGCTGCACGACAACGTACGGATCGGGCGTGGCGCGGTGGTGCGCGGCTCGATCCTCGACAAGAACGTGGATGTGCCGCCCGGCGCGACGATCGGCGTCAATCCCGGGCGCGACCAGGAGCTGTACACCGTTTCGAAGAACGGAGTCATCGCCCTGGGCAAGGGACAGCGGGTCGTCTGACCGGTCCGGGCGGAGGTGCCGCGGAGGTGCCGGAACTCCTGGCACCTCCGCCCGGAGCGGCCCGTACGGTCAGAGCATCCGGCGCCGTCGGCCCAGCCAGGTTTGGGCGATCACCACCACCGCGAGAAACGCTCCGCTGACGACCTGCTGATACGCCGAGTCGAGCGAACCGATCTGGTTGATCACATTCTGGATGACCTTCAGCAGCAGGACGCCCACGAGCGAACCGCTGATGAAGCCGAAGCCGCCGGTCAGCAGTGTGCCGCCGATGACCACGGCGGAGATCGCCTCCAGCTCCAGACCGGCGCCGAGAATGGTCACGCCGGAGACCAGCCAGGCCGCGTTCAGCGCTCCCGCGAGTCCCGCGCAGAGCCCGGAGAGCGTGTAGACGGCGATCTTCGTACGGGCCACCGGAGCGCCCATCAGGGCCGCCGCGTCCTCGTTGCCGCCGACCGCGTACACATACTGGCCGAACCGGCTGCGGCGCAGCGCGATCGCGCCCAGCACGAAGAGCGCCGCGGTGATCCACACCGGCACACCGATCCCGAGCAGTGTGTCCTGGCCGAGCCGGGCGAAGAAGGACGTCTCGTCCACCAGATAGGTGGTGGAGCCCTCGTCGGTGACCGACAGCAGCACACCGCGTGCCAGCAGCATCGCGGCCAGCGTCACGATGAACGGCGCCAGCCGGGCCCGTGCGATCAGCAGTCCGTTGACCAGGCCGATCACTCCGCAGACCGTCAGCGGCAGCAGCAGCGCGACGGCCGTGCCGTACCGGGAGCCCCAGGCGGCGAGCACACCGCCGAGCGCGAACAGCGAGCCCACCGAGAGATCGATACCGCCGGTGATGATGACAAAGGTCATGCCGAGGGCGACCACGGCGAGGAACGCCGAGGAGACCGCCATGTTCGCCAGATTGTCGCCGGTCGCGAAGGTGTCGAAGCCGATCGAGGCGGCGAGCGCCACCAGGATCAGCGTCATGAGCGCTCCGTGCTGCTGCGCGAGCGCGCTGAGCCGCTCGGCCCGGCCCGCGCCGAGCTCTTCCTCCGGCACTGGCGCGGAACCGCCCTTCCCTGAGCTTCCGCCTCTCCCTGAACTTCCGCCCTTCCCCGAGCCTCCGGCCTTCCCGGTCTCCACCGTGGTCACCGCTTCCCCCGTTCCCGTGCCGTGTAGACCGCGAGCACGATCACCACGGCCTGGGCGATCTGCGTCCAGGACGGCGGCAGATCGTGCTTGATGAGCGTGGCGGTCAGCAACTGGATCAGTACGGCGCCCGCCACCGTGCCGCCGATCCTGATCCGTCCGCCGCTCAGCGGAGTCCCGCCGACCACCACGGCGGTGATCGCGGACAGCTCCATCAGATTGCCGAGCGAGGTCGGATCGCTCGCCTGGAGACGGGCCGTGGCCAGCACTCCCGCGATCGCGGCGAGCACGCCCGAGCAGACATGGACAAGGATCAGCACCCGCCGCACCGGGAGCCCGGCGAGCTTCGCCGCCGGCCGGCTGTCACCGATCGCGAGGAGCTGCCGGCCGAAGGTGGTGCGCCGTACGGTGAAGCCGACGGCGAGCGCCAGCACGGCCGCGATCAGTACCGGATAGGGAACGCCGAGCAGATCGTCCGACCCGAGCGCCGCCATCCCCGGGTCCCGTACATCCTTGAGCTGCGGGAGCAGTACGAGCGCCAGCCCGCGGCCCGCGACCATCAGGGCCAGCGTCGCCACGATCGGCTGCACGCCGATGAACGCGATCAGTGAGCCATTGGCGAGACCGACCGCGGCTCCGCCGACGAGCGCGGCGATCAGCGCGATCCAGGGCCCGTAGCCGAGATAGAGCGAGAGCAGCGAGGTCGACAGCGCCATTACCGAGCCGACCGACAGATCGACGCCCTCACTGCCGATGGCCAGCGCCATGCCGAGCGCCACGACGAGAACGGGAGCGACCTGCACCGCCTGGGTGCGGAAGTTCTCCGCGGACAGGAAGTGCGGAGTGAAGAGGACATTGGCCAGCAGCAGAACGGCCACGCCCACGTAGACGCCGTACTCCTGAAGGAGCGTCAGCGTCCGTGTCCGGTCCAGCGGTACACGCCGTGGCGCCGCCAGCTCAGTCATCACGGTCTCCGCCCTCCTCCGCGGCGATCGCGCGCAGCAGCCGCTCCTCCGTCACCTCGGTCCCGGTCAGCTCCGCCACCACCGCGCCGTCCCTGAGCACCACGACGCGGTCGGAGCCCTCGATCAGCTCCTCCATGTCGGAGGAGATCAGCAGCACTCCGAGTCCCTCGTCCGCGAGTTCGTCGATCAGGCCCTGCACCTCGGCCTTGGCACCGACGTCGATGCCCCGGGTGGGCTCGTCCAGCAGCAGCACCTTGGGCCGCATCGCGAGCCAGCGGGCGAGCAGCACCTTCTGCTGATTGCCGCCGGAGAGCTCACCGACCTTCTGGTGCGGTGAGGACGCCTTGATCCGCAGCCGCTTCACAAAGGTGTCCACCACCCGGTCGATCCGGGCGTCGTCCACCAGACCGAAGCGGGAGAGTCCGGGCAGCGCGGCCAGCGCGATGTTCTCCCGTACGGAGAGTCCGGGCACGATGCCCTCGGCCTTGCGGTCCTCGGGCAGCAGACTGATACCCGCCCTGATCGCGGCGGGCGTGGAGCCGGTCCGTACGGGAACGCCCGCCACCAGCACCTGGCCCGAGTCGGCCGGCAGCGCCCCGGCGATGGCTCTGACGGTCTCGCTACGGCCGGAGCCGAGCAGTCCGCCGAGTCCCACCACCTCGCCGGGACGCAGTCGCAGGGACACTCCACGCAGGGAGTGACGCGCCGTCAGATCCGTTGCTTCGAGCACCGGTTCACCGCCGGTCCGGTGCGCTCCGGTGAACTTGGTGCGGCCCTCGCCGCGTACCTCGCCCATCTCCCGGCCCAGCATCAGCGACACCAGCCGCAGCCGGTCGAGCTCCGCGAGGGAGCCGGTGTGCACCCGCTTGCCGTCGCGCAGCACGGTGACGGTGTCACAGATCTCGTACAGCTCGTCCAGCCGGTGGCTGACATAGATCACCGCGATCCCGCGCTCCTTGAGCGTCCTGATCACCTCGAACAGGGTGCGGACCTCGCGCGGTTCGAGCGAGGAGGTGGGTTCGTCCATCACGACCACCCGGGCGTCGGCCGCCATGGCCCGTGCCAGCGCCACCATCTGCTGGGCGCCGACACCGAGCGAGCGCAACGGCCGCCGTACGTCGACCCGGAGCCCGAGCGCGCGCAGCGCCTCGTCCGCCGCGCGGTGCATCCGGCGGAAGTCGATCAGCCCGAGCCGGCCGCGCGGCTCGCGTCCGAGGAACAGATTGCGGGCCACGCTCATCAGCGGGACGAGATTGACCTCCTGGTAGATGGTGGAGATCCCGGCGCGCTGTGCCTCCAGCGGTGTCGCGAACCGGACCGGCCGGCCCTGGAGGACGATCTCGCCCTCGTCGGGCCGGTACACACCGGTGAGCACCTTGATCAGTGTGGACTTGCCGGCGCCGTTCTCGCCGATCAGCGCATGGACCTCGGCGGGCCCTACGGCCAGGTCCACACCGTCCAGGGCCCGCGCGCCGGGAAAGGTCTTGCTCAGTCCGGTGACCGACAGCACGTCAGTAGGCCTTGCCCAGACCGGACTTCGCGTTCGCCTCGGTGTACGCGCTGTCCTGGATGACGATGTCCTGGGCGACCTCCTCGCCCTTGGTGAAGGCGTCGAGCGTGTCGAAGGCGAGCGGTCCGAAGCGCGGGTTGGACTCGATCACTCCGGAGATCCAGCCGTCGACAATGCCCTGCACCGCGTTGCGCGTACCGTCCACGGTGACGATCTTGATGGCGCCGGGCTTCTTGCCCGCGCCCTTCAGGGCGTTGACCGCGCCGAGGCCCATCTCGTCGTTCTCGGCGTAGATCCCGGTGATGTCCGGATTGGACTGGATGAGCTGCTCGGTGACCTGCTGGCCCTTTTCCCGCGCGAACTCACCAGTCTGCTCGAACACCACGCGGAGACCGGGCGCCTCGGCCTCGATCCGGTCCTTGAAGCCCTTGGTGCGCTCGGTGGTGACATTGTTCCCGGCGGCGCCCAGCAGAATGGCGACCTCGCCCTTGCCGCCGGTTGCCTCGATCATCCGGTCCGCCGCCCGCTTGCCCTGCTCGATGAAGTCCGAGCCGATGAAGCTCACATAGTCCTTGCACGGAGCCGCGTTGATCTTCCGGTCGACGGTCACGATCGGGATCTTCCTGGCCGCCGCCGCGCGCAGCACCGGGCCCCAGCCGTCTGAGTTGAGCGGAGCGATCACCAGCAGGTCCGCGCCCTTGGCGATCAGGTCCTGGACATCGCTGATCTGCTTGGAGAACTGACTCTGCGCGTTGGCGGTGAGCAGCTTGACACCACGGCTCTCCGCCTCCGCCTTGATCGAGGCGGTCTCGGCGATCCGGAAGGGATTGGCCTCCTTCTCGGACTGGGAGAAGCCGACGGTCGCGGTGGCGAGATCGGTCTTCGCACCGCCGAACTGCTCGACGGTGCAGGTCGCGCCACTCCCGGCGCCGGGAGTGGCGACCACCTGACCCGTGTCGCCCGAGGCGGACGAGGACGTGTCACCGGCCGCGTCGTCCTCGGTCTTCGCACAGCCGGTGAGGGCGAGAGCGGCGGCGACGGCAGCGGCGAGAACGGTCTTGGCGGTGGTGCGGCGGACGGCGGAAGACTTCATGGCGGAACCCCATCTCGGCGCGGCCCCGGCGCGCTGAGCGCCCGCGGGAGGCCAACTCGTACGGTCAGTTGGTGCGTTGAGATTGTTCGGAAGGTTTTTACATCGTTGTACGAGACCTGTAAACCCCTCCTGTCGCACCGGCCCGGTGCGGCACGCTCACTGTCCGCCGCGTGTGCTCTCCCGTTCCACCAGGGTGAAATCCACACGGAGTTCACGTGCCGCCGCGGTTTCGCGGTCCTCCGTCCCGCCGCGCAGCCGCTCCACCACCGACTGCACGGCGAGCCGGGCGATGGTCTGCTTGTCCGGTGAGATCGTGGTCAGTGTCACCATGCCGTAGCGGCCCTCGGTGATGTCGTCGAAGCCGACCACCGCGACATCCGCGGGCACCCGGAGCCCGCGCTCCCACAGCACCCGCATCGCTCCGATGGCGATCAGGTCGTTGTACGCGAAGACCGCGTCCGGCAGCACGCCGGAGTCCAGCAGCCGCGCCATCGCCGCCGCGCCGTCCGCGTGCTCCCAGCCGCCCGTCGGCGCGACCAGGGAGTCCGGCGCGGGCACTCCGGCCGCCGTCAGCTCCGTACGCCAGCCGCGCAGCCGGAGCTGCGAGGGCTCGTTCGCCCGGTCCGTACGGGCGCCCAGGAAGGCGATCCTGGTGCGGCCGAGACCGAGCAGATGCCCTACCGCGGTCCTGGCCGCCGCGACATTGTCGATCGCGATGTGGTCGTACGGCAGGTCGTACTCCCGCTCGCCGAGCAGCACCAGCGGCGCGTCGTGGTCACGCCCGAGCAGATCCTCAGGACGCAGCTCGATGGGGCTCAGGATCAGCCCGTCGATGACCCGTGCCCGGAATCCCTGGCTGACCAGGATCTCCTGCTCACGGCGGCCACCGGTGTGGTCGAGCAGCACGGTGTACTCGTACTCGGCGGCCACATCGATCACCGCGCCGGCCAGTTCGGCGAAGTACGGATTGCCCAGCTCGGGCACGGCCAGCGCGAGAATGCCCGTACGTCCCTTACGGAGATGACGTGCCGTCAGATTCGGCCGGTAGCCCAGCTCGTCGATCGCCCGCTGGACCCGGGCGCGCATCGCCGGTGTGACATGCCGGTAGTTGTTGACCACGTTCGACACGGTCTTGATGGAGACGCCCGCACGCTCCGCGACGTCCTTGAGGCTGACGTTCATCGGCACTTCCCCTCCGGAGTGGTCCCGCGGGCCCGCCCCGCCCGTTTTGTTCAACGTTATACAAGGCGCCGATCCCGGCTCGGTCAGGGCCCTGGACAGTGGAGGAACGGCGTGCTGTCATGCCAACTGCCGTTCCTTCCAACGTTGTACAGACCGTCGCAACGAGCCGCCACCCTCAGTTTCAAGGAGGACTTGTGCGCATCCGAAGAAAACTGGCCCTCTTGCTCGCCGCCGTACTCGGCGTCGCGGGACTCATCGCGGTCCCGGCCGCCTCGGCTGCCGCCGACGACGATGCCGTCGAGGCCCGTGGCCTCAAGGGCGAGTACTACACCCAGTCCGCTCCCGGAGCCTTCGACTTCCATGAACTCAAGGCCACCGTCTTCGATCCGGCCATCGACTTCGGCAATCTCGACCCGCGGCTGAGCGCCACCACGGGACGGGCGGACGATGTCAGTGTGCGCTGGACCGGGAAGATCGTGCCGACCACCACCGGCCCGCACACCTTCTCGATGATCGGCGACAACGGGTTCCGGCTCTGGGTCGACGGCAGGCTGACCATCGACCACTGGATCGACGACTGGGAGAACGAACAGACCGCCCAGCCAGTCGAACTGACGGCAGGTCAGGCCTATGACATCAAGGTGGAGTACTTCGAGCACTACGGCGGCTCGAATCTGCACCTCAGGTGGACCGAGCCCGGCAGTACGAAGCGGCCGGTGCCCCAGTCCGCCTTCCGGCTGCCCGACGGCTTCGCGTACGACGGCGCCCTCGCCGCCACCGTACTGCCCGACGGCCGCACGCTGCGGCTGGACTTCGCCCAGCCGCTCGCACCGCCGCCCGCCGGGCTCGCCGCCCATCTCGGCGCGGTCATCGGCGGCGCCGCCTGGCCGCTGGGCACGGTCAGAAGCGATCCGACGGACGACAGAAGGCTGCTGGTGAGCCTGAAGGAACCGGTCGTCGGCAGAGGCGGCACCGCCGATCTGCGCTACGACGGAACGGGCGGTCTCACGGCACGGCAGGGCAAGCCCGTCGCGGCCTTCTGGAGCAGCGGACCCAACACCTCCGAGTACCAGCTCACCACTCCCTGGGCCAAGGACGTGGGACCGGGCAACGCCCATCCCGAGTACCCACGGCCGCAGTTGACCCGTGACGCCTGGCAGAACCTCAATGGACAGTGGCAGTTCGCCGCCGCCGAGCAGGGCGAGCGCCCGCCCGTCGGCAGAACGCTCCCCGAGAAGATCCTCGTCCCGTACCCGGTCGAGTCACAGCTCTCCGGTGTCGAACGGCACGAGGACCGGATGTGGTACCGCCGTACCTTCACGGTCCCGTCGAACTGGCAGATCGGCGTCGGCAAGCGGCTGAAACTCAACTTCGACGCCGTCGACTGGAAGGCCGAGGTCTATGTCAACGGCACCAAGGTCACCGAGCACAAAGGCGGTTACGACCGGTTCGGCGTCGATGTCACCGACGTGCTCCGGCCCGGCCGCACCCAGGAGCTGATCGTCGGTGTGTACGACCCGACCGACGCCAGGGACGGCGAGAATCCGCCGATCGGCAAGCAGCGCCTGGACCCGAGCGGTATCTGGTACACCGCGTCCTCCGGAATCTGGCAGACCGTGTGGATGGAGCCGGTCGCGCCCGACCACGCCGACTCCCTGAAGCTCACGCCCGATGTGCCCGGCGAGCGGCTCACCGTCGAGGTGCGCGGGATACGCGACGGTGTGCCGGTCACGGCCACCGCGTACGAGGGCAGGCGCAAGGTGGGCACGGTCACCGGCCGCACCGGAGCACCGCTGAGCGTGCCCGTACGCGATCCACGGCTCTGGTCGCCGGACGATCCGTATCTCTACCGGCTGGAGGTGACGGCCGGGAAGGACAAGATCGGCAGCTACTTCGGTATGCGCTCGATCGGCGTCCGGACGGTCGCCGGAGCGCCGCGTACGGTCCTCAACGGCAAGCCGGTCTTTCTGATGGCCACGCTCGACCAGGGCTTCTGGCCGGACGGGCTGCACACCGCGCCGACCGACGAGGCCCTCGCGTACGACCTGAGGACGCACAAGCGGCTCGGCTTCAACTCCGTGCGCAAACACATCAAGGTGGAACCGGACCGCTGGTTCTACTGGGCCGACCGGCTCGGACTGCTGGTCTGGCAGGACATGCCGGCGATGAACACGATCAATCCGAACGAGGCCTCCCGCGCCCAGTACGAACACGAGATGAAGGAGATGATCGACCAGCACGCGAGCAGCCCTTCGGTGGTCATGTGGGTCACCTTCAACGAGGGCTGGGGCCAGTACGACCAGGCGCGCGTCGCCGACCAGGCCAAGGCCTGGGACCCGAGCCGGCTGATCAACAACATGAGCGGCGTCAACTGCTGCGGCGCGGTCGACGGCGGCAACGGCGACATCGCCGACGCCCATGGGTATCCGAGCCCGCAACTGCCCGCACTCGACGGCAGACGGGCACTGGTCAGCGGCGAGTACGGTGGACTCGGGCTCGCGGTGCCCGGCCATGCCTGGCCGGTGCAGCACACCTATGTCGGTGTCGACCAGACCGTGTACACCGACGAGTATCTGGCCCAGCTCGACAACGTACGGACGCTCGCCTGCCGAGGCGGCAACGGCGCCGTCTATACGCAGATCTCCGATGTGGAGGGCGAGTTGAACGGACTGCTCACCTATGACCGCAAGGTGCTGAAGCCCGACGCCGAGCGGCTCAAGGCGGCCCATGACGCACTGATACGCGATGCCTCGGACCCGGCGTCGATGGAGTGCGCGACCTCCTGATCACTGATCCGGCCTCCTGATGCCTGATGCCTGATGCCTGATGCCTGATGCCTGATCCGGCCGACGGCCCCGGCCCGCCCGCGCGTCGGGCGGACCGGGGCCGTTCGACCGTGGCCGGCCGCCACGGGAATCGGGAATAGTGATCGGGCCGACCGCCTTGGACATTCTGTTGTCCCGGGCGGCGGCCCGGTGTGATCGGTCGGAACGAGGAGCCCAGTCCCATGCCCCAGGCCATCTCCAAGGCGTATGTCTTCACCGAACACGGCGGCCCGGAGGCGGAGGCCTTCGCCGAGCTGCCCGTGCCCAGCCCGGGCCCCGGACAGCTTCTGGTGGCCGTACGCGCGGCGGGCGTCAATCCGGTGGACTGGAAGTTGCGCAACGGCTACCGCCGGCCCGGCTCCGCACCGGCCGAGCTGCCTGCCGTCCTCGGCAGCGAGGCGGCGGGCGTGGTCAGGGAGATCGGCGCGGGAGTGGAGGGCTTCGCCGTCGGGGACGCGGTCTTCGGCTCCACTCTCACCGGTGGTTACGCGGAGTACACCCTGCTCCCGGTCGGGATCACCGCGCACAAGCCCGACGCGCTCCCGTTCACGGACGCGGCCACACTGCCGGTCGCGGCGGCGACCGCGTACGACGCCCTGCACCAGCTCGCTCTGGAGCCCGGTGCCACTCTGCTGATCACCGGCGCGGGCGGCGGAGTGGGCGTGGCCGCCGTGCAGATCGCGCGCGGTCTCGGTATCCGGGTCCTCGGTACGGCGAGCGCGGGCAAGAAGGAGTTCGTCGAGTCGCTGGGCGCCGTCCATGTGCTTCCCGGGCCCGGTCTCACCGAGCGTGTGAAGGCCGTGGCGCCCGACGGTGTCGACGCCGTCCTGGACCTGGTCGGCGGCCCGGCCCTGCGCGAGGCGGCCGAAGTGCTCGCCGATCCCGAGGGACGACTGATCAGCGCGGGCGACAAGGGCACGGTGCCGGAGCTGGGCGGAGCGGCCGTCGTACGGGCCCGTACCGCCGCCGTCCTCGACGCGGTCGCCGAGCTCGTGGTGAGCGGGACGCTGCGGCCGTATGTGACACGGACCTTCCCGCTGGAGCGCGCGGCCGAGGCGCTGCGCGCGGTCGAGGACGGACATGTCCAGGGCAAGATCGTGATCGAGGTCGGCGCATGAGCACCCGACCGTCCATATCGCGCCCGGCCGAGCCGCGCACGCAGGATCCCAGGCCCGCAGACGCACGTACGCCGGATTCCCGGCCCGCAGACACACGTATGCCGGATCTCCGTACGTCGGATCTCCGCTCCTCGGACCTCGAACCCGCCGGCCCGCAGCCTCGGCGGCATCCGCTGGACGAGCCCGTACGCTCCGCGCTCACCGGACCGCACGCGCACTTCGCCGAGCGCCGCGGCCGACTGCTGCGCTATCCGTCCGAGGTGTCGCTCTGGGTGGCCCTGCCCGAGGATCCCGACGAGCGGGACTGGGCCGATGCCGCCGTCCTCGCGGGACCGGGCGGATCCCTCGGGCTCGTCGGCTTCGACGGCTCCGTGCCCGACGGCTGGGAGATCACCTTCCATGCCGGCGGAGTGCAGCTCGTGGACGCCGGAGTGGCCGCCGCGCCGGACGAGGAGGCCGTACGCCTCGGTCCCGCCGATGTGCCGGAGATGCTCGACCTGGTCGAACGCACCCAGCCGGGTCCCTTTCTGCCGCGCACCGTCGAGATGGGCACCTATCTGGGCATCCGCCGCGAGGGCACGCTCGTGGCGATGGCCGGTGAGCGGATGCGTCCGACGGGCTGGTCCGAGATCAGCGCGGTCTGCACCGCACCGGAGTTCCGCGGCCAGGGCCTCGCGGCCCGGCTCGTCGTGGCCGTCTCGTATGAGATCCGCGCCCGTGGCGAGACGCCGTTCCTGCACGCCGCCGCCTCCAATACGGGCGCCATCAGGCTCTACGAGTCTCTGGGCTTCCGGCTCCGCAAGGAGACGACCTTCCGCGCCGTACGCGTCCCGGACGTCCCGGAGTAGGGGCACCGCGGGATTTTGTTGACTCCCACGCCATCGGTATGCTCCTGACCTGCGGGGATGTCCGCAAGGTCGGTAAATGCCACCATGTGGGACTCCGGCGTACGAGTGGTACGAGCGGCACGAGTGATCGAGGAACGGCAGCGGCGATGACGGTGACAGAGGACGGCCCCGCGTACGGCGAGAGCCCCGTCCACGACGGGATCCCGGCGCAGGCGGCACAGGGCGGGAGCCAGGAGTACGGCCCCGGTATCGATCCGGAGCGGATGGCCGTCTGTCTGAGCGTGCTGGACGAACTCGACTCGCTGGATGTCGACCATCCCGACTCGATCGCGGTCCGGCGTGCCACCGCCGGTATCTACCGGACCGTGAAGCAGCGCCGCCGCCAGGAGCGCCGGGCCGCCAAGACCGCCCATGACAAGGCCGTCACCGAGGCCACCGCCACCGGCTCGGCCGAGCGCATCGACGACGAGACACAGGGCCTGCTGCCCTCCTCCTCGGTCACCGGGGAGATCGCGGGCATACTTCAGCGCCCGCGCTCCTGCTACATCTGCAAGACCCGCTACACCGAGGTCGACGCCTTCTACCACCAGCTCTGCCCGGCCTGCGCCACCGAGAACCGCACCCGCCGCGAGGCCCGTACGGATCTCACCGGCAGGCGCGCGCTGCTCACCGGCGGCCGGGCCAAGATCGGGATGTATATCGCGCTGCGGCTGCTGCGCGACGGCGCCCACACCACCATCACCACCCGCTTTCCCGGAGACGCCGTCCGCCGCTTCAAGGCGATGCCCGACAGCGACGACTGGATCCACCGGCTCAAGATCGTCGGGATCGATCTGCGGGATCCGGCGCAGGTCGTCGCCCTCACCGACTCCGTCGCCGCCGAGGGCCCGCTGGACATCCTGATCAACAACGCCGCGCAGACGGTACGCCGCTCCCCGCAGGCGTACAGCGAGCTCCTCGCCGCCGAGTCCGCGCCGCTGCCCGCCGGGGAGCTCCCGGCCTCCCAGGTGATCGGCGCGTTCGGCAGCGGCGCCCAGGCCGTGCTGCCCGCCGCCGGCGCCGAGGCCCTGAGCGCCTCCGACATCACCTCGCTCGCCCTGGTCGGCGGCTCCGCCTCGCTCGCCAGGATCGAGGCGGGCACGGCGATCGACGCGGGCGGGCTCGTACCCGACCTGCACGACACCAACAGCTGGGTGCAGACGGTCTCCGAGGTCGATCCGGTCGAGCTGCTCGAAGTGCAGCTCTGCAACTCCACCGCGCCGTTCATCCTCATCAGCAGGCTCCGTCCGGCGATGGCCGCCGCCGAGGCCAAGCGCACCTATGTGGTGAACGTCTCCGCCATGGAGGGCGTCTTCAGCCGCGGCTACAAGGGCGCGGGCCATCCGCACACCAATATGGCCAAGGCCGCGCTGAACATGCTCACGCGCACCAGCGCCCAGGAGATGTTCGAGTCCGACGGCATCCTGATGACCGCCGTCGACACCGGCTGGATCACCGACGAGCGCCCGCACCCGGACAAGATGCGTCTCGCCGACGAGGGCTTCCACGCTCCGCTCGATCTGATCGACGGTGCGGCCCGGGTGTACGACCCGATCGTGCGCGGCGAGGGCGGCGAGGACCTCTACGGCTGCTTCCTGAAGGACTACGCACCTGCCAACTGGTAGTGCGCCGTTCGACCGGAACATCACCAGAACGTGAACCCGGGAGAGCGCCGAGCTGCTCATCTGGTTACTCTGGGAGGTACGGGCGGCCACGCACGGGATACAC
Organism: Streptomyces sp. NPDC059743; assembly: GCF_042732975.1. Taxonomy (NCBI): domain Bacteria; kingdom Bacillati; phylum Actinomycetota; class Actinomycetes; order Kitasatosporales; family Streptomycetaceae; genus Streptomyces; species Streptomyces sp. NPDC059743. The sequence goes on along the minus strand of NZ_JBHWGS010000003.1, from coordinate 221,895 downwards.
CATCTCCACGGCCGCCGCTGGGACAGGCCCACTACCAAGGCCGCGGTCCCGTCTCTGAAACGGCGCCACCGCGACGGAACTGCCCCTGTCCCAGAGTTGCACGACGCAGAGGAGCGCGCGGTGACACGAAAGCCGACCAAGCAGGAAGAAAGACCGGCGAAGGCCGACAAGCCCAAGCCAGGCCCCGAGAAGATCGGCAACCTGGAGGTGTGGGCCAGATCGGCTCCCATCAGGCTCGCCGGCTACGAGGACGACCTGGCCGAGCCGCACATCCTGCCCGGTATCGATTGAACCGGACGCCGTCCGTCCCGTGCCCCGGGATCTCCGGGGTGCGGGACGTCTTTCTTACGGCCTTACGGCGGAGGTTTTCGTACGACGGAGATCTCTCCGCCCTCAGCCTCCGGCCGTGATCCGGCGCAGCGTACGGCCCAGCCACTTGGCATACCCGAGCTGGAGCACCGGCACCAGCGGTCCCGCGAGCCGTGAGTACCAGCGGGCGGGACGGCTGAACGCCATGACCGTGAACCACACCGAGCCGTCCTCGCGCAGCTCGACCATGAACGACTCCTCGCCGCACTCCGGATGGCCGGGCAGTGTCCCGTACGCGAAGCCGGTGCGGTCCCTCTCGTACGCCGTCCACACCACCTGGCACGGCGCGCTCAGCCGCAGCGGGCCCAGGGTCTTTCGTTTGGGTCTGGCTGGATCAGGGAGCGCCCGCTGCGGGAGCGGCTGATGTCGGCGTTGGTGCCGTGGATCGCAAGGCGGAGGAGGGAGGCGACGCGGAGCGTCGTTGAGTGACGACAACGCGGCGAGGCGCGGTGCCAGGGCACGCGAGCCCAGCAAGACCCAAACGAGAGACCCTGGACCGACGGAGACCTCCACATCGGTGCCGGGCTCCGCCCAGGGCGATCCGGCCAGGATCCGCGCGCCTGCCGAGCGGTGCAGCCGCCAGGTGGTGACCGCGGCTCCGGCCGCCTCGAAGACCGTACGGCCGCGGCCGATCCTGACGCGGTGATGGAGATGGTGATAGCCCTCGGGAAGCGGGCCGAGCCGGGTCGCGCCCACCTCGCGGTAGCTGAATACGCCGAAGGCACTGCTGTCCGGCGCGGGACGCGGCTGGGCGGGCTTCATACGGCGGTCTCCTTACCGAGGACGTGCCGAGGATGTGCCGAACCGAGGGAGTGCCGACGCCACCGGCGGCGTAGTCCAGGCGTACCCGGTGTGAGGGCGGTGTACGACGACTCGGCGGGACGCGGTTCGCGCGGCGCGACCGACGGTGTGCTGCCCACCGCGATCCGGCTGACCAGCACGGACATCCTGTACCACCCCCCGGACTTGAACGTGTTCAAGTTGCGCGATCACTTTATGCCGTCACCTGAACGTGTTCAAGTCCCGGGCCCGTCCGCCTCGTTCCCGCTTGCGAGGGCGCCGACCGTCCGGCAGACATAAGGAGGACATCCATGGAGGAAAAGGCGGGAGATCACGGTGCGCTCACCCAACCGTCGTCGGCATGCCACGCTTGCCGCGCTGACCGCGGGCATTCTGATCACAGCAGGCTGCGGCGGGGACGGCGGCGAGAACACGTCGGGCCCTCAGATCAACGAGCTCTACTTCCAGCGGGCCGCCGACCAGGGCCCGGATCCGTTCACTCCGTCGACCGCCCTGGAACCGCCCAAGGGCGCCGCCAAGGCCGGGACCTCTGCGGAGGAGGACGAATCGTACGACGAGAGCGGCAACGGACGGACGGCGCGCGCTCTGCCCGGCTCCACGCCCGGTCTCTACGGCGGTGTCCAGGCCGCTTCCAGTTGTGATGTGGAGCGTCAGGTCCAGTTGCTCACCGAGGACGAGGCCAAGGCCGGGGCCTTTGCCCAGGGCGCGCGGGTCGGCCAGGAGTCGGTGCCGGAGTTCCTGCGCGGTCTCACTCCGGTCTTCCTGCGTGCCGACATCCGGATGACGAACCACGGCTTCCGGGACGGGGCCGCCGCCGAGTTCCAGTCCGTACTCCAGGCGGGCACCGCCGTCCTGGTGGACGGTCATGGACTGCCGAGAGTGCGCTGCACCGGCGGCAGCCCGCTGCGTCCGCCGGTCGTCGCCCAGGGCTCCATGACCCATCGCGGGAGTCCATGGCGCGGATACCGGCCCGAGCGCGTCGTCGTCATCGACCGCACCGCCCAGCCGCTCAGCAGCCTGATCCTTGTCGACACGGTGAACAACGACTGGATCGAGCGGCTGACCGGTACCCATGGCGAGGCCGACGGTCGTCCCGGAACCACTCCGGCGTACGGCCCGGACGCCGACATCACCGATCCGAATGTCGTCAGGACGCCGGAGCAGCCGTCGTCCTCGGGTATCCCCGGAGGCCCTCGGCAGGCTCCGGCTCCGGAGGCGCCGGCTCCGCCGCGGGCGCCCGGCGGGACGACCGGACAGGAGAGCGAGCCGCTCGCGCCCAGGTCGCAGCCGGACGCCCAGCCCGATCTCCGGCCCGACGGCGGCTCCGGGGCGGACGCCGACGAACAGCAGATGGAGGGCCTGCTGATCGGTCCCGTGTCGTTCCAGGGCTGACGTGCGTCTCGGGACCGAGGTGAGGGGACGCGTGAGGGGACGTTCCGCATCCGACCGGACCAGTCGAAGAATCCGACAAATGATGACAGAGTGTCTCCATGGCTGAACGGGCAGCGGGGCTGCTGTCGCTCCCCGACGACTGGCCCGCCCGGCCGGACATCAGCCTCTCCCTCAACGGGATGGGCACCTTCGACTGGGACCTCGACAGCGGACTGCTGTATCTGGACGCGACCGCCCTCGATGTGCTCGGCACCCGGCCCGACGAGTACGACGGCCGGCCGCAGAGCCTGGCGCCCCGGGTCCCGCGCGAGGAGGGCATCCGGCTGGACACGGTGGTGTCGCGGGCGCTCACCGACGGCAGCACCGGATACGGCGCGTACTTCCAGGTCCGGCTGCGGGACGGAACGCTGCGCTGGACCCATACCCAGGGCAGCATCCGCCGGGACACCGACGGCCGGGCCACGCGCGTCATCGGGATCATCCGCGACGCCGTCCAGGAGCTGGCCGACTCCACCGCGCGGCTCGAACTGGCCGCGGTGCGCCGGGTGCAGACCAGTGTTGTCGAGGGCACCGCCGCCGCGCTCGCCCACGCCAGGACCGTGCAGGACGTCATCGACGTACTCAAGGAGTCCGGCGGTCTGGAGCATCTCGGCGCCACCAGTCTGGTGATGGGCCTGCTGGAGTCCGGGCGTATCCATCTCGTCGCCGAAGGGCCCGAGGGCTCGTATGTGCCGGGCACGCGCGTGACGCGGATCGACGAGGGATATCCGATGAGCGAGGTGGTGCGGACGCTGGCGCCGCGCTTCATCGAGTCCGCCAAGGAGTTCGCCATCTCCTATCCGCTGCTCTGGCCGAGGATCAGCGAGCTCGGTATCAACGCCGCCGCCTATCTGCCGCTGATCGCGCAGGCCCGGCCGATCGGAGCGCTCGGGCTGCTCTACCGCGACAAGGACGGATTCACCGCCGAGGACCGCAATCTGCTGGTCGCCCTCGGCAGCAGCATCGCCCAGGGCCTCCAGCGCGCCGTCCTCTTCGAGCAGGAGCACGATCTGGCGGAGGGACTCCAGCAGGCGATGCTGCCACGCCGGATCCCGGCCGTGCCCGGCGCCGAGATCGCGGTCCGCTACCGCTCGGCCCGGTTCGGCAGGGACATCGGAGGCGACTGGTACGACGTCATCCCGCTGCCCGGCGGCCGGGTCGGGGCGGTGATCGGGGACGTGCAGGGCCATGACACCCATGCCGCCGCCGTGATGGGCCAGCTCCGTATCGTCCTGCGCGCCTACGCGGCCGAAGGACACGCACCGGCCACCGTGATGGCGCGCGCCTCGGTCTTCCTCCATGAACTGGACACCGACCGCTTCGCGACCTGCACCTACGCGGAGGCCGATCTGTCGACGGGCGTGGTCCAGCTCGTACGGGCCGGTCATGTCGATCCGCTGATCCGGGACACCGACGGCCACTGCCGGAGGCTGCCGGTGCCGGGCGGGCTGCCGCTCGGGCTCTCGGCGTTCTTCGGACGGCTCGACTATCCGGTCGAGACCGTCGAACTCGATCCGGGCCAGACGCTGATGCTCTACACCGACGGTCTGGTGGAGCTGCCCGGCGCGGATCTGGACGACGGGATACAGCTGCTGACCGCGCTGGTCCGGGACGGACCGCGCGACCTCCAGATACTGGCCGACCGGCTGTGCGCGGTCATGGACGAGCGCAACGGTGACGACGATGTCGCCGTACTGCTGCTGCGGCGCGGCGGCGCACACGCCCCGATCCCCGGCGGCCGGCTTCAGCAGCAGGTCTCCCGTGGCGACCCGGAGGGCCTGCGCACCGCCCGGCACATGATCCGGGCGGCGGTCGGCGCCTGGGGCGCCAGGGAACGCGCGGACGAGATCGAGCTGGCGGCGGACGAGCTGATCACCAACGCGCTGATGCACACGGACAACGGCGCGGTCGTGACCGTACGCGTGCTGTCCGGCGCGGAGCGACGGCTCAGGGCCGAGGTGGAGGACTGCTCCAGCGTCCTGCCGCACCGTCGCGACGCCGGTGAGTCGAGCGTCTCGGGCCGCGGGCTGCTGCTGGTGGACCAGCTCTCCGACGCATGGGGCGTGGAGTCCCGCGGCAGCGGCAAATGCGTCTGGTGCGAATTCGTCGTCCCGGACCGGCCATCACCCTGAACGGCCGTCACACCGTTGGGCACAGGTCGTTGACTTCAGGTGAAGTGACCATACTTGACCGTAATCGACCATTCGCGATTGGTTTTCTCCTCCCTCTACCGTCTGGGGCTCCCTTGACCACCGAGCTGCTGGCACCTCTCGATCTGGCTTTCTGGCATCTCGAATCCGCCGACCATCCCATGCATCTCGGCGCGCTCGCCGTCTTCACCGCCGCGCCCGGGACGGCGGGCGGCGCGGGACTGCTGGAGCTGCTCGCCGCGCGCGCCGCCGCCATTCCCCGGCTGCGGATGCGGGTACGGGACGTCTGGCTCCCGGTCGGCGGCGCCGCCTGGGCGGCCGACAAGGACTTCGACGTACGGCGGCATGTACGGCGGCTGATCCTGCCCGAGGGAGAGTTCGCGGCGCAGGCCGCGCGGCTGGCGGGCGAGCTGATGGAGCGTCCGCTGGAACGCGGCATCCCGCCCTGGGAGATGTATGTCCTCACGCCGAGGCGGCCTGTCGTGGAACGGGCGGGAACGCGGACGGGAGCACGGGTCGGAACGCGAGCCGGAGCGCGGACGGGGACGGGGGCGCGGGCGGGAAAGTCGGCGGGAGCGGGTGGCGAGCCCTTCGCCGTCCTGGTGAAACTGCACCACGCCCTCGCCGACGGGATGCGCGCCGTGGCCATCGGCGCGGGCATCTTCGACCAGATCGCCGACGAGCGGGCGGCCGGCGTCCGCCGGGCCAGACCGGTGCCGCCGAGGTCCTGGCTGCCAGGGCCCTGGCAGGTGGCCGGGCTGGCCCGAGGCCGGATCGAGGAGCTGGGCCGGGCGGTCGGTATCGGCGCCTCGGTCGTACGGGCCAGCCGGCTCGACCCGCGCGGCATGCCCGCGCTGACCGCCGGATCCAGCGGTACGCGCAGACTCGCCACCGCCGTGCTCGATCTGGAGGACGTCCAGCGGATCCGCAGAGTGGCGGGCGGCACGGCCAACGATGTGCTGCTCGCGACGGTCGCCGGAGCGCTGCGCCGCTGGATGCTGGAGCGGGACGAACGGCTGCCCGCCGCGCCGCCGCGTGCCCTCGTACCGGTCTCCCGGCGCCGTCCAGGCAGTCCGCCCGGATCCGGCAACAAGCTCTCGGCGTATCTCCTCGCCCTCCCGGTCGCCGAGGCCGATCCCCGCGTCCGGCTGGCTCTCGTCCGCCGTGGGATGCACCGCAACAAGTGCGACGGTCCCTCACGCGGCGCCGGCGCGGTCGCCGTACTCGCGGACCAACTGCCGCCGCTGGCGCACCGGCTGGCGGCGCCGCTGGCGGGCAGCGCGGCCAGAATGCTCTTCGACATCCTGGTGACCAGCGTGCCGCTGCCGCGCTCGACGCTCTCGCTCGGCGGCTGCCCGCTGCGCGAGGTCTACCCGATGGCGCCGCTGACACGCGGACAGTCCCTGGCGGTGGCGCTGACCACGTACGGCGGCCGGGTCCATGTGGGACTGGTCGCCGACGGCAAGGCCGTACCGGACCTGGACCGGCTGGCGCGCGGGATGACCGATGAACTGGACGAACTCCTCCGCGCCACCCTGTAGCCCCGGCCCGCTCGGGGCCCGGTTCTTCTAGGCCTCCGCGGAGGGGAGGCGGATCACCAGCCGGGCGCCGCCGAGGCCGCCGTCGTCGGGTGACGGATCCTCGTCGGCATGGACGGAACCGCCGTGGCTGGTGACGATCTTGCCGACGATCGCCAGACCGAGGCCCGAGCCGCCCGCCTCACGCGAGCGGGCCTCATCGAGGCGGGTGAAGCGTTCGAAGACACGGGCGCGGTCGGCGGGCGGGATACCCGCGCCGTCGTCGCTCACCGTGAGCTCGACCGTGCCGTCGCGCTCGGTGAGAGCGACCCGTACCTGGTGAGCGGCGTGGCGGCGGGCGTTGTCGAGAAGGTTGCGTACGACACGGCGCAGCGCCCCCGCGTCTCCCCGGACGCGTCCGGCCGAGACCCTGCGGGCGTCGATACCGGTCGCGGTCAGACCACGCTGCCGACGGACCTCGGCGAGGACCACTTCATCGAGATCGACCGTCGCGCGCTGGCTCTGCCGCGCGGGATCCTCGCTGCGGGCCAGGGCCAGCAGGTCCTCGACGAGACCGTGCAGCCGCTCGGTGTCCTCCAGCAGCGCGGCGGCCACCGACGGGTCGCGCTCCGGATCGGGATACTCGGCCAGGACCTCCAGCTGGGCGCGGATCGCGGTGAGGGGACTGCGCAGTTCATGGGCGGCGTCGGCGACGAAGCGGCCCTGCGCGGCGGAGGCCGAGTCGAGCCTGGCGAGCATGTCGTTGAGGGTGACGGCCAGGGCGTGGACCTCGTCCCGGGAGGCGGGCAGGTCCAGCCGGCGGTGCAGATCGGTCGCGCTGATGTGGGTGGCCTGGCGGCGCAGTGTCTCGACGGGCCGCAGAGTACGTCCGGTCGTGAGCGAGATCGTCCAGGCGACCAGGGCCGTCAGTGCCGGAATGCCGATGGCGAGCGCGGTGACCAGGCTGGCGAGGGTGCGCTCCGCCTGGGCCAGGGACACGGCCACGACGATCGTGGCGGGACGTCCGTCGACATGGACCGGCCGGGCGCGGACGCGGAAGTCGCCTCCGTCGCCGATGCGCAGGTTGTGCAGTGTCATGGGACGGCCATCGACGAGGGCCGGAGGCAGCGGGTGCGGGAAGGCGCTGCGGCTGCCGGGCCGGACCTCGGATTCGGAGCTGGCCAGCACGCGCCCGGAGGCGTCGAGCACCTGGACGATGTCGGCGTCCTCGCCGTTCGAAGGGATGAGCGCGCGCAGTTGGCCATGGGCGACGAGGGAGGAGACGTCGGAGACACGGCGGCCGACCGTGTCGTCCAGATCGTGCCACATGGCGTTCCGCAGACCGAGCAGCAGACCGAGACCGGCCAGGATCATCGCCACGGCGACGATCGAGGTGGCCCACAGAGTCACCCGGGAGCGCAGGGTCAGCCTTCCGGCCGGCCGGGGCCATCGGGCGAGAAGCGCACGGACACGGGCGCGATGCGGAGGCATTCAGCCTCCCCTTCCGTCCAGCCGGTATCCGACGCCGCGCACGGTCTCGATGGCGGCGCGGCCGAAGGGAGCGTCGATCTTGCGTCGCAGATAGCCGACGTAGACCTCGACGATGTTCGGATCGCCCTCGTACCAGGCGTCCCAGACCTGGGTGAGGAGTTCGGTCTTGCTCACGACGGTGTCGGGGCGGCCCAGCAGGAACTCCAGCAGGGCGAACTCGCGCGGAGTGAGTCCGAGGAGACTCTCACCCCGGCCGCAGCGATGGGCTCCCGGATCGAGCCACAGATCACCGGCGGTCAGTACGGCCGGCCGCTGCGGAGCGCTGCGGCGCAGCAGCGCGCGGACCCGGGCCAGCAGTACGACGAATGAGAAGGGCTTGGTCAGATAGTCGTCGGCGCCCAGGTCGAGCGCATCGGCCTCGTCGTACTCGCCGTCCTTGGCCGTCAGGATGAGCACCGGCGTCATGACGTCGGCGGCACGCAGCGCGCGGCAGACGTCGTAGCCGTTGCGCCTGGGCAGCATGAGGTCCAGCACGATCACGGCGTACTCGTTGCGCCGCGCGAGGAGCAGTCCCCGCTCGCCGTCCCCGGCCATGTCCACGCCGAAGCCCTCGGCGCGCAGCCCTCGCCCGACCGCGGCGGCGATATGCGGTTCGTCCTCGACCACCAGTACTCGCACCGGACTCTCCTCGTGCGCCGATCAGGTCTCAGCCGTGGAGCCGATCCCGTTTTTGAGTCTAGGTGCCTTCCTCCTGGTCAGCCGCTCGCTCTCAGCGTGCTCTCAGGGTGGTCCCAGCGTTCGCTCAGCCGCTCTCAGCACCCGCACAGGCCGGACCACGCACAGTGGGCCGCTGATGTCCCGTGAGGCGTCCAGGCCCTGTCGGGTCCGGCCCACGGGACGTATCACTCACCGAGGGAAGGCGGCATGGTGGCTCCGACGTCCGTGCGGCAGCGGGAGCACACGAGTACTCGGGGAGCCTCGCACGGCCACCCGCACAGCCCCTCGCACGGCTCCGCGCCGAAGCCCGCCGGGCGCTGGGCACTGATCATCGCGGGCGGCTACGCGGCCGGTCTCGTCGCCTCGGCTCTGGGTGTTCCCTCTCCCTATCTCCTCGCCTCTGTGCTGGTGGGTGTCGTGCTCGCGCTGTCGGGCGGAGTACGGGACCGGCTTCCCGGGCCCGTGAACCGGTCGTCCCAGGCGCTGGTCGGCGCGCTCATGGGCAGCCATCTGACGCCCTCCGCCCTGATGTCGGCGGCGCCGGCCGCGCTGCCGCTGACGGCGGTCACCGCCGCCACGATCGCGCTGAGTGTGGCGGTGGCGTGGTTTCTCGCGCGCGGACGGCGGATCAGCCGGCCCAGCGCGGTCCTCGGCATGATGCCGGGCGGCTCGGCCGCGAGCGTGGCCAGTGCCGACGAACTCAACGCCGACGCGAGACTCGTCGCCTTCATCCAGTACCTGCGCGTGGGGCTCGTCGCGACCACCGCGCCGCTGGCCGCCCACTGGATGTCCGCGGCCTCGGCGGCCGGTCCGCCGGGCGGCGGACCGGGACACTGGGCGGGCCCGGGCCTGTTCCCTCTTGTCGCGGGGCCGGACCAGGCGACCGGTCTGCTGACACTCGCCGCCGTATCGGTGATCGGAGTCCGGGCAGGCCGTCGGCTGCGTCTTCCCACGCCCGCGCTGATCGGGCCGATGCTCGCGGCCCTCGTCGCGACCATGAGCGGTGTCATACCGCCCTTCGCTCCCGCCGGAGTCCTTCAGGACATCGTCTTCGTCCTCGTGGGCATGGACGTCGGCGTGCGCTTCACCGGCGAGGCGGTACGGCGTGTACGGCGGTTGCTGCCGTCGATCCTGGCCGGGATGGTTGCCGTATGCCTCGGCTGCGCCGGTCTGGCGTGGATCTTCGCCAAGGTGACGGGCACACCGGTCATCGACGCCTATCTCGCCACCACTCCCGGAGGGATCAACGCGGTCCTCGCCGCGGCGGTCACCTCGCATGGAGACGTCGCCCTGGTCTCGACGGTGCAGAGCCTGCGACTGCTGGTCGTGGTACTCATGACACCGCTGATCATCCGTCGGCTGACACCATCGAACCACTACCGCACTCCGGTCGATAGATCGGACAGTTCAATCGCGAAGAAGCCCAGAAAGCTGCTTCAGAGGTGTTGACGGCACTGAGTCATCCGATGAATATTCGTCGTGATCGACGACGGGACGCGGGCGTCGGCACATGGGGAGGCGGCGGCGGTATGCGGCACACCACGCTCGGACGCGGTGCGGTCCGGGTGACCGGACTGTCCTTCGGGGCGGCCGGGATCGGCAATCTCTACACTCCGGTCGAACCCGAGCGGGCCAGGGCGGCGGTCGACGCGGCCTGGGACGCGGGCATACGGTACTTCGACACGGCGCCGCACTACGGACTCGGGCTCTCCGAGCGGCGGCTCGGCGAGGCGCTGCGCGACCGGCCGCGCGACGAATACGCCATCTCCACCAAAGTGGGCCGGCTGCTCGAACCCGTACCCGGGGACGGCCCGGTCGGTGACGACCTGTCCCATGGCTTCGCCGTACCGGCCACCCACCGCCGCGTCTGGGACTTCAGCGCCGACGGAGTGCTCCGCAGTATCGAGGCCAGCCTGGAGCGGCTGGATCTCGACCTGCTCGACATCGTCTATCTGCACGATCCCGACGACCACGCCGAGGAGGCCTTCCACCAGGCGTATCCGGCGCTGGAGCGGCTGCGCGCCGAAGGCGTCGTCGGTGCCATCGGCGCCGGGATGAACCAGACGGCGATGCTCACCCGCTTCCTCCGTGACACCGACGCCGATGTCGTCCTGTGCGCGGGCCGTTTCACCCTGCTCGACCAGTCGGCGCTCACCGAACTGCTGCCCGAGGCCGCCGCGCGCGGCAGGAGCGTCGTCGTCGGCGGAGTCTTCAACTCCGGGCTGCTCGCCGATCCGCGCCCGGGCGCGACCTACGACTACACCGCGGCGCCGCCCGCCCTGCTGGAGCGGGCCCTGCGGATGGACGCCGTGACCGGACGGTACGGAATCCCGCTGCGCGCCGCGGCCCTGCACTATCCGCTGCGCCATCCGGCCGTCGCCAGCGTGCTCGTCGGCACCCGGTCGGCGGCGGAGGTACGCGACGCGGCCGAACTGGCGGCCCTTACCGTCCCCGACGACCTCTGGGCCGAGCTGCGCGCCGAAGGACTGCTGACCGAGGGCCTGCTGACCGAGGAGCCGCCGGCCGGGGCCCGGCCTGCCGAGGACGGAGCGCTGTCATGAGAGTCGCCCTGCACACCACGGTCCGCGCGGACCGGATCGAGCGGTACGAGGCCGCGCACCGCGAGGTGCCCGCCGAACTCACCGCCGCGATCCGCGCCGCCGGTGCCACCTCCTGGACGATCTGGCGCAGCGGCACCGATCTCTTCCATCTGCTGGAGTGCGAGGACTATCCGCGTCTGCTGGCCGAACTGGACCAGCTGCCGGTCAATGTGGCCTGGCAGGCCAGGATGGCCGAGCTGCTCGATGTCAGGCACGACTACTCCGCGGCCGACGCCGACGCCGGACTGCCCGTCGTCTGGGAGCTCTGACAACCCGGTGATATCGCTGCCACCGCTGACACCGCAGAACGCCGTCGACGCCCACCATCACATCTGGGATCTGTCTGTACGCGACCAGGACTGGATCACCGGTCCCGCGCTGGCGCCGATCCGCCGGAACTTCGGCCTTGACGATCTGGCGCCGGAGGCGCGCGCCGTGGACGTGACGGCCACCGTTCTCGTCCAGACCGTCTGTGTCCCGGAGGAGACGCCCGAATTCCTGGCCGCCGCCCATGGCAGCGACCTGGTCGCGGGCGTCGTCGGCTGGACCGATCTCACCGCGCCAGGGATCGCCGACACGCTCGCCGCGCTGCGTGAACTGCCCGGCGGCGACCGGCTCGTGGGGATACGTCACCAGGTGCAGGGCGAGCCCGACCCGAGGTGGCTGCTGCGTCCTGACGTACTGCGCGGACTGGCCGCCGTCGCCGACGCCGGTCTCGTGTACGACCTGGTCGTCCTTCCGGAGCAGTTGCCCGCCGCGGCGGAGGCGGCCGAGTCGCTGCCGCAGCTCACCTTCGTCCTCGACCATCTCGGCAAACCGCCGATCGCGGCCGGCGCGCTCGATCCCTGGGCCGGGCACATCAAGGCGCTGGCCGCCCGTCCCAACACCGTCTGCAAACTCTCCGGCATGGTCACCGAGGCCGACTGGGACTCCTGGACGGCCAACGGACTGCGCCCGTACGCGGACACCGTCCTCGACGCGTTCGGTCCCGGCCGGCTGATGTTCGGCTCCGACTGGCCCGTGTGCCGGCTGGCCGGCACCTATGGCGAGGTGTTCGACGCGGCCCGGGTGGTGACCGACGGGCTGAGCGAGGACGAGCGCGACGAGGTCTTCGGGACCACCGCACGGCGCGTCTACGGACTGTGAACCGGGCGCGTTCCCAGGACGCATTTCCGGGGACGCGCCCGCCGCGCCCGGCCGGGGCCTGGCGGACTCGCCGCGCCCGGCCGTTCCCGGTCAGCCCGGGTGCAGTGCCCGCCGTACCGCCGCGGGATACGGATCCATGCCCAGCAGCGCGGTGACCGAGCCGGTGGTCAGCCGGTGCCAGGTGCCCGCCCGGCGCAGCATCGCGTGATCGCCGCCCGGCAGCAGCACGGCACAGGCCTCCGCGCCCGCCTCCCGGGCGCGGGCCGCCAGCTCGACGCTCTCGCGCGGATCCGTCACCCGGTCACGCTCGCCGTGCAGCAGCACCGCGCGACGGCCCGCGAGCTGCTCCACCGGCTCGCCGCGCGGGCACCAGGGCGCGAGTCCCACCACTCCGCTGACCCGTTCGTGTCCCGCGACGGCCAGGGCGGCACGGCCTCCCATCGAGTGCCCGACGAGCACCACCGGGACCGGGCCCGCGAGCTGCTCCAGCTCGTCCAGCGCCCGGCGCGCGTCACGGGCCGCGTCGGCCCGCCCGCCGTTCCATCCCTGGTACCGGTAGCGCACCCGGCCCACCACCACGTCGTATCCGTCGGTGGCCCGAAGCACCGCCCAGGTGAAGGGCCACATCCGTACGCCCGGCGCGTTCACCCGGCCCGGTGGCCGCTCGCCCTTGGAGCGTCCGCCGTGCAGCACCAGAACGGCGGCGCGGGGCCGCGGCGAGGTCCTGTCCAGGACCAGGGCCGACTGAACGGCTGCTCGGCGCTGAACGGCTGCTCGCCGATCGCTCACGGACACGTGGAGGCCTTTCTTCCGACGGTCGGGGCCCATGGCGGGCACCCTTCTTGCTGGTCGTACGGAACCGACCGTACGGACCGCTCGTACGGAGCCGCACGCTTCACCGGGCACTCGTACGGGGACTGCGGCACCCTTGACGCATGCCGGAAGTACCCGAAGTCGAAGCGCTGCGCGAGTTCCTCGACGGCCATCTCGTGGGCAGGGAGATCGTCCGTGTCCTGCCCCTGACGGTCAATGTCCTCAAGACCTATGATCCGCCGCTCTCCGCCCTGGACGGTGCCACCGTCACCGCCATCGCCCGCCACGGCAAGTATCTCGACATCGTCGCGGCCGGTGCCGACGGCGGTACGGAGCTCCATCTCGCCGTCCATCTCGCCCGGGCGGGCTGGCTCCGCTGGAAGGACTCGTTCCCGCCGCAGCCGCCCAGGCCCGGGAAGGGCCCGCTCGCGCTGCGGGTCGTCCTGGCCGGAGGAGACGGCTTCGATCTGACCGAGGCGGGCACCACCAAACGGCTCGCCGTCCATCTCGTCCGTGATCCGGCCCAGGTTCCCGGTATCGAACGGCTCGGGCCCGATCCGCTCGACGACTCCTTCGACCGGGACGCGTTCGCCCGGCTGCTCGCCGGTGAACGGCGGCAGATCAAGGGCGCGCTGAGGGACCAGCGTCTGATCGCCGGCATCGGCAACGCGTACAGCGACGAGATCCTGCATGCCGCGAAGATGTCCCCGTTCAAACCGGTCAAGAATCTCTCCGAGGACGAGATCACCCTCCTCTACGAAGCGCTGCGCTCCACCTTGCGCGAGGCGATCGAGCGCTCGCGCGGAGTGGCGGCCGGGCGGCTCAAGGCGGAGAAGAAGAGCGGACTGCGGGTGCACGGCCGCACCGGCGAGGCCTGTCCGGTCTGCGGTGACACGATCCGGGAGGTCTCCTTCAGCGACTCCTCGCTCCAGTACTGCCCGACCTGCCAGACCGGCGGCAAACCGCTCGCCGACCGCAGACTGTCCCGGCTGCTCAAGTAGGTCCCGCCCGCGCAAGCCGACCTGCTCAGACCTGCTCAAGCCGGCCCGCGCAAGCCCGCCCTCGCAAGCCGGTCCGCTCAGGTCCCGCTCAGGTGGCGGGACGTGCCGTACGGTCATGCCCTCCGCCGATCGTCACCAGCCGTCGGCCGTCCGCGCTCCGTACCTCGAAGTGGTCGATCTCGTCGGGACGCAGCGCCGCTCCGCCCCGGGTGACCAGCGCCGTCCCGTCGTCGGCCCGCGCTGCCCAGGTCGTCACGGTCTCCCGCGAACCGTCCGTCCCCACCGCGATCAGGGCGCAGACACCGGAGGCGCCCGGCCGCACCAGCTCAAGGCCCACATCCGTGCCCCAGCCCGTCTCCGCGGCCGTGACCACGGCCGCCGTGCCCGTCGCCCGGTCCGACGCGGTCCACCGTACGGCAGGCGCGGCGCCCGGATCGGGCCCGGGAGCCATCCGCAGCACGGCCAGCGGACCGCCCACGACGAGCACCGCCGCCGCGGCCACCAGCGCGAGCCGCCGTCCTCGTCCGGCGCGCCGCCCGGCGGCGGCCTCGGCCAGCAGCCCGGCCAGCAGCTCCGGGCTCGCGGCGGCGAACGGAGCCACCTCGGCGGGCGTCCGCCGCGCGTACTCGTCGAGCTGCGCCTTCACACCGCCGAGGTCGGCCAGCAGCAGGGCGCACCGCGGACACTCCATCAGGTGGTCCTCGAAGCGGAAGGCGTCCGCGGCGTCGAGCACGCCCAGCGTGTAGGCGCCGACATCACGATGGAGGTCCAAGGTCCGCATGGTGTCTGGTACGCAGCGGAGCGCCGAATCATTCAAGCCGGGGAAGCCATTGTGTGTTCGAGGACCTACACTCCGGCGTCATGCTGCGCGTACTGGCCGTGGACGACGAAGAACCGGCGCTCGAAGAGCTTCTCTATCTGCTCAGGGCCGATCCGCGGATCCGCAGCGCCGAGGGCGCCACGAGCGCCACCGAGGCGCTGCGCCGGATCGGTGCCGCGCTCGACGCCGGGCCCGACGGCTCCGCCGCCGTCGACGTGGTCTTCCTCGACATCCATATGGCCGGGCTGACCGGGCTCGATGTCGCCAAGCTGCTGGCGGGCTTCGCCGAGCCGCCGCTGATCGTCTTCGTCACCGCGCACGAGGGCTTCGCCGTCCAGGCCTTCGACCTGAAGGCCGTCGACTATGTGCTCAAACCGGTGCGCAGGGAGCGGCTCGCCGAGGCCGTGCGCCGGGTCGCCGAGCTGGTGGGGGAGCGCGGTCCGGCGCAGGCGCCCGCCGCCGACCAGATACCTGTGGAACTGGGCGGCGTGATCCGCTTCGTCGCCGTGGACGACATCGTCTACGCGGAGGCCCAGGGCGACTACGCCCGGCTGCACACCGACAGCGGCAGCCATCTCGTACGGATCCCACTCACCACGCTGGAGGAGCGCTGGCGGGCCCGCGGCTTCGTCCGGATCCACCGCCGCCATCTGGTCGCGCTGGCCCGGATCGACGAACTGCGCCTGGACGCGGGCACGATGAGCGTACGCGTCGGGGACGCGGAGCTGGCCGTCAGCCGGCGCCACGCCCGCGCCCTGCGCGATCTTCTGATGCGACAGGGCGGGCGCTGACCAGGCCCTTCCGCAGGGATCGCCCGGCTGCGTACACTCCGGGCCCGGGCACAGCGCCGGGCCCGGGCACAGCGCCGGGCCCGGGCACAGGGCCGGGTCCGGACACAGGGTGGTTCCGGCACAGGGCGGTTCCGGCGCGGGCCCGACGGGAGGAGCGCGTATGACGGGAGAGTCCCGGCAGCCCGCGCCCCGGCGCGAGGTCGTCACCGGCGAGTCCCGGCGCGTACGGCCGCTGCCGCGCTACCGCGCCCAGGCGGAGATCGAGGAGCAGACCGCCCTCGGCGACGCCTATGTACGCTCCCTGATGCGCAGTCAACTACGGGCCGGGCTCTCCGCGTTCGCCGTGCTCGCGCTGGTCGCCGGCACACTGCCGCTGGCCTTCGCCGCGTTGCGGGACGCGACCGCGGTCTGGGTGGTGCTCGGCTTCGCCGCCTATCCGCTGCTCACACTGCTCGCCTGGTGGTACGTACGGCGCGCGGAGCGCAACGAGCGTGATTTCGCCCGGCTGGTGAAGGGCCGGCCCGTTCCGTGAGCCAGAGCTATACGGTGACGGCCGTCACCGTCGTCGTCCTCGCCACCGTCCTTGTCGGCGGCTTCGGGCTGCGGATCTCCCGTACCACCTCCGACTTCTATGTCGCCTCCCGCACCGTGGGCCCCGGGCTCAACGCCGCCGCGATCAGCGGCGAGTACCTCTCCGCCGCCTCCTTCCTCGGTGTCGCGGGCCTGGTGCTGCTGCACGGCCCCGACATGCTCTGGTATCCGGTCGGCTACACCGCCGGCTATCTGGTGCTGCTGGTCTTCGTGGCCGCGCCGCTGCGCCGCTCCGGCGCCTACACACTGCCCGACTTCGCCGAAGGGCGGCTCGAATCACGCGCGGTGCGCCGACTGGTGAGTGTGTTCGTGGTCGGCGCGGGCTGGCTCTATCTGGTGCCCCAACTCCAGGGCGCCGGGCTGACCTTGAGGATTCTGACCGGCGCGCCGGACTGGTTCGGCGGAGTGCTCGTCGCGCTGGTCGTGGTGGTCGCGGTCGCGGCGGGCGGAATGCGCAGCATCACCTTCGTCCAGGCGTTCCAGTACTGGCTCAAGCTCACCGCGCTGCTCGTACCGGCGCTCTTCCTGCTGCTGGCCTGGCAGGGCGACGGCCGGCCGCGCGTCGATCTCGGGCTGACGAGCGCCGTCGCGGACCGCGCCGACCATCCTCTCTACGCGACGTACGGACTGATCGTGGCGACCTTCCTCGGCACGATGGGCCTGCCGCATGTCGTCGTCCGCTTCTACACCAGCCCCAACGGCCGGGCCGCCCGCCGCACCACGGTCTTCGTCCTGGCGCTGATCGGCGCGTTCTATCTGCTGCCGCCCGTCTACGGCGCGCTGGGCAGGCTGTACGTGGCCGAACTGCCGCACGGCGCGAACGCCGACGCCGCCGTGCTGCTGCTGCCGGAGCGTGCGATCGGTGGTCTCGGCGGAGCGCTGCTGGGCGCGCTCGTGGCGGGCGGCGCCTTCGCCGCGTTCCTGTCCACGGCCTCCGGACTGACCATGGCCGTCGCGGGCGTCCTCACCCAGGATGTCCTTCCGTCGCGTGGCGTACGGCACTTCAGACTGGCCACACCGCTCGCCATGGCCGTACCGCTCGGCGGCTCGCTGCTGGTCAGCGGGATGCCCGTGGCCGACTCCGTCGGGATGGCCTTCGCGGTCTCCGCGTCCTCGTTCTGTCCGCTGCTGGTGCTGGGCATCTGGTGGCGCCGGCTCACTCCGCCCGGTGCGATCGCCGGACTGCTGCTCGGCGGCGGGCTGGCGTTCGCCGCCACGGTGATCACGGTCAGCGGCGTCGTACGGTCCGGCTGGCCGCACGCGCTGCTCGCCTGGCCCGCCGTCTGGTCGGTGCCGGTCGGCTTTCTCGCGATGATCCTGGTGTCCCTGGCCACACGCGGCCGGATACCGCCGGGCACCAACGCGGCCATGACACGGTTCCATCTGCCGGAGGCCCTGATGCCGGGCGCGCGCGGCGGCCCGGGCGGCCTGGACGGCACCAGCGGCACCGGTGGTACGAGTGGCACTGGTGGTACGAGTGGTACGGGAGGTGTCCGATGAGCGGCGCGGCCCTCGCCGTACTGATCGTCCTCGGCCCGCTGCTGCTCGCGGGCGGCTTCGTCCTCGGCCGGCGCACCGCGCGGCCCGCGCGGACCAGCGATGTCGGCACTCCCGTGGAGCACGCCACCTTCGAGACACTGCACACCGCCTCGCTCGCCGCGCCGCCGCTCAGGGCCGGACTCACCGAGGAGAGCGCGCGCAAGGCCGCCCGCAGACTCCGCTCCCTGCTCGGCACCGACGCGCTCTGCCTCACCGACCGGGAGCAGGTCCTCGTCTGGGACGGTCTGGGCGAACACCACGGCAAACACGTGATGGACCATGTGCGGGCGCCGCTGGACAGCGGCCGTGACACGGCCTTCGCCAGCGGCTGCGGCGATCTCGACTGTCCGCTGCGCTGGGCGGTGGCGGCTCCGCTCACCGTCGACCACCGGGTGCTCGGCACGCTGGTCGCCTATGCGCCACGGGAGTCGGCGGTGCTGGCCAGGGCGGCCGGGGAGGTCGCGCGCTGGGTCTCCGTCCAGCTCGAACTGGCCGAGCTGGACCGCTCCCGCACCCGGCTGATCGAGGCCGAGATCAAGGCGCTGCGGGCGCAGATCTCACCGCACTTCATCTTCAACTCCCTGGCCGCCATCGCCTCGTTCGTCCGTACCGATCCGGAGCGGGCCCGTGAACTCCTCCTGGAGTTCGCCGACTTCACCCGCTACTCGTTCCGCAGGCACGGCGACTTCACCACTCTCGCCGACGAACTGCACTCGATCGACCAGTATCTGGCGCTCGTACGGGCCCGGTTCGGCGAACGGCTCTCGGTGACGCTCCAGGTCGCCCCGGAGGTCCTGCCCGTCGCGATGCCGTTCCTCTGTCTTCAGCCGCTCGTCGAGAACGCGGTCAAGCACGGCCTCGAAGGAGCCGTCACCAGAAGCCGAATCACCATCAGCGCGCTCGACGCGGGAGCGGAGGCCGAGGTGGTGATCGAGGACGACGGCGTCGGTATGGAGCCGGACCGGCTGCGCCGGATCCTGCGCGGCGAGGGCGGCGCGTCCACCGGGATCGGACTGCTCAATGTGGACGAGCGGCTCCGCCAGGTCTACGGGGACGAGTACGGGCTGGTCATCGAGACGGGAGTGGACGCCGGAACGAAGATCACCGTACGGATACCCAAGTACCGGGCGGGCGTACACGGCACCTGAGGCCCGGTCGGACTCGGTCGGACCCGATCAGAACAGATGCATCGCCAGATGTCCCAGCGGCAGCCCGAGCTGCCAGGCCGGCGTCCACACCTGAGGTCCCTCCTCCTCTCCGCCCGCTCCGTACTCCCGCGCCACCGAGGCCGTTTCGGCCTCTCCGGCCGAGAACGGATCCCCGCTCGCCGGACCCATGGCGTCGAGATCGGCCGCCAGCAGCTCCGTCTCCTCCAGCCACCGCCAGGCCGCGCCCGCCAGCTCCAGATCCGGATCATGGCTGCGGGAGCCGGACTCGAAGGCCGCCGCCTCCAGCCGGTCGAGCCGGGTACAGACCCAGTCGCGCCAGCTCGTGCCGTACGCCGTGAGCGAGCGCCACTCGTCCATACGGGCCACGACGCCTTGGAACCGCCGACCGCCCACCGGGCCGTCGGAGAGGAAAATGGTCAGGGCCAGCGCGTCCCGGCCGGCCCGGTACTCCAGCGTCGTGGGCGGCATCAGATCACCGGTGCGCAGCAGCTCGTCGGCGATGTACTCGGCGTACATCCAAGCCATCGGCACCAGCAGACCGCCACCACCTACCCCTTCGGTACTTTCCGGACGCATCGCTTTTCCGCCTTCCTTCCTTCCCCCGAAGCCTGCTTCAGGGAGCATTGAACCGGCGGAGGCCGCCTCGCGTGGCCAGAAGGGCAGGATCGGACGGCGGACGGGAGCGGATTGTGACGGGTGTGGCCGACGGTGTCGCGGACGGCGGTGGAACGGCGGATTCCGACAGCGGAACGGCTGATTCCGGCCCGTCGTCGGGCCGACGCTCCGGCTCCTGTCCCGCGCCGCGCCCGGAGTCACGCCCGGAGCCGCATCCGGAACCACGCACCGAGTCACGCCCGGAGCCGTATCCGGAACCACGCCCGGAGCCGCATCCCGAGCCACATCCCGTCCCGGCCGGTCCGCATGTGCGCACACTGCTCGGAGCCCATGTGCTCGGCGCGCTCGCGCCCGAGGAGGACCGGCGGGTCGTGGACCATCTCGCCGGCTGTGAGCTGTGCGGTACGGCCTATCTGGAGGTGGCCGGTATGCCGTCGCTGCTCGCGCTCTGCGACGAGGACGATCTGCTGTAGCCGGGCAGGGAGCGGCTCAGCGCCCGTAGCGCGTAGTACGAACGGGACTTGACCGTGCCCTCCGGGATGCCCAGCGTCCGCGCGGTCTCGGCGACGCTCAGTCCGCGGAAGTAGATCTGCACCAGGACCTCGCGGTGGTCATGGCTCAGCGCCTTCACGGCCTTCCGTACGTCCAGTACCGCGACCGCGCTCTCCGTGCGGTCCTCCGGATCGGGCGTGGCGGCGAGGATCCCGTCGCTGACCTCGCTGGGCCGCGCCATCCGGGACCTGCGGGCGTCGATCGCCAGCCTGCGGCCGACGGTGAACAGCCAGGGCCGCATGGAGTCGAAGGGCGCCTCGAATGCCTCCGGGTGCTGCCAGGCCCGTACCAGCGTCTCCTGGGCCAGATCCTCGGCGCGCTGCCGGTCGCCGTAGGTCAGTCCCAGCAGAAAGTTCATCAGGGCCGGGCCGTGCGCGCGCTGAAGCTCCTTCAGCGCCCGCTCGTCGGTCGTCTCCGTGGCCGTGGCGGTGGTCATCGTGAACGCCCTTTCCCGTCGGGTTCGCCGTCCTGCGGTGGTGCTGCCGCCTGCCGTATACGAGCGCATGGCGGCGCCGGGGGACAGACGGAGCGCAGAGGTCTGCGACGAGCGGTCGCTCACTGCGACGAGTGGTGCGATGAACGGTCCGGCGGAGGCGTTCAGTCCCTTTCTCCGGCCTTGTCGGCTTGGTTACTTGACATCTATTTATATGACCATATGGATTCATTGCGTCGATATCCCCGAAAGACGGAGTACGGCTCATGACCAAGCGCATGCGACAAGGAGCGATGGCCGCCGCCGTGGTGCTCCTCGGAACCGCGGCGGCCTGCGCGGGCCCCGGGCGGCCCGCCACCCACGACCGTCCGCCGCACCACGGGCCCACGGCGGACGGCGCCGCCAAGAAGGGCGGATTCACCCTGGTCGCCACGGGCGATGTCCTTCCGCACGACTCCGTCATCGCCCAGGGAGAGTCCGACGCGGAGGACGACGGCTACGACTTCGCGCCGATGTTCGCCGCCGTCAAGCCTGTCGTCTCCGGCGCAGATCTGGCGATCTGTCATATGGAGACCGTGTACGGCGAGGAGGGCGGCCCGTACAGCGGCTATCCGGCCTTCGTGTCGCCGCCGGAGATCGCCCAGGGCCTCAAGGACACCGGTTACGACTCCTGCTCCACCGCGTCGAACCACAGCCTGGACGACGGAGCCGACGGTGTACGCCGCACTCTCGACGCCCTCGACAAGGCGGGCGTCAAACACGCGGGCTCGGCCCGCTCGGCCGCGGAGGCCATGCGTCCGGCCCTGATGAAGGCGGGCGGTGCCAAGGTCGCCCAGCTCGCTTACACCTTCGGCACCAACGACAATCCGTTTCCCGAGGACCAGCCGTGGGCGGTCGGTCTCCTCGACGAGGACCAGATCATCGCCGACGCGCGCGCCGCGCGCAGCGCCGGGGCCGATGTCGTCGTGGTCAGTCTGCACTGGGGCACCGAGTGGCAGACCGAGCCCGACGCGGAACAGCTCGAACTGGGCAAGAAGCTCACCGCGTCCCGCAACGGAAGCCGGCCCGACATCGATCTGATCCTCGGTACGCACGCGCATGTGCCGCAGCCGTACCAGAAGGTCAACGGCACCTGGATCATCTACGGGATGGGCGACCAGGTCGCCGGCACGATGACCAACAACGACGGCGAGCTCGACGGGCGGGGCAACCACGGCTCGATCGGCCGCTTCACCTTCGCGCCGCCCGCGGCGAAGGGAGAGCGCTGGCAGGTGAAGAAGGCCGAGTTCATCCCGCAGATGATGGATCTGGACACGCTGCGGGTGGTCCATCTGCCGGAGGCCGTACAGCGGGATCCGGGGCGGGAGGACTACCGGGAGATCCAGTCGGACATCAGCGAGGCGGTCCTCAGCCGGGGCGCGGCGGCGGACGGGCTCACGATGGGCCGCTGAGGGCCGCGCGGAAGACCGTGGGCCGAGGATGCCGATGCCTGCCGGAAGGGCGCGGAGCGGGCGACGGGCGGCGGCCACGGGGCGGTGGGACGCGTCGGCCAGGGGTCGGATCGCCGGGCGAGCGTCATCGGCTCCCGGGCTGCGGCTCCCGGGTTACGGGACGACCGTCACCGGCCAGCGGCCCGCCTTGACCAGCCGTACCGCCACCGAGCCGATGATCCGGTGCCCGGCCGACTCGGAGGCACCCACCACCACGGCGTCGGCCTTCAGCTCGTCGGCCGCGGTGACCAGTCCGTTGTACGGGTCCCCGTGGAACGTATGGAACTCCCAGCGGACGTCCCAGACGTCCTTGACCCGCTCGATCGCCTCGCGGACCTCCTCCACCAGCCCTTCGGCGATCTCCCCGGTCGTGTCCGCGACCGGGGCGCCGAGGGCCGCGCCCGCCGCGAGCACCGGCTGTACATAGACGATGGCGAGCAGCGAGTTCTGCCGCCGGGCGAGACCGCCGGCGTACGAGGCCGCGCGGAACGAGGACTGCGATCCGTCCACACCGACGACGATCACCTTGGGGCCGTCGGTGCCGCGTTCGAATCTGGTGGGCTGCTGGGTCACATACGCAGGCTATCGGCTCCCGGTGGACCGTCGATGAACGGTGTTCCTTAACGAGCCGAGGGGCCGGCCGTTACGGCGGCGGCCGGGTGATCGCGATTGTCACCCGGTCGGCCATCCGTGAGACACTTCCGGTCCCGTCGGCGCGCGGGCCAGGGACCGGAGCGGTGCTCATCCCATCGGGTGCTTTCGCCCGGTTTTGGGGTGTTGCTGAGTGACGGAAAGCATCCGCCGTGCGAGCCATTGGTCATGAAAAAGGATCAGATGATTCCGGGGCGCCGTGCCGTCCTGCGGGTCGCCGCCTGCCTGGGCGCCGCCCTCGCCGCCCGGATGATCACCGCAGGACAGGCCCAGACGCCCGGTCCCTCCGTGGTCCCGGCGCCGCCGGCGGGCTCCAAGGACGCGGTGGAGGCGGCGGGAGCCAGGGCGAGCGCCCCGCTCAAGCCCTCCGCGTACCGGCTCCAGCCCATGATCGAGAGCGCTCCGCTCGGCTACCGCAGAGCCGCGCCTCCGGTACGCAAGAACCCCATCCTGGCCCTGCCCGAGCTGGGCCGCAGCATGGTGCTCACCTTCGACGACGGGCCCGATCCGCGCTACACACCGGGCATCCTGCGAACGCTCAGGACCTATGACGTACGCGCGATGTTCTTCGTCTGCGGCGGGATGGTCGAGGATTATCCCGATCTGCTGCGGGAGATCGCCGACGACGGGCATGTCGTCTGCAATCACACCTGGACCCATCCGCTGGTGCCGAGCCTCGCTCCGTCCAGTATCCGCAAGGAACTGGGGCGGACCAGCGAACTGATCGAGGAGACCATCGGTACCGCGCCGCTCTGGTACCGGGCGCCCTACGGTGCCTGGAACAAGCACTCCTTCGAGATCGGCGCCGAGCTGGGCATGGAGCCGCTCGCCTGGACCGTCGACACTCTCGACTGGAACGTGCCCGGCACCGAGAAGATCGTCAGCAGGGTGCTGGACGGCGCCGGGCCCGGCGTCGTGGTCCTGTCGCACGACGCGGGCGGCAACCGCTCGCAGAGCGTGGCGGCGCTCCGTGTTTATCTGCCCAAACTGCTGAAGGACGGCTACCGCATCGCGGTGCCGCACCGATGAGCCGGACGGTTCGATGAGACGACCGCACCGATGAGATGTCCGCACCGAAGGGCCGGCCGGCCCGAGTGAGCCGGCCGGCCCAAGTCTTTTCCGTGGCTTTTTGTCTTTTCCGCGGTTTTTCCGTGGCGCGGCAGTCTTTCCGTGGCTCAGCGCGTCTCGGCCAGCCGGGCGAAGACCACGACATTGCCGGCATAGCCGCCGGCCTTCGAATAGCCGCCGCCGCAGGTGATGACCCGCAGCTCGGCATGGCCGGTGTCGCCGTAGACCCGGGCTCCTGGGAAGTCGTCCTTGGCGAAGACCTCGACGCCGTAGATCACGAACACGGCCGTCCGGCCGTCGAGCCGGGTCACCTCGATGCGCTGGCCCTTCTCCAGCGAGCCCAGCGCGAAGAAGACGGCGGGCCCCGCCTGGTTGTCGACATGCCCCACGACCACCGTGGTGCCACGCTGGCCCGGTGCGACGCCGTTCTGGTACCAGCCGGCCAGATTGGGATCCCGTGGCGGCGGCGCCGCGATCCAGCCGTCCGCGTCGAGGCCCACGTCCACCACCGGGGTGTCGACCTTGATGGCCGGGATCCGCACCCGTGCCATCGGCGCGTACGGCAGCGGCTTGACGATCGCGGCCGTGTGCGCGGCCGCTGCTGCCGGATCCGGCTTGCCCAGTCCCGCCGCCGCCGCGGGCTGCGGCGGCCCCAGCGGTACGTCCACCCCATTCCGTATCAGGGCGATGCCGGTGAGCATGACGAGAGCCAGAACCCCCCAGGGCGAGCGCATCCTCGACTCCGGAGCGTAATGGTTCTTGCCCATAGTTCTCCCTTCGTGGACGTCTGCTGGCACGGTAAGCGCGGTCCGCCGAGCCCGCGATCAGAGACGGGCGAACGGGTGGCGGCGCCTGCCGCGCTGACCCATCCGAGTAATCGGCATATAAAAACTTCTGACGGGCGGTGACCTGCGTCTCCGTCCGGGTGGGCGGCCTCCGTCCGGCGTGTCGGCTCACCGGGGTGGACCAGTGCCGAAGTGCGACGATCAGGTCGCGCGGTGATGGTTCGTCATGGAAGGCGTACTCGTCGAATCTCCCGGAGCACCGCTTTGGGGCGTCTTCCGCTGGAGGTTCAACGATGCGTGCTTCACGCGCTCTCGCGGTGTCCGCGGCCGCCTGCGCGGCCGTGGCGCTCTCCGCTCCACTCGCCGCCGCCACGGACGGTCCGAGGAATGTCACCGTCAACCCGTTCTCGGTCCATCAGGGCGGCAGGATCGAGATCACCGTCCAGGGCTGCGGCCACGGCGGGACCGTTACGTCCAACGCCTTCCGGCGGGTCGATCTCTCGGTCAATCCGGCGGGGACGTCCCGGGCCACCGCACGGATCTTCGACGACGCCACGCCAGGCCGCTACAACCTCGCCGTCAAGTGCAGCGACAACAACCGGGTCGAGACCCACCAGTTCGAGGTGCTCCAGGGCCGCGGCGCGCTGGGCGGGCTCGGCGGCTCCATCGGCCCCAGTTCCACGGAGATGGCGGTCGGCGGCGGGCTGGTCGCCTCGGCGGCCATCGGCGGTTCCCTGTTCATCGCACGGCGCCGTCGGCTGACCGGTGCGGGAGTCTGACCGGCCCTGCCGCCAGGCCGTCCCGTGGGCCGGAGCGCCCCGAATGCCCGTCGCCCCGAGTCCAGGCGGAGGACTCGGGGCGACGGGCGTTCCGGCGACGGGCGTTCCTGGGCGGAGGGCCGCGGACGGTCAGTGCCCACGGTTCATCGCTCGACGGCGTATGGCGTAGACGGTGCCGGTGGCGCCTGCCACCACCAGTGCGGTGCCGGTGACGATCTCGGCGATGTTCAGACCTCCGATGCTGCCGCCGAGGCCGCCTCGGACGCCTCCGGGCGAGCTGGAGCTGACCGGGGCCGGGGCCGTGGCCGCCCGCGTCGCGGTGCTGTTCGTCGTGGGGACCGGATTGGGCGCGGGGGTCTGGGGGGAGCCGGAGATGGCGAGGGTGGTCTTCGCCGACATTCCGTCGCAGGTGAAGGTCACGATGTACCTGGCGCCGGCCTTGGCGTCCCAGTCGACGGTGGCCGTGGCGGTGCTGCCGGACGGGATGGTGACGTTGTCGAAGACCCCTGAGGAGGCCGTGGCGGGAGAACTGCACTTGGTGACGCCCAGGGTCACCTTTCCGCCGGGGTTGATCGTGGACGGGGTCACGGTGAATCCGAACGGCGTGACACTTCCGTCGACCGCGGCCACGGCGGTGGGAGCGGTCAGGGCGAGTGCGGCCACTCCCAGCAGAGCGGCGGACGCGGCACGTATCGCGCGCATGGTGAATCCTCCGGGTCCCCGAGGAGCAGCAGCGGAACCTTTTTCCGCAAATGTCAGGGAATGCACCTCGATGCGAGAAACGGTAGGAGCCCGTTATCACACCCGCGATCGCTGGCGGGCGAATGGGGCATGGATGTCCCCCGGTCGGCGGATGCCCATGCCCCGGTCGGTGCCGCGCCGCGCCCCTCAGAAGGCCGATCGCCGCGGCCTCAGGAGCCGGTCTGCCTCAGGACCCGATCTGCGGGAACAGATCGAGGAAGGGAGCCGCGGTCGCGGCGATCCCTCGGCCGTACGGGGCGTCGAAGTCCCAGATGAGGAAGAGCAGGAAGGCGATCAGCGCGCTGAAGAGCCCTGCCAGCAGCAGTTCACGGAAGGTGCGGCGGATCTGGAGGACGAAGATCAGCCCCACCGTGACCACGGCGCCGGTGATCAGGCCGAACCAGACGACTCCGGGCATCGTGGCTCCCGCGTTCTGCCCACGGGCCCCTCTGGCGTCGTCCGCCGAGGCCACCTCGTCGACCAGCGGCTGATAGGCCTGGCCCTCCAGCTCGGTCCGTGGCGCGTACCGGGTGACATCACGCCGTATCCGGTCGAAGAGCTCGGTGCCCTTCGCGCTGAGGGCCTCGTGCTCGGACATGTGTGGCCACTCGGTGTGGACGACATACGAGACGTACGCGTCGATGTCGCCGCGGATCCGGTCCCTGACCTCGGCCGGATAGACCTGGACCCGCTGCTGGATCTCGTGCAGCGACTGGGCCTCCTGGCGTACGGACTCCTGGGCCGCGCTGCGGCCCTCCCAGACACCGGCGATCGCGAGGCCCAGGACGATCGCGTAGATCACGCCGATCATCATCGTCATGTACTCCATGACGTCGGGTGTTCCGGTGGGATCGTCGTCGTCCGGGATACGGCGGTTGTTGATCACGACGATGGTGAGGACGACCGCGCAGGCGGCGGCCATCGCGATGCTCAGAACGAGCCATTCCGACATGGATTCTCCATGGATCAGCGGGAGCGCGGACGCAGGATGGCGACGGCGAGTACGGCCGGAGCCGTGATCAGGAGCATCAGCGAGACCATCGAAGGCCCGCCGGCGGGCTGCTCGCGGGTCGCCTTGCGATAGGCGGGCAGGGCCACCGGCGGCGTCGGAGCCACCGGAGCCGCCGAGGACTTCGACGGGCTCGCGGACGGCGTCGGCGACGGCCGAACCGGGCTCGGGACCGGCGCGGGCGGTGGCTCCGGCGGCGGCGCGGGCGCGGGCGGCGGCGGGGCCGGGCGCGGCGGCCGGGGAGCCGGGCGGACCGGAGGTGGCGGAGGTGGCGGCGGCTTCGGCGCGGCGGTCGGAGGTGGCGGCGGTGGTGGTGGCGTCGGAGGCGGTGGTGGTGGAGGAGGCGTGGGCGGCGGGGGAGGAGTGGGCGGTGGTGGTGGAGGCGGCGGGTTCGGCGGTGGCGGAGGAGTCGGCGTAGGCCGGCAGTCACCGCTGCCCGCCACGGACACCACCGAGCCCAGGCCGCCGGGACCGAGCGAGGCGTAGGCGCAGCTGTGCGCCACGGCCGGCACGGGAACGGCCGACAGCGATATGAGCGTGGCTGCCGCGAGCAGCCGTCCGACAAGTGATCGATACACGGCAGGAGCTTGTTCCCCATTTTGCCGTGGCACGCCGGAAGTTGCTCGGATTCCCCCGGATAGGGGCTTTTCGACCGCCGGAGGTTTGGCCGCCGGAAGGCCGTTCGAAGACCGCCGGAAGTTTTTTCCGGTCGCGTTGAACACAGCGGTGGTCCCGGCCCGTACTTAGGGCCATGAAAGGCGCACCCAGGCGCAGCAACTGGCTTACGAACAACAGGAGTTGACATGAACACCTGGCGGAACGCCTCGCTCGCGGTGACCGCGGCGGCCGTACTGGCCCTGACGACGGCGTGCGGTCAGGAGCAGGGCACCGACACCAACGGCCAGTCTGTCGGCGCCGCCAAGCCGGCCGACGCCGGTTACGGCGCGGACAGCGGCTACGGCACCGACACGGGCGCCGCGCCCGAGGCCAAGTCGGCCGGTCAACTCGCCGTGTGGGACAGCAAGGAGCTCGGCGAGGTCCTCACCGACAGCGCGGGGTTCACGCTCTACCGCTTCGACAAGGACACGGCCAACCCGCCCAAGTCGAACTGCGAGGGCGACTGTGTGACCGCCTGGCCCGTGGTGGCCGCGGGCGACGCCGAGGCCGCGCCGGGCACCGATCCCTCACTGCTCGGCGAGATCACCAGGGCCGACGGCACCAAGCAGCTCACCATCGCGGGCTGGCCCATGTACCGCTACGCCAAGGACACCAGCCCCGGCGACGCCAACGGTCAGGGTGTGGGCGGCACTTGGTTCGCCTCCGCTCCCGACGGCAAGAAGGCGGCCCCGGCGGGCGCCGCGGGCGGCGAGGTGACCGCCGGTGACCTGCCGGGCCTGTCCGTCCGCAAGGATCCCAAGCTCGGCGACATTGTGGTCGATTCAAAGGGAATGACGGTGTACCGGTTCAAGAAGGACACCGCCTGGCCGATGTCGTCGGCCTGCACCGGCGAGTGCCTGGAGAAGTGGCCGGTTGTCGCTCCCGTCGACAAGAATGACACCGAAGGCATCATCGAGAAGGGCTTCGTGACCTTCGACAGGCCCGACGGAATCAAGCAGCAGAGCATCGACTGCTGGCCGATCTACACCTTCACCGGTGACACAAAGCCGGGCGACACCAATGGTCAGGGCGTCGGCGGCACCTGGTACGCGGTTTCGCCGAATGCCAAGCTGGTCGGAGCGCCGAAGTAGGGTCTTTCGTCTGGGTCAGGCCGGATCAGGGAGCGGGGTCTGGTGCCGTGGATCGCAAGGCGGAGGAGGGAGCCATGGCGGAGCCCTGGTGACCGACGACAACGCGGCGAGGCGCGGCACCAGGGCACGCGAGCCCGGCAAGACCCGGACGAGAGGCCCTGAGTCCCCACGCCGCGCCTCCGGCCCGTCGGTCCGCCGTCACGCCCCTCCGTGTGACGGCGGACCGGTCGCACATGCCGCCGGCGTGTGACCAAGAACGGATCGCTGATTTCCGTTTGGGCTCGCCCTCTTGGCGGTCGATCAGTAGCCTCGGCTCGAACAACCGGCCAGGTACCTGGCCGCGATCCGTGGCGACTTGTTGGAGACATCGATGGAGCGTCCCGCCTGGGCTCCGCGAGGCATCGACATATCGATGCCGAGCGTGTCCCGCATTTACGACTACTATCTGGGCGGTTCGCACAATTTCGAGGTGGACAGGGAAGCCGCGCGCAAGGCAATGGAGTTCATGCCGGGGCTTCCCAAGATCATGAAGGCGAATCGGGCGTTCATGCGCCGTGCGGTGGAATTCGCCCTGAACGAAGGCATCTCGCAGTTTCTCGACATCGGTTCCGGTATTCCCACCTTCGGCAATGTCCATGAAGTCGCCCAGACCGCGAACCCCGAAGCCCGGGTGGTCTATGTCGATCACGACCCGGTCGCCGTCGCCCACAGCCGGGCCGTTCTCGACGGGAACCACAACGCCGCGATCGTGAGCGCCGATCTGCGCAAGCCCGGTCAGATACTCACCAGTCCCGAGGCGCTCCAACTGCTCGACCTGGACCGGCCCGTGGCGCTGCTGCTCGTCGCCGTGCTGCACTTCCTGGAGGACGAGGACGATCCGTACGGCGCGGTGGCCGAGCTGCGTGACGCGCTCGCGCCCGGCAGTCTGCTCGTCCTCACGCACGCCTCGTACGACCGTCTGCCGCTCACTCCCGAGCAGGCGGACGGCGCGGTCGGCGTCTACCGGAACATCCGCAATCCGCTGGTGATGCGGTCACGCACGGAGACAGCCCGCTTCTTCGACGGCTTCGAACTGGTCGAGCCCGGCCTGGTGTTCATGCCCGAGTGGCGGCCGGACTGCCCGGACGCCCAGGAGGATCCGTATGCCTACTCGGGCATCGCCGGAGTAGGACGCAAAGCGTGATGGTCCCGTCGCAGCCGGCAGGCCCGGACGGTCCGGAGGACAGACTGAGACGGTTCGCGACCATCTGGAGCCGGGCGATCTTCCCGGCCACGGCCACGCCGCTGACCCGCCCCGAGTTCGAGACCCATCTGATGCCGCTGGCAAGGAAGTTGGCGGACGCGCTGCACGCGCGCCCGTTCGACACCGCGCCCGCGGCGCGCGTCGGCGCCGAGCTGGTCCTGGCGCACTGCACCGACCCCGAGGCCCTCACGCGCACACTGGGCGTCATCGACTCCTATCTGGTCCTGTACTGCGGTACGGACGAACTGCCGGTCGAGGAGGGCCGGGCCCGCTGCGCCCGGCTCCAGCACTCCCTCGCCGCGGGCTTCGCCCAGGCCCTGCGTGAGCGCACCCTCGCCGAGCAGGAGGCCATCGCGCGCTCCGCGCTCGCCGCCCGCAGCCATGCCGAAGAGGCGCTGCACGCCACCGAGACACGGTTCCGCGCGGTCTTCGACGGCGCGGCCGTCGGTATCGGCATCGCCGACCTCGAAGGCAATGTGCTGGAGGTCAACGAGACGCTCACCGAGATGTTCGGCGGACTGGAACACCATGTCCGCAGCAGGAACGTCAGTGAGTGGGTCCATCCCGAGGACGTACCGCACGTCTGGCGGATGTACGGCGAACTGGTGCGCGGTGAGCGTGAGAACTTCCGGGTCGAGAAGCCGTTCTACCGCAACGACGGCACCGTACTCTGGACCAATCTGACGGTCTCGCTGCTCCGCGACACCGAGGGCGCGCCGCAGTACCAGCTCGCGCTGATGGAGGACACCACCGAGCGGCGGCTGCTCAATCTGCGGCTGCGGTACGAGGCCACCCATGACGCGCTGACCGGACTGCCCAACCGGACTCTGTTCTTCGAGCGTCTCGACAAGACGCTCTCCGCCGCCGGGAGCACGCGCTTCGGTCTCTGCTATCTCGATCTCGACGGCTTCAAGGCGATCAACGACAGCCTCGGCCACGCGTCCGGGGACCGGCTGCTCGTCGAGGTCGCGGACCGGCTCCAGAGCTGCGCCACCGCGCCCGGCGAGATGGTGGCCCGGCTCGGCGGCGACGAGTTCGTGGCGCTGACCACGGGCCCGGACACTCAGCGTGGTGTGGCCGATCTGGCCTC
Source organism: Streptomyces sp. NPDC059743 (assembly GCF_042732975.1). Classification (NCBI taxonomy): domain Bacteria; kingdom Bacillati; phylum Actinomycetota; class Actinomycetes; order Kitasatosporales; family Streptomycetaceae; genus Streptomyces; species Streptomyces sp. NPDC059743. The sequence continues at coordinate 190,745 of NZ_JBHWGS010000003.1, read as the reverse complement.
GCGGATCCTCGGCGTACTGGCCACGCCGATCCTGCTCGACGGCCGGGAGTTCACCGTACGCGGCAGCATCGGCATCGTGGAGGGACTCGCCGCCGAGCACAGCCCGGCGGAGGTGCTGCGCAGCGCGGACATCACCATGTACCGGGCCAAGGCGGCGGGCGGCAACCGCTACGAGCTGGCCGATCCGGAGGCCGATGCCCGCGCCATCACCCGGCACGGGCTGACCACGGCGCTGCCGGCGGCCCTGGAGCGCGGTGAGTTCTTCATCGAGTACCAGCCGCTGGTCCATCTGGAGGACGGCTCCGTGCACGGCGCGGAGGCGCTGGTGCGCTGGTCGCATCCGCAGCACGGAGTGCTCGGGCCCGACCGGTTCATCCCGCTCGCCGAGCACACCGGACTGATCGTGCCGCTCGGCCGCTGGGTGCTGGAACAGTCCGTACGGCAGGCCATGTTCTGGCACCAGACACTTCCCGCGGGCACGCTCGGCGGACCGCTGCGGATCAATGTGAATCTCTCCCCGACGCAGCTCCACCACCCGGGGCTGGTCTCCGACACGGTGGAGGTGCTGGAGCGTATCGGTCTGCCGCCCGGCTCACTCTGTCTGGAGGTCACCGAGTCGGGGCTGATCGGGGCCGACGAGGATCTGCTCAAACCGCTGCGCCAGCTCGCCGAGATGGGCGTCGACATCGCGCTGGACGACTTCGGGACCGGCTACTCGAATCTGGCCAATCTGCGTCGGCTGCCGGTGAGCGTGCTCAAGCTGGACCGTTCCTTCACCCAGGGGATGCAGCAGCATCCGGCGGATCCGGTCGATCTGAAGATCGTCGAAGGGATCGTGTCGCTCGCGCACAGCCTGGAGCTGGCCGTCACGGTGGAGGGCGTGGAGACCGGAGCGCAGGCGGAGCATCTGCGCCGGCTGGGCTGCGACACCGCGCAGGGCTGGTACTACGCCAGACCCGGGCCGCCCGAGCAGCTTCACGAGCTGTCGCTTGCGGACGCGGTCTGACCGTTCGTAACAGCCGCGGTCCCGGTTCTTGCCGGGGCCGTAGCTCTTCCTGGGACCGCGGCTCTTCCCGGGGCCGCGGCCTGGGTGGCCAGCAGCACGCGCTGGAGCTCGCGGGCGGCGCGCGGCGGCGCGACATCGCTGCGGTGCGCGAGCGCGATCGTACGGCGTAGTCCCGGCCTGGCCAGGGCGGTGACCCGTAGATCGCGCGCCCGCGCGGCCACCATGCTCGGTACGACCGCCAGACCGAGACCGGCCCGTACGAAACCGAGCACGGCGTCCATCTCGCCGCCCTCCACCGTGAACGACGGCTCGAATCCGGCGGCCCGGCAGGCCGCCACCGTCAGTTCGCGCAGGTCGTAGCCGTGCCGGAACATCACCAGCGGCTCGCCCTCCAGATCGGCGATCCTGAGCGGGCGGCGCGGCGCCGAAGCGGCGGCCGACGAGACCACGACCAGATCCTCGTGCAGCAGCTCGACCGTGGTCAGCGCCGGTGACGCGGCCGGCAGCGGCATGACCACCAGCGCCAGATCCAGCGCGCCGCGCGCCAGCTCCCGTACGAGATCGTGCGAACCGCTCTCCTCGATCAGCAGCTCGATGCCCGGATGCAGATCGTGGAAGGCGCGCAGCACATCGGGCAGCAGGCCCGTGCACACACTGGGTGTCGCGCCCAGCCTCACCCGGCCACGCCGGAGCTGCACCAGCTCCTGCACCTCGTGCCGGGCGGTCTCGGTGTCGGCGAGGATGCGCCGGGCGAGCGGCAGCAGCGCCTCGCCCGCGTCGGTGAGGGCCACATTGCCGCGGGCGCGGCTGAACAGCTCGGCGCCCAGCTCCTTCTCCAGCGCTCTGATCTGCTGCGAGAGGGAGGGCTGCGACACATGGACCCGTTCCGCGGCGCGGGTGAAGTGCCTGGTCTCGGCGACGGCCACGAAGTAGAGAAGCTGCTGGAACTGCATAAGAACCAGAGTAGATCGCATGATAGCCAGCGGCTATGGAGATCAGCCGGACCATGTCTTGGACCACTGGGCGGCGGGCGGCCTAGCGTGCTGTCCATGGCGCTGGCAACGCGGGGGACGGACCAACGGCCGTCCATGACCCGCACCCTCTGGGGATCGACGATCGGGAAGAAAACGGTCATGGCCGTGAGCGGCCTGATCATGCTCGGCTATCTGGTCGCGCATATGCTCGGCAATCTCAAGATCTTCTTCGGGGCACCGGAGTTCAACGGATACGCACACTGGCTGCGGACCCTGGGCGAACCGGTTCTGCACTACGAGTGGGCGCTCTGGATCCTCCGGGTGGTGCTGGTCGTGGCCGTGGTGCTGCACGCGGTCTGCGCGTACCAGCTCAGCCGCCGCGACCGTGCGGCCCGCCCGGTCGGCTATGCGCACAAGCGGGCGCGCGCCACGTACGCCACTCGCACCATGCGCTGGGGCGGGATCATCCTCGCCCTGTTCATCGTCTGGCACATCCTCGATCTGACGACCGGCACCGCGCATCCCGGAGGCTTCCAGCCCGGCCATCCTTACCAGAACGTCGTGGACACCTTCTCCACCTGGTACGGGAACGTCATCTACATCGTCGCGATGCTCGCGCTCGGCCTGCACATCCTGCACGGCTTCTGGAGCGCGGCCCAGACGCTCGGCGTGGGCAGCGCCGCCCGTGAACGCGCACTGAAGACCTCGGCCGGAGTGCTGGCGTTCGCGCTGACTGCGGGCTTCATCTCCATACCCGTCGCCGTGATGACCGGAGTGGTGAGCTGAGAGATGGAAAGCACCACGGACAGGACGGGCCGGGCGGACGACAAGGACGACAGGACGGACCGGGTGGACAAGACGGCGGACGGCACGGACAGGCTGAGCATGGACAGCAAGGACAGGGATGAGCCGAGCATGAACAGGACCGCCCACGCCGACCACACCGCCGGCTACACCGATTACGCCGCGTACACCGTCGGCGAGCCGATCGCCGACACCAAGGCGCCGGACGGGCCCGTCGCCGAGCGCTGGAACCGTCGCCGCTTCGAGGCGAAGCTGGTGAATCCCGCCAACCGCCGCAAGCACACCGTCATCGTCGTCGGTACGGGCCTCGCGGGCGGCGCGGCGGGCGCGACACTCGCCGAACAGGGCTACCACGTCGTCCAGTTCTGCTACCAGGACTCGCCGCGCCGAGCCCACTCCATCGCCGCGCAGGGCGGGATCAACGCGGCGAAGAACTACCGCAACGACGGCGACTCCGTCCAGCGGCTCTTCTACGACACCGTCAAGGGCGGCGACTTCCGCGCCCGTGAGTCCAATGTGCACCGGCTCGCCGAGGTCTCGGTCGAGATCATCGACCAGTGCGTCGCCCAGGGTGTGCCCTTCGCCCGGGAGTACGGCGGACTCCTCGACACCCGCTCCTTCGGCGGCGTCCAGGTCTCCCGTACGTTCTACGCGCGCGGCCAGACGGGCCAGCAACTCCTCCTCGGCGCCTACCAGGCGCTGTCCCGGCAGATAGCGGCCGGCGCCGTCGAGATGCATCCGCGCACCGAGATGCTCGATCTGATCGTGGTCGACGGACGGGCCCGTGGCATCGTGGCCCGCGATCTGATCACCGGCGAGATCTCCACGTACTTCGCCGACGCGGTCGTCCTCGCGTCCGGTGGCTACGGCAATGTCTTCTATCTCTCGACCAACGCCAAGAACAGCAACGCCACCGCAGTCTGGCGGGCCCACCGGCGCGGCGCCCTCTTCGCCAATCCCTGTTTCACCCAGATCCATCCGACCTGTATCCCGCGCTCCGGAGAGCATCAGTCCAAGCTGACGCTGATGAGCGAGTCGCTGCGCAACGACGGCCGTATCTGGGTGCCGCTGACGGCCGGCGACCGGCGCCCGCCGGCCGAGATCCCGGAGGACGAGCGGGATTACTACCTGGAGCGGATCTATCCCTCCTTCGGCAATCTCGTGCCGCGCGACATCGCCTCACGGGCCGCGAAGAACGTCTGTGACGAAGGACGCGGCGTCGGCCCGGGTGGCCAGGGCGTCTATCTGGACTTCGCCGACGCCATCGCCCGGCTCGGCCGCAAGGCCGTCGAGGAGAAGTACGGCAATCTCTTCGAGATGTACGAGCGGATCACCGCCGAGGATCCCTACGAGGTGCCGATGCGGATCTATCCGGCGATCCACTACACGATGGGCGGACTCTGGGTCGACTACGACCTCCAGACCACCGTGCCCGGCCTGTTCGCGATCGGTGAGGCCAACTTCTCCGACCACGGCGCCAACCGGCTCGGCGCGTCCGCGCTGATGCAGGGCCTCGCCGACGGCTACTTCGTCCTGCCGTCCACCATCAACGACTATCTCGCCCGCAATCCGCACCACGACGAGATCGACGACTCCCACCCGGTGGTCGCCGAGGCCGTCGCCGAGACCGAGGACCGGCTGCGGCTGCTGCTCGCCGTCGACGGCGACCGTACGCCCGACTCGTTCCACAAGGAGCTCGGCGAACTGCTCTGGGACCACTGCGGTATGGCGCGCGACGAGCAGGGACTGCGCAAGGCGCTCGACCGGATCCCGCAGATCCGCGAGGAGTTCTGGCGGCGGATCAAGGTGCCAGGCACCGGCGAACAGCTCAACCAGTCGCTGGAGAAGGCCAATCGCATGGTCGACTACCTGGAACTGGCCGAGCTGATGTGCCTCGACGCGCTGCACCGCGCCGAATCCTGCGGCGGCCACTTCCGCGAGGAGTCACAGACCGAGGGCGGTGAGGCGGCGCGCCGCGACGAGGAGTTCGCGTACGCGGCGGCCTGGGAATTCACCGGCACCGGCACCGCGCCCGTCCTGCACAAGGAAGACCTCGTCTTCGAGTACATCCATCCCACCCAGCGGAGCTACGCATGAGGCTCACCCTGCGCGTCTGGCGCCAGCCGGACGCCGACGCCACCGGTGCCATGGTCACCTACGGCATCGACGGCATCTCCGAGGACATGTCCTTCCTGGAGATGCTCGACACACTCAACGAGCAGCTGATACTCGAAGGCGACGAGCCGGTCGCCTTCGACCACGACTGCCGCGAGGGCATCTGCGGCGCGTGCGGCGTGGTCATCAACGGCGACGCCCACGGCCCCGAGCGCACCACCACCTGCCAGCTCCATATGCGGCACTTCAAGGACGGCGACACCATCGATGTCGAGCCCTGGCGCGCCGGGGCCTTCCCGGTGGTCAAGGACCTGGTGGTGGACCGCTCGGCGTTCGACCGGATCATCGGCGCGGGCGGCTACATCACCGCCCCGACCGGCGCCGCACCGGAAGCCCACGCCACACCGGTCCCCAAACCCGACGCCGACTTTGCCTTCGACCACGCCGAATGCATCGGCTGCGGCGCCTGCGTCGCGGCCTGCCCCAACGGCTCGGCGATGCTCTTCACCTCGGCCAAGGTCAACCACCTCAACGTCCTCCCTCAAGGCGCCCCCGAACGCGAGACCCGCGTCCTCGACATGGTCGCCACCATGGACGAAGAAGGCTTCGGCGGCTGCACCCTCACCGGCGAATGCGCTACGGCCTGCCCGAAGGGCATCCCACTCCCATCGATCGCCGCAATGAACAGGGAATGGCTGAGGGCGACGCGCAAGGTGGCGCGCTAGCGGGCGCTCTCTTCTCTCCGGTCTGTGGGATCGAGATTCGGTCCGCCGCGGTGAGGGCAGTTCGGTCGTTTCAGGCTGTGCTCTCCAGGAATTCACGGACGGCGGGCACGCTCTCGTGGTCGGCCATCTTGGCTCGGAGGTTGTTGAGGGCGGAGTTGCCGCGTGTTGAGGTGAGGCTGCCCATGTGGGTGACGGCTTGGTGGGCGCTGTGGACGGCGCCGTCGAGGTCGCCAAGGGCCGCGTGGGCTTCTGCTGTGCGCGCGAGCCGGAGCGCGACCGCTCGCGGGTATGCCTGGCTGTCATACCCTTCGTCGCGGTGGGCTGCTGGAATGGCTGCGAAGTGGGTGAGCGCCTGTGCCGGCGCTTGCAGGTCCATCGCGCTGGTCGCGGCCCAGCTGTGCAGTTCGCCGAGGTTGACCCAGTACACGCAGTCGGGTTCTTCTTCCGGGGATCGGTCGCGGGCGCGGTCGTATGCCTCGAAGGCGGCCGTCTGGGCCCGGGCGGCTGCCCGTTGGTCTCCCGCGCGAGCGTGGGACCGGGCCAGCCGGGCGTGGAGCATGGCCTCCAACCGCGGTGAGCCGATCCGTCCGGTCTGGGCGAGGGCGTCGGTGACCAGATCGGCGGCTCCCTTCGGGTCTCCGTTGGAGTAGCGCATGATCGCCCAGAAGTTCTTGGTGTTGGCGGTGACAACCGGGTCGCCGGACGATCCGGCGGCGCGGAGGGCGGCGACGTAGTACTCCTCGGCCAGTCCGTGGTAGCCGGAGTCGTAGGCCGTCCAGGCACAGATTCTGGCCGCTTCGGCCGCGGCGGCGTAGAGCCGCCGCCCGGTGTCCTCGCTGTAGGCGGCACCTCTGAGCGTGCCCGTGATCAGGCGGAGCTGAGCGCGAGCCGAGGCATGGACCTGGCCGGCGCCGAGTTGGTCGTCCTGGCGCCGCAGAACCGCAAGGGACTGTTCGAACAGGGCCGGGACCTTCCGCGAGATCCGCCGGCCCGGCGTTCGGGCTGCGGCCGGCTGTGCGGTGGCTGCTCCGGCCAGAACGGAACCGATCGCGGTTCCGGTGACGACGAGGAATCCCCTGCGCTCCATCGGCCCTCCCGGGGCGGCGACACGGTCGAGTAGGTCGAGGGTGGTCTGCGCGGTCCACTCGGCATCCAGGAGGTCCTGCTCCCGGACGCAGGCCGGCTTCAGCCATTCCGGCCAGGGCCGCGCAGCGATCTCGTGCGTGGCGATGCCATGGAGGACGGCCATGGCCAGCTGCACGTTCATCTCGGGAGTGATGCCCTCACGTATCCACCGCGAGACCCGTTTGCGCTGATGGACGTCGAGTTTTCCGTAGCCGAGCCGTTGGTGTACCACGCTTAAGCGGGCCAGGTAGTTGGTAGCTGTCCAGCCGTTGAGGTGGAGCAGATAAGCCAGTGGGTGCGCATCCGTCTCCACATCCCCATCGTGCCCCCTTCGGCGTCGGCGCATACGGACCGATCGCCGCTTTGTCATCGCATGGGTACGCGTGGGCACAGCGTGGGCACGCCTGGGCACATCGGCGGGCTCCCCAGGCCGCCTGCCCGCGCGCGAAGGTTGTGGCACACGAGAGTTCCCGATCCGCGGCACCGACCAATTCGCCACGTGGTCTTCGCGGACCGGCTGGGGACTTTCGGGGGCTGCGGGGCCGTATCGCCCAGGTACGCAGCCGTGGAGGGACAGGCGCATTCCGCTCATCACATCTGAAAGGAAGCGAGATGGAGATTTCGAAGTCGCAGGTGGCTGCGCAGAGCAGTGCCCAGGAGAGCGACAAGACCGGTGTCACGACCGACGTCGCGGATCTGATCGAGCCGTCGGCGGTCGTACGGTCCGAGGACACCGAGCAGGACGAGTGCTACACGTTCTGACGCGCTGATTCGGGCGAGGGGGTGTCGTGCGCTGTTCGACGCAGGGCGCCCTCTCGTGCTCGGACAACACAAGGAGAGGGTGCGGTTGATCCACGTATACACAGGGCCGACGCTCAGCCCGGACGACCCTGTACTGTCCGATCCCCGGTTCGCCCCACGGCCCCCCATCCGCCACGGTGACCTGTTCTCCAGTGATATTGCCGCAACGGACACCGTGGTCATCATCGACGGCCTTTATCACCACACGCCTGCCGTCCGGCACAAAGAGATCATCTGGGCTCTCGGCAGGGGCGTGCGTGTCGTCGGTGCCGCGAGCATCGGCGCGCTGCGCGCGGCTGAACTGGCTTCGTGCGGAATGGTCGGGGTGGGGGAGATCTACGACGCCTACGCCGCCGGTACCATCGAGGGTGACGACGAGGTAGCCGTCGGGCAGTCTGCCGATGCCGACCTGCGCTCGGTGACCTGGCCCCTGGTCAATCTGAGCCATGTACTGGAGCTTGCCGTGGCGGCCGGAGTCATCGGAGCGCCCGCAGCCGCGAAATTGCTCGGTGAACTACGGGGCGTCTACTACCCGCACCGGTCGCTGACGGCCGTCTCGGTCATCAGCCGCAAACATGGAGCCGTGGAATTCGCAGGGTGGCTCACCTCGCGTCTGGCCGAGGACCCGTACTTCGGTGATCTCAAACGGGCCGACGCCCTGCGGGCGCTGAAGACCGCTCTGTCCCTCGCCGACACGCCTGCGGAGCCGCCGCCTGTGCTGGAGTGGCGGACTCGTCACTTCCGTCAGTGGGCGAACATGTTCGCCGTGCAGACGGTGGACGGGGTCCATCTGGCGACGAGTCACCGGGTCACCTATCAGCAGATCTTCGACCGGCACTTCCCGCGCCTGTGGTGGGACCACCTCGGCACGGCCGCCGGAATCCCGGGAGCGTCGGGTCTGCCCCGTCCTCTGGTCTGTGCGGTGATACGCCCGGAGACGGATCTGACGGACCAGAACACGGTGGCCCGGCTGCTGGCACACGAGACGCCCGCCGACCGGGCAGCCGTCGCCCGGTACATCGCCCTGAACGAGACCACGACCCGATCGCACCGGGGCTTCTTCCCTGACGCGATCAAGAACAGCGTCGCCCGGCGGCTTCTTGCCTCTGTCTGGTCCACGGAGGCGGATGCCCTTGAGGAGGAGTCCTGGGCCCGCGGATTCCAGGGCGCCCGCGACGCGGTCGATGCGGCCAAGGTGTTCGTACTGGGATTTCTGCGCGATCAGGAGGCCCGACAGTGAGCCGGATTGTTCTCGACGGCACGGTGCGCGCCAGGACGCCGGAGGAAACATGGCGGGCGCTGGAACCGGAGCTGGAGTGCCTCGGTATCACCCGTGTGGCATGTCTTACGGGTCTCGACCATCTCGGTACCCCGGTATGGACGGCGATCCGTCCCCGCGCGCATACCCTTGTCACCTCCCAGGGAAAGGGTGCGAGCGACGTACTGGCCAAGATTTCGGCCGTGCTGGAGAGCGCGGAGCTGTGGCACGCCGAACAGCCCCAACCGACGGCGCCGGTACACGGCTCCTACCGTGACCTCGAACCTCCCTACCCGATGGCTCTCCTGCCTGTGAAGTTCGCTCACGAGGGCCTCAAGGACATCGAGCTGGACTGGGTGGCGGGGACCGGCCTGACCAGCGGTCAGGACATCCTGGTCCCCGCCGGCCTGGCCCGGCGCCGCCTGCGGCGAGATGTGACGCAACCGGACCTTTTCCACGTCACGAGCAACGGCCTGGCTTGCGGGAACACCTTGGACGAAGCGATCCTGCACGGCCTGTTCGAAGTGATCGAGCGGGACGTCCTCCACCGCGACTACGCCGGCGGAGGGCAGCAGCGCACACTGATCGACCCGCAGAGCGTGGACGACCCGTACTGCCGGGATCTGATCGACCGGTTCCTGACTGCCGGCATGTTCCTGGAAATTGCGCTTGTCGACAGCGCCCATCAGATCCCTGTGTGCGCGGCCTACATCTGGTCGGAGGACTACCCGGTTGTTTTCGCCGGTTCCGGATGCCACCGCGATCCGCACATCGCGCTCTCCAGAGCCCTCACCGAAGCCGCCCAGTCCCGGCTGACCTGTATCGCGGGCACCCGCGACGATCTCGACTCCCATGAGAACGCCTTCGCCGCCCGTCCCCCGTCCCCGAAACCGGCCTGGCCGGGCACGGCCGACTGGAACGCCCTCACCGGCCGCTACGCCGCGGCCGAGCCGGACTTCACCCGGGAAGCCGCATCGGTGGCCGCCAGGATCGCCTCCGTCACCGGCTACGAACCGATCGCCGTCCCCCTGCACAACTCTGACACCTATGCCGGAGCAAAGGTCATCAGCCCCGGGCTGGAGATGCGTATCGTCCGCTCGATTCCCCGTCCAGGCAACCGCCATGGGTGAGAACCCACGGACAGCGACCGAGCAGCAGCTCGCAGCCGTATACGACGCCTTCCACGCGGCCAGGGCCTCGACCACCTTGGTGGCCCAGCTCTACGCCGAAGCGATGGGCGACGCCTATCCGCATGAGCTGGAGGCATCCAGCTCATGCGACTGGCCCCTGCTCGGGGCCGTGGTCAGCCGACTGCGGCTGTGCCCTGGTGGGAGGCTCGTCGATCTGGGATGCGGGACCGGAGGCGCCGGGCTGTGGCTGGCACGCGCACTCTCCGTGCACTTGGTCGGTATCGACATCTCACCGACGGCGATCAGCCTGGCCACCCGACGCTCTCCCGCGTTCGTGCCGCCGGGGCAGGCCACCTTCCGTGTGGCGACCATGGAGGCCACCGGCCTCCCCGACGCCCAGGCCGACGGCGTCGTATGCGTCGACGCCCTGGGATTCGCTCCCGATCAGAGGAGCGCACTCAGGGAAATACGCAGGGTGCTACGTCCCGGTGGCCGGGCCGTCCTCACCTCCGGAGGCCGCCGCACCCACCCTGTGGCCCCGCCGTGGTCGCACCGGGCCGCCGAGGCGGGCATGGAGCTGGAGTCCGAGGATGTGCGTCCGGACGAACCGGCGATGTGGCGCCGCCTCTACCGGCTGTGGACCGAACACGAGGCGGACCTGAGGCGTCACCTCGGTGACGAACAGGCCGAGAACATGCTCACCGAGGCCCGCACAAGATCACCGGCACTCGGAAACCGACACTCCGTCACCGTTACGCTGAGACGGCCTGACGGCACGCAGGCGTCCGCGGACGACCCTGGCCCGACGGAGCTACACCACGTGCACAAGAGACAAGGGGAGACCGGCCGATGCCGACCCGTATTGCCGTCTTCGGGGCTGGATCCTGGGGTACCGCGTTCGCCATGATCCTGGCCGACGCCGGATGCGAAGTGTCCCTGTGGGCACGCCGCCCCGAACTGGTCGATGCCATCAACACCACCTTCCGCAACCCCGACTACCTCCCGGACACGACGCTCCCATCCGGGATTACAGCCACGGCGGACCCGGCGGAGGCCGCCAAGGGCGCCACAGCCGCTTTCCTCGCCGTCACCGCGCAGACCCTGCGCGACAACCTCACCCAATGGGCACCGTACTTCGCCCACGACACCGTCCTGGTTTCCCTGATGAAGGGCGTCGAACTCGGCACGACCAAACTGATGAGCGAAGTGATCGGCGAGGTGACGGGCGCCGGGCCGGAGCGGACCGCAGTCGTCTCCGGCCCCAACCTCGCGGGCGAGGTCGTCCGTCGGCAGCCTGCGGCCAGTGTCGTCGCCTGCCAGGACGAGACCGTCGCCGAACGACTCCAAGCCGCCTGCCACACCCCGTACTTCCGCCCGTACACCACCACCGACGTCATCGGCTGCGAGCTGGGCGGAGCCGTGAAGAACGTCATCGCCCTGGCCGTGGGCATCGCCGACGGACACGGACTCGGCGACAACACCAAGGCCGCTCTCATGACCCGGGGCCTGGCCGAGACCACCCGCCTCGCCCAGGCCATGGGCGCCGACGCACAGACGCTCGCCGGGCTGGCCGGCATGGGCGACCTCGTCGCCACCTGCTCCTCGCCCCTGTCCCGGAACCACACCTTCGGCGCCAACCTCGGCCGCGGCCTGACCGTCGCCGAGACCGCCGCGGTCACCAAGCAGACCGCCGAAGGCGTCACCTCCTGCCGGGCAGTCCTGGACCTCGCACGGCGCCACAGCGTCGACATGCCGCTCACCGAGACCGTTGTCGGCATCGTCCACGGCGGCACATCACCTCAGGAAGCGGTCAGGGACCTCATGTCACGCTCGCCTCAGCCCGAACTTCGCTGAAGGCGGCACATCGACATCTGGCTCCGCGCGTGATCGCCCGGACAAGGCCTGGCCGTGGACGTTGTGCGGCCATAGCGGCGCTGGAGCGGTCACGCCTGCATCGCTGCCCTGTCGGGGCTCAGACATTCGTACCCCCGAGCCCCAGCAGGGCCGCCAGGCGTTCGTACGAGTCCAGCAAAGAGCCGGTGTCGTATGTGCTTGTTGTGACCAGGAACTCGTCGGCCGCAGTGCGTGTGAGCAGTTTTTGCAGGGTGGCTGTCACCTCGTCCGCCGTGCCGTGGAGTTGATCGCGGTAGGCGGCCTCGAAGAGGGTGTGTTCGCGGGTGGTCATGGTGGTGGTGAGGACTGTGTCGACGGGCATGAGTGGTGGGAAGACTCCGTGTGTGCGGGAGTACGCCGTGGACCAGGCCTCCGGGAGGAGTAGGCGGCGGGCTTCCTCGGTGGTGGCGGCGACCGCGACTGTGCCGGAGAGTACGACGTACGGGCGCTCGGCCCAGGCGGATGGGCGGAAGTCCTTGCGGTAGGCGTCGATCGCGCGCAGCATCGCGTCTTCGCCGCGTACCGCCGCGATGACCAGTGGGAGTCCGGCTTCGGCCGCGATCTGTGCGCCCTTGCCGGTGGCCAGGACGAAGGCGGGTATGTGGAGGCCCTCGGCGGGGTGGGCGTGGACCTGGGGGTGGGCGGTCTGGGTTCCGGTGAGGTAGCCGAGCAGTTCGGTGAGCTGTCCGGCGAAGTCCTCGGCGTGCTGCTTGTCGCGGCCCAGGGCCGCGCGTATCCCGTCGGTGAAGCCCACGGAACGGCCGAGCCCCATGTCGATCCGGCCCGGGAACAGCGACTCCAGCACTCCGAACTGCTCCGCGACGACCAGCGGTTGATGATTGGGCAGCATCACACCGCCCGTGCCGACGCGGATCGTCGAGGTCGCGGCGGCGACGGCCGCCGCGAGTACGGTCGGCGCGGAGCCGGCGACTCCCGGCACGCTGTGGTGCTCGGAGACCCAGAACCGGTGGTAGCCGAGCGCCTCGATCCGCTGCGCGAACCGTACGGTGTCGCGCAGTGCCGTCGGCCCGTCCTGGCCCTGCCGGGTGCGGGAGCGGTCTAGTACGGAGAATGGAATGCTGGCCAGAGTGCTCACACAGCTTTCAACGCCCAGCCCGTGCCAGGATTCCCCGGGGCCCCGGGAGAGCACTTAGGCTGGTCGGCATGCCCCGTAGCAGCAGGCCACTGGCCGTGTTCGATCTGGACGGAACCCTCGCGGAGACCGGCCACCGTCAGCACTTCCTGGAGCGGGCGCCTCGTGACTGGGCCGGATTCTTCGCCGCTGCCGGGCAGGACACGCCGCTGGCCGAGGGCGTACGGCTGGCGCTGAAGGCCGCCGAGGAGTGCGAGGTCATGTATCTGACCGGCCGGCCCGAGCGCTGCCGCGCGGACACCGCGGCCTGGCTGGCCGAGCACGGTCTGCCCGAGGGCCGGATCTGGATGCGCCGTAACGACGACCGCAGGCCCGCCCGTACGACCAAGCTGGAGATCCTGCGTCGGCTGGGCGGCAACCGCGAGATCCGGATGCTCGTGGATGACGACGAGCTGGTCTGCGCCGCGGCTGAACGCGCGGGTTTCCAGGTCGTACGCGCCCGCTGGGCCAGTACGTCACAGGCCCTCAAGGACGCGCAGCAGCGTCAGGGACGGACCTGACCGGCCGCGCTTGCCTGTCTGTCAGAGCTCCGTCCGTCCGCGCTGCGCCCGCGCTCACTCGTCGCCTTCGAGACGGAACCCGACCTTCAGTCCGACCTGGAAGTGCTCGATGTCGCCGTCCTCGATATGGCCACGGACCTCCGTCACCTCGAACCAGTCGAGACCGCGCAGCGTCTGGGCCGCACGGCCGATGCCGTTGCGGATGGCATCGTCCATTCCCTCGTGGGACGTGCCGACGATCTCGGTGACCCGGTACGTGTGATGGGTGTGGGTGTGGTGGGACATGGGCTCGCCCTTCTCCTCGTACGCCCCGGCACGCGTTCGTACGTCGTACGCCACGGCTCTCACTCCACCGTGCCCCACCACGCGGCGCTCCGCGAGGCGTCCGGCGCCGGCCGGTCCTCCGCCGCGGTCCCGAGGGCCAGCCGGGAGACGATCCGGTAGCGGTCGCCGCGGTAGAGGGAGCGCACATACTCCACGGGTCGGCCCGACGCGTCCGAGGTGATCCGGTCGAACAGCAGCGCCGGTGAGAGCACCGGTACGCCGAGCAGCGCCGCCTCGTCCTCGCTCAGCACCGTCGGCTCGATCGACTGCACGGCCTCGGCCGGCGTGATCCGCCGCTCCTCGCGCAGATACGCGTAGAACCCGGACTCCATCCGCGCCGGTGTCAGCCCCGGGACCAGCTCCGCGGGCAGATGCAGATACTCCAGGGCCACGGCCCCGCCGTCCACGAACCGCAGCCGGGCCACATAGACGACCTCGGCGGCCGGCGAGAGCCCCAGTCTGCGTCCGACCCGCGCGCCCGCGCCGACCGTACGGAACTCCAGCACCCGGGCCGACCACGCGCCCGGCGCCCTGGGCACCACGGCGGGACGGTCCTCGGCGACCAGCTCCTGAGTGATCTTCGCAGGTGCGACGAACATGCCGCGGCCGTGTTCGCGGACCAGCAGTCCGGTGGCGACGAGCTCGTCCACCGCCGCCCGCAGTGTGGGCCGTGATACGCCCAGCTCGGCGCAGAGCGTGCGCTCGGACGGAATCACGTCGCCGGGCCCGCGGCTGTCGACCAGGCCGAGCAGATACTCCCGTACCCGCTCCCGCTTGAGCACCGGGTGAGGAGAACGGGTGTCGCGCACGGGCCCTCCCGGTGAGCCGTAGGACGGTGGGCCGTCGGAAGCTGCGGTCAGTATGCATCACCGGTGGTGGACGAGGTGATGATGCCGTCGTGGGCGAAGTCGCCCGGCGGGATGCCCGGATGGTGGCCGTCCGGGCGCGGGCGGGGATGAGGATGGGGATGGGACGGCCGGGTGCCCAGGGCCAGCCGGGAGACGATCCGGTAGCGGTCGCCGCGGTAGAGGGAGTGGACGTACTCGACGGGACGGCCCGAGGTGTCGAGAGTCAGGCGTTCGATGAGCAGGGCGGGAGAGAGCACCGGGACGCGCAGCACCGCGGCCTCGGACTCGCTGACCACCGTCGGTTCGATGGACTGGGTGGCCTCGTGGACATAGAGCTGGTGATGCTCCCTCAGATGGTCGTACAGCTCGCCCGACTCCAGCTCCTGCGGAGTGAGGGCGGGAGCGAGTTCGGCCGGGATGTGGAGATGCTCGATGGCGATGGGCGAGCCGTCGACCAGCCGAAGCCGGGCGATATAGATCAGCTCCGTGGCGGGCGAGACGCGCAGCTTGCGGCCGATCCGGGCGCCGGCCTGGAATGTGGTGCGCTCCAGGACGCGGCTGGACCAGGTGCCGGAGGCCCTGGGAACGACGAACGCCGTGTCCTCCGGCGTGAGTTCCTGGGTGATCTTCGCGGGTGCGACGAACATGCCGCGGCCGTGTTCGCGGACGAGCTGTCCGGTGGCGACGAGTTCGTCCACCGCGGTGCGCAAGGTCGGGCGGGAGACACCGAGTTCGGCGCAGAGGGTGCGCTCGGACGGGATCGCGTCGCCCGCGCTGCCCGACTCGATCAGGCCGAGCAGATACTCCCGTACGCGCTCACGTTTGAGTACGGCACCTGACGAGCCACCCGACGAGCCGCTCCCCATGGGCATGACCTCTTCCGTCCCTCGTGCTTCTGTACCCGATGACCCTGATATGACCCTGACTGGTCAACTGGTAAACACCATCGTAACCAAGCGAACGGCGCGTTCGCTGCGTGCAGCTGCGGGCACCTGCGAGCAATGCCTGCGAACAGCGCCGGTGAACAGTGCCTACTTTCCAGGGGCTTGACGCCGACATTGGTCCATGCCACCTTCTGGGCACACACCTTACCAGTTGACCAATTGGTAAATCCCTATCGAGGTGGCCCGTGAAGATCCGCTTCATCGCCGGCGCCGCAGCGCTCGCGGCGACCCTGGCCGTCAGTGCGTGCGGCTCCTCCTCCGACAGCGCCGAAGGCCCGGAGAAGCTCACTGTCTGGATCATGAAGGACAGCGTCACCGAGGACTTCCTCACCCGGTTCACCGAGGACTTCGAGCGGCGGCACAAGGACATCGCCCTGGACGTTCAGATTCAGGAGTGGGACGGCATCGGCGAGAAGGTCACCGCGGCCCTCGCCTCCACCGACGCGCCCGATGTCATCGAGGTCGGCAACACGCAGGTCGCCCAGTACGCCGCCAGCGGCGGCGTCAAGGATCTCACCGACCGTACGGAGGACCTGTCCGGCGCGGACTGGCTGCCCGGGCTCGCGGAGCCCGGGAGGATCGACGGCAAGCAGTACGGCATTCCCTGGTACGCGGCCAACCGGGTCGTCCTCTACCACAAGGACCACTTCGCCAAGGCCGGGATCACCTCGCCGCCCGCCACCCAGGACGACTGGCTCGCGGACACCGCGAAGCTCAACAAGGGCCAGGTCCAGGGCATTTATCTGCCGGGCCAGAACTGGTACACGCTGGCCGGCTTCATCTGGGACCAGGGCGGCGATCTCGCCGTACGGTCCGGCGCTGCCTGGAAGGGCACGCTGGACACTCCGCAGGCGCTCGCCGGGATGGACTTCTACCGGCGCCTCCAGGCCCTCGGGAAGGGACCCAAGGACTCCGACGAGGCGAAACCGCCGCAGGCGGAGGTCTTCGCCAAGGGCGATGTCGCCCAGATCATCTCCGTACCCGGCGGAGCGAAGATCATCGAGGAGACCAATCCCGAGCTGAAAGGAAAGATCGGCTTCTTCCCGGTGCCGGGCAGGACGGCGGGCGAGCCGGGCGCGGTCTTCACCGGCGGCTCCGATCTGATCGTCCCGGAGGCCTCCGCCCACCAGGACGCGGCCTATCAGGTGATCAAGGCGCTCGCGGGCGACATCTGGCAGACCGACATGGCGAAGACCATGAGCTATGTCCCCAACAGGACCTCGCTCGCGGGCGCAGTCCAGGGCAGTGAGGGCACCGCCGCGATGGCCGCGGGCGCCGCGCAGGGCCGCGCGACTCCCAACTCGCCGCAGTGGGCCGCCGTCGAGGCCACCAATCCGATCAAGCAGTACATGACCGAGGTGCTCACCGGAACCGATCCCGCGAAGGCCGCGAAGGAAGCGTCCGACAGCATCACCAAGACGCTCGGCTCATGAGCACGGCAGCCAGGGCCCGCCGGACACCCGAGGCCAAGCCCGGGGCCGACCGGACGTCCAGGACCGACGGGACCGACGGGACCGACCGGACACCCGCGACCACGCCCAGGGCCAAGCCCGAGGCCGGCCGGATACCCAGGGCCCTGTGGCCGTATCTGCTGATCGCGCCCACCGTGCTCGGCACCGCGTATCTGCTCGTCTATCCGCTTGTCCGCAATCTGGTCATCTCCTTCCAGACCTACGGGATGGGCGAACTCATCCGCGGCGGCGCTCCGTTCGCCGGGCTCGCCAACTACCGGGAGATCCTGGACGACACCGTGTTCTGGGAGGTCGTACGGCGGACCTTCTGGTGGACCGCGGTCAATGTCGTCCTGATCATGGTGCTGGCCACGCTCGTCGCGCTGATGCTCCAGCATCTCGGCCGACGGATGCGGCTGCTGGTGATGAGCGGTCTGGTGCTCGCCTGGGCCAGCCCGGTCATCACCACCACCACGGTCTTCCAATGGCTCTTCTCGTCCCGGCTCGGAGTGGTCAACTGGCTGCTCGTACGGCTCGGCTTCGAGTCGTACGAGAACTACTCCTGGTTCGCCGACGGCAGCGCCACCTTTGTGATCCTGGTGCTGCTCGTCGTCTGGCAGTCCGTGCCGTTCGCCGCCATCACCCTGCACGCCGCGCTGCTCACCGTCCCCGCAGAGCTGTACGAGTCGGCGCGGCTCGACGGCGCGGGCGCGGCCCGGATCTTCCGCTCCGTCACCCTGCCCGTGCTGCGACCGCTCTTCGCGCTGGTGCTCTGTCTCGAAGTCATCTGGGTCTTCCGGTGTTTCGCGCAGATCTGGGCCATCAGCAAGGGCGGCCCCGGCGACGCGACCACCACACTGCCCGTCTACGCCTACCGCGTCGCGCAATCCCTGCACCGCTACGACCTGGGAGCGGCGGCCTCCACCATCACCGTGCTGCTGCTCGTCGCGGTGCTGG
Source organism: Streptomyces sp. NPDC059743 (assembly GCF_042732975.1). Taxonomy (NCBI): domain Bacteria; kingdom Bacillati; phylum Actinomycetota; class Actinomycetes; order Kitasatosporales; family Streptomycetaceae; genus Streptomyces; species Streptomyces sp. NPDC059743. Next base: position 172,737 of record NZ_JBHWGS010000003.1, on the reverse strand, counting down.
TCGTCTACTTCCGTCAGATGTTCCGGCAGGAGGCCGAGCTGTGAGCCGGACCTCCACAAGCCTGGTCAGCCGCGCCCGGATACGACCCCGGATACGACGGCTTCCGCTGCACGCAGCCGCGCTGCTGGTCTTCGTCCTCTCCGTCTTCCCCGTCTACTGGATGGTGCTGACCGCCTTCAAGCCGACCCGGGACATCCAGTCCGAGACACCGCTGTTCCTGCCGACCTCGGTCACTCTCGACCACTTCACCAAGGCCGTCCAGGCGGACGGATTCTGGCTCTTCTGGCGCAACAGCCTCGCCGTCACGGCCGGTTGTGTGCTGCTCGCGCTGATCGTCGCCCTCGGCGCCGCGTTCGCCGTGGCCCGGCTGCGCTGGAAGGGCCGCAGAGGCTTCATCCTCATGGTCTTCATCGCGCAAGTGGCGCCCTGGGAAGCGCTGTTGATCCCGATGTATGTCATCGCCCGCGACACCGGCATGCTCGACAAGCTGTCGATGCTCACTCTGATCTACTTCATGATCACTCTGCCCTTCACCATCGTCACCCTGCGCGGCTTCCTCACCGCCATCCCGGTCGAGCTGGAGGAGGCGGCCCAGGTCGACGGCTGCACCCGCGCGGTCGCCTTCCGCCGGATCACCCTGCCGCTGCTCGCTCCCGGACTGCTCGCCACCTCGCTCTTCGGATTCATCACGGCCTGGAACGAGTTCGCCTTCGCCAACATGCTGATCATCAAGAACCAGGACGACCGCACCCTCCCGGTCTGGCTGTCCTCGTTCTCCAATGTCTTCGGCACCGACTGGGGCGCCACGATGGCCGCCTCCACTCTCTTCGCCCTGCCCGTTCTGGTGCTCTTCCTCGTCCTTCAGGGACGGGTCGCCTCCGGGATGACCAGCGGCGCCGTCAAGGGATAGGAGACCACCGCCATGACCACGCCCACGACCACCCGCACGACCGCCGCACACCGCGCCGGACTCCAGCTCGTGCCACGGCCGTCCCAACTGGCCCCGCTTCCAGGGAAGTTCACACTCGACGAACACACCGCGATACGCGCGGCCCCCGGCGGCGCCGAGGACGCCGCCGCCCTGCTCCGTACGCTGCTCGTTCCCGCCACCGGACTGCCGCTGCCGGGCGCCGACGACGGCCGGATCGTATTCGTCCTCGATCCCGCCCTCGGCGGACTGGGCGACGAGGGATACGGGCTGACCGTCGGCGCCGACGCCGTACTGCTGCGCGCCGGCGGCCGGACGGGCCTGCTGCGCGGCGTTCAGACGCTCCGTCAGCTCCTGCCGCCACAGGCGCTGTCGGACGGACCGGCGCGCGATACGGAGTGGTCGCTGCCGTGCGTACAGATCACGGACGTACCGCGGTTCGCCTGGCGCGGCGCCATGCTCGATGTGGCCCGGCGCTTCCGGCCGGTGTCCTTTCTGCACCGGTTCACCGATCTGCTCGCCCTGCACAAGCTCAATGTGCTGCATCTGCATCTCACCGATGACCAGGGCTGGCGGATGCCCGTTGCCGCGTATCCGAAGCTCACCGAGGTGGGCGGCGAGCCGCACGGCGGCGCCTACACCCGCCAGGAGCTCAGCGGTCTCGTCGCGTACGCCGCCGCCCGTGGTGTCACCGTCGTACCGGAGATAGAGATGCCCGGTCACGCGCGGGCCGCGCTCGCCGCGTATCCCGAACTCGGCAATGTGCCCTCGCGCAGACTCACGGTGTGGGACCGCTGGGGCGTGTGCGAGAACGTCCTTGGCGTCCATGACCAGGTACTCGACTTCTGCCGCACCGTACTGGACGAGGTCATGGAGACGTTTCCGTCGCCGCATGTGCATGTGGGCGGCGAGGAGTGCCCCACCACCGAGTGGGAGCGCTCGCCCGACGCGCGCCGGCGGGCCGCGGCCGAGGGGCTCTTGGGACCGGAGGCGCTGCACGGCTGGTTCATGGCGCGCGTCGGCGGCTTCCTCACCGAGAACGGCCGACGGCCGCTGGGCTGGACCGAGTCCGGGAGCGATCTGCCCGTCGGCTTCACCGCCGTGCCCTGGCGGGCCGCCGAGCACGGGCTCACTGCCGCGCGCCGGGGCCAGGACGTGATCATGGCACCGTACCGCTCCACCTATCTCGACTACCCGCAGAGCGACGGTCCCGACGAGCCGCCCGGTCAGCCGGGCGGTGTGGTGTCCCTGCGCGATGTGTACGAGCTGGAGCCCGCGCCCGCCGCCTGGGAACCGGCCGCCGCCGCCCGGGTCCTGGGCACTCAGGCGCAGCTCTGGAGCGAGTACGTGCCCACCGCCGCGCACGCCGAGTATTTGGCGTTCCCACGGCTCTGCGCGCTCGCCGAGACCGCCTGGTCGCCGCACCGGGACTGGCCGGGCTTCCAGCGGCGGCTGATCCACCACCGAACCCGGCTCGACGCGCTCCGCGTGCCGAGCCGCCTCCCGTACCACTCCCCGCTCGGTCCCCCACCAGGAGAGGAAACCGGTCGATGACCGCACAGGAGAACAACACCGCACCGACGAACACCGCTCCACCGACAGACACCACCGCACCCACGAGCAGCGCACCTATGAGCAGCACACTCACGAGCAGCGCACCGGTGCCCGCCGTGCGCCGCGCCCGCCGCGCCGGGATACGGACCGCCGTCGCCATGGGCCTGGCGGCCGGACTCGGCTGTGCCGCGCTCACCGCGCTGCCGGCCGCCGCCGCCGATCCGTCGCTGAAGGTCCAGTACCGCCAGAGCTCCACCGGCTCCGACCAGGCCGAGCCCTGGTTCAAGGTGGTCAACACCTCGGGCTCCGCCGTCTCCCTCGGCACGGTCAAGATCCGCTACTACTTCAAGGCCGACGCGGGCGCCTCGTACACCTTCGCCTGCTCCTGGGCGGTGAAGGGCTGCGCCAACATCACCGGCATCTTCGGCACGCTCGCCCATCCGACCGCCACCGCAGACCGCTATCTGGAGATCGGCTTCACCGCGGGCGCGGGCTCCCTAGCGCCGGGCACCGACACCGGCGACATGCAGCTCCGCTTCTACCGCTCCAACTGGGCCTCGCTCAACCAGAGCGACGACTACTCCTTCGGTCCCTCGCAGACCGCCTACGGCGACTGGACGAAGACCACCGCCACGGTGGGCGGCGCACTCGTCTGGGGCACCGCGCCGGACGGCAACGACCCGGGCGGCCCCACGAATCCGCCCACCGACCCGCCCACCGATCCTCCGACCGATCCGCCCACCGGCGGTGCCGCGCTCTTCGACGACTTCAACTACACCTCGTACACCGATCCCGCGATCAGCTCCCATGGCTGGAGCGTGCGCGCGAACTCCGGCGGGCCCGGAGTGCCGGGCGCGACCTGGGCGCCCGAGAACGTCACCTTCGCCAAGGAGGGGACGAACTCGATCATGAATCTGGAGACCTCCACCGCCGGCACGAGCGGTACGACCGAGCAGACCGAGGTCCTCACCAAGGCGATGAAGTTCAAGAACGGCACCTACGCGGCCCGCGTGAGGTTCTCCGACACCCCGAAGTCGGGCCCGGACGGTGACCGTCTCGTACAGACCTTCTTCACCATCAACGACCTCAGGGCCCCGATGGCGGACGACTACGCGGAGTACGACTTCGAGTATCTGCCGAACGGCGGCTGGGGCGAGCCCGCCAATATCCTCTACACCACCTCCTGGGAGACCTACCGGCCCGATCCCTGGGAGGCCGTCAACCAGCACTCGGAATCCCGGATCAGCTACGCGGGCTGGCACGATCTGGTGGTCACCATCGACAACAACGCCATCACCTACTACGTCGACGGGCAGACCTTCGGCACGCACGACGCCCGCTATCTGCCCGAGCGGCCCATGTCGATCAACTTCAACCAGTGGCTGATCGATCTGGCCGGACAGACGAGCACCACACCGCGGGCGTACGACCAGAAGGTCGACTACGTCCTGCATGTCAAGGACCAGGTGCTGACTCCGGCTCAGGTCGGCGCGAAGGTCAACGCCTACCGGGCGGCGGGCACCACCTTCGAGGACACGGTGCCAGGCGGTCAGTGACGCGATCGGGCGCCGGCGGTACGTCGTAACGGGCACCGGCGCCGGGTGACGCACCGGGCGCCGGCGGTACGTCGTAACGGCCGCCGACCGTGCCTCGAACCGTGCCGACCGCGCGCCGGACCGGGCCATCACAGGGACGGGTGTCGTTCAGGCGCCCGTCCCTCTCCGTCTCCTTGTGGGACTTGACCCTCCCCTTGGTCCATACCAAAATCCCACACACCCGCGCGAACGCTGTTCGCTCCCCCCACGCCGGGCTCCCTTTTCGTGCTGTTCACGCCAGAAGGTTGACCTACGTGAAGAACCGTTGTCTTGCCTGTTCCGTAGCCCTTGTCTCCTGCGTCGCGCTCGGCGGCTGCGGAATGATGCCGGGCGGAGGCGGAGGCTCCACCACGGTGACCGTCTGGCTGATGAAGGACAGCGTCTCGGACGCCTTCCTCGACCGCTTCGTGACCGACTACGAGAACGAACACCCTTCCGTCGAACTGGACATCAAGATCCAGGAGTGGACCGGGATCGGCGAGAAGGTGCTGACCGCGCTGGACGGCGAGGACGCGCCGGATGTTGTCGAGGTCGGCAACACCCAGGTCGCCCAGTACGCGGAGAGCGGGAATCTGCGTGATCTGACGCTGGAGTCCGTGCGGGACCTGGGCAGCGAGGACTGGCTGCCCGGTCTCGCCGAGCCGGGCAGTATCAACGGCGCGCAGTTCGGTATCCCGTGGTACGCGGCCAACCGCGTGGTGATCTACAACAAGGAACTGTTCGCGCTCGCCGGGATCGGCGAGCTTCCCAAGACCCGTGAGGCATGGCTCGCCGACACCGAGGAGCTCAACCGCGGTGGCAACCAGGGCATCTATCTCGCGGGCCAGGACTGGTACACGCTCGCCGGTTTCATCTGGGACGAGGGCGGCGAACTGGCCGTCGAGACGGGCGGTGAGTGGCAGGGCGTGCTCGACTCGCCCGCCGCGCTCAGAGGTATGTCCTTCTACAAGGACCTCCAGTCGCTGGGCGAAGGACCGAAGAACTCCGACGAGGCCAAGCCTCCGCAGGCGGATGTCTTCGCCAAGGGCGATGTCGCCCAGATCATCTCCACGCCCGGCTCGGCGCGGCTCATCGAGGAGCAGAACCCTGAGCTGAAGGGCAAGCTCGGCTTCTTCCCGATACCGGGCAAGACGTCCGACAAGCCCGGGCGCGTCTTCACCGGCGGCTCCGATCTGATCGTGCCGAAGAACTCCAGCCACCACTCGGCCGCCGTAGATGTCGTCAAGGCGCTGGCGGGCGAGAAGTGGCAGACGGATCTCGCGAGAACGATGAGCTATGTGCCGAACAAGGTCACGCTCGCCGAGGTGATCGGCGGCGACGAGGGCACGGCCGCGATGGCGGCGGGCGCCGCCAGAGGCCGGGCCACGCCCAACTTGCCGCAGTGGGCGAGCGTGGAGGCGGACAATCCGATCAAGCCCTATATGACGGCCGTCCTGGAGGGCCAGGACCCGCAGGAGTCCGCGAAGGCGGCCTCCGAGCACATCACCGCCGCGCTGGTCTCCGGCTGAACCGGTACCGGTAGGTTACGAGGAAGCGCCCAAGAGGCGTCCTGAGGTGTGAACGAGACACCGGACAAGGCGCGGAACGAGGCACTCCGCCCTCCGCCCGATCCCGGCCATTCAACCGTCTCACATCCATACTCCGCCGTGTGGTCATGTCAAATCCAGTCGGTCACGGAAGAAACAAGGTGCCGGACCCGCCGCGCGAGCGACGGACTCCGGCAGCCGCCTTCCCCACCGGCACAGGAGACAGCCATGTCCGCCATCGCACCAGCTCCGCTCACGACCACGCCCGCTCCCTCGCCCGTCGGCGTTTCCGCTCCCGCCGACGCCGAGACGCGCTATGTGGTCTCCCTCGCCCGTAACCAGGAGGACGTACGGGCCGCGCAGCGACTGCGCCATCTTGTCTTCGCCGGAGAGCTGGGTGCCCGGCTCGACGGGCCCGAGCCCGGCCTGGACGTCGACGAGTTCGACGCGTACTGCGACCACCTGCTGGTCCGTGAGGAGGCCACCGGCGAGGTGGTCGGCACGTACCGGCTGCTGCCGCCCGACCGGGCCAGGGCCGCGGGACGGATCTACTCCGACAGCGAGTTCGACCTCTCCCGGCTGGGCCCGATCCGGGACGACCTGGTCGAGGTCGGCCGCTCCTGCGTCCACCCGCTGCACCGCACCGGCGGTGTCATCGCCCTCATCTGGGCCGGACTCGCCCGCTATATGACCACCACGGGCCACAACTGGCTGGCGGGCTGCTGCTCGATCCCGCTCGCGGACGGCGGCGCGCTGGCCGCCTCCACCTGGAGCACCGTCAAGACCAAGCACCTCGCGCCCGAGGAGTACTGGGTCACTCCGCACCGCCTCTGGACGCCGGATGCCGCAACCGACACAGTCGCCGCCGCCTCGGCCGCCGAACTGCCGCCGCTGCTCCGCGGCTATCTGCGGCTCGGCGCCTGGGTCTGCGGCGCGCCCGCGCACGACCCGGACTTCGACTGCGCCGACCTCTATGTCCTGCTGTCGATGAAGCGCACCAACCCGCGCTATCTGCGGCACTTCCTCTCTCTCGTTCCGTCGGCATGAGCGTCTGGCTGCCCACCGCGCCCTGCGTCTCGCCGGAGTGCGTCACCCACAGCGGCCCGTCCGCCGGCACCGTCACCGGGCTCGCCCGGCTGTTCGTGGGCATCCCTGTCGTCCTCGCGGGAGTGCTGCTCACTCCGCTCGTCTCGCTGCTGCCCGGGGCGCACCGGGACCGGCTGACCAGGCTCTGGGCACGGTCGGTGGTCCGGAGCTTCGGTCTGCGCGTCCGTGTCGTGGGCGGGCCGGTGCCCCGGCGCGGCGACGGATTCCTGGTCGTCTCCAACCACATCTCCTGGCTGGACATCCCGCTGATCGCGGCCGTCTTTCCCGGGCGGAACCTGGCCAAGAGCGAGATACGGGGCTGGCCGGTCCTGGGCGCGATGGCGACCCAGGGCGGCACGGTCTTCGTGGAGCGCGAGCGGCTGCGGGCGCTGCCCGGCACCGTACGGACGCTGGCCACGGCCATGCGCGAGGGCTCCCGGGTGATCGTCTTTCCCGAGGGCTGCACCTGGTGCGGCCAGGAGCACGGCCGGTTCACCACCGCCGTCTTCCAGGCCGCGCTGGACGCGGACGCCGATGTCCGGCCCGTACGGCTCACCTACCGCGGTCCCGGTGGCGAGCCGTCCGGTGCGCCGGCCTTCATCGGGAAGGACTCGCTCGGGGTCTCGCTGTGGCGGGTGGCGACGGCCGGCGGGCTGACGGCGGAGATCACGCTCCTGCCGGTGATTCCCGCCGGCCGCCACACCGACCGCCGCGCGCTGTCCCGGGCCGCTCAGACCGCGGTGGCGAGCGAGAGCGCGAACCGCCGCGCCTCGTCGGTCCACCAGCGTGTCAGCTCCATCCCGGCGGCCGACAGCTCCGTCCGTACGCCGTCCTGACGGAACTTCGCCGAGATCTCCGTCCGTACCTCCTCACCGGCCTCGAAGTGCACCACCAGATCCAGTTCGGGGATTTTCACGGTCAGGGCCCGGCGGGCCCGCAGCCGCATCTCGATCCACTCGTTCTCGGCGTCCCAGAGCGCCACATGGCCGAAGTCGCGTGGATCGAAGTCCGCGCCCAGCTCCCGGTCGATGACGGAGAGGACGTTCTTGTTGAACGCGGCTGTCACTCCGGCGGTGTCGTCGTACGCCCTGACCAGTACGGACTCGTCCTTGACCAGATCCGTGCCGAGCAGCAGCGTGTCGCCCGGCGCCAGCAGCGCGCGGACCGACGCCAGGAACACCGCGCGCTCGGCGGGCAGCAGATTGCCGATCGTGCCGCCGAGGAACGCGACCAGCCGGGGACCGGGAGTGGCGGGCAGCGTCAGCCCGGCCGTGAAGTCGGCGATCAGCGCGTGCACCCGGAGTCCGGGCCGCTCGGCGAGCAGCGACCGGGCGGCTCCGGTCAGTGCGCTCTCGCTCACGTCCACCGGTACGTAGAGCTGGAGCTCGGTCAGCTCGTCGAGCAGATGACGTGTCTTGTCGGACGATCCCGAGCCCAGCTCGACCAGAGTGCGCGCGCCGGTCAGCGCCGCGATCTCGGGTCCGCGCGCGAGCAGGATCTCCCGCTCGGCCCGGGTCGGGTAGTACTCGGGCAGCCGGGTGATCTCCTCGAACAGTTCGCTGCCTCGGCTGTCGTAGAACCACTTGGGCGGCAGTGTCTTGGACGTACGGGTCAGCCCTTGGAGCACATCGGCGCGCAGCGCGGCGCCGGTGGCGTCCTCGGGCAGGGTGCGGGTCAGCTCGAACGGGCTCACGCGGGTGGCTCCTTGAGGGGGGTGAGCAGAACATCGGCGCGGGTCGCCACCAGCAGAGTGCGGTCGGGGACCGCGCGCCAGCGCGGATCGTCGTCGTAGGGCTCCGACGCCACCACCGTGCGGTCGCCGGGCCCGGTGCGGTACCAGAGGGTGTCGCCCCAGGTGGTCGCCGCGATCCGGGCGCCGTCGGTGAGCAGCAGATTCAGCCGGGACGCGGGCGCCGCCGCCGCGATGTCGAGAACGGTGTCGGCCAGCGCCTGGCCGAGTTCGTCGCCGGCCCGCAGCCGGTGCAGCACCAGCGCCCACAGCAGCGCGGAATCACTGCGGGCGGGCAGAGTGAGCAGCTCGGCCACGGGCAGGGCCGCGGCCGGCGCCGCGACACTGTCCGGCCAGCCGTCGACCGAGCCGTTGTGGCCGAACAGCCAGGGCCCGTCGGCGAACGGCGCCGCCGCGGCCTCGCCGTCGGCGCCCGGCACCGTCGCGTCACGGACCGCGGCGAGCAGGGCGCCGGTACGGACCACCCGCGCCAGATCGGTGAAGCCGAGGTCGGCCCAGATCGGCAGCGCGCGCCGGTAGCGGGCCGGGACCGGATCGCCCTCGGCGTACCAGCCCACCCCGAAACCATCGGCGTTGACGGTCCCGTACCGCTGGTGGCGCGGAGCCCAGGACTGCCGGTAGAGCCCGTGCGCGGGCGCCACAAGCAGCTCGCCGAGCGCCACCGGCGGTCCCAGATAAGCGATCTGACGGCACATCAGGATTCCTTGGAGCTGTCGGCGGACGCGGCGCCACCGGCCGTACGGGACTCGGCGTCACCGGCCGTACGGGCGGTGCGGAAGCCGGAGAAGATCTGGCGCCGCACCGGCAGGTCCCAGTTGCGGAACGTGCCCCGGCAGGCGACCGGATCCACCGCGAACGATCCGCCGCGCAGCACCTTGTGCGCGCTGCCGAAAAACACCTCCGAGTACTCGCGGTACGGGAAGGCGGCGAAGCCCGGATAGGGCAGGAAGTCGCTCGACGTCCACTCCCAGACATCGCCGATCAACTGCCGTACGCCCAGCGGCGACGCGCCCTGCGGATAGCTGCCGACGGGCGCCGGCCGAAGATGGCGCTGACCGAGATTGGCCCGCTCCGCGGTGGCCTCCTCGTCGCCCCATGGATGGCGCAGCGACCGGCCGGAGACGGGATCGTGCCGGGCGGCCTTCTCCCACTCCTCCTCGCTCGGCAGCCGCCGCCCGGCCCAGCGGGCGTACGCGTCGGCCTCGTACCAGCTCACATGGAGCACCGGCTCGTCCACCGGCACCGGCTCCACCACACCGAAGCGGCGGCGCAGCCACTGCCCGCCCTCGCGCCGCCAGAACAGCGGCGCGCCGATGGAGTGTTCACGGATCTGGTCCCAGCCCTCCGGTGCCCACCAGCGTTCGTCCGTGTATCCGCCGTCCTCGATGAAGTGGAGATAGGCGCCATTGGTCACGGGCACGGTGTCGATGAAGAACGCGGGCACGAGCCGCTGATGGGCCGGGCGCTCATTGTCCAGCGCCCAGGGCTCGGTGGAGGTGCCCATCGTGAAAGGCCCGGCAGGTACGAGCACTTCGGCGGGCAGCCCGGCCATGTCCCCGGCGGGCGGCGGAGGCGCGGTCAGCGCGGCCGGGCCACGGCGCAGTTGATGCGTGATGAGCATGGTCTCGTCGTGCTGCTGCTCGTGCTGGGCGATCATGCCGAACGCGAAGGCCGCGTCCAGCAGCGGACCGCCGTGCAGCGGAGTGCGCTCGATGACGTCCAGGACCCGGCCGCGTACGTCCGACGCGTACGCCCGTGCCTCGGCGGGCGGCAGCAGCGGCAGTGTGGGCCGCGCCGAGCGCGGATGCTCGAAGGCGTCGTACACCGAGTCGATCTCGGGCCGGATCGCCGGGCGTCCCGCGACGGTCCGCAGCAGCCACTGCTCCTCCTGATTGCCGATATGGGCCAGATCCCAGACCAGCGGGGACATCAGCGGAGAGTGCTGCGCGGTCAGATCGTGGTCGTCGACGCAGGTGGTCAGCAGCGCGGTACGGTCCCGGGCGGTCGTCAGCGCGTCGACGGCCCGCTGCCGCAGCTGTTCGGCCGGTATCCCGACGGTTTCCACGGAGTCGGTCATGTCCTCTGGTCCTTCCCGTTCAAAGAGGCGCGCAGTTCGTCGGCGGGACACCGGCCGGGCACCACATAGCGGTCGTTGAAGGCGGCGACGGCCTTCTGCACGGCGGGAGTGGCACCGATGCGCGGAAGCGCCTCCTGCGCGACGGCGAAGCAGGCCATCGCGGCGAGATGCAGCTCGGGATCGGCCAGGCCGTACCGCGCGGCGTTGACCCAGAGCAGATTGCGCGGCGCGGGCAGCGAGCCCGCCGTCTCCGCGAGCGACTTGACGGTGCGGTAGACGGTCTCCGTCGCCTCGGGATCGTCGAACAGCGCGGTGGTGACGGCGAGCGGCACCATCCAGCCGTCGTCGCCCGGCTGCTGGTCGATCATCCGCAGTTCCAGATGGCCACGCGGCCGGACGGGCGGAAAGAGCGTCGTGAGGTGGTAGTCGAGATCGGTGCGGACCGGCGGCCTGGGCGCGCCGGACCGGATCCAGTTCCGGAAGGTCAGTCCCTCGGGCACGGCCCAGGGGCCCTTGGGTGCCCGGATGCACATCACCGGAGCGTCCAGGGCGAGCGCGGCCCAGCCCGCGCGCGGCTCGTGCCGCGCGGCCGGCGCGGTGGTACGGGCCGGGTCGAGCTGGGCCCACAGCGCCTGCCGGGTGGAGCGCCAGCCGGTCGGTCTGCGCTCGCGCATCGGTGAGTTCGCGAACGCGGCGACCAGCACCGCGCCCAGCAGATGGGCCAGTTGCCAGCGCCGGCCGTAGCCGAGCGGTCCCGGCTCCTCGTGGCCCGCGTCCAGACAGACCTGGATGGAGGCGGTGGTCCGCATCATGGCGCGGCCGGCCGGGCCGATCCGGTCGAGATAGGTCTCCATGGCGTCGTAGCGCGGTGCGCGCAGCAGCCGGTCGGGAGAGTGCCAGGGATCCTGTCCGAGTCCCGCGAGAGCGAGTCCCGCCGGACGGAGCGCCGACCGTACGAGGGCCAGATCCCGGTCGGTGGAGGTGATGCACTCCATCAGTGACGCGGCGGGCGCCGAGCTCAGTTCGAGCTGGCCGCCGGGTTCGAAGGTGAGTGCGGAGCTGAGGTGCAAGGCGCGCAGTCCGTCGAGGGCTTCCTTGAGCCGACGGGCCGGTACGGGTTGTTCGGGGCTGTGCAGATCGTGCACGAGCCATTCCAGTTCCACGCCCACGGTGCGGGGCGGGCCGGTCTTGAAACAGATACCGCGGAGCAGTTCCTCGGCGTCGTCCTCGCCGATCACTGGTCCCTCGTCGCTGAAACTGTCGGATGACATGGCCGGATCCTCCTGTCGAAGACCTGGGGCCCGTCTTGTGGATCAGGCCCCCGACCGGACTCCTCCCCGGGTTCGGGGCGGAGCGCTTCGTCCAACCTAAAGCCCCTCTCACCGCTTCGCACAAGAGTGCCCCCGGGGACACTCTTTCGCCAGAAAACCGGTTGCCCCGGCCGGGATCGTCCATACACGGTTCGCCGCATGAGCACACGGCCGCCGGGCATCGGGAAAGAATCCGAGGAGATCGTCCGAATGGGGAAATACAGTGCTCCGGACGGCCGTGACGTGGTGATTCGCGCGGCGGTCGAGGCGCTCAGCTCCAGCCGTAGCGCTCCCGGAGCCGGTTCACGACCAGATTGAACCGGCCACGGTCCAGGGCGCACGCCTCCCGCCGCATGCCGCGCTCATGGACCCGCAGCACCCGGTCGACATCCACCCAGGACTCGCGCCCGGCGCGGTCCCACGGCCCTGTCCCGATCGGCACCCACTCATGGTCGTGGTCATGGCGCTTGCTGGAGAGCTGAACCGCGAGCAGTGTGCCCGCCGCCTCTCGGGCGACCACCAGAACCGGCCGGTCCTTGCCGCGTCCGTCGTTCTCCTCGTAGGGCACCCAGGTCCAGACGATCTCGCCCGGATCCGGATCGCCGTCGTGCTCGGGAGCGTACGAGGTACGGACCGGTCCCACGGCGCGGGGATCGGCCTCGGTGGTGGCGGTGGGACCGGCACGGCCGGGAAGTTCGCCGGAGGCGTCGGAGGCGCCAGGGGCATCGGGGGCGTCGGAGAAGGTCGTCATCCGCACGACGTTAGTTCAGGACATCCGTGGGACCTGCCCTGGGGCCGTCTGGAAAGATATCGGGAGCGATGAGCCCGTTGCCCGAGCAGTCCGCCGCACACTCCGCCGAACGTCCGGTCCCGACCAGCGCCGATGTGGCGCGGCTGGCCGGTGTCTCCCGTGCCACCGTCTCGTACGTACTCAACAACACCTCGGCCGTCCGGATCAGCGAGCCCACCCGTCGCAAGGTGCACGAGGCCGCCGAGCGGCTGGGATACGTACCGCACGCGGCGGCCCGCAGTCTGCGCGCCGGGCACACCGGGATCGTGCTGCTGCCGGCGGCCCATGTCCCTGTCGGGCCGCTGTACAGCGCCTTCTTCAACGAGCTCCAGTGGGCCCTGCGACGGCTCGGCTACACCGTGGTGCAGTACGGCAGCCTCGGCATGGACGGGGACGCGGCGGCGCGCGCCTGGGCCGAACTGCGGCCCGTGGCCGTCGTCTCGCTCGGTGAGATCGCCCTGACCGCGCAGGGCGTGGACCTGCTCAAACGGTCCGGTGCGCGAGCCGTGATCACGCTCGGTCCCGACCGGGTCGCCGGCGCGCACGCGCTGGTCATGGACCAGCGTGAGATCGGCGGCCGGGCCGTGGCCCATCTCCTCGGACGCGGCTACGCCCGGATCGGTGTGGTGATGCCCGTAGAACCCGGCCTGGAACTGTTCGCCGGCCCGCGTCTCGCCGGAGCCCGTACGGCCGCCGAATCCACCGGCGCCCGGATAGAGCCGCTGCCGCTCGCGTACGAGGAGGAGTCGGCGGTGGCCCTCGCCGCCCGCTGGCGCGCGCTCGGCCTGGACGCCGTCTTCGCGTACAACGACGAGTACGCGATGCTCCTGATGCGGGCGCTCCAGGACGAAGGGATCGGCGTCCCGGAGGAGACGGCCGTGATCGGGGCCGACGATCTGCTGCTCGGCAGACTGCTGAGGCCCAGGCTTTCCACCGTGCATATCGACATGGTGACGGGACAGCGGCTGGCCGAACTCGTCCACCGGGTCGTCCGCGATCCGGACGGCGAGCCGGAGCGGCACGATCTGATGGGCGCGCGGGCCGTCCACCGCGAGTCCACCTGAGCCCCGGGCCCGGCTGACAGCTGATGGCCGACGGCCGATGGCGGCTGACGGCGGCGACATGCGGCGCCGTCGCCGGATGGTTAGCGTCGGCTCCATGAGCACCGTTCCACAGCGCTTCGAGATCTATCTGGTCGCCGAGTTCACGGAGGACGACGAAGGCCCGCCCAGCGCCGCGAACGCCCTGCGCTCGGCCGTCGTCGAGGCGACCGGTGACACGGGAGCCTCCGGCTATCCCAGGTACGAGGGCAACGGCATGGAGGCGGACATCGATCCCGAGACCCTGACGGTGGAAGCGCTGCTGGTCGACGGCTCGGAGCTGGACTACGGGATGTCGGTCCGGGTGATCGCCGTCCCCGGCCCCTGAGGACGGCGGGCACTCCGCCGGGGTACTCCCGGTTACGCGCTCTCGGTGTTCTTCGCCTTCGCCTCGGCCTCCGCGACCGACTTGCGGACCTCGTCCATGTCCAGCGCGCGGGCCTGGCCGATCACATCCTCCAGGGCGGCCTCCGGCAGCGCGCCGGGCTGCGCGAACACAGCGACATTGTCCCGGACGATCATCAGCGTCGGGATGGAGCGGATGTCGAAGGCGGCGGCGAGCTCCTGCTGTGCCTCCGTGTCGACCTTGGCGAAGACGAGGTCCTCATGACGCTCCGAGGCCTTCTCGTACACCGGCGCGAACTGGCGGCACGGTCCGCACCAGGAAGCCCAGAAGTCGATCAGGATGAAGTCGTTCTCCGACACCGTCCGGTCGAAGTTGTCCTTGGTGAGTTCCACAGTGGCCATGGCCTGTTACCTCTTCCTGCTCTCCGGTGGGAAGCCGCCTGCGACAACCGTCCGCGTCATCGCTGTATTCCTTGAGTCCTTTGGGCCCTGAGCCCTTCGGGTCCCTTGGGCCCCTGCCCGAAGATCGTGTGGCCATGCGACGATCTCCGCACCAGACTGAGCCCATGACGGAAGCCATGGAATATGACGTTGTGGTGCTGGGCGCGGGACCGGTCGGTGAGAATGTCGCCGACCGCACCAGGGCCGCCGGACTGAGCACGGCGGTTGTGGAGAGCGAACTGGTCGGCGGCGAGTGTTCGTACTGGGCCTGTATGCCCAGCAAGGCGCTGCTGCGCCCGGTGCTGGCGCGCGCCGACGCGCGCAGGCTGCCGGGGCTGAGCCAGGATGTGAGCGGCCCGCTGGACGCGTCCGCGGTCCTCGCGCGCCGCAATGAGTTCACCGCGAACTGGAAGGACGACGGCCAGGTCGCATGGCTCGAAAGCGTGGGAGCGACCTTCGTACGCGGTTACGGCCGGCTGGACGGCAAGAGAAGAGTCGTGGTCACGGGCCCCGACGGCGAGGAGCGGGTGCTGACCGCGCGCCATGCCGTCGCCGTGTGCGTGGGCAGCCGGGCCGTACTCCCCGATCTGCCGGGACTCGCCGATGCCAAGCCCTGGACCAGCCGTGAGGCGACCAGCTCCCAGCGGGTCCCCGGGCGCCTGGTGGTCGTCGGCGGGGGAGTGGTGGGTGTGGAGATGGCCACCGCGTGGCGGGCGCTCGGCTCGGAGGTCACCGTGCTGGTGCGCGGGGACGGTGTGCTGCCGAGGCTGGAACCGTTCGCCGGTGAGCTGGTGGTCGAGGCGCTGACCGAGGCGGGCGCCAAGGTCCGTACGGGAGCGACGGTCGCCGCGGTCGAGCGCGACGGCGGTACCGGCCCGGTGACGGTCGTACTGACGGGCGGCGAGCGGATCGAGGCCGACGAGGTCCTCTTCGCCACCGGCCGGGCGCCGCGCACGGACGACATCGGTCTGGAGTCGGTGGGCCTCGATCCGGGCTCCTGGCTGACGGTGGACGACAGCTGCCTGGTCGACGGGAGCGACTGGCTCTACGCGGTCGGCGATGTCAACCACCGCGCTCTGCTGACCCACCAGGGCAAGTACCAGGCCCGGATCGCCGGCGCCGCCATCGCGGCCAGGGCCGCGGACTCGGCCGTACCGGTCTCCGGGCCCTGGGGCCCGTACGCCGCGACCGCCGACCACGGCGCCGTTCCGCAGGTCGTCTTCACCGACCCGGAGATCGGCGCGGTCGGTCTCAGCCTCGCCGAGGCCGAGCGGGCGGGCCACCGTGTCCGCGCGGTCGACTACGAGATCGGCAATGTGTCCGGCGCGGCGCTCTACGGCGACGGCTACCACGGCCGTGCCCGCATGATCGTGGACCTCGACCGCGAGATCCTGCGCGGTGTGACGTTCGCCGGACCGGGAGTCGGTGAGCTGCTCCACTCGGCCACCGTCGCGGTTGTCGGCGAGGTGCCGATCAGCCGTCTGTGGCACGCGGTCCCGTCGTATCCCACGATCAGCGAGGTATGGCTGCGGCTGCTGGAGACCTACCGGGACGAGTGACCGCCGCCCGGACCGCTCAGGTATACAACGCTCAGGTATACAACGCGGCGCGCCCGCCGCCTGGATGGCGGCGGGCGCAAGAGCGGTCGGCTTATTACGGGTTATTACGGGACCGATGTGTTACAGGATCGATGTGTTACGGGACTATGCGGAGGAGCTTGTTGGGCGAACCGGTGCCCGGGTTGCCCACCACATTGGACGTGGCGCCGTTCACCAGGGCCGTGGCCACCTGGGCCGGAGTGGCCGTGGTGTGCCCGGCGAGGTAGACGGCCGCCGCTCCGGCCACATGCGGTGTGGCCATCGAGGTGCCGGAGATGGAGCTGCTCGCCGTGTCCGAGGTGTTCCAGGCACTGGTGATGGCGCTGCCCGGCGCGAACAGGTCGACGCGCGTACCGTAGTTGGAGTAGCTGGCGCGCGCGTCCGTGCTGGTGGTCGCGCCCACGGTGATGGCGTCGGCGACGCGGGCCGGCGAGTAGTTCTGGGCGTTGAGCCCGTTGTTGCCGGCGGCGACCGCGTAGGTCACACCGCTGTTGATGGAGTTCTGCACCGCGGTGTCCAGCGCGGCGTTGGCGCCACCGCCGAGGGACATGTTCGCGACCGAGGGACCCGAGTGGTTCTGGGTCACCCAGTCGATGCCCGCGATGACCCCGGCCGTGGTGCCGGAGCCCGCGTTGTTGAGCACGCGCACTCCCACGATCCTGGCCTTCTTGGCCACGCCGTAGACGTTGCCCGCCACATTGGCCGCCACGTGCGTGCCGTGGCCGTTGCCGTCCTGCGCGGTGTTGTCGCCGTCGACGGCGTCGTATCCGTACGAGGCCCGGCCGCCGAAGTCCTGGTGCGTGATACGGACTCCGGTGTCGATGACAAAGACCGTGGTGCCCTGGCCGGCCGTGTCGGGGTACGTGTACTGCTGGTTCAGCGGGAGCGCGGCCTGGTCGATCCGGTCCAGGCCCCAGGACGGCGGGTTGGTCTGGGTGGCGAGCGCGTGCACCTCGCTGTCCTGGAAGACCTTGTCCACGGCCGGGTCGGCGGCCAGCTTCCGCGCCTGCTCGGGCGAGAGGTTCGCGGCGTAGCCGTTGAGGGCCGCCGTGTACGTGTGCTCGACCGTGCCGCCGTACTCGGCCACGACGCTGCGGCCCGCGGCCGAGGCGGACTTGAGGCCGGCCGTCTCCTTCAGGGTGACGATGTAGCTGCCCTGTACCGCGTCCTTGGCGCCGGCGCCGATGACGGTGCCGACGGTGGGGGCCGCCTGGGCGGGGACGGAGACGGCGGCGAGAGCCGCGACCGCCGCGGTCGCGGTGACCGTAGCCGCGATCCGTGTCCTGGTGGTACGCATCCTTGCCATGTGAGGGGTCCTCCTCAACGTGGTGCGCGGGGGTGCGTGCGCAAATGTGGGGGACGCATACGGATGTATGCGCAAGGGGGTGCGGGTGATTCCGGCACCGCCTGTGCGAGAACGATCGCGGAGGGTGCGGGCCGCCGACAAGACGGTCTGAAGCCATGTCATCGACATGACATGGCCATGCAATGACTTGGCAATGACGCCACGTCAAGAACCGTGCCGCTCAAGGGACCCGAAAGGTCAGGCGCCTGTGGTGGAGCCCGGGCGGATGATCATGAGGACGGTCACGGTGGCCCAGAGGAGATTGAAGATCCCGGTGACCATGGCCAGTCGGGCGGTCGCCCGGCGTCCCGCCGGTTCTGCGGCGGCCGTCTCCTTGACTGCCTCGGTCGTCTCAGCCGCCTCGATTCCGGTCAACAGGGCTTCCTGGCGTGGCAGTACGAGCGCGCCGAGGGCGACGGCCGCGAGTGCGGTCAGGACGATCGAGACGATCAGCCAGGTGTCACCGAGTACGCCCATCGAGCTCGCGGTGGCGAATCCGAAGACCGGCACCGTCAGACCGATGACCGCGTAGACACGGCAAATTCGGTGCAGCAGACGCACCCATGCCATCGCCTGCCGGTCGCCGGGATCGGCCAGCGCCCGGCGGACGGTCGGCGGGAACATGCTGGCGGCCACGGTGACCGGTCCGATCGCGACGATCGCGGCCAGAACATGAACGGCAAGAAGGAATTTCGTCACAGGTGGGGTGCTTTCTCAGGCGTACGTCTAAGGGCGGGGCGGGGCAGGGCGGGATACGGAGGGCTCCCGCGCGGGAGGCCGTACCCGACGTTAGGCGTGGGCACCGCGGTCCAGTAGTGGCTTGAGTGCCAGGATTCAACGGGTTCTCGCCAGGTGCCGCAAGCAGGATGAAATCGGACATGAGGTCGGCGCGGTACGGGCACAGTGCAGGCACAGCGCAGGCACATCACCGAGCCGCCCTCGCTCCCGCGCGCTTGGCCGTAATCCGTTCCTCGCATAGCCTCTCGCCATGCACACCGTGGCCGTACTCGCGCTCGAACAGGTCGTCTCCTTCGACCTCGCCACTCCCATCGAGGTGTTCTCCCGTACGCGTCTGCCCGACGGCCGCGCCGCCTATCGCGTGCTGATCTGCGCCGCCACGGAAGAGGTCGACGCCGGTCCGTTCGTACTGCGCGCGCCGCACGGTCTCGACCGGCTGCGCGAGGCGGACACGATCATCGTCCCGGGCACGCTGGAGCACGCCGGGCCGGTCCCCGACGCCGTGCTCGACGCGCTGCGCGAGGCCGCGGCGGACGGCACCCGTATCGCCTCCATCTGCGCCGGCGCCTTCGTGCTCGCCGCCACCGGACTCCTCGACGGGCTGCGCGCCACCACCCACTGGATCGCCGCCGCCCGTCTCGCGGCCCTCCATCCAGAGATCGCCGTCGATCCCGATGTGCTCTATGTGGACAACGGACAGTTCCTCACCTCGGCCGGAGCCGCCGCCGGACTCGATCTCTGTCTGCACATGGTCCGCAAGGACCACGGCTCCGCCGTCGCGGCCGACACGGCCAGGCTGTCGGTCATGCCACTCGAACGCGAGGGCGGCCAGGCCCAGTTCATCGTCCACGCCCAGCCGCCCACACCGTCCGGATCCGCCATGGAGCCGCTTCTGAGCTGGCTGGAGGAGAACGCGGACCAGGAGCTGACCTTGGAGGACATCGCCGCACGGGCCAGGATGAGCAGCCGTACGCTCAGCCGGCGCTTCCGCGAACAGACCGGCACCACGCCGCTGCGATGGCTCCACCGTGCCCGGATCCGCCGCGCCCAGTACCTCCTGGAAACCACCACCCACTCCGTCGACCGCATCGCGTCCCAGGCCGGATTCGGCTCACCCACGGCCTTCCGTGAACGCTTCAAGCGCGTCGTCGGCACCAGCCCGCACACCTATCGGCGCGCCTTCCGCGGCTCCGCGGGCTGAGCGCCGCCACCTGAGTCCTCGGAGCCCCGCGTGGCGCCCGGGACCCGAGTGGCGCGAAGGTTGAATCGTGCGATCAATATGCCATCCCCACATACCAGTTGCTGTGGCAGACTGCCCGAAAACGGTGGTGTTGCTCGGGGGTGGGACATGAGCGAACCGCGGTCTGCCCCGACGATCGGGCAGCTCGTCCTCAGTAGGCAGTTGCGTGCCCTGCGCGAGAAGGCGGGGCTGAGCAGGGAGCAGGCCGGCAAGCTGCTGCGGATCACCGCGGCCACCATCCGGCGGATGGAGACGGCCGAGGTCGGGCTCAAGATCCCGTATCTGCAGATCCTGCTGCCCGCGTACGGAGTGTGCGAGGCGGAGACCGAGATATTCCTGCGGCTGGCCGAGGAGGCGAACGAGCCGGGCTGGTGGCAGCGTTTCCATGACGTACTCCCGGAGTGGTTCAGCGGTTACGTCAGCCTCGAAGAGGCCGCCACGACCATGCGCGTCTACGAACCGCACTTCGTACCGGGTCTGCTCCAGACCGAGGAGTACGCCCGCCAGGTGCTGACCACGGGCGCGCTGGGACGGACGGCCGACTCCGAACGGATAGAGCGCCATGTCTCCCTGCGCTGCCAGCGTCAGGCGCTGCTCACCCGCCCGGACGCGCCGGCCTACTGGGCCGTCCTGGACGAGACCGTCCTGCGCAGACCCGTCGGCTCCGCGGCGGTGATGCGGGCGCAGATCGACCGGCTGATAGAGGCGACCGAGCAGCCCAATGTGACCATCCAGATAGCCGAGTTGGATGCGGGACACCATCCCGGGACGTACAGCCCGTTCGTACTGTTCCGCTTCGATGTTCCCGAAGTGCCCGACATGGTTTATATCGAGTATCTGACGGGCGCGCTCTATCTGGACGAGGCGGGCGAGGTCGCCGAGCACATGGAGGCGATGGACCGGATGGTGGCCCACGCGGAGCCCGCGAGCCGCACCAAGGAGCTACTCACCGTTCTCCGCAAGGAGTTCTGAGCCCGTTCCGAGGCAGTTCCGGCGCAGTTCCGACCTGGTCCTGCCTCAGTTCCGACCGTACCCACGGCCGTCTCGCTGCCGGGCACCCTGATGTCCAGTGCGCGAGATCACGTTGACCTCGGGTGATGTTCCTGGGGAGGGTTGGCTGTGTGAGCCATGCACCCATATCCATCGGCCGGAACGCGCAGTGCGGGGAGTACTGACCGGATTCGCGGTCATCGCCGTGGTGATCGGCGTCGGCTATCTGATGGGACGGCGCGGACATCTCGGCGAGAACGGGCGTGAGGTGCTCACCAGGCTCGCCTTCCATGTGGCCACGCCCGCGCTGCTGTTCACCACGCTCGCACAGGCGGAACTGTCGGCGGTCCTCTCCAGCCGGCTGCTGGTCACCGCGCTCAGTACGGCCGTCGCGGCCGGAGCGTTCGTGGCGGTCGCCGTGGTCCGCCGCTGGGACGTGGGCCGCACCACGATCGGAGCGCTCTGCTCCAGCTATGTCAACGCGGGCAATCTCGGGATTCCGATCGCCGTCTATGTCCTCGGCGACGCCTCACTGGTGGCTCCCGTCCTGCTGTTCCAGCTCATCGTGGTCACACCGATCGCCTTGACGGTGCTCGATCTGGCCGGAGCCGGAGCCGGAGCAGGGACCGGAGCGGGAGCAGGGACCGGAACCGAGGCCGGGCCCAGGAAGAAACTCTCCTTCGCGCAGCGGCTGATCACTCCGCTGCGCAATCCGGTCGCGGCCAGTTCGCTGTGCGGAGTGGCGGTGGCGGCCACGGGCTGGACGGTGCCGGGACCTGTGCTGGATCCGCTGGTCCTGATCGGCAACATGTCCGTTCCCGCCGTGCTGCTGGCCTTCGGGATATCGCTGCACGGGAGCGCCCTGCCGGGCCGTGGTCCCGACCGCCACTCCGTGCTGCTCTCCGCCGCCCTGAAGTCCGCGGGCCAGCCGCTGGTGGCCTGGATGCTGGGAGCGTGGGCCTTCGGACTGCACGGCGCGGCCCTGCTCAATGTCGTGGTGACCTCCGCCCTGCCCGCCGCCCAGAATCTCTACACCTACGCCTCGCGCTACAAGGTCGCAGAACGGCTGGCGCGGGAGTCGATCCTGCTCTCCACACTCCTGTCGATCCCGGCCCTGGTGGCGGTGGCGGCACTGCTCGGCTGACGTACGGCCGGGCGCGCGCGTAACGGGAACGCGCGTAACGGGCGCACGCGTAAAGGGCGCAGCCGGTCATGACGGCGGTAGCGGCCCGGACCGGCCCATACGTACCGCGAACGGGCAGACGGCGTTCAGTTGTCAGCCATCGCCGCGCCATGGCTGATCAGAACAGTGCGGCTGACACAGATGTACAGCGCAGGGAGTTCGACATGAGCACAGCAGACAATCGCGGCAAGCCGGCGAGACGGGCGCTGCTTCAGGCGGCGCTCGCGGTGCCGGCCGCCGGGGCGGCGGCGACGTTCCTCGACACGGCGTCGGCGCAGGCCGACTCGGGTGCCTACGGGCGGTTCGACGGCGTCAGCCCCCGGTTCGCGTTGGCCGTCCTTCCCGACACCCAGTACCTCTTCGACGCCGACAGCTCCGACCCGGCGCCGCTGCGCGAGACCTTCCGTTACCTCGTGTCCGAGCGGAAGGAGGCCAACATCGCGTTCATGACGCACCTCGGTGATGTCACGGAGCACGGCACCCGCGACGAGATCGAGCTGGCCGCCGACACCTTCCGTACGCTCGACGGCAAACTGCCCTACAGCGTGCTCGCGGGCAACCACGACATCAACGGCTCCGACGACCAGCGCGGCGACTCCGCCTATCTGAGGGCCTTCGGACCGGCGCGCTACGCGTCCATGCCGACCTACGGCGGCTCCTCGCGCGACGGCTACAACAGCTACCACGTGGTGAGCGCCGCCGGACGCGAGTGGCTGGTCCTCGCCCTGGACTGGCGTGTGTCCGACGCGGGCCTCGACTGGGCGCGCTCGGTGCTCGACCGCCACGCGACGCTGCCGGCCATTCTCACCACCCATGACATCGCCTCGTCCGGCGACGACGGCAAGGCCCAGCTCTCGGGCAACGGACAGCGGCTGTGGGACGGTCTCATCCACGGCAACGACCAGATCTTCCTCGCGCTCGGCGGTCACTACTGGCCGCCCGGCCGTACCGTCCTGACCAATGACGCGGGCCATGACGTCCATGTCCACATCACCAACTACCAGGACCGCTACTACGGCGGTGCCGCGATGATCCGGCTGTACGGTTTCGACCTCGCGCGCGGTGTCATCGACGTCGAGACGTTCTCGCCCTGGTTCCTCGCGCGCGATCCGGAGAAGCGGACGCCGCTGGAGGCCGAGACGATCGAACTGACCGGTCCCACCGACCGGTTCAGCCTCGACATCGACTTCGACACCCGGTTCGCCGGCTTCGACCAGTCCGTACCGCCGACGGCCCGCCCGGCCTCCGCCGTGATACCGCGCGGGACCGTCGCGTACTGGCGCTTCGACTCCGCCGGGCTCGGCGGCGGCGCCGGCACGGCGGGCGCGCCCGTGGCCGACGGAAAGGTCGCGCGCGATCTGACCGGCAACGGCAACGACCTGACCGTGAGCCGGCTGCACTCCAGCGGCGCCGACGCGCTCACCTGGTCGAACGAGCACCACGAGGGCCAGCCGGCCCACGCGAGCCTGCGCTTCGACGGCGGCAAGTCCCCGGACCGCGGCGCCATCCTCACCACCTCCGCCAACGCACCGCTCAACAGCACGAAGTTCACCTCGGGTTACACCATCGAGACCTACATCAAGCTGCCGGAGCCCTTCGAGGGCGATCACGCCTGGATGGGCATCCTGAGCTGGGAAGGGCGCAACAGCGAGGCGGGCAAGACCACCGGCTGGTCGCCCGACGAGCCCACGTGCAGCCTCAACATCTCTCCGGAGCGGTTCATCCAGTTCGTCGTCTACGCACACCGCCAGGACGCCGATCCCACCTCATGGAGCCACGCCCTGCCGGTCGGACGGTGGACGCACATCGCCGTCGTCAACGACGGACACCGTACGGTGATCTATGTCGACGGCTCGAAGATCGCCCGTAATCCCACGCAGGAGTCGACCGGTATCGCCACGCTCGGCAAGCCCTTCGTCATCGGCGGGACCCAGTTCGACGAGAAGTTCGGCCAGGGCTTCTACGGCTGGGTCGGCGACACCCGCATCGTGGAGCGGGCGCTGAAGCCGAAGGAGTTCCTCACGCCGTACGAGTAAGCACGCCCGTAGCCACACCCGCGCCGCCGCGGACGAGGGTCCGGTCAGGACACCTCGCCGCGGCGGCGTCTGCGGTTGCCCAGACCCGCGTGCACGCCACGACCTCGCCGCCAGCGGTGGGTGAGCAGCAGAAAGACCGTGGCGAGTACGGCGAGCGCCAGGGCGACGACCGCGACGAACTTCTCGTCGTACCACCGCGGTTCGTACATGTTCGGGAACGGTCCGAGCGTGCCGACATCGATGTACCGGTACACGAACAGCAGCGCCAGACCTCCGGCGGCGACGCACCAGGCGAAGAGATCACTGATCAGCCGGTGCCAGACCAGGATGAGCAGGGCCGCCAGCGCGGACAGAGCGGCTTCGATACGGAAGAGCGTGCCCTGGCTGATGTTCTCGGCGACGAGGTCGTAGCGAGGAGCGAGATCGGCGTGGACATAGGCGTTCACCGCCAGGGCGAGGGCGGCCAGCAGCCGGGCCGCTCCCCGCAGCACACGGAGCTTCCGTCCGCGCTGGGGGGATACGACGGACGTGCCTGATGACATCGCTTCTCCTGTCTCACCGGTGGCCAGAGGTTTCGAAGGCGTGGATGGAGGTCAGTAGAGACCGCCGGTGTCCTGCTGCGGAGTGGTGTTCCTGTTGCCCGCGGTGTCGACGACGTACCACCTGTGGTGGAAGGAGATATCGCCCTGGCCATTGGTGTCGCCGGGCTTGTGGTCGTCCTCGAACGTGTACAAGGGATGGCCGTTGTACGTGACCTGCCGGGCGCCGTCGGCACGGACGGCGACGGCCAACAGACGCTTCTCGACTCCGCCGCCGCCCGCGGTCGCCCCTGTCGCCACGGTCAAGGGAGGCCAGATCTTCGCGCAGGGCCCTGTACAGGTGGAGGCGTTCTTTCCGTCTCCTTCGAAGAGATAGAGAGTCCGGCCCGCGCCGTCGACCAGGATCCGTCCGAGCGAGGTGGACCGCGCGGACACCTCGTCCCTGTCCACGCCGGGCGAGGACGCGTCCGCCGCGAGGCCGTCCCGTGCCTCGGACCGTGCCACCGAGGAGCCGCCTCCGCCGCTGTCGGCACAGCCCGTCACCGCCGCGACGCAGAGCAGCGCCACGGCCATGACACCGGCCGTGCTGGACGTGCTCCCCATCGAGGCTCCTCCGATCCGGCCGTCCCATGGGCGGCACACCGACCGCCCGGTCGGGGCCGCACCCTCCACTACACGGCACCTCCGGGCCCCGGGCCACCGGACAGAGCCGTCCGACGTACCTCGCCGTCGTCCTCGGCGTCGCTTTCGTCTCAGCCCTCGCCGTCGCCCTCGCTCCGGTCTTCGCGACCGCTCCCGGTCGGCTTCGGTGCCCTGTTCGACGCGTGGCCGATCCTCGTTCTCGGCTGAATGATTGTCCGACACATCCGGCACATCGGGCACCTCGCTCCCCGTACGATCCGTTCCACGACCGGGCCGCAGTAAGGAGCTTGACGCCGTGAAAGCAGTACAGACGGGCGCGGGGAGCGGGCCCGCGCGGAGTGGAGGACGCCCGCGCCCGCGGTCTCCGCTCCGCCGGATCGGACGCTGGATCGCCGTGGCCACCGCCCTTCTGGTGCTGGGCACATCGGGCGCCGGCGGCTGGCTGTACACCCGGCTCAGCGGCAATATCCAGGGCGCGGGCGTGGACGACGCGATCGGCGACAACCGGCCCAGCGCCACCCTGGGCGGCGAAAACATCCTGGTCATCGGCTCCGACAGCCGTAAAGGCGCGGGAGACGGCTACGGCCGAGGGCTGACCAGCATGCAGTCCGACACCTTGCTGCTGCTCCATGTCGGCGGCAGCGGGAAGTGGGCCACCATGGTCTCCTTCCCGCGTGACTCCTGGGTCCGGATCCCGGCCTGCGACCAGGGCGACGGCACCTTCTCCGTACCGCACCACTTCAAGATCAACGAGGCGTTCGCGATCGGCGGTTCCACCGGCGACACCGGCAAGGCCGCCGCCTGCGCGATCAAGACCGTCGAACAGAACACCCGTGTCCGCATCGACCACTTCCTCGTCGTGGACTTCCGCGGATTCACCGGCATGGTCAACGCTCTCGATGGAGTCGAGATCTGTCCCGAGCGGCCCATCCATGACAGAAAGGCCCATCTCGATCTCCGCGCGGGCTGCCAGACGGTGAAGGACAGCGAGGCCCTCGGCTATGTACGGGCCCGCTACAGCCTCGGCGACGGCACAGACATCGGCCGTATCGGCCGGCAGCAGGAGTTCATGCGGGCGCTCGTCGCCCGGGCCAAGGCCAAGCTCTACAACCCAGGTGCGCTGTACGGTTTTCTCGACTCGGCCACCGGATCACTGACCACCGATCCCGAACTGGCCGGACTCAAGCCGCTCCATGAACTGGCCTCCGGCCTCAAGGCACTGCCCACCGACCGGATTTCCTTTCTGACCGTGCCCAACTACCCACGGGAGCGGGACGTGCCGAGCGACCGGGCCAATGTCGTCTGGAACGGGCCTGCCGCCCAGCGGCTGTTCACCGCCCTCACGCTCGACCGGGAGATGACCGCGGCCCAGCTGGCGGAGACGGCCCGTCAACTGCCGCCCGCGGCGGCCACCGTCGCGGTGACCGTGCTCAACGGTACGGGCGTGACCGGCAGGGCCCGGGAGACGGCCGACCGGCTGAGGGCGCTCGGCTTCCGGATCAGCGGCACCGGCAACGCGCCCGCACCCGCCCAACGCACCACGCTCACCTACCCGGAGGGCCTCGCGGACCAGGCCAGGGCGCTCGCCGCGCACCTCCCGGGCCTGGTGCCCATACGGTCGGCCCAGGCCGCGCCGGGCATGGTGACGCTCACCATCGGTCCCGATCTGCCGGAGGTCACCGGATGAGCAGTGAGAGCAGCGTCCCGTAGGCGCTCTGGATGAAGCGCTGGTCGGCGGAGGGTGCGGTGTTGGCCAGAGCGACCACGGCGGTCCGGTGCCGAGGACTGAATCCGGCGAACGCCGTGAAACCACGGGTGCCGCCCGAGTGGTGATAGACATCGCCGTCCGGCCGGACACGGATGTTCCAGACGAGCGCCAGCCGTCTGGTGCCTCCGCGCAGCGCGAGCCGTGGACGGACCACATCCGCCAGCGCCGTACGCAACGGCGCGGGCAGCGGTACGGAACCGTCGCGGGCCGGAGCGTCCGGCGAGGTGCCGACCGGAGTGTCCGGCGAGGCATCGAACGAGCCGCAGGACGAGGCATCGAGCAGGGCGTCGAGCAGCGTCAGCAGATCGCCGGCGCTGGAGCGGACCGCGCCCGCTCCGGCGAGACCCGGGATCCGCCAGGGCGGCCGGGCGCGGCCGTGCCAGTAGCCGGTGGCCTGTCGAAGGCCCGGCGCACAGCCGGTGCGGTGCAGCCCGAGCGGCTCCAGGACCCGGTCCGCCAGCAGCTCCCCGTACCCCAGCCGGCCGGGGACCGCACGGCCGAGGAGATGACCGAGCAGCCCCACACCGAAGTTGGAGTACCGCACCCGCTCGCCGGGCCGGGCGGATGGACGGGTCCTGGCGAGCGCGCGCAGCAGATCGTCGGTGCGGAAACCGGCGTACGGATTGCTGAACCAGCGCGGCGCCGCACCGGCGAGCAGTCCGGGAGGCAGCCGGGGCAGCCCCGAGGTGTGCGTGGCGAGATGGAGCAGTGTGATCGGCCCGCCGCGCGGCGCGGGAACGGAGCCGGGCGGCAGCAGCCGGGTGAGGGGATCGCCGTACGAGACCTCACCGCGCGCGGCCAGTTCGGCGAGCAGCAGCGCGGTGAAGCACTTGGTGAGCGAGCCCGTCTCGAACCGGGTGTCGGCCGTGACCGGAGCACCGCCGTGCGCGGTACTGCCGTAGGTCATGACGGCCCGCCGCTCGCCCTGACGGATCGCGACGGCCACACCGCTGGCGCCGCGCGCCGAGGCGGCGATGGCCGAGGCGGGACCGTGGGCCCACTCCGGCCGTCGCACCGCCCGGTCGTGGGCCGTCGGCGCATACGCCGTTCCCGTCGCTCCCGATGTCATGGACGGGCGCCGAGGGTACGGGAGAGGGCGAGCGTACCGGCGACCGCGGCGACCACAGTGGTGTGGTGGTGCGCCGCGAAGCGCTCGCCGGGATCCTCGCTGACGGGGTGTCCGTCGCGGGGCATCAGCCCGTCCTCGTGCTGGAGACGGGCCAGTCGCTCCCAGTCCGCCGGATCGCAGTACGGATCGGGCAGCGAACTCCCGACGATCATAAGCTCGGCCACCAGATCCCACTCGCCGATCTCGGCCCAGATATCGATCCAGGCGGGCAGCCAGTCGGCGAGATAGCGGGCCGACTCGACGGGCAGACCGGCCGGAGTACGGCCCCAGTCGGTGAGATGGAAGACGGTGTGCGTCATGTTGTAGGCGGTCATCCAGTCGATGAGCCACGGTTCGGGAAATGAGCCCAACCAGGTGGCCTCGGTCAGCGCGGCCCAGTCGACGGCGCGGTCGTCGCCCTGGTCGAAGCCGCCGACGCGGGCGGCGTTGGCGATCGCCAGCCGCCGGTTGGGCATCACCTCGACGGCGCGGGCCGAGCGGAGCGAGGTGGTGTGTGTGAGCAGCCGGTCCAGCGCCTGGTGGCGGTAGCCGCTGCGGGCGAAGTGGGCGTAGGTCTCCAGCGGGTCACTCATCATCGGATAGCGCAGCAGCCGTTCATGGAGCATGGCTCCGGCGCCGAGCTGCTCCCAGCTGAAGTCGAGCAGTTCACGGGCGAGCCGCAGTTCGACGGTGCCGGCCACCGCCTCGCGCAGGACGAGGGATGCGGCGAGAGCGGTCTCGCCCAGCGGCTTGTACACGCTGTTGGGCTCGGCGAGTTCGGCGGTGGTGCCGGGCGGCAGCGCGCCGTGCTCACGGTGGGTGTGGAGCCAGGTCAGCGCCAGGGAGGTGATCCGGTGGGCGGCTTGTGCGACGGACATCGGCATGGCGGGATCTCGGTCCGATCGGGTGACGATCACTCAGACAAGGTCTGTTGATCGGAGGTGAACGGGTGGGATCGGGAGGGAACTTCAGGGAATGGCAGGGAACGTCAGGGAACGGAACGGCAAGGAAGCGATCAGGAGGGAACGGGAATCGAGCCAGGGGAGGGAACGGAGATCGAGCGCCCGTCAGACGGCGACCAGACGACGCGCGATCGCCATGTCCAGCGCCAGCCGGTCGCCTCCCGCCATCAGACCGATGTGCTCCACCAGCGGTACCGGATCGAGCGGCAGCTCCACACCGTCCGCGCGGAGCCAGGCCAGCCACCGTACGATCCGCGCGGCGGTGGGATAGTCCCTGCGCAGCACGGCACGGGTCGCCCCGCGGGCCAGCGCCAGCGGTGCGGCGCGCGCCGCGTCATGCACCGGACTCTCCAGTCCCGGCAATGCCAGGGCGCAGAGCCGGCCCATCCTGACCGACCAGGCCGCCCATCCCGTGCCGTCCTCGACGGCGGGCGCACCGGCCGGCGGCGAGGACGGCCGAGGTGCCGTCATCCGCGCGGTGTCACCGCTGGTGAGGACCGTCAGCAGAGTGACGGTGCCCCAGTCGCGCCAGGCCATCAGCCAGGGCTCCTCGGGCCCGGCGGGCGGCGGGAGCGGTTCGACCCGGGAGGGCGGCAGGGCCGTGAAGGAGAGGGCCACGGCCTCGGCGTCCAACGGATGGAACGCGGCGCCGCCCAGCACCGCGGGCGCGAGGACATCGGCGCCGAGGATCCGGATGGCGGCCAGCGCGGCGCCCGGATCCCGCTCGCTCTCGACATGTTCGGCGACCATGGCCGTGCCCCCGGCACCCCGCAGGGCGCCGAGGGCACGTCGTGCCAGGCCGGCCGCTGATTCTTGGTAAATGGTCCGCGACCGGTCCTGGCTCACAGGCCCTTGGGCTCCTTCGGCTCCTTCGGGGACAGCAGAAGCAGCAGAAGCAGTAGACCGGCGGCTTCCGGCGCGTACACCGGCGCATCACTGACGGGCGCCTCGGGCTCGGCCATTGCCGCACCCAACGCGTAGTGGTCCAGGGTGATTTCTCCGGGCCTGATGGTCTGAGAAAGCATCATGGGCTCCTCGTGTAGTCGCACTTGCCCTATCTGGGCGGTGCCATCGCTCACCCTAGATCGAAACGGACAAACCGACCAATTGGGATGGGTGATGGGCATTCAATCCGTTCTTTCGTCATCCATCCACATGGAACGGGACCGTCGTCACCACGATCTTCGACAGCGGCCGGAGCGCCCGCCGCAGCCGGCCGGCGAGCGGGCTGTGGAGCGGCCGGTGCCACCAGTGCCGTACGACGATCTCCGGCAGGATCACGGTGATGGTCAGATCGGGACGCTGATGGTGGAGCTGTTCGATATAGCTGATCAGCGGGGTCACGATGGCCCGATAGGGCGAGAGGACGATTCTCAGCGGCAGATGGTCGCCCCACAGGAGCCAGCTCTCACGGAAGCGTTCGGCGTCCTCGTCGCTCGGGCTGACATGCAGGGCGAGAACGGGCTGCTGGAGGGAGGCCGCGTAGGCCATCGCGCGCATGCTCGCCTGATGCAGCGCGTCCACCAGGACGACGGAGAGATGCCGGATCTCCTCGGGTGTCTCCTCTTGCTCCTCTCTCTCCTCTTTCTCCGGGGGCCGCTCGCTCCGAGGAAGCAGGTCTGACGGCCCCTCGGCACCGTCGGCTCCCTCGGCACGGGTCTTACGGCTCTCCGGCCGCGGCGGCAGCGTACGGCTCGGAATCTCGATCAGCCGGGAGTGCAGCCGCACCGCCCGGCGCACCATGTCGTAGTGGTGCCGGATCCTGGTCGTCACCAGCAGGAACAGGGCGACGGTGAGAAGGGCGAGCCAGGCTCCCTCGGTGAACTTGGTGATGCCCGCGGTGATGAAGACCACGGCCGAGAGCAGGGCGCCGACCGCGTTGAAGGCGAGACTCTTGCGCCAGTGCCGCTCACGCCTGCGCCACCAGTGGACCACCATGCCGCACTGCGACAGGGTGAAGGCGAGAAAGACTCCGACGGCGTACAGCGGAATGAGTGAGGCGGTCTTCCCGTCGAAAGCGGCATAGACGACCGCCGCCGCCACGGAGAGCAGCATGATGCCGTTGCTGAACGCCAGCCGGTCGCCCAGCCGCAGAAAGATCCGTGGCGCGTGATTGTCGCGTGCCAGCAGATACAGCACCCGGGGAAAGTCGTTGTACGCGGTGTTCGCCGCGAGCAGCAGGATCAGTGCCGTGGCCGCCTGGATGAAGATATACATACCGCCGGAGCCGAAGGTGATATGCGCGAGCTGCGACAGGACCGTCTCCCGCGACTCGGGTACGACACCGGTCAGATGGACCAACGCGATCGTGCCGGCGAACAGTGTGACGAGCAGTCCGACCATCCATGACAGTGTCGTGCGCGCGTTGCGCCAGGAGACGGGCTCGAACGCGGGCACCGCGTTGGAGATCGCCTCGATACCGGTCATCGCCGTCGAGCCGGAGGCGAACGCCCGCATCACCAGCAGCAGACCGACGCCCTCGACGGCGTGCAGCGGCGGGGTCGGTGTGGCCTCGAAGCCGCGCCCGGCCGCGTCGTAGAGTCCCACGGCCACCAGCGACAGGATGGCGATGATAAACGCATAGGTCGGTGCGGCGAACAGCGCTCCGGCCTGCTTGACACCGCGTAGATTTCCCGCGAGCAGAACGGCGATGACCAGCAGGCCGATCAGGACCACATCGTCCGACAGCCCGGGGAGCGCCGAGGTGACCGCCGCCATCCCGGACGAGACGGAGACGGCGACCGTGAGGACATAGTCCGTCAGCAGTCCGGCCGCGGCCATCAGCCCGGGCACCCGGCCGAGATTGTCCGTCGCGACGATGTACGAGCCGCCGCCGTGCGGATACGCGCGGATCGTCTGACGGTACGACAGCCCGACCGCCAGCATCAGAAAGACGATCGCTCCGGCCACCGGCGCCGAATAGGCGAGTCCCGCCGTACCGGCCAGCACCAGTACGGCGAGCAGCGCCTCGGGACCGTACGCGACCGACGACAGCGCGTCCGCCGAGAGCACCGGCAGCGCCACGATCTTGCGCATCCGCTCCCGCGCCATCGCCGTGCTCCGCAGCGGCGCTCCCAGAATCGCGTGCCGGATCCGCGTACCGGGACCGCTCGGCTCCGTCAGGCTCTCCACCGTCGCCATGTCGCCCGTCTCGGCGGGCAACGGCAGCCCGCCGAGCGGAGGTACGCGTACGATCCGGTCGAAGCGCGCCGGCACGATCTGCGCGGGCTCGGGATAGCGGCCGATGTCGGGATCCACGGGCAGCGCCGCCCGCCACGCGTCACGCGCGGCGGACACCCGCGCCCACTCACGGCCCACCTGACGCAGCACCATGGACTGCTCCGGATCGAGCTTCTCCACGATGACGGGCGTGGGCGTACCTTCGCTGTCCTCCGGTACCTGACCCGGCCGGCCGTCTTCTCCCTGGGTATCCGTCACATGGGCGAGTCTCATCGGCGGAGCGCGCCGACCGACTCTCCCACGGCGGACGACACACGGGCCGGGACGCCGACAACCCGTTCGGAGGTACGGCGGCGGGCCCGGACAGCGGCGGGTCCGCTCCGCCCGGAGCGTGCTCGGTGCGGCTACTCGGTCTTCGGCAGTCCCGGCGGGTTCAGCTCGGAGGATGTCACGGCCTCGTTCGACAGTCCCCAGCGCGCCAGGACCTTCTCGTACGTACCGTTCCCGATCACGGTGCCGAGCGCCTCGTGGAGGGCCTTGATCAGACCGTTGTCCTTCTTCGTGGTGGCCGCGATCTTGCCCTGGACATCGGCGCCGCCGCCCGAGTAGGTGCCGATGATCTCGGTCTCTCCGGTGGAGGCGGCGTGGTACGCGGCGACCGGGTTGGGCCCGAGATAGGCGTCGAGACGTCCGGAGCCGAGGGCGAGATAGTAGTCGCTCGCATTCTGGTAGTACTTGATGTCCGTCGCCTTGAGACCGTTCTTCACATTCTGCTTGCTCCAGTCGACCAGCAGCTTCTCCTGGTTGGTGCCGGAGCCGACACCGATGGTCCGGCCTGCCACGTCCGTCGGGCTCGCGACCTTCCAGTCGCCGCCCTTCTTCGCCTCGAACGCGAGATTGTCCAGCCGGTAGGTGGCGAAGTCGTACTTCTCCTTGCGCTCCTCGGTGACGGTGATGTTGCTGATCCCGACGTCGTACTTGCCGCTGTCGAGACCGACGAAGATATTCGCCCAGTCGACCGTGTTGTAGCTCAGCTTCAGCCCGAGGACGTCCGCGATCAGCGAGGCGATGTCCGACTCCACTCCGATGACGGTCTTGTCGTCGGTGGCGTAGAAGGACAACGGCGGTACGGAACCGGCCGAGTCGGCCACCTCAAGAGTGCCGCGCTCGCGGATCGCCGCGGGCAGGAGCGCGGCGATGGAGTTCACCTTGGGCGTGGTGATCCGCTTCTGGTCCGGGCTGAGGTTGATCCGCAGACCGTCCTTGCCTCCGTCCTTGGCCACCACCTCGTCGGTGGAGCCGTCGGCGGAGTTGCCGCAGGCCGAGAGGGAGAGCGCGGCGACAAGGCCGAGGAGGGCGGCGGTGGTACGGAGGACAGGTCTGGACGGCACGGAGGGCTCCTTGTGGGAAAGACGGGTTGACGGACAGAGCGGGCAGGGAAGAGTGAGCGAGGAAGCGTGAGCGAGGAAGCGTGAGGTCAGAGCACCTTGGAGAGAAACGCCTTGGTCCGCTCGTGGCGCGGCCGGTCCAGCACCTCGGCCGGCGGGCCCTGCTCGACGATCACACCGTCGTCCATGAAGACGACGGTGTCGGCGACCTCACGGGCGAAGCCGATCTCATGAGTGACGACGATCATGGTGGTGCCGCTGCGGGCCAGATCCTTGATGACATCGAGGACCTCGCCGACCAGTTCGGGATCGAGCGCCGAGGTGGGCTCGTCGAAGAGCAGCACCTTGGGCTCCAGCGCCAGCGCGCGGGCGATCGCCACACGCTGCTGCTGACCGCCGGAGAGCTGCCGCGGATAGGCATGGGTCTTGTCGGCGAGACCGACCCGCTCCAGCAGCCGTTCGGCCTCTTCGACAGCGGTCCTACGAGGGCGGCGCAGCGCCGAGACGGGAGCCTCGATGATGTTCTCGACCACGGTGAGATGCGGGAAGAGATTGAAGTTCTGGAAGACGAAGCCGATGTGCAGCCGCTGCTTCAGTACGTCCCTCTCCTTGAGCTCATGCAGCTTGGAGCCGGAGCGGCGGTAGCCGATCAGCTCGCCGTCGATGCTGACGTAGCCGCGGTTGAGCTTTTCGAGATGGTTGATGCTGCGCAGCAGCGTCGACTTTCCCGAGCCCGACGGGCCCAGTACGACGGTGACCTCGCCGGTGCGGACCTGGAGGTCGACTCCGCGGAGCACCTCCAGCGCGCCGAAGTTCTTGTGCACACCTCGTACATCGACCATCAGAGGAGCGGTGTCTGTGTCTGTACTCATCGCGGAAAACCTCCGGTGGCGGCAGCGGCCCGTACTCTGCGGGTGAAGCTCCGGGCTCGCTGGAGCGGAGTGGGCGGCGGAGTGCGCTCGGCTCCGCGCGCGAAGTGCCGCTCCACGTAGTACTGGGCGACGGACAGCAGCGTGGTGAGCAGGATGTACCAGGCGGTGGCGACCATCAGCAGCGGTACGACCCGGCCGTTGCGGCCGTAGATCACCTGTACTTGGTAGAACAGCTCGCCGATGGCCATCACGGAGACGATCGAGGTGCCCTTGAAGAGGGAGATGACCTCGTTGGCGGCGTTGGGCAGGATTCCGCGCATCGCCTGCGGCAGCAGAATGCGGCGTATCTGACGCAGCCGGGGGATGCCCAGTGCCGCCGCCGCTTCGAGCTGTCCGCCCTCGACGGAGATGATCCCGCCGCGCACGATCTCCGCCGCATAGGCCGCCTGATGGAGCGCCAGACCGATGACGGCCGCCGACATGGCGCCGACCAGGTTCATCGTGTCGAAGCTCCACAGGACGGGACCGAAGGGAACGCCGACGCCCAACTCCTGGTAGAGATAGGCCAGATTGAACCAGAACAGAAGCTGGACGATGAGCGGGATCGAGCGGAAGGCCCAGATATAGGTCCAGGCGACCGTCTGGAGAATCACACTGCGCGACAGCCGCATAAAGGCGAGGACGACACCGAGGGCGAAGCCCAGCGCGGTGCCGTACGCGGTGAGCTGGAGCGTCACCCAGACGGCCTTCAGCACGGTGTCGGTGGAGAGATAGAGGAAGAAGGTGTCCCAGTCCCAGCCCGGATTGGTGACCAGACCGTGTACGAACTGCGCGACGACGACCAGCGCGGCGGCACCGGCCACCCAGCGCCAGTAATGGCGCGCGGGCACGACCTTCAGCGCGGCGAGTTCCGCCGCGCTCGGTGGCGATGACTCCTTCTTCGGCGAAGGAGCGGACGACGACAGGGCGTCGGACGGCGCCGCGGAGGACCACGGCGGTACGGGCGGCGGTACGGGCGGTCTGTCCGCCGCCGTGCCGGTTGCGATATCCATCGGAGGCTCCTGCCGCTACGTCGTCTCGGGCGGGCTGATCCGGGACTCCTCGATGGCGGAGTCCTCCGTTCCCCACTTCTTGAGAATCCGGGCGTATGTGCCGTCGTCGATCAGCTCGTTGACAGCGCCCTGGAACGCCTTGAGCAGCGGCGAGCCCTTGTCGAAGGCGAAACCGACATCGAGCCGGTGGAACTCGCCCAGGAATCTGACTCCGGCCGCCGGCTGCGAGGCCTGGTGACGCAGACCGTTGATGGTCGACATGACCACATCGATCCGGCCCTGCTGAAGACTGGTCAGGACAGCGCCGTTCTCGGAGAAGACCCGCACCGTGTACGGCTTCTTGCCCGCGTCCGCGCAGACACTCTTCCGGGAGTTCAAGGTCGCCTCGAAGGTGGTGCCCGCTCCCGTACCGATGGTCTTGCCGCAGAGCTGGTCGAGACTGGTCACCTTGTTCAGGCTGTTGTCGTCCTTGCGGACGGCGAATCCCTGTCCGTCGTTGATATAGGTGACGAAGTCGATCGTCTTGAGCCGCTCGTCGGTGACACCGAAGTTTCCGGTGCCCACGTCGTACTTGCCGCTGGTGAGCGCGGGCAGGATCGCCTCGAAACTGGCGTCCTGCCGCTCCGGTCTCAGTCCCAGCAGTCTGCCGACGGCATCCGCGATGTCGATGTCGAGACCGGCGAGTTGATGGGACGACGCGTCCGGGAAGTACGCGCTGGGCGGCGCGCCCACGGCGGAGGCGATCCGGAAGGTTCCCTGCGCGCGGACGTTCTCGGGCAGCAGCTTCGCCAGCTCGGCGTTCTTCGTCAGCGAGGCGGTGACATCGTCCGACGGCGCGGGCGAGGCGGCGCCCGCCGTCTCCGGCCCGGACGACGTGTCCGTACCGCAGCCCGCGAGGACGGGCAGGAGCAGAGCGGCCAGAGCGGCGGCCGGCAGCCGGCGGCGACGGCCCGGAATCAGGGTGCGCACGGGCTTACACCTTTCCTTCGGAGGAGCGGCGATCGGTGAGATGCTTCTCGAACGGGAGCGGGCCGATGGTCTCCGGATCGGCGCTCGTGTCGAACAGAGGTGTGTAACCGGCCGTCAGATACAGCCCTCTGGCCTCGGGCTGGCGCGGTCCGGTGGTCAGATGGATCCGGCGGTAGCCGCGTACGGCGGCGATCCGCTCCAGCTCCGCGACCACCCGCGCGGCCAGTCCTCGCCGTCGGTGGGCGGAGTGGGTCCAGATCCGCTTCAGCTCGGCCGTGGTGTCGTCGTACCTGCGGAACGCTCCGCCCGCGACCGGTTCGCCGTGCTCCAGCAACAGCAGCAGGACACCGTGCGGCGGATCGAACTCCTCGGCCGGATAGCGGGCCAGTTCGCCGTGCGCCGACTGGCCGTAGCGCGCGGTGTACTCCTGGTCCAGCTCGCGCAGCATCGGCAGCACCAGCGGATCGGAGAGGGCGGTCCGTACCCAGGTCAGACCGCCGGGTTCGGCGACGGAGGTCATCAGCCGGCCTCGACCAGGTTCCGCGTGCCACGGACCGCGCGCTCGGCGTCCCGCTCGGCGTTCTGCTTGCTGTCCCGTTCGGCGTCCCGCTTGGCGACCTCTTCGCGCACCAGCGGGATGACATGGCGGCCGAAGTCGATGGCGTCGCCCAGCAGGTCGTAACCGCGGGCGGAGATGATGTCCACGCCCAGGTCGTAGTAGTCGAGCAGCGCCCGCGCGACCGTCTCCGGCGTCCCGACCAGCGCGTTGGAGTTGCCCGCGCCACCGGTGGCCGCGGCGGTCGGCGTCCACAGCGCCCGGTCGTAACGCTCGCCCGACTCCGCGATCGCGATCAGCCGCTGCGAGCCGGTGTTCTCGGGCTCGCCTCGGCGATAGCGGCGCACCAGGGCCGCGTCGCCCTGCTCCCTGCGGGCCTTGATCGTGTCCACCGTCCGATGGGCCTTCTCCCAGGCGAGTTCCTCGGTCGGCGCGATGATCGGCCGGAAGGCCACCTGGATACGCGGCGGTGCCGGGCGCCCGGCCGCGCGCGCGGCGGCCTTCACCGCCTCGATCTGCTCCGCGGTCCTCTCCAGCGGCTCACCCCACAGGCAGTAGATGTCCGCCTCGGCGCCGCCCGCCTCGTACGCGGCCGGCGAGGAGCCGCCGAACGAGACGTCCGGGCGCGGCTGCTGGACCGGGAAGACATCGCTGACGAAGTCATGGAACCGGTAGTGCTCGCCCTCGTGGTCGAAGGCCTCGTGCGTGGTCCAGATCCGCTTGACGATCTCGATGTACTCGCGCGTACGCGAGTAGCGCTGATCCTTGGTGAGCGTGTCGCCCTCGCGGCCCTGTTCATGGTCGTTGCCACCGGTGATGAAGTGGACCGTGAGCCGGCCGTCGCTGATCCGGTCCAGCGTCGCGAACGTCTTGGCGGCGAAGGTCGGATACGAGACATTCGGCCGGTGCGCCAGCAGGATCTGGAGCCTGTCCAGACGGGAGGCGATGAACGCGGCGGCCGGAGCGGGATCGGGCGAGCCTGAGCCGTACGCGAACAGCACCCGGTCCCAGCCGTGGTCCTCATGGGCGCGGGCCAGCTTGAGCGTGTACTCCTTGTCGAACGCGGCGCCGGAGCGGGGACTCGTCTCCGACCCGTCGTGGGTGGCGGCGATACCGAGGAACTCCACAGGCATGACGGACCTTTCGTACGGCGGGGAAACGCGGCGCGTACGCGGAAGAGGGCATGCCGAAGGAACCCTGGGCAGACCGCGGACACGGCGGAAACGGCGGAAGCTGAGTGGCGTGTGGAAGCGGAGTGGCGCGTGGAAACGAGTGGCGCGTGGAGCGTCAGGAGGAAGACGGCAGCGTGCACCCGGTGAGGAGCAGGAACTCGGCCCGCGACGGGGTCACCGAGGGAGGGAGGGGCCGGTCGGGCGGCCCGCTGCCGAGGTCAGGTGCGATCAGGCGCAACAAGAGGCGGACCACACTCGACCGAAGTCGATGTGGCCGCGGGTGACCAACGGCAGCTGCTTCTGCATGCAGCCAATTGAGCACGGGACTTTCACCGAAGTCAACCGGTGCTCGCACTGTGGTCCCGGTGTCGGCACCGTGGTCGGGCGCCTAGGCCGTGTCTGACAAATCCCGTCTGGCTCACGACGCCTGGCACGCACGCTCGCTGCGTTGTCGGGATCATCCAAGTACGTCCAGTACGAGGATGACCCTCCGCCTTGCGATCGCACGCACCAGACGCCGTGAGCCCCGCCCTGCGGGCGGACGACGCTATTTGTCAGACACGGCCTAGGCGTCCTTGACAAGCGCGCGGCTCCGGCCCGTACGATCGAAACGCGTCCGGCTCTTGTGCGCACAACGGTCCGTTGAAGTGACCGAGGTGAACACCGGGCCGTACCGGCCGTGTTGAGGGACGCGGTGCGTGATGACGTCCGGAGTACCTGGAGCACCTGGGGTATCCGGAGCACCCGGAGTACGCCGACCACCGCCGACCGCACTCCCGCCGGAGCCCTCTCATGTCTGTATCGCCATCGCCCTCGCCCGATGTCCTCCACGTATCGGACGCGGTCCCTCCCGGACGCGAACCGATTCCGCCGCGCGCCGATGAGGCCTCCCGTATCGTGCCGCGCCGGCATCCGGGACGGTGGCTGTCGGCCGTCGCCGCGCTGCTGATCCTCGCGATGGTCGTCAACTCGGTCGTCCGCAACCAGCGGTTCCAGTGGAGCGTGGTGGGCCGGTACTTCACCACGCCCGCCGTGCTCGACGGGCTGCTGCTCACGCTCTGGCTGACCGCGGGCGTGATGGTGCTCGGCTTTGTCATCGGCACGGTCTTCGCCGTGCTGCGGCTCTCCGCCAACCCGGTGCTGCGCACGATCAGTTGGGGATACGTCTGGATCTTCAGATCCACTCCGCTGCTGGTGCAGCTCCTGTTCTGGTTCAACATCGGCGCGCTGTATCCGACGCTCGGCATCGGTATCCCTTTCGGCCCCGAGTTCCTCACCTTCAAGACCGTGAATCTCTTCGGTGCCGGACTCACCGCGCTGATCGGTCTCACCTTGCACGAGGCGGCCTACGCGGCGGAGGTGGTACGCGGCGGGATCCTCTCCGTGGACGCCGGCCAGACCGAGGCCGCGCAGTCCCTGGGGCTGAGCCGATGGCGGGTGCTGCGCCGGATCATCGTGCCGCAGGCGATGCGCTCCATCGTGCCCACCGCCGGCAATATGCTGATCGGCACGCTGAAAGGGACGAGCATCGTCAGCGTCCTCGCCGTACAGGACCTGCTGTACTCCGTGCAGCTCATCTACAACCGTACGTACCAGGTCATTCCGCTGCTGATGGTGGCGACCATCTGGTACATCGTCGTCACCAGCGTGCTGTCCGTCGGCCAGTTCTATGTCGAGCGGTACTACGCCCGTGGCGCGGCCCGCGAGCTGCCGCCCACACCTCTCCAGCGACTGCGCCGCCGTACCACGAGCGTGACCGCACGGCTGCGTACCGCGACCGCGCCCGACGCGAAACGTCTCTGAGCTGCTCGATGCGTCCGCACACCTGGCATATGCCCGGGATATGCAGGAATCAACGAGAATTTCTGGGTATGGGAAGAGGTGTGCGAGCAGAGTCGTACGAGAAGAGTCGTACGAGCGAGCAGGACAGCGCGGGAAAGGACGTGATCACATGCGTGTGGCATTCCTCGCGGCTCCCGAAGGAGTGGAGCAGGTTGAGCTGACCGAGCCGTGGAAGGCCGTGGGCGACGCCGGCGGAGAGCGTGTATTGATCTCCACTGCGCCGGGTGAGATCCAGGCGTTCAACCATCTCGACAAGGCGGACACCTTCCCGGTCGACCGCACGGTGTCCGAGACGGCCGCCGACGACTACGACATGCTGGTGCTTCCCGGCGGTGTCGCCAATCCGGACGCCCTGCGGATGGACGCGGCGGCCGTGTCGTTCGTCAAGGGCTTCTTCGACGCGGGCAAGCCGGTGGCGGCGATCTGCCATGCGCCATGGACGCTGATCGAGGCGGATGTGGTGCGCGACAGGACGCTGACCTCATGGCCGAGCCTGCGGACCGATCTCGGCAACGCGGGCGCCACCTGGGTCGACGAGCAGGTCCATGTCTGTACGTCCGCGCCCGGCACCCTGATCACCAGCCGGAAGCCGGACGACCTCGACGCCTTCTGCACGACATTCCTCAAGGAACTCGGAGCGTAGCGTCGCCCGGTTGGACCTTGGCCCGACCCGGCAGGGTGCGGTCCGGTCGCACACCGCGGCGGCGGGGGAG
This sequence comes from Streptomyces sp. NPDC059743, assembly GCF_042732975.1. NCBI lineage: Bacteria > Bacillati > Actinomycetota > Actinomycetes > Kitasatosporales > Streptomycetaceae > Streptomyces > Streptomyces sp. NPDC059743. The sequence goes on along the minus strand of NZ_JBHWGS010000003.1, from coordinate 132,342 downwards.
AGGGTGGTGAATGGAGAGGAGCGATCGACGTGAAGAGTGTGAATCATCCCGTGGACGAGGTCGTGGTGGCGCTCACCGACGGCGCGAAGGAGGACGCGCACGCCGTGTTCGGTGTGCTCCGTACGGCCTTCGCCTGCGATCGCGCGCCAGACGACGTACCGAAGGACGTGGTCGAGCGGCGGCCCACCGTGTGGCTCGCGACGTTCGACGCGTCCCATCCGGGGAGGAAGCCGGGCCCCACGCGGCTGACGGCACCGCTCACGGCCACGCTCCAGGGCGGCTACTCGGCGGTGGACAGCATGCGCAGAACGCTGGCCTCCGTGTTCACCGTCCACGATGTCGGTACGGCCTTCGGCGATCAGGAGGAAGAGATCCAGGTGCTCCTGGAGAGCCGGTAGCCGACTCGGCTCCTGGGGCTCTTGTGGCTCTCGGAAAGCCGACAGCCGAGCAGGCCGGCGGCCGACCTGCTCGGGAGCGGCTCCCGGCTGCGGTGATTCGCCTCGGCCCCTCTCGTGTTGCGCTTCCGGACGGCTCACCTCACCCTGAGGATGACCCAGAAGTGGCTTTCGCTCACGCTTCGTGCTCGGGGGTCGTTGATCCAACGCGGTGTTGATCCGACGGTGTTTGATCCAACGTGGTGAAGTTCGTGGGCCTCTCTGTGAGGAGCCTCGACCATGACCGATCCGCTCGACCGTCGTTATGTGGTCGAACTGCACGCCTCTCTGGAGCGTGTTCCACAACTCCGGCGCATCGTCGCCGCGCATCTTCGGCACTGGAAGCTCGACCTGCATATAGCGCCTGTCGACAAAGGTATCGAGGAACTGCTGACCAATGTCCTTCGTCATGTCGGTGACGACAATCGCTGTGTGGTCGAACTCCGCTGGACGGGCCGGCATCTCACGTCCTCCGTCGAGGACAACGGCCCGCGCATGCCGCGGCTGCTCACGGCCGGTGGCGGCGGCCTCGCCAGAGTCGCCGCGCTGAGCGACAGTTGGGGTACGTGCGCCACGGCCGAGGGCAAAGTCATCTGGTTCACCAGAAGTGTCCGCAGCCCGCAGGACATCCCGCGTGTGCCGTGGACACCACTCAGAGGGCTCGACACGGCGCGGCGGGAACCCGTCCCGCTGCCCGCTCCGGCCATGTTCGTACCGCGCGTACCGCGTGTGCCGGTCCTGGTCTGACGGTCTGACGGTTCACTCGAACTCGAACTCGGGCCCGGGTCACTCGAACTCGGGCTCCGGCTCGTCCTCCGGGAAGGGAATCTCGTCCTCCGGGAACGGAATGAGATGGACCGCGGCCTCCTCCGCCGAAGCGGCGGCGCCGTCGATACCGACATCGCTGGCGATCATGTCCTTCTCGGCGTCCTCGTGCGCGCCCTCGTCCGGTGCAACCAGCCGTCCCGACCGGTCGTCGCCGACCTCGTCGTCCAGCGTCTCGCCCTCTCCGTACGGCAGGTCACCGATACCGTCCCCGATGGGAACCGTGAGATCGGGGACCTCCTCGGCGAGCCGCTGGTCCAGCGTTTCTCCCGCGCGCTGCTCGGCGGCCGTCGTCCCGATGTGCTCCACACCGAGCGGGCGCTCCGGCGGCGACCAGCCCTCGTCGAAGGGATCCGAGCCACGGTCGAGCAGAGTGTCCTCGGGATCGAGGATGCCCTCGTCGTCGATGACCTCCGAGCCGTCCGGCTGGTAGACCTCGTCGCCCATGATCTCGCCGCTTTCGCCGCTGTCGCCGCTCACGTCGTTCTCCTCGCCTCCTGCGGGCCGGCCGTGCGCCGGTGCGTGGGAGTTTCTGCCGGGGGAGGTGGCGGCTCCTCCCTTGCGTCCACCTTCCCACCTCTCACGACCGTGTCAACCGGCAGGTGAAGGCGCCTGTGGGAGGCGGTCACACGGTGCCGGACGCCGTCGTACGCGGTGCCTCGCGCAGCGCTTCCGAGCGCCTTCCACACGCCTTCCCGGCGCGGGAGGTGTTTGTCGTCCCTGTCGGCGGGCACGTGACAAGTCAACCCTTACGACCCGATATGTCACACTCCGGAGTCGAATGTGAGCCGAGAACGTATTGTCATCATCGGAGCAGGATTCGCCGGATACGAGGCTGCCCGTACGCTCTCCCACCGCGTCCGGGACACCGCGGAAGTGGTCCTGCTGAATCCGACGGACTACTTCCTCTATCTCCCGCTCCTGCCCCAGGTCGCCGCGGGCATTCTGGAGCCGCGCCGGGTGACCGTCTCTCTCCCGGGAACGCTGCCACGCGTACGGCTTGTCCTCGGCGAGGCCCACCATGTCGACCTGGAGTCACGGTGTGTCGAGTACACGGGACCGGAGGGCGAACGCGGCGAGCTGACGTACGACCGGCTCGTCCTCGCCGTGGGCAGTGTCAACAAGCTGCTTCCGGTGCCGGGTGTCGCCGAGTACGCGCACGGCTTCCGAGGACTGCCGGAGGCCCTCTATCTACGGGACCATGTGACCCGTCAGATCGAGCTGGCCGCCGCCACCGACAACCACCGTGAGGGCGCGGCCCGTGCCACGTTCGTCGTGGTCGGAGCCGGCTACACGGGCACCGAGGTCGCCGCGCAGGGCCAGCTCTTCACCGACGCGCTGGTCCGCAAACAGCCCGCCTGGTGTCATCAGCGCAAACCTCGCTGGCTGCTTCTCGACATCGCACCGCGCGTCCTGCCCGAGCTGGACCGCCGGCTCTCCGTCACCGCGGACCGGGTGCTGCGCCGACGCGGTGTGGACGTACGGACCGGCACCTCCGTGAAGGAGGCGGCACGGACCGGGATCACGCTGGACGACGGCGAGTTCATCGAGACCCACACCCTGGTGTGGTGTGTGGGCGTACGGCCGGATCCGCTGGTCTCCAAGATCGGACTGCCGGTCGAACGGGGCAGGCTGCTGGTCGACGCGCGGCTCAATGTGCCCGGCCATCCCGAGGTGTTCGCCTGCGGTGACGCCGCGGCCGTACCGGACCTCACCAGGCCCGGCCAGTTCACGCCGATGACCGCCCAACACGCCAGCAGGCAGGGCCGGGTGGCGGGCGGCAATGTGGCGGCCACGCTCGGCCACGGTGAGCAGCGGGTCTACCGCCACAACGACCTGGGATTCGTCGTGGATCTCGGCGGTGTCAAGGCCGCGGCCAATCCGTTCGGTGTGCCGCTGTCCGGACCGCTCGCGGGAGCCGTCACACGCGGCTACCACCTGGCGGCCATGCCGGGCAACCGGGTGCGCGTCGCCGCCGACTGGCTGCTTGAGGCGGTGCTGCCGCGTCAGGCCGTACAGCTCGGTCTGGTCCGCTCCTGGACCGTACCGCTCGAATCGTCGTCACCCGAGCTGGCCAGGGTCCCGGGCGGACCGCACACCTCGAACACCTCCAGCACCTCCGGCACCTCCAGTACGTCGAGCTCACCTCGCGAGGAGTGACATGAACAGCGAAGAACTGACCGAACTGGGCCAGCAGTTGAGGGTCGACTCCGTACGGGTCACCGATACGGCGGGCTCGGGCCATCCGACCTCCTCGATGTCGGCCGCCGACCTCATGGCGGTGCTGATGGCCAAGCATCTGCGCTACGACTTCGACCGTCCCGGCCATCCGGGCAACGACCGGCTGCTCTTCTCCAAGGGCCATGCCTCGCCGCTGCTGTACTCGATGTATCTGGCGGCGGGCGCGGTCGACGAGAAGGAATTTCTCACCTACCGGAGGCTCGACAGCCGGCTCGAAGGCCATCCGACTCCGCGGCTGCCGTGGGTGGATGTCGCCACCGGCTCACTGGGCCAGGGACTGCCGGTGGGCGTGGGCATGGCGCTCGCCGGACAGCGGCTCGGCCGGACTCCGTACCGCGTCTGGGTGCTCTCGGGCGACAGCGAGATGGCCGAGGGATCGGTGTGGGAGGCGATCGAACACGCCGGTGTCGAACATCTCGACTCGCTGACACTCGTCCTCGACGTCAACCGGCTCGGCCAGCGCGGTCCCACGCGCCATCAGCGGGATCTGGAGGCGTACGGCCGCAGGCTTCGCGCGTTCGACTGGCACACCATCGAGATCGACGGCCATGACGTCGACGCCATCGACGCGGCCTTCAACGAGGCCCGGTCGACGGGCCGTCGGCCGACCGCGATCATCGCGGGCACCAGGAAGGGAAAGGGCGTCGCCTCGGTCGAGGACCGCGAAGGGATGCACGGCAAGGTGCTGCCCGACGCGGAGAGCGCCATCGAGGAGCTGGGCGGACGGCGTTCCATCCGGATCTCCGTGGCGAAGCCCGCCGAGCCCGAGGCCCCGGCCCGTACCGCCAGGCATCCCGTCACTCTCGAACTGCCGCGCTACGAGGTCGGCGACTCGGTCGCCACGCGTGACGCGTACGGCAGGGCGCTTGCCGCGCTCGGCACGGCCCAGGGCGAGGTCGTCGCGCTCGACGGCGAGGTCAGCGACTCGACCCGGGTCGAGTTCTTCGCCAAGGAGCATCCCGACCGGTTCTTCGAGTGCTACATCGCGGAACAGCAACTGATCGCGGCGGCCGTCGGTATGCAGGCGCTCGGCCATGTCCCGTTCGCGTCGACCTTCGCGGCCTTCCTGACGCGCGCGCACGACTTCCTGCGGATGGCGTCCGTCAGCCGGGCCTCGATCAATGTCGTCGGCTCGCACGCCGGTGTCGCGATCGGTCCGGACGGTCCGTCGCAGATGGGCCTGGAGGATCTGGCCATGTTCCGCGCCATACACGGCAGTACGGTGCTGCACCCGTGCGACGCCAACCAGACGGCACGGCTGGTGGCGGAGATGCACGCGCTGTCGGGCGTGCGCTATCTCCGTACGCTCCGGGGCGCGACGCCGGTGATCTACGGTCCGGACGAGGAGTTCCCGGTCGGCGGCAGCAAGGTGCTGCGCCGCTCCGACGGCGACCGGGTGACACTGATCGGCGCCGGAGTCACCGTGCACGAGTGTCTGAAGGCTGCCGATCTGCTGGCCGGCGAGGGCATTCCCGTACGTGTCATCGACCTCTACTCGATCAAGCCGGCCGACGAACACACACTCCAGGCCGCGGCGGCCGACACACACTGTCTGATCACGGTGGAGGACCATCATCCGCAGGGCGGTGTCGGGGACGCGGTGGCCGAGGTGTTCTCGGACGGCCGCCCGGCGCCCAAGAGGCTGGTACGGCTGGCGGTGAACAGGATTCCGGGCTCGGCGACACCGGAGGAGCAGCTCCGCGCGGCGGGCATCGACGCGGAGTCGATCGCGGCGGGGGTGCGGCTGCTGGTGGAGAAGATCATCCGCTGACGGCTCACGGCCGAGGTGCCGACGGAAGCGTAGGGCGGCGCGCTTGCCGTCCGGCGTCAGGGGCGCTCACGCTCCTGACGCCGGTGACGCTCATGTCGCGTCGTGCGTTCCGTCGTACGTCGCGTCGTACGTGCCGTCGGCGGCCGGTGCCGTGAACTCACCGGCGAGCGCGGCGGCCATCCGGAGCTGCGTCGCGGCCTCCGCGCGGCGGCCCTGCCGCTCCAGCGTGCGGCCCAGCATCAGCCGCGCGTACGGTTCCACCGGGTCACGCTCCAGGACGGCGCGCAGTTCGGCCTCGGCCTTGGCCAGCCGCGCCGAGTGGTAGTACGTACGGGCGAGCAGCAGCCGCGGCGCGACCTGCTCCGGCACCTCCGCCACCAGTCCGTCGAGGATACGGGCCGCCGTCATGTACTCCTTGGCGTCGAAGAACAGCTGTGCGCGGTCCCAGCGTTCCGCGGCCGTTCCGTACTCGTAGTACGTGTCGTAGGACGTGCTCTCCACGTGTCCTCCTCCGGTCTCCGATGGTGTCGTACGCTGACAACAGTTTAAGGTGGTTGAACATTCCACTATCGATTTGGTGTGGATACTGCCCCTCCGGACGCCACGGGATTAGGTTGGGCGCCATGAGCAATCTTGATCGTCAGGCCGCCCTCACCGTGTGCGGCGGTCGCGGCTTCGTCGTGGCCGAGCCGGTGCGTGAGCTGCTGAGCCCGCGCCGGGTCCAGCTCGGCGAATCCACCGAGGTCCGCAGACTGCTGCCCAATCTGGGCCGCCGGATGGTGGGTGCATGGGCTTTTGTCGACCACTACGGTCCGGACGACATCGCGGACGAGCCCGGAATGCAGGTGCCGCCTCATCCCCATATGGGCCTCCAGACCGTGAGCTGGCTGCACGACGGCGAGGTGCTGCACCGCGACAGCCTCGGCAGCCTCCAGACCGTACGCCCGCGCGAGCTGGGCCTGATGACCTCGGGCCGGGCGATCTCCCACTCCGAGGAGAGCCCGCGCAGGCATGCCCGTTTTCTGCACGGCGCCCAGCTCTGGGTGGCACTTCCCGACGCCCACCGCCAGGTCCAGCCGCACTTCCAGCACCACGCGGAACTGCCCGTCGTCACCGCGCCCGGTCTGACCGCGACCGTCATCCTCGGCGCGCTCGACGGCGCGGTCTCACCCGGCACCACCTACAGCCCGATCATCGGCGCCGACCTGGCACTCGCCCGCGGCACCGAAACACGTCTGCCGCTGGAACCGGACTTCGAGTACGCCGTCCTGTCCATGTCCGGCGAGGCCGAGGTCGACGGCGTCCCCGTACTGCCGGGATCCATGCTCTACCTAGGCTGTGGCCGCTCGGAACTGCCCTTGCGCGCGGAGTCCGACGCCGGCCTGATGCTCCTCGGCGGCGAGCCGTTCGAAGAGGAGCTCGTGATGTGGTGGAACTTCATCGGCAGAAGCCAGCAGGAGATCGAAGAGGCCCGCGAAGACTGGATGACCGGCACCCGCTTCGGCGACGTCCACGGCTTCGAAGGCGACCGCCTCCCCGCCCCAGCCCTCCCGCCGACCCCGCTGAAACCGCGGGGACGCACGCGCTGATCTGCGCGTTCGTGTTCGTTGGCCGGATGGCATTCGTTGATCCCCTTAATTCCCCCGGCTGGCGATCCGGCGCACCGGCCGGGGTGCTCCAGGCCTGCATGAGAGAGCTGGTTCGAGTGGCAGGTGTTGTCGCCTCTTCTCGTATGTGCCAGACCTCATGCTGACCCAATGCTGACTTTTGTTATGCCTCGTCAGCTCATGGGCAGCGTCGACTCGACGTCCTGCCAAGCCCATCAGCAGGCGCCCGGCGCCCCGAAGAGGAAGCCACGCGTCCCGAAAAAGGACAATGCCACGGTACCGCCGCCCCGACGAAGGACTCGGACGGTCCTGGGGCGGTCTGACCTGCCAGATCCATCTCGCGGGTGAAGGCGGATGCCAGCCGATGGCCTTCCTCACGCTCGGCCAGTGGGCCGACGCACCGCAGATGGTCGAGGCCGTCGAACGCACCCATGTCTCCCGCCCGCAGGGCGGTCGCCCTCGCACCTGTTCGGGCCGCTTGGGCGGGACAAGGCATACAGCTCACGTTGCAATCGCAGGTAGTGCCGCATCAACCAACGTTCGCCCTGTAGTGCCGTGCTATTTGAAGGACGTGGCCGCAGGGGGGAGAAAGCCACGCCAACTCCGAAGGCCGGCCGCTACATTGCTACCGAAACGGTCATGAGGTCAGCGGTTGCCGTCCGTGGAGCCGGCGGAGGTGGGGTCGAGGACTGTGGGACTGGCGGTGGTGTGCGTGGTGAGGTTTTCGCCGTCCTGGGTCGCTCAGCGGGCTCCCGCAGGGGCACGGAGTTGTTCGGCCAGCTGCTTGAGTTCGGCCGCCGTGGCAGGCGACGGGTCGTTGAGTCCGCTGTGCACGGCCGTCGGGCTCTTCAGGAAGCGCCGGAGGACGGCCACAAGGAGCCCTTGCGGCAGAGTCCGCAACGCGGCGAACGCGCGAGGTACCGGCGGTGTCTCCATCGCGGAGAGGTTCTGCCGTATGAGGTGGAGCATGGCGCGGACGGCGTCCGGGGCGTCGGCCAGCACTACCGGGCCGCCCGCCGCGTGTACCGCCTGACCGAGCGGGACCTCGAACGCGGCGTGCGTCCTGAGCCAGGCATCCATCTGCGGCTCGGCCTTGGCGTTGATCCCGGCGGTACGGAACGTCTCCACGATCCGTACCAGTCGCGGGGTGGTACGGCCGTCGGGCTCGCCGATCGGCATCGCGACCCGGCGGGTGATGAAACTGCTCTTGCGGTAGCGGACCACGTCGCCGTCCATCGTGCCGCCAGTCGTGGGGAAGCCGAGCAGCACCCGCTCGTGGCCGATCACCGCACCCAGCGTCTCCGGGCCGGCTGCCCAGTTGAGCAGGAACAGCACGTCACCTTGGACACCAGCGAGTGATTCCAGCACTGCATCCACCTGGTGGGTGCGGACGAAGACGGTGATCAGGTCGTACCCGCCGTCCGGGTGCTCGATCACCGGTACCGGCACCCGCTTGACAGGGCCGTCTTCCTCGGCGAGCTGCACTCCCTGCCGGCGCAGGGCGGTCAGGCGCTCGCCCCGGGCGAGGAGCGAGACGTCGTGGCCGGCCTCGTGCATGCGGGCGGCGAACAGGCTGCCGCAAACCCCGGCGCCGTACACGAGCAGCTTCATGACAGTCCTCTTTCACACGTTCGCTTCATTCATACGTTCGTTTCATTCAAACATATGTAGAGTCCTTCGTGTGGCGACCCCAGACACCCGCACCCAGATCCTCGACGCGGCCGAGCACCTCTTCGCCGAGCACGGATACCGCGGCACCTCGGTCCGCGCGATCACCAAACTCGCCGGAGCGAACCTGGCCGCCGTCGGCTACCACTTCGGCTCGAAGGCGGAGCTGATGGCGGCAGTCGCCCGCCGCGTGGTCGAGCCCATCACCGCTGCCCAGTGCGCCGGGCTCGACACATTGCTCACTCGGACCCCCGACCCACCGGTCAGCGAACTGGTGGAGGCATTCGCGGGGCCGTTGTTCGACGAGATGCCGGCCGGCGACGAGGGCGGCGCCCGGACGTCCCGGCTGATCGTGACGATCCTCAGCGACCCGGCCGAGGAGGCACGCAGCTGGACCGGCCCGGCCGAGGACGCGGTCCGCGAGCGCTACTTCGCAGCCTTCGCGCGCGTACTGCCCGGCCTTTCCCCGGAGGAGCTGTGGTTCCGGATGCGGGGGATCTTTGCCGTGACGGCCGTCGACCGCCTCCAGGTCCACCAGCAGCCCTCCCCTGGCTGCGAGTCCCCGGTAGCGGGCGAGGCGGCACGGCGATGGGCGATCACGTTCCTGACGGCAGCGATGAGCGCGCCACCGCCCCGGACCTGACGACCCAAGACAGACGCCGACGGCGCGGGTCAGGCGGCGTTCGCCCTGTGGACGAGGGCAGTGAGGCGCTTGTCGGCGCCGTTCTTGTTCCGCCAGATGATGTATCGGCGGACCATACTGCCCTGGGCCTTGTGGGTCGGGTGGTCGGTGCCGTCGAGGGCGAAGCAGCGAAGGGCGGTGAACTGGGCCTCGATCCTGTTCACCCAGGAGCTGTTGGTCGGGGTGCAGACGATCTCGGCGTCATCGGCAGCCGCCCACGCGCCGACCCGCTGGCAGCGCTTGGCCGTCACGTGCGGCGAGTAGTTGTCACACTGGAGGTTGAGTGGGCCGAACTCGTCCATGCAGAGGATGACTTCGGGCTCGCCGGGTTCAGGTATCACTTCGCCGTCGGCGATGGCGTAGAGGTGCTCGACCTGGGCCTTTATGGCCTCGTAGTCCGGGTCTTTCGAGGTCTTCCAGGTCCTTCACCCGTTGAAAGGTGACGCCTTCCTCGCGGAGCAGGATGCGCAGTTCCTCGTGGCTGATGTCGTCGACCACCCCCTCGTCGACCAGGAAGTCGGCCGGCTCGACCAGGCTCCAGGTCGAGAACGGCAGGCTGTGCTCGGCGGGCTTGGACTTGGCGATCTTCTTGATCTCCCGCCGTTCCAGGAGGGCGAAGGTTTTCGGGCGCCCGCCCCGGTACTTGGGGCAGAGCGCCTCGAAGCCGTCGGCGTTGAAGTTGTGCATCCCGTCCCGGACCCGGTCCGGGCTTGTGAACGTCACCGTCGCGATGTTGTCGACCAGCATGCCCTGCGCTGACAACAACACCATCTGGGCCCACCGCCAGGTCACCACCGACCGCCGACCGCGCCCGTGTCGATGGGGAGTTGGCCCGAGGCCGCGGTCCGGTTGCGGGACTGCCGGTGCAACTCGGTGATCTGGAGCAGCAGGTCGCGGCGGGTGAGTCAGCCGTCGTGCAGACAGGTGAGCGCGCCGATCTCGGCGAGGCGTTCGGCGACGGGGTCTGCTGGGGCGGGCCCGCTGCCAGAAGTCCGACAGCGATCCGTACGGCTGCCCCTTGTCGATCCGTGCGCATTCGTCCTCGCTGATGGCGTGCACGGCGGAGAGGGCGAGTCGTACGCCCCACTGGTCACCGCATGAGCGGAGCACCCGACGAACGCCACCGCATCCGCACCGCGATGGACCGCATCCTGGCCGGACGCCCCGAGCATTCCAACGGGGCGCTGACCATCGTGGCCCTCGCTGTCGAGGCCGGCGTCCCCCGCAACGCTCTCACCCAGCGCCACCTCGACCTGAAGAACGAGTTTTACGCCAAGGTCAAAGAACGTGGGCATCCCACAGATGCCGAGACCCGGCGCCGCAAACAGGTCGTGCGGCTCAAGGAACTCCGCGAGAAAGACAAAGCCGAACTCGAACGAGCCGTACTCATGAGCTCCGTCCACCAACTCTTCATCGCACAGCGACAAGCTCCTTGGCTACGTCCTGTCCGCAGGCGGGAGAGGAGCGAACAGTTCGGCCACTCGGCTGCAGTGCTCGGTCAGTACGCTGGCGAACTCCCTGGCCTTCTCCGCCGTCCAGCGTGCAGAGGGTCCGGAGACGGCGATGGATGCCGTCGGCCGGCCAGATGCGGTGAGCACCGGTGCGGCGATGCCTGTCAGCCCCGGGTGATTGGCGCCCTCGGACAGGGCGAACCCCTGGTCGCGTACGGCGCTCAGCGCCTGGACGACCTGTGACGTGTCCAGGTCGCTGTCGACCCGCTTGAGGAGCGCGGCAACCTCGCGGACGGGGAGATGGGCCAGGATTGCCTGCCCGCTGCATCCGCGGTGGAGTGGAGTCGCGGAGCCGAGGCGGGCTGCCCGGCGCAGTTCATGGGCGCTGTCGACTCCGAGCACCAAGATGGCCTCGTCCCCGGCCCGCAAGTGCAGCGTCGCCGTCTCCTCGGAGAGCCCGGCGAGGGCCTGCAGAACGGGGCGGGCATCGACGAACACGTCGGCCCGGGGCATGACTTGGGCGGCGAGGGCCATCGACTGTGTGCCGATGCGATATCCGCCGGAATCCGCCCGTGTCAGGTATGACTCCTCCTGCAGCACGCGCAGCAGTCGGTAGGCCGTCGGTTTGCTGAGCCCCACGGTCTCCGCCAGTTCCTGCAAGCCGACAGGTTCCCGTGACGCGGCGACGGCCTCAAGCAGCCGCAGAGCCCGCCGCGCGGTGTTACCGCCCTGGGTCTGATCCGCCACGATCTCTCCTGTCTCAACATTTACACCATTGGAATCATTATCTGAAACCTAAGGCCTCCTGTGTGCCGACTGCAAGGCGCTGCTCGCCGACTCAGGGCGGTCGCGCCTCACCCCTTGACGAGGGTGTACGCCCCTGTCACTCTCGGCGTCCCAATATGAAACCCAGGTTACAGATAATGAAACCGGACGGAACAATGGCAGACATTCGCGGCGCTTCGCCGTCCGTGGGCAACATCTCCGACACACGCCAGCTGCGGTCTCTCGTCGCGGCCCGCCTCGACGGTCTCCCTCTGACCCGCTGGCACCGAAGGGTGCTTGCTGTCGTCGGTCTCGGCTCCTTCTTCAACTTCTTCGAGGTGGCCCTCAGCAGCCTGCTCATTCCCCTGCTGCCGGTGGACTGGGCTGCCACCACGACGGGCAAGTCCCTGCTCATCAGCGCGACGTTCGCCGGTGAGCTTCTCGGCGCGGTCGCCCTGTCAGGGCTCGCCGACCGCATTGGGCGGCGGCGGATGTTCCAGATCAACCTCGTCGCCTACGCAGCGCTGTCCATCGCGGCCGCGTGTGCCCAGGGCCCCGCCCAGCTGATCGTGCTGAGGTTCCTGCTCGGCATCGGGCTCGGCGCTGAACTTGCCCTGGTCGACACGTATCTCACCGAGCTCATGCCCGCCGCCCGCCGCGGACGGATGCTGGCCACCGCCTATGGCCTCGGCATGCTGGCCGTGCCCGTGGCCGGAGTGCTCGCAGCCAAGCTCCCTCACACCATGCTCGGCACCTCAAGCTGGCGCTGGCTCATGGTCATGGCGGGCGCGGGTGCTCTCGTGGTCTACCTGCTGCGCCGCAACCTTCCCGAATCGCCCCGATGGCTGGCCACCCACAAACCCCATCAGGCACTCGCCGCGATGGACCGCATCGAGGAGACAGCCGGCCTGCCGGTGACCGGCACCTTCACCGCCGCTCCCGAACTGGGACTCGGCCGTGAGGAAGCCTGCGAACGGAGCGGCCGTCCCAAGCTCTGGGGCCCTGCCCTGCGGCGCCGCACGTTGCTGGTGTGCCTGATGGAGACCCTGGGGCCCGTCGGGTTCTACGGCTTCGCCTCGATCGCCCCCCTCGTACTCCTGCACAAGGGATTCACCGTCGTCGACTCGCTGACGTACTCGGCCATGACGGCGATCGGCTATCCGCTCGGGTGCTATGTGCTGATGCACCTGGCCGAACGGATCCAGCGCAGAACCCTGGTGATCGTCTCGTCCCTGCTGGTGGCCGTCGCCGGCACGATCTTCGGCATAGGAACTTCCGTCTGGGTGATCGTCCCGGCCGGGCTGCTGACCACACTGATGAGTGTTATCAACGCCACCGTCTCGCGCACCTACGGCGCCGAACTCTTCCCCACCGAGGTCCGCAACACCGCACTCGGCCGGACCTACTCGCTCTCCCGCCTGGTGGCGGCCATCCTGCCCTTCTGCACCTTGCCCGTCCTCGACACGCTCGGCGCAGGCCCCGTCTACCTCAGCTGCGCCTGCATCATCGCACTGATGGCCCTCGCGGTCGCCATGCTCGGCCCCCGAACCAACGCGGTCACCCTTGAGGACATCTAGAGAGGGCTACACCGGTGCCGCGTCCACCACCAGCAGACGGTGGAAGTCCGACCGGCCGCCCGCGCGGTGCTCGGCAAGCAGGCGCAGGGCAAGAGGGAAGTCTCCCTGTTCGAAGGCGGCGACGATCCCCTCGTGCTCGCCGAGGATTGCCTCCGCGCGGACGGCGTCCCCTGCCGCGGCTGCCCGCCGGTAGGCCAGCGCCCGGTGCGGCTCCAGGGCCTCCCACAGCTGCCGTACGAAGCGCAGCATCCATTCGTTGTCGCAGCGGTCGAGCAGCGCGAAGTGGAGATTCCGGTTGGCGGAAATCGTGCTCGGTACATCGACTCCGGCGACGGCGGCTCGCTGGGCCTCAAGGGCGGTGCGCATCGCGGCGATGTCCTCGGGCCGCATGCGGGCCGCCGCGTTCGCCTCGGCTTCGCCCTCCAGGAGTTCCCTGATCCGGAAGATGCCGTCCACGCTCCGCGGGCTCAACTCGGTGACGGTGTAGCCGCGTTGCGGGACGTAGGTGACGATCCCCTCCCCGGCCAGCGTCTTGAGGGCCTCGCGGACCGGGATGACGCTCAGCCCCAGTTCCTCGGCGGCAGCGCTCTGGCGGATCGGGGCGCCGGGGGGCAGGTCGCCGCGGACGATCGCGTCGCGGAGTTCCGCCAGGGCCACAGCCTCGGCGGTACGGGGAAGAGAGGTTCGCTTCAGTGCCACCCGCCCATGCTACCCACCGACCCACTGAAACTAGATGTTATAAATTGTAATGCGGGAGTTCGCGGGAGACCGGACCACTCCTTCCGCCCGATCCGAGTCCCACGACATTGGAGGTGAGCGCGGTGTACGCACCGACGCCAACGACCGCCCGACAGCCCACCGACCCTGAGGGCCCCACGGGGCAGCTGGCCACCTGGCTGACCACCACCTCGCTGGAACAGATCCCTGCTGGCGTGCGGGAGCGGGCCGCGCACCTGGTGCTCGACGGCCTCGCCTGCGCGCTGATCGGCGCTCAACTGCCCTGGTCACGTACAGCTGTCGAGGCGGTCCTGGCCCTGGAGGGCGACGGAGGTGTCCCGGTGATCGGCTGGGGGCGCACCACCAGCGGCCCGGCAGCCGCCGTGCTGAACGGCACGTTCATCCAGGGCTTCGAGCTGGACGACTACTACCCGGCCGCGCCGTTGCACAGCACTTCCCTGGTCCTGCCGGCACTGTTGTCCACCGCATCGCAGCTGCCGTCGGTCACGGGCGCGGAGTTCCTGACGGCGTCGGTCCTGGGTTTCGAGACCGGCACCCGGGTGGGCCTGGCCCTGCACGGTTCGCAAATGCTCTCCCGTGGCTGGCATTCGGGTTCGGTCTTCGGCACGCATGCGGCCGCCGCCGCATCCGGCGTCCTGCGCGGCCTGGATGCCGCCGCGTTCGAGGACGCGCTCGGCCTGGCCGCCACACAGTCCGCGGGCCTGATGGCCGCGCAGTACGAGGCCATGTCCAAGCGGATGCACCACGGTCTGGCCTCCCGCAACGGCTTCTACGCCGCCGGGCTCGCCCAGGCCGGCTACACCGGCATCAAGAGGGTCTTCGAGCGCCCCTACGGCGGCTTCCTGTCCACCTTCGGTGAAGGCCACGACCCCGACGCCACCCAGATCACCAAGGGCCTGGGCCAGGTGTGGAACACCGAGCAGATCACGGTGAAGATCCACGCGGCCATGGGCGGGCTCCATCCCGCCATCGACGCGGCCATCGCGATGGCCGACGGCCGCACGCTGAGCGCCGACGACATCGACTCCATCCTCATCGAGGTCCCTGACGCGATCTACCATCACGGATGGTGGACCCCTGAGCGCCCCCTGACCACCATCGGCGCCCAGATGAACATTGCTTACGCCACCGCCGTCGCCCTCTTGGACGGCCACGTGCGGCCGGAACAGTTCACGCCCGCCCGGATCAACGCCGAAGACGTCTGGCAACTGATCGGCCGCACCGAGGTCAAGCAGGTCGACGAGCCCCAGGACCCCGCCTGGACCCAGCGCGGCTACAACACCCGCCTCACGATCACGCTGCGCGGGGGCGAGGTCCTCACCCAGGCCCTCAATCAGCCCCACGGCGGCCCGGACGACCCGCTCACCAACAGCGAAATCCGTGAAAAGTACCGGGCGCTGACCGCCACAGTCATCGATGCCGACCGGGCCGCAGAAATCGAACGCATCGTCCTGGACCTTGAAGACCAGATCGATCTCGGACGCCTCGTGGACCTGCTGGCCGAACCCGCCCGCGGCGTCCTCGACTAACCCCCTACGCACTGCGAGGTATCCCCATGTCACCGTCTCAACAGACAGCCCCCGCCACCGCGGGCGGCCGGCTGCGCACTCTGCTCGCCCAGGACAACCTGATCACCGCCCCCGGCGTGTTCGACGGCCTCTCCGCCCACCTGGTGGCCCGCACCGGTTTCAGCGCCGCCTACCTGAGCGGCGCGGGCGTGTCCGTCGCCGGGTTCGGCCTGCCCGACATCGGCCTGCTCACCCAGAGCGAGATGACCGAGCGGGCCCGCATCGTCGTCACCGCACTCGACGGCATCCCGCTCATCGCGGACGCCGACACCGGCTACGGCGCACCGATGAACGTGGCGCGCACCGTGCGCGAGTACGAGAAGGCCGGAGTCGCCGCCCTCCACCTGGAGGACCAGGCATTCCCGAAGAAGTGCGGCCACCTCCCCGACAAAGAACTCGTCACCCCCGAGGAGTTCACCGCCAAGCTGGACGCCGCGCTCCAGGCACGCACCGATGACGACCTGGTGATCATCGCGCGGACCGACGCCCGCGGGCCGCTGGGCATCAACGAGGCGATCGACCGCGCCGGCCGCTACGCAGCCGCAGGCGCCGACGTCCTCTTCGTCGAAGCCCCGCAGAACATCGGGGAAATCGAGAAGATCGCCGCCGAGGTCGACGCCCCGCTCCTGATCAACATGGTGCAGGGCGGCCTCACACCCGACACCGCGCCCGGCCGGCTCGCCGAGCTCGGCTTCCGAATCGCCATCCACCCCGGCGCCCTGCTCGCCCCCTACGTCCTGCACGGACTGGAGGCCCTGGGCCGCATGAGCGGCACCATGCCCGAGGCCACGCCCGGCCCGCAGGGCCTGTTCGAACTCGTCGGGCTGCGCGAGTGGTCCGCAATCGGCGAACGCTACCGCGACCACACCAAGGACGGTGCCTGATGGGCATGACCATGATGGAGAAAATCCTCGCCCGCAAAGCCGGCGTCGAGAAGGTGAGCCCCGGCGACACGGTGGTCTGCGACGTCGACATGACCGTCATGATCGACCTGCAGTTCGCCACCAGCTGGGTCCAGCCCCTGAAGATCAACGACCCGGACAAGGTCGCGGTCATCATGGACCATGCCGTGCCCGCCCCCAGCATTCACGACGCCATCGGCGGCACCCACGCCCGCGCGTTCGCCCGCGACTTCCACATAGAGAAGTTCTACGACGTCGGCCGGCACGGCATCTGCCACCAGGTCATCGCCGAGAACGGCCTTGCCCGCCCCGGCGAGATCCTCGCCTGCACCGACTCCCACACCTGCGCGGGCGGCGCCTACAACACAGCAGCCCGCGGACTCGGCCCAGCCGAGGTGTACTCGATCCTGTGCACCGGCAAGACCTGGTTCCAGGCCGCGCCCACCATCCGCTACGAGTTCACCGGCACCAAGCCGGACGCTGTCTCGGGCAAGGACATCTTCCTGTACATCGCCGGCACCTACGGCGACGCCACCAACCACAACCTCGAATACGGCGGACCCGGCCTCGCCTCCATCCCCATGAACGACCGGCGCACCATCGCCACCCAGGGCGCCGAGATCTCCGCAGACTTCTCCACCTTCCCCATCGACGACCTCGCCCGCGACTTCCTCGCCGCCCACGGAGCCGCCCCCGACTCCTACACAGCAGCCGATCCGGACCCGGACGCCACCTACGCCGCCGTACGCACCGTCGACCTCTCGTCGCTGGAGCCCTACGTCGCCCGCCCCGGCACCGTCAGCCACAACTCGCTGCCGATATCAGCGATCGAGAAGCGTCCGGTCAACCAGTGCTTCATCGGATCCTGCGCCAACGGACAACTCGAAGACCTCAAAATCGCCGCAGACATCGTGCGTGGCCGCAAAGTCGCGCCGGGAGTACGACTGCTGATCACCCCGGCCTCTCAGGAGGTATACAAGGACGCCATGCGCGCCGGCTACCTCCAGGACCTCGCCGACGCCGGCGCCGTGGTCACCAACTCCACCTGCGGCGCCTGCTTCGGCTACCACATGGGACTCCTCGCCCCCGGCGAGGTCTGCCTGACCTCCTCCACCCGCAACTTCACCGGCCGCATGGGCAGCCCCGACGCCGAGATCTACATGGCCTCACCCGCCACCGTCGCCGCCTCCGCCCTCACCGGCCATGTCACCGACCCGCGAGGAGAACTCAGCTGATGGACACCCTCATCACCGGACACGTCTGGGTCGTCGGCGACTCCGTCACCACCGACGCCATGTACCCCGCCTTTGCCATGAAACTGCCCGTGCCCGAAGCCGCCCGCCACATCTTCTACGAGCTGCGCCCCGGCTGGACCGACCAGGTCCAGGCAGGCGACATCGTGGTGGCGGGCCGCAACTTCGGCCTCGGCTCATCGCGCCCCGTCGCCGCACTGTTTCGCGAACTGGGTATCGCCGCACTGATCGCGGAGGAGTTCAACTCCCTCTTCCTGCGCAACTGCATCAACCACGGCCTGCCCGCACTCACCGTACCCGGCGCCACCGAGGCATTCTCCGACGGCGACACCGCACGCCTCGACTTCGCCGAAGGCTGGGCCGAGAACACCAGGTCCGGAACCCGCCTGGACGGAGGCGCATTGCCGCCCCTGGTCCTCGACATCCTGGCCAACGGCGGCATCCTGCCCAAACTCGTCCGCGAAGGCTACATACCCGCCCCGGCCGCACACGGCCATTGAGCCGGTGTTGGGGCGGCGTCGGGCCGCCCCAACACCGTTCCCTCCCTCAGGGACTGCACACTCCATGATCAAGGGACCCTCATGCACAGCCAGCTCGCCCCCGGCGTCACCCAGATCGCCACCAGCAACCGTGACAACGCCTTCCTCATCGACGGCGACGACGGCCTCACCCTCGTCGACGTCGGCTGGTCCAAAGCCCCCGAAGCTCTTCTCAACACGGTCGCCGCTCTAGGCCGCAAGTCCTCCGACATCCGCCGCGTCATCCTCACCCACGCCCACCCCGACCACGTACAAGGCGCCGCCGAACTCCGCCGCCACACCGGCGCACACATCCTCATCCACGACGCCGACCGCGCCTGGCCGGAAGCCGGACGCGTCCCAGCCGAGGGACGCTCCGGCACCATCGGCCGCCTCATCGACCACCTGCCCAAACTCCACTGGACCCCCACCACCGCAGACGGCACCGTCTCCGACGGAGAAGTAGTGGAGGGCAGCGACGGACTGCGCGTCATCCACACCCCCGGCCACTCGCCCGGCCACATCGTGCTGCTGCACGAACCGAGCAAGACCATCCTCATGGGAGACGCGGCCTTCAACCGCGGCAAACTCGCCATCGGCCCCGCCGCACTCGCCGCCGATCCCGACCTCAGGCCCGGCAGCCTGGCCCGCATCCCCCAGAACCTCAACGCAGTCGGCTTTGCCCACGGCGCCCCACTAACGGGCAGTGGGGCGCACTCCTTCCAGGAGTTCCTGCGGCAATTCCGCTCGGAATCCTGAGCCCGGACACCCAGACGGCGGCCGCTCTACAAGCCGACCCCACTCTCAACACTCAGAAGTTGATGGCGATCACCACCGCGGCTGTCCCGTCTCAAAGGATCTGGTGCCCGGGGGCCTGCGGCCGTTGCGCGGCAAGGACGACGCGGACGGCTCGTGATCAGGGTCCGGGGCGATCTCGCGGGTGGTGGAACCCGTGGCGCGCGTGTTCTGGCTGCGACGGCGGGACGGTGCGTGTTCGCCAAGGTGTCTTGGGGTGGGGGATGTCCGTCGGCCTGTTGTGTGCTGTGCTGGCGGACTCGGTGTGTGTGAGTGCGGCGAGGAGCCGCAGTTTCTCGTCGCTGTCGTTGTCCTTGTCGGGGTAGTAGACGACGAGGATGACGTCGTCGATGGGTAGTTTGTCCCGGTGGAGGCGTAGTTCACCGACGACGGGGTGGTGGACCGTGGTCGTGCCTCCGTGTCCGAGGTCAGTTCATGGCATCCACAGCGAGGAGACCCGACAAGGTGCTGGAGAAGCGGCCAGTAGTGACGACACGCCTCCGGGAATGCCGAGCTTCTCCAGGGCCCGGTCGAGCCAGGCCGCTTCGGTGTCGCACATTCTGGCGATGATGCTTGTCTGTTCGGGCAGAAGGATTTTCCGGGGGATCACGATGGTCTCGCGGACCCGGTCGATTGGCAGCCCGCGCTGGAAGCCCTGCCCGTGAGGGCGGCGCGAGTCCTCGTCCGGCGGGAGGGGCAGTCGTCGGCGTGCGGCGTTCGAGACGACGATCCCGGCGACGTGGACGTAGTCGTCCAGGACGGGTCCGAGCAGGTCCGCGAGCGCGTCGGTCTTCGCGGCGAGTGACATCTCGGCGAAGGGCATGGGGAAGTGGAAGAGGCCGCTGTGGTCCTCCACCCATATCCATGCCGTGCCGGCACCCGCCGTCTTGGCGCATTTGCCCCGTACTTTGCCGAGAAGCCGCTTCCCTTGGTCGCTCTCGACGGTTGCCCCGGTCAGGGTCGTGCCTTCGGGGGCCTGCCCGGGGCGGACGGTCAGGCGGCGTCCGGCGCCGCTGACGACCTCCACGGCGGTCCCCGTGGACGCGCATCGTTCTGCGGCCTCTTCGGTCTGCTTCTCCCAGTCCGCGAGGTCGTCGCGATTTAGCAGTTCGGGAGAGTCGCCTTCCCAGTAAATGTCGCGCTTCCTGTCCAGCCTCAGGAGGTGGACCCGGCAGCGCTGCCGGAACTTCTCGTAGTCCTGGAGCTTCTGGTCCTCCGCGAAGGTGACGACCTCGATGAAGACCGGGCCGATCCGGACGTCGCCGGGGCCGCCCGTGGCCTTCGTCGGCTCCAGCTCGACCGGGAACCTACGGGACGCGCCCATCAGCGCGAGGCGGGCCTGTGTCTGGGTATGGAGGAAGCGGGAGAGGGTGACGTCATGGCGGGCGTCCCGCCGGACGGAGGCGAGGCCCGGAACACCGGCTTCCTCCAGATAGGCGTACGCGGCCCACCAGCGCACCGCCTCCACCCACGCCCCCTTCGCGCTCCCGTTGAGGATCTGTAGCACAGGCGAGTGTCGGCCGAGTCCGGCGACGGTGTCGCTGGCCCTGCCGTCGGTGTGCGGGGTGGTCACAGCTCTGGGCAGCCAGCGGCTGTCGAAGAATTCGGTGAGGCCGGCCACCGCGCGAGCGGTCAACTCGTGCCCTGCCTCGGAGAGATAGTCGGCGCCGTCGGCCTGCCCGAACCAGGCCGCCCAGTCGATCTCCCGATCGCCGTGGTAGATCGCGCGCCAAATCTCTTGGTCCTGGGGGTGCATGGCCGCCAGCATGACGGACTTGTCGGCGCTATCGCAGGGCTTTTCCGAAGTGCCAGACCCCGCGGACGGCAGCGCCTCTCCGCCCCCCTGTTGTCGGATGCCCACAACCAGAGCAACAGCAGGCAGCGGCCGGTACGGGCTGGGGCTGATGGCGCTCGCTATCCGCCGCCGGTGAGCAGGAGCAGGCCAGAGGTGACCAGGCCAGCTTCGACGAGGGTGATGAAGACGGGTACGGGGAGCCGGTCGACGATTTTCTTGCCGGTCCAGGCTCCGGCGGTGGAGGCGGGTGCGAGGGCGAGGCCGGTCAGGGTGTTGCCGGCGGTGAGGACGGCGGCGGCGCTGAAGACGGCGAGTTTGACGAGGTGCATGACGACCGCGGCGGCGGCTTCGGTACCGATGTAGGCGCTACGGACCAGACCGCGGGCGAGGAAGAAGGGCGCGACCATGGGGCCGACGGAGCCGACCAGTGCCGAGCCGAAGCCGGAGGCTGCTCCGATCGCGGCGAACGCCGCGTCGTTCAGGCTCGCCGCCCGTGGTCGCCACCGGCGCCAGGCCACCATGGCGAGCAGGAAAACGCCGATCAGGCGGGTGAGTGCGGGCAGTGGCGCGGTGGCGAACAGCCATGCTCCGGCCGCGGCGGCGGGTACGGCGCCGTACGCGAAGGTGCCGACGAGGCGGCGGTCGATCTCGTGCCGGTTGAACCATACGCGGCTGCCGTTGCTGGCGAGTTGGGCGACGGTGAGCACGGCGATCGCGTCCCGGGGGCCGAAGACCTTCACGAATACCGGCAGCAGCAGCACACCGCCGCCGAACCCGGCCACCGCGGAGAGCGTGGCGGTGCTGTAGGCGGCTATGACCACCAGCAGGACGGTCAACACGCCTCGCTCACCGTGTGGTTGGGGCGTTGGGGAGCCCGGCCAGGCGGCGCACGGCGGCCAGGCCGTCCGGGGTGCCCGGCCAGTGGCGGTCCAGTGCCTCCGGGCCGGCGGCGCGTACGACTGAGCGCAGGACGGCGGCGACGATGATCGCGTCGTCGGCGTAACCGAGGACGGGGATGAAGTCGGGGATCAGATCGATGGGCATCGCGAGGTAGGCGAGCAGCAGCCACAGCCGTACGCGTATCCCGCGCGGCAGTTGGGGGTCGCGGGCCAGCCGGGGGATGAGCCGTAGCAGGTCGGGCAGCAGGCGGACGGCTTCGGTGAGCAGGTTGCCGCGCGGGCGGACGATCAGCAGGGCGGCCAGGGCGAGCAGCCAGGCGAGTATCAGTCCGCCGACGATGGCGAGGACGGCGGTGAGCCAGGGGTTCACAGGTGGTCTCCTTCCACGGCGCGCAGCCGGACCGGTACGCGGGCGGTGCCGGCATCGGGGGCGGTCTCGGCGGCCAGCGCGGCGGCTTCGAACTCGCGCATCGCGGCGCGGGCGCGGTCGAGTTCGGCGCGGACCTCGGCGCCGATCGGAGCTGCGAAGTAGTCCCGGGCTTCGATCTTGGCGACCCAGGTCTCGAAGCGGACGAGATCGGCTTCGGACTCCTCGACCTCGGCGAAGGTGGTGCGCCCCTTCGAGGTCTCGGCCTCGATCTCCGTGAAGAACGCCGGGAGACGTTCGAGCACCTCGCCGTACTCCACGGCGACGGCCTCCCGGAACTCGCCGATCAGCTCTCCGCGTTCCACCGGGTCGTCGATACGGATGTGAAGGCAGCGGGCAGTGCCGCCGTCGGCACGGACCTTGTCCACCAGCCGCCGTACCGTCGCCGCGATGGTGGGCCGGTCGGGCAGCAGGCACACCGACTGCTGCACATATACCGCTCCCAGGCCGCGCAACTTCCGCCAGACGTACACCCGCAGGGAATCCGCCGCCCCGGCAGTGCTCACCGCGACCAGCAGCCACCCCTCCTGGCCACTGGATCCCTCCTGAGGCGTTCCGGTCGATTGACGTAGGTCTTCGTTCTCCATGCATCTATGATACGTGCGTATCTATCTGTGCTTGTAATTGCCCGGACGCCTGTGGACGCGAGTGCGTATGTGCGGGGTGAGATCAGGCCTCAGGTGGTCAGTGTGAGGCGCACGCCCGTAGTAACGGTTGTAACATTTGCGTCGTCGTGGGGGCCCCACCCCCCCCCGCCCCACCCCGGGGGACCCCCCCCCCCCGGCGGGGGCGGGGCGCGGGTGCCACCCCGGATCAAACGGCGGGCCCAAAAAAATG
>NZ_JBHWGS010000003.1:48124-109579 GCF_042732975.1 Streptomyces sp. NPDC059743 | reverse complement strand
TTGGGGGGGGTTTCATACCGCCCCTCGGGTGGCGTGTGGGGCCGCCCCGCCCTCATTTCGGTTTTAAAATTTCGCGTGGTGTTGCGCCCCCCCCCCCCCCCGCCCCCACGACGTCTCACCGCCGCCTCCGGGCGAGAGCGGGCCGAGGTGCCCACCCTGTAGCATGCGTCGGACCCTACAAGATGTAGTGGCTTTGTGCTGCTGTGTCTGACCCGGTCCATCACGGCCGGGCTCCTCCCCGACCCCGCCGGAGTGCACGAGCGATGTCCTGGTTCGAAGCCGCAGTCCTGGGCCTGTTGCAGGGGCTCACCGAGTTCCTGCCCGTCTCCTCAAGCGCCCACCTGCGGGTGTTCTCCGCCCTGGTCGGCTGGGGGGATCCCGGCTCGGCGTTCACCGCCGTGACCCAGTTGGGTACCGAGTCCGCGGTGCTGATCTACTTCCGGCGCGACATCGCCGCCATCATCAGAGCCTGGACCGCCTCACTGTTCATCCGTGAACGGCGCAAGGACCCCGATGCGCGCATGGGATGGTTCGTCATCGTCGGCACCCTGCCCATCGGTGTGCTCGGCGCCGCCTTCCAGAGCAGCATCGAGACCTCCTTGCGCGACCTGCGCATCATCGGCACCACACTGATCGTCTTCGGTGTGATTCTGGCCGTCGCCGACCGCTCCCGGGCCGTGCGCTACGCCAAGCCGATCGAGGAGCTCACCTTCCCGCAGGCCCTGGGGTACGGCTTCGCGCAGGCCCTCGCGCTGATCCCCGGCGTCTCGCGTTCCGGCGGCACGATCAGCGCCGGATTGCTGATGGGCTACAGCCGCGAGGCCGCCGCCCGCTACTCGTTCCTGCTCGCCATCCCCGCCGTACTGGCCTCCGGCACCCTGGAACTGTTCAAGATCGGTGAAGGCCCGTCCCCGGCCTGGGGCCCAACCCTCCTGGCCACCGGCATCGCCTTCGCCGTCGGCTACGCGGCCATCTCCTGGTTCCTGAAGTACATCTCCCACAACAGCTTCACGCCGTTCGTCGTCTACCGGATCATCCTCGGCCTGGCCATCGTCGCCCTGGTCACCGTTGGAGTCCTGGCCCCGGGTGCCGGAGCCATCGAGTAACCGCACGCACTCGTGCCGCAGTTGCCCCGGCCCCGCCGCGGCGCCCCCTCGTTCCCGCCTACAGGAGTACCCCCTGTGACCACTGTCGCTCTCGGACCCCAGTGGCTCGACCCCGACTATCTGATCTCAACCTTCGGCCTCATCGGCATCCTGGCGATTGTCTTCGCCGAATCCGGCCTGCTGATCGGCTTTTTCCTCCCCGGCGACTCCCTGCTGTTCACCACCGGGCTGCTGGTCGCCGGACATGAGTACCTCACCCAGCCGCTGTGGCTGGTGTGCCTGCTGATCGTCATCGCGGCGGTTCTCGGGGACCAGGCGGGCTATCTGTTCGGCCGTAAGGTCGGTCCTGCCCTTTTCCGCCGCCCCGACTCCAATCGGCGTCACGTGGCCGACGCCGCGCCAACGCGAGGCGGCGCTGACTCGATGGTCAACTGAGTGCACCGCTTGCCGTCCGCTCGCTCACCACACCCCCGTCAAACGGTAGGTGCGCGGCCTCAGGCACCCGTCCGCCCGCAACTGCTGGACTGTCCGGTTGGCCTTCGGCGCAATCGTAGTTCTTCGCAGCGTGTCCACTTCTGGTGAACGTACGAGTGTGGAGGGTGGTTCGGGATGGACCCGATATCGGTGGGGCTGCTGGCAGCGCTGGGACAGGCGCCGGCCGATCCGGCGCGCGTGCTGGCACTCAGTACGGCCTTGGCGGTTCGGGCTGCGGAAAGCAGAACACGGCTGGCTCGGCTGCCGCATGGGTCTTGTGTGGCCCGTCCGCGCTTGGGCGTGCCTGTGGCGTCCTCCACAGTGTGGCTTCATGAAAGCTTCATGGGTCGCCTCCTATGAGGCACACGGGACGCCAGTTGCCTGAGGGGCATGGACGGGTCCCACCTCACACGAAAACTTGTGCTTACGGCTCATGTCGGGCTGGCCGGGTCGTTGCTCGGTGCCGCCGCTCTGCACGTCGGCTGGGCGGAGCAGGCCGACGCGGTCGCACAGACGCTGAGTGATTACGCGTTGGTCGACGGCGGCGGGCGGATCTTCACCGGGACCGTGATCTGCCTCGCGGCGGGATCGGCGGCGCTGCTCGCCGGGCTGGTGCGGTCCGGGCTGCCGGTCGGAGGTCCCGCGAAGGCGCTGCTGGGAGCGTGGTGCGGCGGGCTGGTGCTCACCGTCGTGTTCCCCACCGATCCGGCAGGCAGCACCCCGTCCGTGCGAGGGCTTGTCCACCGGTACACCGCGGGTGGGGCCGTGGCGGCACTTCCCTTGGCCGGGCTCCTGATCGCCCGGCGGCTGGGCGTGCTGCCCGGCTGGCAGCCAACAGCGCGGTCACTGCGCCGCACCTCTTGGGCGAGCGTGGCGGGCGGTCTCGCCTTCCTCGGCGCCCATCTGTGCGCGACCGCCCCGGTCACCCCCATGGCACGGTCGATCGCCGGCGGACTCGGGCTGGCGGAGCGCGTGACGTTCGGGCTGGAGACGGTCCTGCTGTTCGTGCTGGCCGGTGCGGTGCGCGCGAGCCGGGGCAGGCGGTGACATGGCCGGCCATTTGTCTGGCGGTCCTGGGCGCGTGCTGCTTCGCGGCCGGGGCGCGGTTGCAGCACGGTGCCTCGGCGGACCTCCCGTCCTTGACGTCCGTAGTGCGGCGGCCCCTCTGGCTCGGTGGGCTGGCTCTCCTGGCCGCCGGGGCGGCGCTGCACGTCAGTGCCTTGTGGTTGGCTCCGCTGACGGTTGTTCAGCCGTTGGGTGTGTTCGCGGTCGTGGTGAGCGTGGTGTGGGGGCTCCAGGCCCGACGTGCCCGGCTGCGGCCGGGCACCGGGCTTGCGTTGACGGCGATCCTCGTGGGCGCAGGCTCGTTCGCGGTCCTCGCCGCGCATCTCACTGTGCCCGCCCCTGTCCCCTCGGCGGCCCAGGTCCGGGCCGGGCTGCTGGTCGCCCTCGGCGTGGCTGTCTGTTCGCTGGCCGGGGGCCTGTTGCGCGGACGCGCCCGGTGTCTGGCCCTGGCCGTGGGCGGCGGGGGCACGTACGGCTACACCTCCGTGCTGGTGCGGGCCGCCGCCGAAGAGTACGCGGGCCGCGGCGTGACGGGCGCCCTGCTCGGCACGCTCACCGCCATCGCGCTGTCGGTCCTCGTCGGCTGCTTGCTCGTTCAGCGCGCGTATGCCGACGGGCCACCCGAGATCACGGTGGCCTGTCTCACCGTCATCGACCCGCTGGTCGCCGTCGCCATCGGGGTCGGCCTGCTCGGTGAAGCACCGGGCCTGACCCCTTGGACCGCCGGAGCGGGCCTGGCCTGTGCCGGACTCGCGGTCGGAGGCGTCGTCCGTCTCGCGCTCGGCACTTCCGCTGCCTCTTCCTCCTCCCTTCTGTCCTCCCAATCCTGTCCCTCCCACAGCAGGAGCATGTAATGCCCGGCACTACCCGGCAGCGGATCGTCATCGGCGCGGACACCTACCCGCCGGACGTCAACGGCGCCGCGAACTTCGCCCACCGTCTTGCCGCAGGGCTCGCCGGCCGAGGCCACGAAGTCCACGTGATCTGCCCGTCGCCCGGCAGCGGCCCCGACCGCGTCACCGTCGACGGGGTCACCGTGCACCGGCTGGCCTCGCACCGCACACCGTTCCACCCCACCTTCCGGGTCTGCCTTCCCTGGCAGACCGGCCGCTCGGCCGCCCGGCTGCTGGATCGTCTCGCGCCCGACGTGATCCATGTGCAGTCCCACTTCGCTGTGGGCCGGACGCTGACCATGGCCGCACGCCGCAGGGCCATCCCGGTGGTGGCGACCAACCACTTCATGCCGGAGAACCTCATCGGCTACGCCAGGATCCCCGGCCGGCTCAGCGCAGCCGCCTGCCGACTGGCCTGGATCGACTGTGTCCGGGTCTTCCGGCGCGCCCAGATCGTCACCGCCCCCACCCCCCGCGCCGTACGACTGCTGCACGAGCACGGCCTCGGCACCACTGCCCTGCCGGTGTCGTGCGGCCTGGACCTGCGCCGCTTCGCGCAGCCCACGGCGGACTTCGGCGACGAGGGGCACCGCGTCCTGTTCGTAGGCCGGCTCGACGCCGAGAAGAACGTGCACGAACTCCTGAGGGCGCTGCCGCTCCTGCCCGGGGAACTCCCGGTGACAGCAGAGGTCGTGGGCGACGGATCATGCCGCCGCAGCCTGGAGGCGCTGGCCCGCGAACTCGGCGTCCACGACCGTGTCACATTCCACGGCTTGGTCAGCGATCAGGAAGTGCTGAACGCGTACGCCCGCTGTGATGTGTTCTGCATGCCCGGCACCGCCGAGTTGCAGAGCCTGGTCACCATGGAGGCCATGGCCGCCGGAAAGCCCGTCGTCGCCGCCGACGCCATGGCCCTGCCCCACCTGGTGCACCCCGGACGCAACGGACTCCTCTATCCGCCCGGCGGCATCCGAGCCCTGGCCTCGGCCCTCACCTCCATCCTGGGTGACACTGAGGCTCGTACGCGCATGGGCGAAGCCAGCCGCGAAATCGTCGCCCACCACGACATCGGACACACCCTGGACACCTTCGAAACCCTCTACCGGGACGCGGCCGGAACGCTGCGGTCCAAAGGCGTCCGGCGCTTTCCAAGGGCTCGTGAGAACAGTGAGAAGTATGAGTACGCAACGCATTCTGGTCGTTGACGACGAGCCCAAGATCCGGATGACGCTGCGCGGCTATCTGGAGGCGGACGGCTTCGATGTTCTGGAGGCACCGGACGGCCCGGCCGGCCTGTCCGGGGTCATCCGCGAACAGCCCGATCTGGTCGTGCTCGACGTGATGCTGCCGGGACTGGACGGCTTCGAGGTGCTGCGGCGGATCCGCGCTACCAGCCAGGTACCCGTGATCCTCCTCACCGCCCGGGACGAGGAAGTCGACCGGGTCATCGGTTTCACCGCGGGCAGCGACGACTATGTCACCAAACCGTTCAGCGCCCGCGAACTCGCCCTGCGGGTCCGGGCCATCCTGCGGCGCGCGGAAGGCGCACAGCCGCCGGAGGAACGGACACTGCGTTTCGACGGCTTGGTCATCGATCCCGACTCCCGTACGGTCACCGCCGGCGCCGACCGTACGGTGGAGCTCTCGGCACTCGACTTCGACCTGCTGGTGGCCATGGCCCGCACGCCTGGCCGGGTGTTCACCCGGCGCGGGCTGATCGAGCACGTGTGGGGCCGGGACTTCTTCGGCGACGAACGTGTCGTGGACGTCCACATCCGCACGCTACGGCGCGCGCTCGGCGACGACGCGAACGCGCCCAGGTTCGTGGGCACCGTACGGGCCATCGGCTACCGCTTTCTCGCCCGCCCCACCATATGACCGGTCGGGATACGAAAGGACCGTGACCATGCGTATCCCGACCTCCGGCCACCGGCTGGTACGGCTGGTGCTTCACCTCCCGCTGAGCATCCGCCTGGGCCTCTCCCATGTCGCGGTCCTATTGGTGGGACTCGGTTCGATGAGCGTCGCCGCCGACGCCTTCGACGTCTTCGAGGGCAGAGGACACGTGGACATCGATCCGATCTTCGGGTCCGCGCTCACCGTCGGCGTGGCTGCGGCGTTTACGGTGGCCGTCGTGTTCTCCCGGTTCCTGCTGCGGCCACTGCACCGGGTCCGCACCGCCACCCACCGTCTCGCCGAGGGGCATTACGACGGTGTCCTCGACGTACCCCGCGAACCGGGGCTCGCCGCGCTGGTCGAAGACGTCAACCGGCTGGCGGCCTCCCTCGCCGACACCGAGCGGCGCCGTGCCCGTCTGGTCTCCGAGATCGCCCACGAGATGCGTACCCCCATCACCATCCTGCGCGGCCAGATCGACGGAATGGCCGATGGCATCTTCACCCCGGACGACGCCATGTTCGCCTCATTGACCGACGATCTGGACCGGCTGCGGCGCCTTGCGGACGATCTCTCCAGCCTCTCCCGTGCCGAGGAAGGCGCGTTCACCCTGCACGCCGTGCCCACCGACGTGACGCTGCTCGTCCACGCCACCGCCGAACGGCTGCGCACCCAGTACGACGACAAGTACGTCACACTGGAGGTGGTTCCCGGGCCCACGGTCACTGCCCGCCTCGACCCGGACCGTTTCGCCCAGGTGCTCGTCAACCTCCTCGGCAACGCCTTGGTCGCCTGCGACTCCGGCGGTCGGGTATCGGTCACCGTGCAGGTCGAACAGGAGCCGTCGCCGCACGCCGTCGTACGTGTCGAGGACGACGGGATCGGTATCGCCCACCGTGATCTCGCACGGATCTTCACCCGCTTCGAACGCATCGAGCACCCCAACCGCCCCGCCCCCGCAGGCGGGAGCGGCATCGGCCTGACCATCGCCCGCGGCATCGCCCGAGCGCACGGCGGCGACATCATGGCCACATCTCCGGGCCTCGGGAGAGGAACGGCCCTCACCGTACGGCTGCCTCTTGCGCTCACAGGAACCACATAGCGGCCGTGCAGCCGTACGCCCTCGTTCGCGTACCGCTGATCGTCAGGGCCGGGGCGCACCCGCGTACTGGTGTGTGCCCTTCTACAGGTGAAGCGCGTGTTCCAGGAGTTCGAGCAGATCGTCGGTGGCGTCCATGGCGCCGAGGGCCGGGAGGACACCGAGGGCGAGGGCGACGGCGGCGATGGGCCACAGGTGCGGGGGTGGGGCGGTCTGGAGGGCCGCGATGCGGCGGGTGACGGCACCGTCGGTGAAGTTCAGCACGCGGACGGGGCGCGGGCGTTGGGCGATGAGGGCGGCGCGGGCCAGGGCCCGGGCGGCGGTCTGACGGTCCCCCGCCGCTTCCGCTGCTTGTTCGTCGGCCCATCGTTCGATGAGGAACGTGACGGTCGTGCGCGTCGGCGTGAGCAGGGGGTTGGCCGCGGCGGCGAGGGCGACGGCATACGCGTACAGGGCGTGGCGGTGGGTGAGGTGGGCGCGTTCGTGAGCGAGGAGGACTCGGCGCTCGGCTGGGTGGAGGGCGCCGAGCATGGCGGCGGTGACCAGGATGCGGCCGGGCCTGCCGTTGGCGGCGGGGATGGCGAAGGCTCGCGGGGTGGCGGAGGCCGCGACGATGAGTTCGGTGTCCGGCGGGTGGCCCTCGCACAGGCGGTGCAGCGTGCGGCGGGTGAGGTACTCGGCGCGGACGGCCTCGTACAACCGGTGGGCGATGAGGCAAAGCGCAAGGATCGCGACCAGCGCGATGGCCTCGGGGACCGGTTCTGCCAGGTCGCGGCCGTCTTCGCGGGCCTCGGCGGCCACCGGAGGGACCTTGCCGACGAGGGTGACGGCCAGCAGGACGAGAGCCCAGGTGGTGGCAGCCGCGGTCAGGACAGCCGAGGCGGTCAGAACGCGGGCGGCCAGCGCGGGCGCCACCCGCCTGCCCACCTGCCCGCTGATCGCGGGGAGCAGCAGTGACAGGACGAGTGGGGCGTAGACGTCGATCCTCATGGGCTGCTCCCGCCGAGGAGGTCGCGCAGGGCCTGTTCCTCTTCCGGGCTCAGCCCGGTGACGAACTGCTGGAGTGCGGCGATCGGGTCGGGGCCGCGGTCGAGCGCTTGATGCATGGCTTCGGCGGTGAGCTCGGCGGCATTCTTCGCCGGCCGGTACGCGCCCCGGCGCCCGTCCACATCGCGCAGAACCAGGCCCTTGTCATGGAGGCGTTTGAGGATGGTGTGCACGGTGTTGTACGCGAGGTCTCCGCCGAGCTGGGCCTGGATCCCGGCCGGAGTGAGCGCCTCGTCCGTGGCCCACAGGGCGGCGAGAACCTCGCTCTCCAGCTCACCGGCGCTGCGCCGTTCCGCTCTGCCGCGGGGTGTTGTGCCTGCCATGTCGCCACCTTACAGTGCGTAGTGTTTCGGTGGGTTCGGTGGGTTTGGTGGGGAACGTGGCAATGCTGTGTGCCATCGGCGATGGCAGGGCTGGTTCGCCGCGCTGTGCGGTGGGCGGCAGTGATACGGCTCGCCGCGTCCAGGCTTTGTCGATCAGCGGGTTGATGAACTGCTCGTCGGGGAGCTGCGGCGGCGATCTGGGGCCGTGCTGCTGTGCGGATACTTGGCCGGGTTCCCGCGGAAGTGACCGTTTCCGTGGGGCAGTTGGGCCGGGGAGTCCGGCGCGGGGCTGGTGTGCCGGCGGCGGAAGAGCGTGGGCAGGCCGGGTACGGTGAGGAAGCCTTCCGCACGGGCGCTTGCGACGACGATGCGCGGGACGTCGCTGCTCTTCTCGAACAGCAGATAGCGCGGTTCCCAGACCGGCCGGTACTTGGCGTTGGCCCGGTAGAGGGACTCGATCTGCCACCAGCGGGAGAAGAAGGTCAGCACCGAGCACCACAGGCGCAGTACCGGTCCGGCGCCCAGGCGGGAACCGCGTTCGAAGACGGACCGGAACATCGCGAAGTTCAGTGACACCCGCTGAACGCCCAACTCCTCTGCGCGCAGTAGCAGTTCGACCACTGTGAACTCCATGAGTCCGTTCTCGCAGTCGCGGTCCCGCCGCATCAGATCCAGCGACAGCCCCTGCTCGCCCCACGGTACGAAGTTCAGCAGGGCCCGCGGCTCGCCCTGGCCGTCGCGGCACTCCAGCATCATGCAGCGGCCGTCGGCCGGATCGCCAAGACGCCCCAGGGCCATGGAGAAGCCACGCTCACCCCCGCCGTCCCGCCAGTGGTCCGCTTTCTCGATCAAGGCTGTCATGTCGCACTCGGGGATGTCCGCGTGGCGGCGGATACGCACGGTGTACCCGGCCCGGCGGATGCGGTTGTGCGCCTGCCGGACCCCGCGCATCGCACGTCCGTCGAGGGTGAAGTCGGCCCGGTCCACGATGGCTTCGTCGCCCAGTTCGAGGGCGTCCAGGCCGTGCCGGGCGTAGATGATGCCGGCCTCCTCGCTCGCGCCCATCACGGCCGGTGTCCACGCGTGACGACGGGCTTCCTTGAGCCACTCCTCGATCACACCGGGCCATGCTTCGGGGTCGCCGACCGGGTCGCCGGAGGCCAGGGTGACGCCGCCGACCACCCGGTAGGCGATCGCCGCCTTGCCGCTCGGAGACCAGATGACGGCCTTGTCGCGGCGCAGCGCGAAGTATCCCAGTGAGTCGCGTTCGCCGTGCTCGGCCAGCAGTGCGCGCAGGCGCTTCTCGTCGTGTTCACCGAGCAGTTCGCGACCGCGCGGCGCGCGGAAGCACGCGTAGAGAACAAGGAGGAAGGCCGCAGCGATCAGGATGTTGATCAGTACGTCCACCCAGCGCGGAGCGGCGACGGTGTCGAAGCGGTCGGCAAGGGGTCCGATGCTGACCCCGCGCAGCAGGGTGTAGGCGATCCGGTCGCCCAGCGGCGCCCCGGTCACGCGGTTGGTGGCGCTCACGAGCAGAGTGCCGACGGTGCCGCTGACCAGGACGCCGCCGACCAGCACGGCCAGGGCCAGTCTCGGATTGGAGCGGTCTCCGACGGCCGTGAACTCCCTGCGCCCCACCAGCAATGCGACGACGAACAGACCGGTCAGCACGACGGAGAACCAGTTGAAGGCGTGCCTGCGGTACTGCTCCTGGGTCAGGGCCAGGACGTAGAGCACGAACAGGAGGCCGGCCAGCAGCATGTTGAAGATCCACGCCGCGCGTTTGCGGCGCCGCATCACCGCGGCGAGGAACAGCGCCAGCGCCGCAGAGACCAGAGCGGCGGTGGCCAGGTAAGGAGTGAAGTACTCGCCCGCGTTGTGCTCGTGGATCTCCTCACGGAACGGCACCGAGACGACCGCCACCAGGTTGAGCAGCGCGAGCAGCCGCAGGTACCAGACCGTGGCCGCGGCTGCCCGCGACCGCAGCCGTGAACCGATGGGCGGCCGGCCGTCGCGGCCGGGGACAGGGTGCGAGGAGGAGTTCCTCTGCTGGGAGATCGGTACTGGCTGCTGTGGGGGCACTGTGAAGCGTCACCTTGCGAAGAGGCCGGGCATACCGGCGCGGACGGGGACGGGAAACCGGACGCCGTCCCAGGGAGGGCCGGCCGGGACACCGCGGGGGCTGGGGCGCGGGGGAGTGGGAGTGGAGGAGACGGCCCGACGGCCCGCGACCAGTCCGCTGCCGAGAGCCTGATGCGTGACCTGGGTGGTCAACTTGGCGGCGTTCTCCACCGGTTCGTACGCGTCGCACCATGCAGCAGGAGGATCTGTCCGCCACGCGGTCGGACCTCCTTGACCTCTGCACTGCACACTCCCACCCCACCATTCACCCTACGTCTTGTAGGGTTGTGGGAACTCTACATCCTGGAGGGGGGAGGGGCGGATGATGACCAAGACCTCGTACACGACGCCCGCCCACACCGCCCGGCACGGGCTACCGCCGACTATCCGCATCTGGCGGGGCCGGATCGGCGACGTCCGACTGCGAGATCTCCGTACCCGCCACGGCCTGTACGCGTGCGTCGCCCCCGCCGCGAGGGAAGACCACGGCGCATGACCACGTCGCCCGACGTCCCTGCGCTCGCAGGCCCACGCGTGTACTGGCACACCGCAGCCTCGCTGATCGTCGTGCTCCTCGCGGCCGTGTTCGCCGGCCGCCACTGGACAGCGGTCGGCACCGCCGCGGAGCGGCTGGCCGCCGCCGACCGCGGCTGGCTGCTCGTAGCGGCCACCGCTAGCGTGTCGACATGGGCGTGCTCGGCCCTCGTCCAACAGGGTGCGGTGACCCAACCGCTCCCGGCCGGGCGGCTGGTGGCGGCACAGTTCGCCGCGTCCGCGGCCAACCACGTCCTGCCCGCCGGTCTCGGCGCGACCGCGGTCAACTGGCGCTTTCTGACCCGCTGCGGACTCACGCCCACCCATACGGCGGGCGCCCTCGCCCTCAAAGCCACCGCCAGTGCCACCACCCGCGCCGCCCTGATCGTCGTACTAGCCCTGGCCAGCCCCGGCATCCTCCGTCTCCCCCCTCCTCCCTCGGTCGCACCGGCACTGCTGGTTGGCCTTGCCGGAATCGCCACCGTGCTGCTCACCCGCCCGCTGCGCACCCGGATGGGTACGCTGCTCTGGGCGGCCCTCACGGACTTCCGAGCCGTGCACGAACTCCCCGGACGAGTAGCGGCGCTGTGGGGCGGCTCGCTCGCCTTCGCCTCCCTGCACGCCCTCGTCGTGTACGCCGTCACACAGGCACTACACCTCCCGCTGCCCGTGAGCCAGGTCGCTCTGGTGTACCTGGCGGCGAGCAGTGCCGCCGCCCTTCTGCCCACCCCCGGCGGTCTTGGCTCCCTGGACGCCGCGCTCGGCCTGGCACTCGTCGCGGCCGGGGCTCCGGGAGGCACGGCCGCCTCGGTCGTACTCGGCTACCGCCTGCTGACCGTCTGGCTGCCCTTGGCCCCGGGACTGCTGGTGCTGGGCGTACTCATCCGCCGCCGGCACCTGTGACCAGGCAGGCTGGTCCACGATCACCAGAACAGTGCCCGAAGCGTCGAGGCCCTCGACGACGATCTGGCGGAACAGGCGCCGGCTCAT
This sequence comes from Streptomyces sp. NPDC059743, assembly GCF_042732975.1. NCBI lineage: Bacteria > Bacillati > Actinomycetota > Actinomycetes > Kitasatosporales > Streptomycetaceae > Streptomyces > Streptomyces sp. NPDC059743. The sequence continues at coordinate 98,031 of NZ_JBHWGS010000003.1, read as the reverse complement.
GTGGGCTTCGGGTTCGCCGCAACCGTCCGGTTCTCGCCCGGCGTGGTACTGAGCGGCGCACCCACCCGGGAGGACACCACGATGGACGCACTACCGCCGCTGATGACGCTGCCCGAGGAACTGTTGCTGCTCTGCGCAGACCCGCGGACCGAGAGGCTCAAGCTTCCCCCTTACGTCCACCATGCACTCGCCGGAGCCGTGCTCGCCGAGCTTGAACTCCGCGGTGCCATCACGATCTCCGACAACTGGATCACCACCGTTCAGCCGCTCACCCTGGGAGAACCGGTCGCCGACCGGCTCCTCGGCGCCCTCGTACTCGATGTGCAGCTCGGCCGTCCCGGTGCCAAGCAGACGCGACTGCTGGGTCTCGACACGAACTACGCAGGCGTTTCCGGCCCTTCTCCGGAGCGCCCCTTCGCCCGCCGTGTCGCCCGCGCTCGCGTCAACATGCGCGCCGTCGTGGCCGCCGAGGCGCCTCCACGTCAGCTCACGCACTGGGTCCGGCTCTTCTCCCACAACCTCGACACGCACTACCGAGAGTCCATGGAAGCCCGCGGCCTGCTGACCGCGCACCGTCACCGTGTTCTGGGGTTGGTGCCCTGGACCACCTGGACCATCGCGTCGCGTCCCTCCGTACCGGCCCATCCCCGCCCGTTCGGCCCCCGCGGTCTCTACCTCGACGCGATCGCCGCCACCGTCGGCCTTGCGCGGCCGGCCGCCCATGCCGATCCCATCGCTGCCGCCGTGTCCGCCGTTATCGAGAGCGACAAGCGCCGCCGAGATTGAAGTTTTCGGAGGTGGCGCAGACCTGGTGGCGCGACGGCCTCCGGGAGATGACGGGGCGTTCGACGGCGTTCGGGCCTTGCCGACAAGGGAAAGAACCTCTGGTTCCGCGGCTGCATCCGTAGTCCGATGGGACATCCGCCTGGGCCAACGACGCTTGCCCGTACGCGGCGTGTCACCGCTTCGCGAGGAGCTTGTCCGTTCCAGCGGGCGGCAAAAGGCAAAGGCAAGGAGAGCTCTCCTTGCCACTCTCAACGTATAGCGCACCGGGGGGCTTGCGGCAAGACCCGGGTGGTGGCGCAGAATCCTCGGCCGAGGCCACAACCTGCGGAAATGGGGGCACGGCATGCGTGTGTTGTCGACGCATGGGGGACGCGGTGACGTCGAACCAGTGGTGGGACCGGCAGTGCGGTCGCGAGCGCTCGGGGCGGTGGTGCGGGGGTGCGTGCCGCCCGACCGGGCGGAGCGGTTGGCCGACTCGTCAGAGGTAGGGCAGCCGGAGACGAGGACGTGTCCGACAGGAGGTTCGACTGAGCTGGAGGCGCCGGTGATTCGATCGGCGAGTGCAGTGCAACGGAGCACGGCTGCCTCGGAGGTATCGCGGTGATCGAGCAGTACGTGTGGGATCTTCAAGAGGTTGACGAGACGCAGGTCGCGGTCGTCGGCGGCAAGGGCGCGCACCTGGGCGGGCTGTCGCGGATCGAAGGCATCCGCGTGCCGGCCGGCTTCTGCGTGACGACGGACGCCTTCCGGCGGATCATGGCGGAAGCGCCGTCGATCGACGATCGGCTCGATCAGCTGGCGCGCCTGAACCCGGACGACCGGGAGGCGATCCGCATGCTCAGCGCGCAGATCCGCCGAACCATCGAAGGGATCGCCATCCCGGGCGATCTCGCGGCGGCGATCACCCGCGCGCTCGCCCAACTTGGCGAGCAGGCCGCCTACGCCGTCCGATCCAGCGCGACGGCAGAGGACCTGCCGACGGCCTCCTTCGCCGGCCAGCAGGACACGTATTTGAACGTCGTGGGGCCGGCGGCGATCCTCCAGCACGTCAGCCGCTGCTGGGCCTCGCTGTTCACCGAGCGGGCCGTGACCTACCGTCAGCGGAACGGCATTGACCACCGTACGGTCCATATGGCCGTGGTCGTGCAGCAGATGGTCTTCCCGCATGCGGCCGGCATCCTGTTCACGGCCGACCCCGTCACAGGCAACCGGAAGGTCGCCACCGTGGACGCCGGCTTCGGCCTCGGCGAGGCCCTGGTCTCCGGCCTGGTGAACCCGGACGTCTTCAAGGTGCGACACGGCGAAGTCGTCGCAAAGGCGATCGCCGTCAAACAGCGTGCCGTTCACGCCCTACCGGCCGGTGGTACGCAGGAAGTGGCGATCGACTCGCGGCGGCAGGAGCAGCCGGCGCTGACGGATGCGCAGGTCGTGCGGCTCGTGCAGCTCGGGCGGCGGATCGAAGCGCACTTCGGCAGCCCGCAGGACATCGAATGGTGCCTGGGCGACGATGGCTTCCAGATCGTTCAGAGCCGGCCGATCACGACGCTGTTCCCCATCCCCGAGACCGGCGACCGGGAGAATCACGTCTACGTCTCCGTTGGTCATGGGCAGATGATGACCGACCCCATGAAGCCCCTGGGGCTCTCCGTGTGGCAGCTGACGGCCATGGCGCCGATGCACGAGGCCGGCGGGAGGCTGTTTGTCGACGTCACCCGGCGCCTGGCCACGCCCGCGAGCCGCGCCGGCCTCCTGGACGTCATGGGGAGAGGCGATCCGCTGATCAGGGACGCGCTGGAGACCGTCCTCGACCGCGACGATTTCGTCCCGTCGCTCCCGGACGCGGGTCCCGGCGGGCCGCCGACCAGAGGTGCGTCCGTCCCGATCGAGACCGATCCGGCCATCGTCACCGAGCTGATCGAGCGCAGCCAGGCTTCCATCGCTGCCCTGGAGCGCGACATCCGGACGAAGACCGGACCGGCGCTGTTCGACTTCCTGCTGGAGGCCTTCGAGGAGCACAAGCGAGTCCTCGGTGATCCCTTGAACTTTCAGGCGATCATGGCGGGAATGGAGGCCACGTGGTGGCTCAACGACAAGTTGCAGGAGTGGCTGGGCGAGAAGAACGCGGCTGACACGCTCACGCTGTCCGCCCCCGGCAACATCACGTCGGAGATGGGACTGGCGCTGCTCGACGTCGCGGACGTGATCCGCCCGCAGCCGGAGGTGGTGGCGTTCCTACACGGCGTCGGGTACGTCGAGGACGCGGCCTTCCTGGACGAGCTGGCGAAGCTCGCGGGCGGGACCGAAGCGCGCGACGCCATCGAGGCCTACCTCGACCGGTACGGCATGCGCTGCGTCGGCGAGATCGACATCACGAGGCCGCGTTGGCGTGAGCGCCCCACCACGCTTGTGCCCGTGATCCTCGACAACGTCAGGAACTTCGAGCCGGGCGCCGCCGAGCGGCGCTTCGAGGAAGGCCGGCAGAAGGCGCAGAAGAAGGAACAGGACGTGCTGTCACGCTTGCGGGCCCTGCCGGACGGGGACCGGAAAGCCGACGAGGCCAAGCGGATGATCGACCGGGTCCGAACCTTTATCGGGTACCGGGAGTACCCGAAGTACGGCATCGTCAGCCGCTACTTCGTCTATAAGCAGGCCCTGCTGGCGGAGGGCGAGCGCCTCGTGCAGGCCAACGCGCTTCCTGAGAAGGAGGACATCTTCTACCTCACGTTCCAGGAACTCCACCATGTCGTGCGCTCGAACCAGGTGGATGACCAGCTCATCCAGCAGCGCAAGGACGCGTTCCGGTCGTACCACGCGCTCACACCGCCCCGGGTCCTCACATCAGATGGCGAGGCTGTCACCGGGGCGTACCGGCGCGACGATGTGCCGGCCGGTGCCCTGATCGGCCTCCCGGTTTCCGCCGGGACCATCGAGGGGAGGGCCCGCGTCATCCTTGACATGGCGGAGGCCGATCTTGAGGCGGGCGACATCCTGGTCACGCCCCACACGGACCCCAGCTGGTCGCCGCTGTTCGTCGGAATCGCGGGCCTGGTGACGGAGGTGGGCGGCCTGATGACCCATGGCGCAGTGATCGCCCGGGAGTACGGCTTGCCGGCCGTCGTGGGCGTGGAGCAGGCCACCCGGCTGATCCGGGACGGGCAGCGGATCCGCGTGCACGGAACTGACGGGTACGTCGAGATCCTGCCTTGCAGGCATTGATCGCGGAGCGCGGCCTGTTCCTGACGACCCGAAGCGGCATTGCGGCCGGCCCGCGACAGTACCTCTCCCGACCGATAAGCAAGGAAATGTGATGCTCTGAATAATGTCGTCCATGATCACATCGGGAGGATTCCGCCATGGTCAGGCAGAGGATCCCGCTCAACTTCTTCGGGATGTCCTTCGGCCTGGCCGGTCTTGCCGGCTGCTGGGTGACCGCCGGCGACCAGGGGCATGTGTCCGACGTGGTGGGGGACGCGTTCCTGGCGTTCGCCGCTGTGGTCTGGCTGGTCACAGTGGCGTTCTATCTGCGGTATGTCCTGTCGAAACGCGGGGCCTTCGGAGCGGACCTGCTCGACAATGTGGCGGGCCCGTTCGCGTCTCTGGCGGTCATCACACCGATGCTGCTCGCGGCCCAGGGAGTCGCCCCGCGCGCCCCGACGGCGGGAAGGATCCTGGTAGATGTCTTCCTCGTGCTGACCGTGCTGCTCGGCGGCTGGTTCACCGGGCAGTGGATCTATGGCCCTCTCGAACTCGACCGGCTGCACCCCGGTTATTTCCTGCCGACCGTGGCGGGCGGACTGGTCGCCTCGGCCACCGCCGCCGAGGTCGGTCAGCGGCGGCTGGCCGAGGCGATGCTCGGCCTCGGCATCGTCTGCTGGTTCATCCTTGGCTCGATGATCATGGCCAGGATGTTCTTCCGTCCCCTGTTGCCGGCACCGCTCCTGCCGACCCTGGCGATCGAGGTGGCACCCCCCACCGTGGCGAGCATCGCCTACTTCGCAGTAAACGGGGACCACGCGGACATCTTCGCGGCGGGCCTGGCCGGCTACGGGCTGCTGATGGTGCTGGCACAGATCAGGCTGCTGCCCGCCTTTCTGCGCCTCACGTTTGCACCGAGCACCTGGGCCTTCACCTTCTCCTGGGCGGCCGTGGTCACCACTGCGCTGCACTGGAACGAACTGGGACGGCCCGCCGGGCACATCGTCTACACGTATTTGCTGCTGGTCGCGATCACTGCCTTCATCGGTGGTATCGCCGCCAGAACCGTGCTGGCCCTCGTCCGGCGCCAACTCCTGCCACCGGGCCCATGACTCCTGGGCGGGATGCCGTCCTGATGTGGGGGCGTCACGTGGGACCGGGCACCGTTGAGGTGCCCGGTCCGTTGTCATTGCCGACGGAGCGTCAGACGGTGCGCCCTGTCCCACCCCGGCAGGTAGCGCACCGGCCGCCCTTGGTCAGGAGACCTTCGGGGTCGCGCGTACACCGAGGTGTACGTACGGTTCTCCGGTCGGCAATGAGTAGAAGGTCACCGAGGTCCAGGCCTCGGACCCCGGCGCCCGGAACGCGAACAGCGTGTCGGAGACCGGCACCAGGTCGTACTCCTGCGTCTGTTCGGGTATCAGGTCGGCGAGCGAACCGGTCATGGTCTGGCGCAGGCGCAGCCCGTGTTCGCCGCGGAGCACCTCCAGACGCGTCGAGGCCCGCTCGTACACGCCGAGGTGCCGTGCCGCGTCGACGGCGGGCGGTTCGGCGGCCGGCTCCAGCGAGTGCGGTACCGCGACACCGGCGAGCTCGGCGAAGATCTCCCGGTACAGCTCGTCGTACAGGTCGCGCGGGCTCCCGCCGTTGGTGAGCAGCGTCACCGCGAGCCCCTGCTCGGGGAGCAGCCGCAGGAACGTCGTCTGTCCGATCGTGCCGCCGTCGTGGCCGATGACCTGGTGGCCGTCCCAGTCGAACCGGATCCAGCCAAGGCCCCACGAATCGCCGATGCCGTGCTTGTCAGGCAGGTCGGCGTGCTTCGCGGCCATCGCGTCCGCCGACGCTCGCGAGAGCAGCCGCTCGCCATTCGGGGCGAGGCCGCCGGTCAGATGCAGCCGGGCGAACGCCAGGACGTCCTCGGCCGCCGCGGTGACCAGCCCGGCCGGGCCCGCGATACGCGGCAGCATCCAGACGGGCGCGGGCCGCGGCTCGTCGTCGCCCGCCGCGACATGGCCGACAGCGGCGCGGAACAGCAGCGCCTCCTCAGGAAGCGTGACCGTGTGGTGCAGGCCGAGCGGGACGAACAGCCGCTCACGCATGGCGGCGTCCCAGCTCTTGCCGGTCAGTTTCTCGATCACCCGGCCGGCCAGGGTGAATCCGGAGTTGCAGTAGGAGAACGTCGCGCCCAGAGGGTGGTTCTGCTCGACATCCTTAAGGAGGTCGACATAGAGCTCCAGGCAGTCGTCGCCGCGGCCGGTGTCGGTGAACACGTCGCCGTCGATGCCGCTGGTGTGGGTCAGCAGATGCCGCATGGTCACCCGCTTGGCCACGTCAGGATCGGCGAGCCGCAGCTCGGGCAGGACGTCCGCGATCGGCGCGTCGAGGTCGAGCAGGCCCTCGTCGACCAGTTGCATCACGACGGTCGTCGTCCAGACCTTGGTGATCGAGCCGATCTGGAAGAGCGAGTCGTCGGTGACCTCGACACCGGTGCGCTTGCTGAGGACGCCGTAGCTCGCCCGTACCAGCTCGTCGGTGCCGCCGTCCGTGCCGCCGTCCGTGCCCAGCCGCAGGATGCCCAGTGCCGCGCCGGGAACGCGGTGCCGCCGCGCCAGTTCGTCCAGTCGGCGCTGCCAGTGCGCGGCGTCGATGGGTACCCGCGGCGCGCTCCCGCGCGGACCCGCGTACTGCTCCACCCATTCGGCGACGCGGCGGTTGAAGTCCGCGCGGTGCGAAGGCGGCCCGTTGAGGACGAACAGGTGCGAACTCCCGGGGTAGAGCACCAGTCGGCTCGGTACGCCCCGCGCGCGCAGCGCGGTGAACCACTGCTCGGCCTGCCCGACGGGACAGCGCACGTCGTCGGCGCCGTGCACGATCAGTGTGGGCGTCCGCACCTGGTCGACCCGCGCGAGCGGTGACTGCGTCGCGTAGTCCTCCGCCGCCGCCCACGGTGTGCCGCCCAGTTCGGCGACAGCGAGGTAGTGCCCGCTGTCGGACGTGCCCGCCATGCTCGTCAGATCGCCGGCCACGCCGCCCGCGACGGCCGCGGCGAAGCGGTTGTCGCGGCTGGTCAGATAGCAGGTCATGAATCCGCCGTAGCTGTAGCCGGTGACGGCCAGCCGCTCGGCGTCGGCGACGCCCTCGGCGACGAGCTGGTCCAGTGGCTCCAGGAAGTCGAGGGCGTCGGCCACGCCCCACGCGCCGACCGCCGCGGTGAAGAACTCCTCGCCGTAGCCGTCGCTGCCGCGCGGGTTGAGCAGCAGCACCGCCCAGCCGCGTGCGGCCAGCGCCTGGTGGTAGAGGTGGACGGAGTCGGCCGTACCGTTCCAGGCGTTGTGCGGGCCGCCGTGGATGTCCAGCAGCAGCGGCAGCGGCCCGCCGCGCGCGGGATCGCGCACCAGCCACCCGTGCACGACCGTGCCGTCGGAGATGGTGAACTCGCGCTCCTCGCGTACGAACAGCTCGACGTCGGCGGCGCTCACGCCATGCCGCGTCAGCACGGCGACCGTCCCCTCGGCCGTCTCCTCGGCCGCGGGCGTCGAGGACGGTACGGTCACGGTCGCGATCTCGCCGTACGACGTCGGCGTGGCGAGGACGACCGCCACCGTGCCGCCCGCGACGGACAGATCCGCGACGGTGTTCCCGGCGCCGCCGGCCACGAGCCGCGGCACGCCGCCGGCGAGGTCGACCGCGTACAGATGGGTGCAGCCCTGGTCGCGTACGCAGAACAGCACGCGGCCGGCCCCATCCGCCCCGACGAGCTGCCCCGGCAGTCCGCCGGGATAGCCGGGCCCGCCAGGCATCACGTTGCGATCGAGGGCCGCCGTCAGGTCGACGGTGCCGCTCCCGTCCAACGGCACCCGCAGCAGGCCGAGATGCCCGACCTCGGTGTCCTGGCGGCCGACGACGAGCAGCGCCGCGCCGTCGGCTGTCCAGTCGACCGTACCGACGATGCCCTCGCCCGAGCCGGTCAGGCGCGGCTTCGGCGAGCGCTCGGCCAGGTCGACGACGTACGCGCCCGACCGGAAGGTGAGGTCGGAGTCGGCTTCCGGCGCGCCCGGGAAGGCCAGCAGGCCGCCGTCGGGCGACCAGGCGGGCCGGCCCGCGTGCCAGTCCCCCGAGGTGACCTGACGGATCTCCCCGGTGCCGATGTCAAGGACGTGCACGTGTGTGCGTACGGTACGCAGCAGTCCGGCGCCGTCGGCCTTGAAGTCCAGGCGGTCGGCCACCACCGGCGCCCTTCCGCGACGCGTACGGACGTCGTCGTCCTCGCCGTCCGCCGCGTGGAGGTCGACCGGAGCCGTGAACGCGATCCGGTCGCCGTCCGGGCTCCAGACCGGCGTGCCCGCGCCCAGCGGGAGCGTGGTGAGCTGCTCGGCCTCACCACCCGCTGCGGGCAGGACCCAGAGCTGCGGCGCCGAGTCCCGCGCCCGCAGGAACGCGATCCGGCCGCCGTCCGGCGACCACGCCGGATCGGTGTCGGCCGTGCCACGGGTCAGCTGCCGTGCCTCGCCGCCCGTGGCGGCGATCTCCCAGAGCGCGAGCGCGTCCTTGTCGGCCTCGCGGTCCACGGTCCGCAGGACGTACACGATCCGGCTGCCGTCCGGTGAGACCGCGGGCTTCTCCGGAAGCGTGAAGTCGTACAGGTCATCGATGCCCTGACGTCGGGTTTGTCGGGTCATAGCGGACTGCCTCCTTTGGATAGGGCGGATATGCCGAGATGTTCGCTGCCGCTTCCGGCGAAGTGGCAGGCCGCTCGATGGCGACGGCGGATCGCGCCGTCGGCCGGATCGGTGGTGGCGCAGACGGTCCGCTCCGGGTTGGCGAGCGGGCCGATCGGGCAGCGGGTGCGGTAGCGGCAGCCCGAGGGCGGGTGATGCGGATCGGGCGGTTCGATGTCGGCGAGACCGCTGTCGTCGCCCGCGATGCCGGACGCGATGCCGCCCGCGATGCCGGACAGGCCGGTGTGCGCGGAGGGCGCGGCGGCGAGCAGGTCCCGTGTGTAAGGGTGCTGCGGGTCGGTGAGGACCTGCTCGGCGGGACCCGCCTCGACGATGCGGCCGAGGTACATGACGGCGACCACATCGCTGATGTAGCGGATCACGGCGAGGTTGTGCGAGATGAACAGCATCGACAGGTCCAGCCGCCGCTGTACGGAACGGACCAGGTTCAGTACGGCGCCCTGCACCGAGACGTCCAGCGCGGACGTGATCTCGTCGGCGATGAGCACGTCCGGCTGCCCCGCCAGCGCACGGGCCAGCGCCACGCGCTGACGCTGGCCGCCGGAGAGATGCCCGGGCAGCGTGCCGGTACGGCCGGGATCCAGGTTGACCAGCTCCAGCAGCCGGGCCACCTCGGCGCGTCGGCCGGCCTTGTCGGCGTGTGCGCCGCGCGGCATGGCCTCGGTGATCGACTCGCCGATGCTCATACGCGGGTCGAGGGAGGAGTACGGGTCCTGGAACACCATCCGGAGCGGCCGTCTCCGCGGCAGGCGCCGTACGTCGACACCGTCGAGCAGCACCCGGCCGGAGCACGCGCGCCAGGCTCGTCTGCGCCCTGCCGGGCAGCGGTGTCGGCATCGCCCGAGGATAGCCCCGGCCGCCCCGGGCCTGTTCGTCCGGTACGACAGGATTCCCTGCCGAATTCGTCCGGAGCTACGAACCCAGCCATACCTTCGCGGTGGTGACGGCCGCCAGCAGATCCGGGACCGGCGCGACGCCGAGACCGGGCCCCGTGGGCACCGGCAGATGGCCGTCCTTCAGGACGAACGGCTCCGTGATGTCGGTCCGGTAGAACCGGTCCGACGCCGAGGTGTCGCCCGGAAGCGTGAACCCGGGCAGCGAGGCCAGCGCGACATTGGCCGCCCGCCCGAGCCCGGTCTCGATCATGCCGCCGCACCACACGGGAATCCCGTGCGCCGCGCACACGTCATGCACCCGCCGGGCCTCCAGATAGCCGCCGACCCGGCCGGGCTTGATGTTCACGATGGCGCACGCGCCGAGCGTGATCGCGTCGGCCGCCGAACGCGCGGACACGATCGACTCGTCCAGGCAGATGGGCGTACGGACGCGGCGGGCCAGTTCGGCGTGGCCGAGGATGTCCTCCTCGTCCAGCGGCTGCTCGATCAGGAGAAGCCCGAACGCGTCGAGACGCGCGAGCACCGGCGCGTCCGCCAGGGTGTACGCCGTGTTCGCGTCGACCTGGAGCAGTACGTCGTCGCCGAAGCGCTCCCGTACCGCGCGCACCGGCTCCACGTCCCAGCCGGGTTCGATCTTCAGCTTGATCCGCACATAGCCCTCGTCGAGATAGCCGCCGACGACATCCAGGAGCTGGGGGACCGAGTCCATGATGCCGACCGAGACGCCGCAGGGCACGGTGTCGCGGGTGGACCCGAGCGCCGCGGCGAACGACTGGCCGTGCGCGCGCAGTTCGGCGTCGAGTACGGCCATCTCCAGGGCGGCCTTGGCCATCCGGTGGCCCTTGTACCTGGCCAGCAGCGGCGCGACCTTGTGCGCGGTGATGTCGTCCGCCGCCAGCAGGGCGGGCACCAGGAAGTTCCGCAGGACATGCTCGGCGCCGTCGACGTACTCCGAGGAGTAGACAGGCCCCGCCATGGCGCCACACTCGCCCCAGCCCTCGCCCGTCGGCGTCACCACGCGTACGAGCAGCAGTTCCCGTACGTCCTGGGTACCGAACGACGTCCGGAACGGTGCCACCAACGGCATCCGCACACGCAGGAGTTCCACACCATCGAGTTTCACGAGGACCGCTCTCTTGAGACCACGTACCAGCCGGCACGATCGAATCCGACGACCCGGGCTTCCTCCGCCATCAGGTCGCTCAGCACCTCGCGCAGCGCGAGGCGCCACATCTGGCTCCGGCCCGGGTCCGTGCGCCGGAGTGCCTCGATGTCGGGCGGTACGGCGACGAGGACGACGGGACCGTCCGGCGAGCCCGTCAGCGGGCCTCCGTCGGGCGTGACCGACAGGGCGAGCGCCGCGCCGCGCTCCCGCAGCGCGGTGGCGTCGGCCGGGACGGGCCTGCCGAGCGAGGCGGCGGACACGGCGGGGCTGGTGAGCTCCCAGTGGACCATCAGCCGGTCGGTGTCGCCCGATCCGTTGATGCCGTCGCGCATCGGCCCGTAGAAGTCCGGGAGATACCGCGCCGGGCGGGCGCCGAGCTTGGCCAGGTTGAAGTGCGCGTTGCGCCGTACCAAAGGATCGAACGTCCAGGTGATCAGCGAGACGTCCTGGCACACCGTCCAGGCGCGCTGGTGCAGTTTCAGGGCGAACCCGATGCCCCGGCCCAGACCGCGCGACGACACTCCCGCGATATGGCTGTGCAGGCTCGCCTTCGCCGGGCTGCCGAAGAATCCGATGCAGGCTCCGAGGAGTTCGCCGTCCTCGTACGCGCCCGCGACATAGTTTCCCGACGCGGCCATGGCCCGCAGCAGCTCCGCCGTCACCGGCTGGGAGCCGGCGCCCGGCTGCCAGATCGTGGCGAACAGCGCGGCGACCGCGGCCAGTTCGGACACCTCGGCCAGATCCCTGATCTCCACCTTCGATGCCGCGGCGGCCACCGCGTCCGCTCTCACGGCCGGTGGGACCATGCCTGTCGCATTCGTCGCGAGATGTGTCACGGAACAATCCTTTCCGGACCTACCGGGTATGTCACCGTGGTGCCGCACCAGAAACGTCCGCCCTGTTCGTCGTGGCGCACGGAGTTCACCGCGGGCCCCGCCACGGGGTTCGCCGGGGGATCCGACGCACGATTCGCCGTGGAGTTCACTTCGCCAGCACAGCCTCGATGAGGGCGGCGAGCAGCGCCGTACGCCGGGGCAGTTCGGCGACGACGACATGTTCGTGGTCCGCGTGTGCCCCGCCTCCCACGGCGCCGAGGCCGTCGAGCGTGGGGACTCCCAGGCCCGCGGTGAAGTTCCCGTCCGACGCGCCACCGACGGCGGCGCAGGTGAGCTCGCCGAGGCCCAGTCCGGCCGCGAGCGAGGTGGCCAGGCCGAACAGCGCCGACGACGCCTCCGCCTGGAGCGGCGGGCGGTTGACGCCGCCCGAGATCCGGATCCGCGACTCCGCCAATACCGGACGAAGCTCCCGTACGGCCCGGTCGATCCGCGACTGTTCCGCCTCGTCCCACACCCGGACGTCGACCTCCACACTGGCGCGAGCGGGAACGGTGTTGGCCGTCGTACCGGCGCGGAGCGCGGTCGGTACGACGGTCGTGCCGCGTTCCGGGTCGGCGAGCGCGGCCAGGGCGAGGATCTGGTGGGCGATCTCCACCCCGGCGTTCACACCTTTCTCCGGTTCGAGCCCGGCGTGCGCGGCCCGGCCCTCCACATCGACCTGGTAGCGGGAGACGCCTTTGCGGCGGCACTTCAGGGTTCCGCCGTCGGCCGACGCCTCCAGCACGAACACCGCGTCGCAGCCGCGGGCCTCCTCCTCGATCAGGCGCCGCGACGACGGCGAGCCGATCTCCTCGTCACCGGTGACCAGGATCGAGAGCCCCGCCGGGTTTCCGGTGGCCGCGGCGGCGTGCAGGGCCATCACGACACCGGCCTTCATGTCGAAGCAGCCCGGCCCGCGCAGCAGTCCGTCCTGTACGGAGTACGGGTGGGTCTCCAGCGATCCCAGGGGCCACACCGTGTCGTGGTGCCCGAGCAGCAGGACGCGCGGCGTCCCGCCGGACCGCCACCTCAGATGCGTCACGCCGTCGATCACGATGCGGTCGGGTTCGGCGTCCAGGAGCCTGCGGCCCAGCGTCGTCACGGCGTCCGCGCTGCGCGCGACGGCTTCGTGGTCGGACGACGGCGACTCGCACCGCACCAGGGCCTCGATGTCCGCGAGCAGGTCCCGTACGGACATATCGGCGTGCGTCGCCGTCATCGCGGCTCACCTCGCAGCGGCTGCCCGGGAAACGCGTCGGTCCGCAACTCGCCCGCGCTGACGACCGGCACACCGGCGACGAGCAGATGCCGCACACCGACCGACGGGCGGGTCGGGTCGGCGTAGGTCGCGGCATCGGTGATCGCCGCGGGGTCGATGACGACGATATCGGCATCCGCGCCGACGCCGAGGTGCCCTTTCGCCCGCGCGCCCGGCGCCACCTCGTCGAGGACGCGCGCCGGCAGATGGGAGCACCGCCGGAACGCCTCCGGCCAGTCCCAGACCTCCCTCTCGCGCACCATCACGCGCAGCGTCTTGGCGAACGTCCCCGCGGTGCGCGGGTGCGTCGTCCCGCCGGGCGGCAGCGGCCACACGGTGATGACCGCACACCCGGGCGGCGCGGCGAGCCCGGCGGCCACGGCGCTGACGACACCGTCGGTCACGAGCACGTCGGCGACGCCGTCGAACCCGGTGCCCGGGTCGATGACACGGCCGCCACGCAAGAGTGTCTGCATGCCTTCATCTCCTCAAGGAGGTACGGGAGCACCCACCTGTTGCTCCAGCCGACCTTAGGAGGGGACTCGGCACCGCCGTTCGTCCGAGCCGACGAATCCATCGCGGCCCGTCCATGCGCCCGGACGAACTACGAGGTCGGCTACGAGGTCGGCGGGCCGGTCACGTTTTCGGCGAGCGGCTCGGTCACGCTCTCGGCGAGCGGCAGTTCGGTCCAGATGGTCTTGCCTCTGCGGCCGTAGCGGCAGCCCCAGCGGGTGGTGCACTGGGCCACGATGAACAGTCCGCGTCCGCCCTCGTCGGTGTCGGCGGCCCTGACCAGGCGTGGCTGTGTGTTGCTCGGATCGGTGACCTCGCAGATCAGCGTTCCGTCCCGGATCAGCCGCAGTTCCACCGGGCCGCCCGCGTAGCGGATGGCGTTGGTCACGAGTTCACTCACCACGAGCTCCGTGGTGAACGCGATATCGCCCAGGCTCCAGGCGGAGAGCTGGTGTCCGGCCACGGCGCGGGCCTCGGAGACCGCGTTCAGGTCCGCCGGGAATATCCAGCTCCGCACACTGTCCGCAGGCAGCCGTCGCATACGGGACAGCAGCAAGGTGATGTCGTCGCGTGACGGTCCTTCGTGGGCGTCGCCGAGGACCGCCTGCCCGATGTCGTCCAGCGACCTGTGCGAACGCGCCTGGAGGGCGATCTCGTCCTGGAGGTGTCGCATTCCGTCGCGGCCGGCGTACGGTTTCAGCCCGAGTATCCCGTCGGTGTAGAGAGCGAGAATGCTGCCCGGTTCGATCTCCAAGGTGCTGGACTCGTAGGGCACGCCGCCGACTCCGAGAGGCGGTCCCGCGTTGACGTCGATCAGTCGGGCGGTGCCTTCGGGACCGATCAGCACCGGCGGTGGTTGTCCCGCGCTGGCCAAGGTGCAGCGGCGGGTGAGCGGATCGTAGACCGCGTACAGGCAGGTGGCACCCACGACATCGCGCGTGGTGGGCGGTGCTTCGGCGGCGAGCCGGTGGACCAGGTCGTCGACATGGGTGAGGACCTCCGCGGGATCCAGTTCCAGATCGGCGAAGGTCTGGATGGCCGTACGGAGCCGGCCCATCGTGGCGGTGGCGATCAGACCGTGTCCGATGACATCGCCGACGACCAGCGCCACGCGCAGGGACGGCAGCGGGATGGCGTCGAACCAGTCTCCGCTGATGCCGTGTCCGCCGTGGGCGGGCCGGTAGATGGCGGCGGTCTCGGCCGCCGGAGTGTCCGTGGTGGCCCGCGGCAGGAGCCGTTGCTGCAAGGTCATCGCTGTACGGTGCTCCCTGGCGTAACGGCGGGCGTTGTCGATGGCGAGCGCGGCCCGGGAGCCGATCTCCGCGAGCAGCTCCATCTCGGTGTCGTCGAACGTCCCGGGCTGCCGGGTGCGCCATGCCGTGATCGTGCCGAGCACCCGGCCCCTGGCGTGCAGTGGTGTCACGGCCAGGGTGTGGGCACCTGGCGGGACGAGAAGCGGAGCCATCTCGCCCAGCGCGTGGATCACCTCGTCCCGGCTCAGCCGGACGGAACGGTTCTTCTGTATCTGGCGCAGCTCCGGGCTCGGCGGCAGAGCGGGGTAGACGCCGCCGGCCTGGAGCAGTTCCGCGGGCCACGGGCCGTCGGTCGAGGCGACCGCGACGCGGACCAGATCGGATTCACCGCCGCCGAACACCTGCGGTGGTTCGCCGCCGGACAGGATGGGCTGGGCCAGGTCGACCGTGACGAGATTCGCCAGATCGGGTACGACGACATCGGCCAGGGCGCGCGCCGTCCGTGTGATGTCGAGGGACATGCCCAGCCGGCTGGCGGACCGGTGCAGCAGATCCCGGTGGCGCAGGATCCTGCTCCGCGCGGTGACGTCGGTGACCGACACCATGAGTCCGGCCGGCTCTCCCCGGATGTTCTCCATGCGCATCACGTTCAGCGCCAGCGTCCACTCCCGCTCGCCGGGCTTGCGGGAGCGCATCTGCGACTCGTGCCCGAGAACGGGCACACCGGTCTTCAGGACCTGCCGCAGCAGCACCTCGACCGCCGCAGCGTCCTCGACCCGCATGACGGTGCCCAGCCGGTCACCGGGATTCAGCGGCGGGCCGCCGAACATCTCCGAGGTGATGTTCGTCCACACCACGGTCAGATCGGTGTCATGGAATGCCACGCCGACCATTTGCTGCCCGAACACCGCGTTCAGGAAGGAGAGTCCGTGGCCCCACCTCAGTGCCTGGCCGAGCGGAACGAGCAGTACGAGACGGCGCCCGGAGTCGACCAGCGGTGACGCCCACAGGAAGACGTCCTTGTTCTTGTTCTTGTTCTTGCCCTGGTCCTTGTCGGTCTTGGCATGGTCACTGCCGCTGCCCTGGCCCTTGTCCGAGGCGGACCGTACAAGGACCGCGTGAGTACCTCCGACGCCCGTACCGTCGGCTCCGGACGCCCACGTCGGCGGCGCGGCCAGCAGATCGGCGAACGGCCGGCCCTTCACCTCCGCGAAGGTCATACCCACCAGGCGCTCCGCCTCGGCGGACCACTCCATGATCCTGCCGTGTCCGTCCAGCACCGCGACGGCGGGAGCGGGCAAGCAGAAGCCCGGCTCGCCCATGACATCGGCACGCTCATCCATTGCGGCTCCCTGGTTCCCCGACGGAGCGCACTCCTTCTACCCGCCTCCTACCCGGGCATATCAATCTATAAATGTCTAGATCGGTTCGCCGGACTGGTGCGGGCGGCCTGCGGTCCGAACACTCCGCGTGATGACCCGACTGCGGTAGCGTTGTCTGAATATTGTCTACAAATCATGCTAACGTCGGAATAATGACTTTTGAGTGCGCGCTGTCGGCCGATCGGCCCGACCGTACGGCCGGCGCGACGCCGGTCGTACGGGAGGTGCCTCGCGGGCGGGATGGCCGCAGTGGACAACCTTGAGCGCATGGCGCCCGACGTGGCGCAGAGGTCGGTGCGGATGGACGGCGCGGCGACGGCGGTGCTGGACGCGGGCGGGGCGGTGGCCGGGTGGACGCCGGGCGCCGAGCGGCTGCTCGGGTACTCCGCCGCGGAAGTGATGGGCCGGCCGGCCGGGCTCATGCTGCTCCCTTCCGGGGACGCGCCGAAGGCGTCGGTGTTCGTGGAACGGTGCCGCGCCCAGGGCGGCTGGTCCGGGTTTGTGGCGCTCCGCCACCGCGACGGCCGCAGGCTCGATATGAGCGTGCGGGTCTCGCCGCTCTCCGGCCCGGACGGAGGGGCGCAGTGGCTGGTCTCGGCGACCGGCACACCGGCGCTCTCGCCAGGAGCGGCGGACGGACTGGCGCTCGAATCGCTGCTGGCCCGCGCTCCGGTCGGCATCATCGTCCGCGATGCGGAGCTCCGCTGCACCTGGGTGAACGACACCCTGGAACTCCAGGACGGCATCCCGCGCGAAGAGCGGCTGGGCCGCCGGCTGACGGAGTCACTGCCCGGCCTCGCCGAGGCCGAAGAGGCCGAGGCGGTGATGCGGCGCGTGCTGAACACCGGCAAGCCGGTGACCGACCTGGAGTTCCGGGCATGGCTGCCGGTGGACCGGCACCGGGAGCGCACGTTCTCGGTCTCCATCTTCCGTCTGGAGGACCCGGACGGCCGCGCCCTGGGCGTGTGCGCCATGTGGGTGGACGTCACCCGCAGGGAGCAGGCGCGCGAACGCCTGGCGATCATCGGCGAGGCCAGCACACGTATCGGCAGCACTCTGGACGTCATGCGGACCGGGCAGGAGCTGGCCGATCTCGCGGTGCCGCTCCTCGCCGACTTCGCCGCCGTCGACCTGGTCGAGTCGGTCCAGCTCGGCGAGGAGTCCCTGGCCCGGCTGGGGCCGATGGGCGGACAGATTCCCGTGTTCTGCCGGGCGGGTCTGGCATCGATCCGGCCGGGAATCCCGGAGGCTCTGTGGGCACGCGGAGAGACGGTCTTCGTACCGCCGAATTCGCCCTTCACGTACGTTCTGTCCTCAGGCAAGTCCCGTATGGAACGAGTCATGGACACCGCTCCCGGCTCATGGCTCGCCCAGGATCCGGTACGGGTGAAGAAGATCCGTGAGGTCGGCATGCACTCCTGCATGTATGTGCCGATCCACGCGCGCGGCGCGGTGCTGGGCGTCGCGTTCTTCGCCCGTACGGAGGATCCGACACCGTTCGAGGAGGACGATCTGCTCCTCGCCGAGGAACTCGTCAACCGGGCCGCGCTCTCTCTGGACAACGCCAACCGGTACACCCGTGAACGCGCCACGGCCTTCGCGCTCCAGCGCAATCTGCTTCCGCAGCGTCTCACCGGCGGGACCGCCGTCGAGGTGGCCTCGCACTATCTGCCGGCCGACAGCCGCCACGGCGCCGGAGGTGACTGGTTCGATGTGATCCCGCTGTCCGGCGCCCGGGTGGCGCTGGTCGTCGGCGATGTGGTCGGGCACGGCATCAACGCGGCGGCGACCATGGGCCGGCTCCGTACCGCCGTGCACACCCTCGCGGACATGGACCTGCCGCCCGACGAACTGCTGGCCCACCTGGACGATCTGGCCATCCGCCTCATCGAGGAGGACGCCGACGACAAGGGCACGGCCACCGCGGTCCTCGGGGCCACCTGCCTGTACGCCGTCTACGATCCGGTCCTCCGGCGCTGCACGATGGCACGGGCCGGCCACCCGCCGCCCGCGATCGTCGACCCGGACGGCCAGGTCACCTTCCCCGACCTGCCCGCCGGAACGCCGCTCGGCCTCGGACTGGTGCCCTTCGAGTCCGTGGAGCTGGAACTGCCCGAGGCGAGCGTGCTCGCCTTCTACACCGACGGGCTTGTCGAGAGCCGCGACCAGGACATCGACGCCGGGATACACCGCCTGAGCACCGTGCTGGCGGCACAGCCGGGCCTTCCGCTGGAAGACCTGTGCTCGGCCGTGGTCGATTCGCTGGGTACCCCGGCACCGTACGACGATGTCACCCTGCTCCTCGCCCGGACCCGCACACTCAGCCCGAGCCAGACGGTCTTCTGGGAACTGCCGCCCGACCCGGCCGTCGTCAGCACCGCCCGGTCCCTGGCCGTACGGCAACTGACCCAGTGGGGACTGGAGGATCTGGCCATGACCACCGAGCTGATCGTCAGCGAACTGGTCACCAACGCCATCCGCCACGCCACCGGCCCGATCGGTCTGCGTCTGATCCGGCACCAGCTGCTGACCTGCGAGGTCTCCGACACCAGCAACAGCCTCCCGCGCCTGCGCCATGCCCGGACCACCGACGAGGACGGCCGCGGCCTTTTCCTCGTCGCGCAGATGTCCCACCGACGGGGCACTCGCTACACAACGGACGGCAAAACCGTATGGGCCGAGCAGGAACTGACACCGGTGTCCGCGTACGACCTCAGCTCGGCGGCAGCCGCGGACGGATGAACGCGAGCCGAGGCTGGAGGACCGGCCCGTATGATTCCTGCACGAGCAACTGGTGCGTACGCCCTTGTCGTTGAGGTGTGGGCGCGACCGGGGAGTGGTGGGCCGGACGGTGGCAGCCGAGGGAAGGGCGGGGCCATGGTCCTGTTTTTGATCATCTTGATCGGGGCGATCGTCGCCGTCGGCCTCACCGGCTACGGCTTCGCCACCCTGACCCGGCACCGGGCCGAGCGTCCGGGCGTGGTCGTCGCAGCCCGCGGTGTGGCGGCCTTCGCGGGCGCGGGCGCGGTCGCCCTCTATGTGTGGGGTGCTCTTCACGCTGTCGGCGCGGTCCTGGAGGCGGAGGACGGCGGCACCAGCTCCGTCCCGACCAGGGAATGCATCCGTGCCGGCGGGACGGAGCGAGCGGCCGAGGTCGATGGTTACCGGATCGAGTATCTGCCCGTTCGTTTTGTGTGCCACATCGACGGCGGCGGCAGCTATGCCACCAGCGGTGGCCCTGGTTACATCGGCCCTGCCGCGCTCGTGCTGGCGCTGACCGCCGTCGCCCTTCCCGTCCTCACGGAGTACCGCCCCAGAAAGAAGATCCACGCCGAGCCCGGCTCCTCCGACGCCCGGACCGACCGGGAGCCGGACCACCATATGTAATGTGCCACGCCGGGAGGGCTACTCCTTTTCGCTGCTCGGCGGGTTGGTGATCGGGTCGGTGATTGGATTCTCTTGCGCCGCCGGGCCGCCGGAGGCGGTCAGGCTGCCCAGTATCGCCAGCAGTTCGGCACTCCGGCTGCCGGGTTCGGCATTGAAAACGACCAGGATCAGGCCGTCGGTGCCGCCAATGGCGAGCTTGTTGGACTGGAGATCCATGTCGCCGACCTGCGGATGGGAAAGCCGGCTGGTGCGGCCCTTCTTCGGTTGCACATCATGGCGTCCCCATAGCTGCC
This sequence comes from Streptomyces sp. NPDC059743, assembly GCF_042732975.1. Lineage (NCBI taxonomy): Bacteria > Bacillati > Actinomycetota > Actinomycetes > Kitasatosporales > Streptomycetaceae > Streptomyces > Streptomyces sp. NPDC059743. The sequence continues at coordinate 78,289 of NZ_JBHWGS010000003.1, read as the reverse complement.
GGAATCTTTCGCTCCGGACCGACAGCTCTCCGACCAGTTCCACCAGCCGAGGATCGTCGACATCGGGCCCGACCACGGTTCGCAGACCGGCGACTCCCTGACTTCCGGCGAGGGCCGGTGATCGCGCCCTTGTTCCAGCCGGAGGTAGTAGTCGGCGCTGATACCGGCCGGCATCGCCACCTCCTCGCGCCGCAGTCCCGGCACGCGACGGAGGCCGCTGCCCGGCAGTCCCGCGTCCTCCGGCCGAACCAGATTGCGCCGGGCACGGAGGTACTCGCCGATGCGGTTGTCGCTGCTGTCCATGACGTCAACGGTAGCGACCGGACATGTCCGCCGCCTGGCCCTGTTACTCCCAGGAACGCCTGTTGTCCCCAGGAACGGCCGGACGGGTCCGGGCCGGCCTGGTCAGGGATTTTTCGCCGCGGAGGCAACCTGACCGGCATCCCATCGTGTTCCACCTCTGAGCGCATGACGAGCACACGACGAACACGCGTGGAAAGCACAACGAAAGGTCCCGGTATGTCTGTCAGTTCTGTCCGCAGAGGGCCACGGCTGGCCGCCGCGCTGCTGGCCTCCGGCCTGCTGCTCACCGGCTGCGGAGGCGCGGCGGCCGACGGAGGATCCGCGCCGGGCGGGACGACTGCCGACGGGAAGGGCGTCGACGGCACGGACAGCGCCGGTTCCCACGGCGGTACCGTCGGCTCCCTCGGTGGTACCGCCGGCCGGTCCGCTCCCGAGCCGCAGACCGCCGAGCCGAAGGTGATACCCGGCCTCGGCCCGAGGACCCTCGCCGCCATCCCTCCGGAGACGGACCAGGCCGTCGTGGCGACCGGCGCAGGCAGGGACCGTAACACCGGCACCGTGCTGGTCTACGAACGCGACCCGGTCACCGGCTGGGCACCCGTCAGCGACGTATGGCCCGCCCACAACGCGAAGCGTGGCTGGACCGACGACCACGTCCGAGGCGATCTGCGCACGCCGATCGGTGTGTTCGGCCTCACCGACGCGGGCGGTCTGCTGCCCGATCCGGGGACGAGACTTCCGTACGACCGAGGCCCGGCCTTCTCGGTCTCGGGCACCGGTTTCCAGGGCGACTCGCTCGTTGGATCCTTCGACTATGTCGTGGCGATCAACTACAACCGCGTACCGGGCAACACACCGCTGGACTGGACCCGCCCGCTCGGTGCGGACAAGGGCGGCGGCATCTGGCTCCATGTGGACCATGGCGGCCCTACCCAGGGCTGTGTCTCGCTGCCGCGCGGCCGGATGAAGGAGCTGCTGCGGCTGCTGGATCCGATGAAGAAGCCGGTGGTGGTGATGGGAGACGCGGAGTCGCTCCAGCGCTGAGGTCGCTCAAGCACGGACCCCGCTCAAGCACGGACCCCGCTCAAGCACGGACCCCGCTCAAGCACTGAGCCCGCCGAACCGCGCCGTACGCGGCCGGCTCAGCCGGGCACGTCCATGCGCTGTGTGCCGACAACCAACAGCAGCCGCAGCGCCTCCTCGGACGGTGAGCCCGGGTCCGCGGTGTAGATCACGACCCGCTGGTCCCGGTCGGTGATGTCGAGGACGTCGCAGTTGACGGTGACCAGGCCGACCAGCGGGTGCTGGAAAGTCTTGCGCAGCGTGGGCTCGGCGCACACGTCGTGGGAGGCCCACAGCCGGCTGAACTCCTCGCTTCCGGCGAGGAGTTCACCGACCAGCTCGGTCACCTCGGGATCGTCCGGGTAACGGGCGGCGGTGGCGCGCAGATGCTGGGCCGAGGTACGGGCGAACTCGTCCGCGTCCGACACTCCGTACAACCGCCGCCGCCCCGGCCGGTGCGGCCCGAGGAAGACACGGCGTACGAGATTGCGGTCGCGCCGCGACAGGGCGGAGAAGTCCTCCATGAGAGCGGCGGCCAGATTGTTCCAGGCGATCACCTCGTATGCCGCGGACGTCACGATCGCGGCGGCCTGCGGCAGCCGGCGCAGCAGATCGAGGATGCTCTGCCGTACCTCGCGCGGCGGCCCGGCGGACGGCGCGGGCGGAGCGCCGAGGGCGAGGTGGTGGAGGTGGTCGCGCTCGGCGTTCGACAGGCGCAGGGCGCGGGCCAGTCCGGCCAGCACCTCGTGCGACGGGCGCGGGCCACGGGCCTGCTCAAGCCGTGTGTAGTACTCGGTCGAGATGAACGCCAACTGCGCCGCCTCTTCGCGACGCAGCCCCGGAGTGCGGCGGCGCGGTCCTGCGGGCAGGCCCACATCGGCGGGCGTGATCCGCTCGCGCCTGCTGCGCAGGAAGGCCGCCAGTTCTCGTCTGTCCACATACCCAGTGTGCGCGGGTGTCGGGGAGCCTATCCAGGTACCGCCGGTGCCTGGAACGGGTCCGCGGACCGGCGCAGGCTCACTGCCATGGACAACACACCGACCACCGGCACATCAACCACGGGTACATCAACTGCCACCCCGGCGAGCGACGCCTCCGGCCTGCTGGCCGGCAAGGTCGCCTTCATCACCGGCGCCGGACGCGGTATCGGCGCCGCGGCGGCCCGGCTGTTCGCCCGCGAGGGCGCCCGGGTGCTGCTCGCGGCCCGTACGGAGGCCCAGCTCAAGGCGGTGACCGAGGAGGTCCGGGCGGCGGGCGGTATCGCGGACCATGTGGTGTGCGATCTGGCCGACGCGGCGAGCGTACGGGCCGCTGTCGACCGGGCCGTGGATCTGTACGGCCGGCTCGATGTCGCCTTCAACAATGGCGCGACGATCGTGCCGCCCGGCCCGATGGACCAGGTGCGCGAGGCCGACTTCGACCATGTCTACGCCGTGAACCTCAAGGGCCCGTGGCTGGCCATGGTCGCCGAGGTGGCCGCCATCCGGGCCACCGCCGGGACCGGAGCCATCGTCAACAACTCCAGCGTCGGCAGCCTGATGGGCAATCCGGAGCTGCCCGCCTACGGTGCGATGAAGCGGGCGGTCAACAGCCTCACCGAATCGGCCGCCGTTACCTACGGCCCGGAAGGCATCCGCGTCAACGCGATCGCGCCCGGCACCACGCTGACCGAGATGATCCGTGCCTGGGAAGCGAATTCGCCCGGCATCGTCGAGCGGCTCACGGCGCAGACGCCGCTGCGCCGCGCCGCCGATCCCGACGAAATCGCCCGGCCGCCGCCTGGCTCCTCAGCGACCGCTCCTCCTACGTCACCGGCACGGTCCTACGGGTCGACGGCGGCGCGCGGGCCTGAACCACCCGTACGGCGCTCGCCGTCCGCGCGTCCTCCGTCCCGATGCCACACTCGTCGTGCGGCCAGGTGCGGGCCACCACCTCCCGTGCGGTGAGTCGCGTGATCTCACCCGATCTCACCCGATCCTGGTTTCACCGAAGGGAGCGGGCGCAATGGACGCGATGGAGCGGACCACGTGCTGTGTGGTGGGCGGCGGCCCCGCCGGGATGGTTCTCGGTCTGCTGCTGGCCCGCGCCGGTGTCGAGGTCACGGTCCTGGAGAAGCACGGTGATTTCCTGCGTGACTTCCGCGGTGACACCGTGCATCCGTCGACCTTGGCCCTGCTGGACGAGCTGGGCCTGGCCGAGCGGTTCGCCCGTCTGCCGCAGCGGCGGGTGACGGCGGTGCAGCTGCCGCTCGGTCCGGACCGCTCGCTGGTCACCGTCGGGAACATCGGCGCGCTGCGGGCGCCGTACAACTACATCGCGATGGTGCCGCAGCGGGACCTGCTCAACCTTCTGGCGGACGAGGCGCGGCTGGAGCCGTCCTTCTCTCTGCGGATGAGTACGGAGGCGACGTCTTTCCTGGTGGAGCGTGGCCGGGTCACCGGCGTGCGGTACCGCACGCCCGACGGCCGTACCGGTGAGCTGCGGGCCACGCTGACGGTGGCCTGCGACGGCCGGGGCTCGCCGGCCCGGTCGCTGCCCGAACTGCGGCTGCGGAGGTTCACCTGTCCCATGGACGCCTGGTGGTTCCGGCTGCCGCGGCACGAGAGCGATCCGCGCGGGCTCGTGGGAGGCATCGGCGACCGGTTTCTCACCGTTGTGATCGACCGCGGTGAGTACTGGCAGTGCGCCGCGCTGATTCCCAAGGGAAGCGACAGCCGGCGCCGCGCCGCCGGTCTCGACCGTTTCATCGCCGACTTCACGGCCGCCGTCCCCTGGCTCGCGGGCCGGCCGCACGCGCTGCGGTCGTGGGACGAGGTGAAGCTGCTCGACGTACGGCTCGACCGCCTCCGGCGCTGGCACCGCCCTGGGCTGCTCTGCATCGGCGACGCGGCGCACGCGATGTCGCCGGTCTTCGGTATCGGCATCAATCTCGCCGTCGAGGACGCCGTGGCCGCCGCCCGGTATCTCGTCGGGCCGCTGCGCGAGGGCGCGGTCGGTCTGCGGGACGTACGGGCCGTCCAGCGCCGCCGGTGGCCCACCGCGGCCTTGACGCAGGCGCTGCAACGGACCGCTCATGCACGGGTCGTCGAACCGGTGCTGGCGGGACGCCCGCCCTTCGGCGACCCGAGGCGGGCGCGGCGGATCACCGACCTGCTCACCACCTCGCCGTGGCTGAGCCGGGTACCGGCGTACTTTTTCGCCTACGGCGCCGTACGCGAGCATCCGCCGGCGGCGTCGGTGCGGTGAGACCGATCTCGAATGCGATGTCTGTTTTCCGCCAGCGCATCGCCGTGGGCCGTCGCACAGTGAAGAGGTGATGACCGACGACAGCAGGTACACCGACGACAGCGGGTACGAGGACGACAGCAGGTACGAGGCGGTGTGCAGCCGTGATGCCCGGTTCGACGGCGAGTTCTTCTTCGCCGTGTCCACGACCGGGATCTACTGCCGTCCGAGCTGCCCGGCCACCACGCCCAAGCGGCAGAACGTGTGCTTCTTCCCCACCGCAGCCGCCGCGCAGGGCTCCGGGTTCCGGGCCTGCCGCCGCTGCCGCCCGGACGCCGTACCCGGCTCCGCCGAGTGGAACGTGCGCGCCGATGTGGTCGGCCGCGCCATGCGGCTGATCGGTGACGGCGTCGTGGACCGCGAGGGCGTGGCCGGACTGGCCGTACGTCTGGGCTACAGCGCCCGGCAGGTGCAGCGGCAGCTCAACGCCGAGGTCGGCGCCGGGCCGATCGCGCTGGCGCGGGCCCAGCGGGCGCACACCGCGCGGATACTGCTCCAGACCACCACCATGCAGGCCGCCGAGATCGCCTTCGCGGCCGGGTTCGCGAGCGTACGGCAGTTCAACGACACGATCCGCGAGATCTACGCCGTCACTCCCAGCCGGCTGCGCGCCGCCCAGCCGGGACGCTCCTCACGCTTCGGATCGGTCGGCACGGTGAGTGCCGGTGCGGCGAACGTCGGTACGGTGAGCGGCGCGGCCGGAGTGCCGCTGCGGCTGGCCTGTCGCGGCCCGTACGCCGTCACCGAGATCATGGACTATCTCGATGCCCGCGCCATCGCTGGCATTGAGGAGATCACCGGCCAGCGTGGGGCCCGCATCTACCGGCGCACGCTGCGTCTGCCCAACGGCACCGGCATCGCCGAGGTAAGCGAGGCGCTCGGCGCGGGCGGCTGGCTGGAGTGCCATCTGCACCTGAGTGATCTGCGGGATCTGACCACCGCCACCCAGCGGATACGCCGTCTGTTCGACCTGGACGCCGATCCGTACGCCGTCGCCGAGCGCCTCGGCGCCGATGCCGCGCTGGCACCACTGGTCGCGCGGCGGCCCGGACTGCGCGCGCCCGGCGCCGCGGACGCGCATGAAATCGCCGTACGGGCGGTGCTGGGCCAGCAGGTGACGGTGGCCGCCGGGCAGCGGCTCGGCAGTGCCCTGGTCGCCGCCTACGGGCAGCCACTCCAGGCTCCCGACGGCGCGCTGACGCATATCTTCCCGTGTGTCGATGCCTTGGCGGAGGCCGCCCTCGGCGAGCTCGGTATGCCCGACTCGCGCCGCGCCACTCTGCGTACGGTCGCCGGAGCGCTCGCCGACGGCACGGTCGGTCTCGATGTCGGCACCGACCGGGACGAGGCGGAGAAGGCCCTGCAAGGCCTGCGCGGTATCGGCCCGTGGACGGCGGGCTATATCCGTATGCGCGCGCTCGGCGATCCGGATGTGCTGCTGACCGGCGATGTGGCCGTCCAGGCCGGGATGCGGCACGCGGGCGCGGAGGCGGTCGACGCGGAGGCCTGGCGGCCCTGGCGCAGCTACGCCATGCACCACTTCTGGAACGCAGCCGCCGACCGTCGCGGTGACGGCGCCGTCATGCAGGACACCTACCAGGACACATACAAGGAATTTTCATCATGACGCAGACCACCACCCGCCTGACAGGGCGCCCTGCGGACCGTGTCGCCGAGGAGGACTGGCGCGCCCTTGCCGACGAGCTCGACGAGCACGGCCATGCCCTCACCGGGCCGCTGCTGACCTCCGACGAATGCCGCGATATCGCCGCCCTGTACGACGAGACCGGGCGTTTCCGTACGACCGTCGACATGGCCCGCCACCGCTTCGGCTCCGGCCAGTACCGCTACTTCACTCACGAACTGCCGGACGTGGTAGGGGAGTTGCGAGAGGCGTTCTATCCGCGTCTGCTGCCCGTCGCCCGTGACTGGGCCGAGAAGCTGGGACAGCCCGCGCCCTGGCCCGACGCTCTGGAGGAGTGGATCGCGCTGTGCCATGCGGCCGGTCAGGCCAAGTCCGCGCAGATCCTGCTGCGTTACGGTCCCGGCGACTGGAACGCCCTGCACCGCGATGTGTTCGGTGACATGCTCTTCCCGCTCCAGGTCGTCATCGGCCTGGACGCGCCCGGAGCGGACTTCACCGGCGGCGAGTTCATCATGACCGAGCAGCGGCCACGCGCCCAGTCACGGGCATCGTCCACGACCTTGCCCCAGGGCCACGGCCTGATCTTCACCACCCGCGACCGGCCGGTGGCCTCCAGGCGCGGCTGGTCCACCGGCCCGATGCGGCACGGTGTGAGCACCGTGCGCTCGGGACTCCGGCGCACACTCGGCCTTGTCTTCCACGACGCGGCATGAACAGATCGCCGTCGGACGGGCCTCTGCGGATTCGACTGCTCCGCCCGGCGGTTGTGGACACAGGGATGTCGGCCATACTGCTCCCCGTGGAGCAACAAACAGATCCCATTATTCTGCCGACGCACCCGGCCGGGACCGATCCGGCGTATGTACCCGGGCTCCTGCCCTCGCGCCCTGCCGGGGCGGACGAGGGGGACGAGACCGCCTCGGAGACGGAAACGGAGCTGGAGGCGGAGGCGGTGGACACACCGCCGGAAGCCGCCGTTCCGGGAGAGAAGACCGCCGGCTCCAAGGAGGAGGCGGCCGACGGTGAGGCGGAGACGCCCGCCGGAGAGGATGACGACGAGGAGAAAGACGACGGGCCCGTCTTCGAGGCGTCCGACCGGCGCGGAACGATCGTCGCCGACCACGCCGGTATCACGTTCCGGCTGGACGGCGAGCAGGCCGACTTCGACTGGGAGGAGATCAAGGCGGTGGAGACCGACGTCCCGCGGTTCGGGCGGCGTTTCGGTATCACGGTCTATACGTCGCCTCAGCGCTGGTTCCAGCACGATGTCGAGGGCTCGTCCAAGGAGCAGGTCAAGACATGGGCCGCTGAACTCGACGAGGTTCTGGACGCGCGGTTCGACGACGGCGAGTCCGACGGCGAGGCGTAGCGGAGTTCAACCGCTTGGTGCACCGAGTCGGCCATGCTCGCCCGGGCGTGGCCGGCTCGCGTCCCGCTCTCCGTCAAGCGTCGAGCAGCGCGGGCCGTGCGACTGACATGGCCCGAACCATCGCCCTCGCCCGGAGCGTCGTCTACTGTATACAATCAACTGGCGTTCCGTGGACCGACGCTGATCGATCACCCCAACTCGGAGGTGTCATGGAAGACTTGGACCCCGAAGTCGTACTCGGGATGGCGGCTCAGGCGCCCGACGGTCTGGTGATCACCGACCGTGAAGGGCTGATCCGCTACTGGAACCGAGGCGCGGAGCGGATCTTCGGTTACTCGGCGGCCGAGGTGGCCGGGCGCAATCTGGATGTGATCATTCCCGAGAAACACCGGCAGCGTCACTGGGACGGTTTTGTGGCGGCCATGGCCGCCGGCGCCAGCAAGTACGGGGACGACGACCTCCTGGCGGTTCCCGCACTGACCGCGGACGGTTCGACCGTCTCGATCGAGTTCAGCGTGGTGCTGCTGACCGATTCCGACGGCAACGCGAGCCATGTCGGGGCGGTGATCCGGGATGTCACCGCGCGGCGGGCCCAGGAGAAGGCGATACGGCAGCGACTGCTGGCGGCCGAGCCGAGCCGTACGGCGTCCTGACGACCGGCTTCGGAGAGGTGCAGGCGATCGATCCCGGTCGTCGTCAGCCGTTTCCGAAGGCCCGCCGCGCGAGGTTTTCGCGGAGTCCGGCCAGCCGGCCGATCTCGGCGTCGAGCGCGTCGAGTCTGCGGCTGACGATGCCGGGTTCGGCGGAACCGCACCGCCGCCGTGGGTTCTCGGAGATCAGATGGAGACGGTCGGCGCAGCTGCGCAGATCCTCGACGGTGAGTCCGAGGCCCAGCATTTCGCGGATGACGCGGATCCGCTCGATCTCGGCGGGACCGTATTCGCGCTGGCCGGATGCCGTACGGACGGGCGGAGGCAGTAATCCGCGCTGCTCGTAGAACCGTAGCGCCCTGGGCGTCGTGCCGGTCGCTGCCGCCGCTTCGCCGATCCGCATCCTCTGCCACCGCTTCCCGTTCTCCGTCGGTCCCAGCCCCGGGCCCCGGCCTCCGGCTGACGAACGGAGACCGTGGCACTACAGCTAGAGTTCCACGACGACGGTCCCGAAGTGCCGGCCTTCGATCAATTCCAGCAACGCCAGCGGTGCGCGATCGATGCCCGCGATCCGGGTATGAGGGAAGCTGATCTTGCCGGAGCGCAGCCAGTCGCCGAAGCGAGCGATCCACTCCTTCTCCATGTCAATGTGGTCCGAGCCGCTGTATCCGCGCAGCGAGATGCCCTTGACGACCAGGCGGAAGGCATCGATCTCCACCGGCGCGCTGCCACCGGCCCGCTGCGCCGACAGCTGTCCCGACAGGGCTCCGACCAGCGCGAACCGCGCGCCCTGCCGGGCCGCGCCGAGTGCCGCGACCAGCTGCTCGCCGCCGACGTTGTCCAGCAGGACATCGATCCCGTCGGGTGCCGCCTCGGCGAGCTGCCGGGCGATGGGCCCGGCTCCGCGCAGCACGACCGCGTCATAGCCCAGTTCGGAGACCAGCCGCTCCGCCTTCTCCGGCGAGCCGGTGCTGCCGATCACCCGGCCGGCGCCCAGCAGCCGGGCGATCTGCCCGGCCAGGGAGCCCACTCCTCCCGCCGCTCCGGTGACGAAGACGGTGTCTCCCGCGCGGACATCGGCGAGGAGCGTCAGCGCGCCGTAGGCGGCCGATCCCGAGGAGAGGTACGCGACCGGATCCGGCAGTGTGCCGTCCACGGGAGTGCAGTCGGCGGTGGCCACCAGGGCATACTCCCGCCAGCCGAGCAGATGGGTGACCGTATCGCCCACGCGCAGCGGGCTGTCGGCCGGCGCCGCCACGACCTCGCCCACGGCGGGACCGAACAGCGTGTCCCCGCTGTGCAGCGGCGGCAGCGGTACGCCCTCGACCTCGCCGCCGATCAGAGTGCGCAGACCGGGAAAGACCAGGAAGTACCGGTTTCTGACGAGAACGTGGCCTGTCCCGGGATGGCCCGTCCCGGGCTCGGGCAGCGGTGTCTCGACCACGGCGAAGTGTTCGGGCCCGGGCAGCCCCTCGGGCATGGCGGCGAGCCGGACCTCGCGGGCGGTGCTGGGCAGAGCTGTGGTCATGTTCGTGCTCCTGACGGCTGAGGGCTGAGGGCGCTGAGGATGGGCGGGTACGGGCAGTGCGGCGGCGCGCGCGGCAGGGCGGCGTTCGCCGTTGGCGTGCGGTGACGCTAACCCCTGACCCGTACGTCAAGGTCAAGCACTGGCAGGCGTGGTCACCGGGAGCGACAATTGCCGACGCGGGCCGGGTGCCGATACTCCTGGCGTTTCCGATGCCCTGGAGGTGGCGGATCCATGACCACATCGCGGGACCTGTTCCTTGTGTCCATCGACATGTCGACCGGCCGCCCGGTGGAGCGGGGCGATCTGTCACTGGCGCTCGCGGGAGCCGAGGTGATCGACCTCATGGACGCCCGTGCCGTCATGGTGGAAGAGGATCGCCTTGTGCCGGGCGATCGGCCGGCGACGACGGACCGTCTGCTGGCCGAGGCCGCAGCGTCGCTCGTCCGGCAGGAGCCTTACGAGACGGTCGCCGACTGGCTGTGGCGCAGAGGCCGCGGTCTGGCCGCGGGTTATCTGGCCGATCTGGAGGCGGAAGGGCAGATCACCCGGGACCGGCACCGCCGCTGGAAGGTCTTCCGTACCAGCCGTACGGTGCTGACCGATTCACCCGCCCGGCGCCTGGCGGCGAGCCGCTGGGCAGCGGACGAGCCCGTCCTCGCCGCGCTCGCGGCAGCCGTCGGCATCCGGGACGGGCGGACCGGAGACGATGACGGGTGGACCGAAGACACCTCGGGCACGGTTTCCGACGCGGTGGAGACGGTGCTCACGGAGGTCGAGGACGCGGTGGCGGAGCTGGTGGCGGAACGGCAACGGCGCGTCTGGAGACGCGAAGAGGCGGCCGAGGAGAACCGCCGGCGAGGCTACTGACAGACCGTACGCGCGGACTGTGCGCGGACTGCACGCGCCGACCGTACGCACGTGCCCGCGATCGTCGCCGCCAGGCAGCCGTCGCGTTCCCGAGGTCCGCTCTGACCGCTCCTTGGTCCGCTCCGAGGTCCGTTCCGCGTCCCGGAACGGACCTTTCGGATGTTCCGGCGCTGCACATCCATGAAGGGTCTGGACCAATCGTCGTTACCTGCTCCCTTATGCTCCTTTTCGCCTGATTGACGGGACGATCATGAAGCTCTTAGCGTGTCCGCGCCAAGGGCAGCGGATCCATGCCCTCGGCACCTCCGTCCGGGGCGCACCAGGCTGCCCCGACTGGGCAAGGGGGCACGTTGCGCAGAGCATCGCGCAGGACACGGATACCAGGGAGCAGCACCGCCGCCGCCGTCATCGCGGGCGCGGCGGCACTCACCTTGATGACGACGGCCCAGACAGGCACGGCGGCGGCCGGCCCGCCTACCACCGCCACGCCGCTGGGCGCCGATTCCACTCACGAGATCACTCTGATCACCGGTGACCGAGTCCTTGTCGACGCGCACGGCAAGACGGTCGGACTGCGGCCCGCTCCGGGACGCGCCTCGGTGCCGGTCCAGATGCGCGAGGTCAAGGGCCACTCGTATGTACTCCCGGCGGACGCGGCCGGCTTGATCGCCACGGACAAGCTGGACATCCGGCTCTTCGACGTCACCGAGCTGAGCCGTCCCGAGTACCGGATGCTCACGGGCGACGGTGTGCCGCTGCTCGTCTCGTACGCCGGCTCCGGCGCGCGCGAGTCGGCGGGCCGGACGGCCCGCGAAGGGCTGCGGGCGCAGGACGGCACCACCGTACGGGCCGAGATCGACACCGTCGACAGCGAGGCGCTGACCGTACGGGCGAGTGCGGCGGCCGAGGCGTGGGACTCGCTGACCGCGCGCTCCGCGCGAGGCCTGCGGCTCGCCTCCGGGGTTCGCTCCGTACGGCTCGACGGTCTGCTCAGGACGACGCTCGACGTCAGCGTCCCGCAGATCGGCGCGCCGAGCGCATGGGCCGCCGGACATGACGGCAAGGGCGTGAAGGTCGCCGTTCTGGACACCGGTGTCGACACCAACCACGCTGATTTCGCGGGCCAGATCGTCGCCGGGAAGAACTTCACCTCCGCCGACTCCGCCGACATCATGGACCGTTACGGTCACGGCACCCATGTCGCCTCCATCGTCGCCGGGACCGGCGCGCAGTCCAAGGGCCAGTACAAGGGCGTCGCTCCCGGCGCCCAACTGCTCATCGGCAAGGTGGCGGGCGACCGGGGCGCGGCCACCGAGTCCGCGATCATGACCGGTATGGAGTGGGCCGTCGCAGAGGGCGCGAAGATCGTCAACCTCTCCATCGGCGGTCCCGACACTCCAGGTGTGGACCCGCTCGAAGAGACCGTCAACAGGCTCTCCGCCAAAGCCCTGTTCGTGATCGCGGCCGGCAACTCCGGGCCGCGCGACTCCACCGTCGGCACACCGGGCACCGCCGACGGCGCGCTCACCGTCGGCGCCGTCGACAAGCAGGACACGCTCGCCGACTTCTCCTCGCGAGGTCCGCGCATCGGCGACGGCGGGCTCAAGCCCGACATCACCGCGCCCGGTGTCGCCATCACCGCGGCCTCCGCCAAGGGCAGTGTCATCGACCAGAATCCGGGCGTGCCGCGTCCCGGGCCCGGCTATGTGACGCTCGACGGCACCTCCATGGCCACTCCGCATGTGGCCGGCGCGGCTGCGCTGCTCGCCCAGCAGCATCCCGACTGGAGCGGTCCCCGGCTCAAGGCGGCGCTGACCGGCTCCGCGAAGCCCGGCCCGTACAGCGCGGTCGAGCAGGGCAGCGGCCGGGTCGATGTGACCCACGCCATCACCCAGAGCGTGGTCACCGAGCCCGCCTCGCTGAGCTTCGGCGCTCCGGCCTGGCCGCACACCGACGACCAGCCGATCACCAGATCGCTCATCTACCGCAACACCGGCACCGAGCCGCTCACCCTGGATCTCGCGGCCACCGCCACGGGCCCGACGGGCGCCGACGCACCGGCCGGTTTCTTCACCCTCGGCGCCTCGCGGCTCACCGTCCCGGCCGACGGCACCGCGTCCGTCGACATCACGGCCGATCCGAGGCTCGGCGGCGATACCGAAGGCGTCTACAGCCTCGCCGTCACCGCGACCGGCGGCGGCCAGAGCGTACGTACTGCGGGAGCCGTCCTCCGCGAGGGCGAGATGTACAACCTCACGCTGAAGGCAACGGCCCGCGACGGCTCCGCACCGGCGGGCGGCGACTGGACGGCGTTCGTCTACGACCTGGGCGCGCAGACCATGGTCCGGGTGTCGGGCGAGAACGGCTCGGCCCAGGTGCGTCTGCCGCGCGGTGTCTACACCGTCCTCGGCGAGGTCCCGCTGCTCAGCCCGGACCTCGTGTACATCGGCGACGACTGGGTCGCCGCGCCTCGGCTCGAACTGACGAAGGACACGGTGCTCGCGGTCGACGCGCGCGAGACCGAGCTGATCGATATGCGACCGTCCGATCCGGACGCCTCGTTCCAGTCCGGATTCCTGACCATCTCGCCGCAGGAGGCACCGGGACCGATCATTCTCTACATAGGCCATCTGTCGGAGGGCTTCCGTACCCAGCAGGTCGGCCCCAAGCCCAGGCCGGGCACGGTGAGTTCGTATCTGCTCTCCTCCTGGGCGGGCGACGGCACGGACTATCTGCTCGCCGACACCCTCAAGAACGGCTTCTACACCGGACACGTCCAGCACGCGAAGGCCAGGGACCTGGCGAAGGTGACGGTCAACACGGGCGGTTCGGTCACCGGAGGCCGCTGGGGCCAGATCGCCTCGACGCCGGACTTCCCGACCTCCGTACCGGTCACCTTCACCGATCTGGCGAGCACCACCACCACATATCTCCAGGGCGGTTACGCGTGGCAGCGGACCTTCCAGCAGCGGCGCGGCGGGACGGCCGAGGCGCAGTACGGCATTCCGTCCCAGGTGTACCGCGGCGGCAGGTCGTACACCGAGGACTTCAACACCGCGGTCTTCGGGCCCGCGCTTGTCGAGGGCGGCGGACTGACGCGCGACGGCGACCGGCTGACCGGTGCGATACGTCCCTTCGCCGACGGCGCCGGACATGACGGGCGCAGTCTGTACGATCCGGCCACCGCGTCCACCACGCTGTACCGCGACGGCGAGGAGTACGCCACGGCCGACGGCGTCCTGGACACGGTGAGCTTCGATCTCCCTGCGGAGAAGGCGCGATACCGGCTGGTCACCACCGTCGGCCGCGCCACCACGGGCGTATCGGCGGTCAGCACGCGGGTGAGCTGGTCGGCCGAGTTCACCTCGGGACGCACGGCGAAGCCGACGGCCCTGCCCGCGAGCGTGGTGCGCTACACGCCCGAACTCGGCCTGGACTCCCGGGCCGTGGCGGGCGCCACGCAGAGTGTGCCGGTCACCGTCCAGGGCTCGGCGGCCGGCCGGAACCTCACGTCCCTGACGGTGTCCGTCTCGTACGACGGCGGTACGTCGTGGTCGAAGGCGGCGGTACGCGACGGACGCGTCAAGGTGGTCAACCCGGCGGCGGGCGGGACGGTTTCGTTCCGGGCCGATGTCAAGGACCGTGCGGGGAACGTCTTCTCGCAGACGGTGCTGGACGCGTATCTGACGAAGTAACGCGCCGGGGACGGAGCGGCAGGGCCGGGGACTGGATGGAACAGCCCCCGGCCCTGCTTCCTATGTGAGCGCGACATCGAAGACATGCATGACGCCACGGTCGGTGCCCTGCGGCAGGACGACGGACTTCACACGCTTGCCGGAGTCGAGCGTCTGCGGCACCGTCCTGACAACGATGTCGCGCGATCTTGTGCCACGTGCGCCTCCACTGTGCTGGGCACACTCGTGCGTCAGGCGCGGTCGCCACGGTGCGGATACGTTGGAAGTGGTGCCAACTCGGCCCGCCGTCCGATGGGAGCGACATGGATATCTCCGGACAGACCGCCTTGATCACTGGCGCCACCGCCGGCATCGGCCGGGCCGTGGCCCTTCAGCTCGCGCGGGAGGGAGCGGAAGCCCTCGTACACGGCCGCGACGCTCAGCGCGGCCATGATGTCGTGGCCGAGATCGAGACCGCCGGCGGCAGGGGCCGGTTCATCGAGGCCGATCTCACCGACACCGCGCAAGTGCTGCGGCTGGCGCAGGAGGCGGGCGAGATCGACATCCTGATCAACAACGCGGGCGTCTACAAGTTCCTGCCCACCTCGCAGATGACCGACGAACTGTTCGACCTGCATATGAACCTGAACACCAAGGTTCCGTATCTGCTGGTCCGTGAGCTGGCGCCGGGCATGGCGGCGCGTGGACACGGATCGATCGTGAACATCAGCACCATCGCCGCCTCGGTCGCCACCAAGGGCGCCGGTATGTACGGCGCTTCCAAGGCCGCCCTGGAGCAGTTGACGGAGATCTGGGCCGCCGAGTACGCGGACAAGGGCATTCGCGTCAACGCCGTCGCACCCGGCCCGACCCGGACTCTCGGCACCGACGCGATGGACCCGGCCACCCTGAAGACCATCGCCGACACCACCGCGCTGGGCCGGGTCGCCGAGCCCGAGGAAGTGGCCGAGGCCGTGGTCTTCCTCGCCTCCGACCGCGCCAGCTACATCACCGGCGAAGTACTGGAAGTGGCGGGCGGCCGGCTCAGCATCGGCTGACACCACCGGCGCGCGGGAGCGTGCCGTAGGCGTGTGCCGTACGGGCATGCCCGTACACGGTCCGTACGCGCGTGCTGTACGGGCATGCCGTACGCGCTACAACCGCGTCAGGCCCTTGATCTTCCAGAGCGAGCCGCCGCCGGTCACCTGTGCCACATAGGCGTCGCCGTTGCCGTCGAGCCGGAAGATGACGGAGTTGAGCCCGCGCACGCTCGCGATCTGTGTGCCCTGGCCGGTGGCCGGATTCAGCCGGGTCACCTGGTCGCCGACGGAGAAGTAGACGAGGCCGTCGGCCGCGACCGAGATCGACGCCGGCTCGTAGAACTCCTTCGCCACGCTCCTGCTGGCACCGGTGGCCAGGTTCGTCTCCAGGATGCGCCCGGTGAACATGTCGGCGGTGTATGCCAGGCCCTTGCCGTCGAGCGCTATGCCCTGGGACAGCCCGAGCCCGGAGGCGACGACCCGGACGGCTCCGCCCTGCGCCACTTCGTAGAGCTTGCCGCTGCCGCCTGTGGCATACGTCGTACCTGCCCTGTGGACGATGCCGTGCAGCGGACCGAGCCCGGAGGCGAGGAGTCCACGCGATCCGGTGCCGAGGTCCACCTTCCACAGATTGCCGTCGAAGTCGCCCACGTAGGCGTTGCCGGCGCCGTCCACATCGATGCCGCGCAGATTGCCGAGCCCGCGCGCGACCGTACCGGTGGCACCGGTCGCCAGATTCACCTTGCGCAGATCGCCGTTCTGATACGTGATGTAGGCGTTTCCGTTCGCGTCATAGGCGGAACTCACCGGCTCGCCGAGCCCGCCGGCGACCTGAGTACAGGCCGCGGAAGGGCAGTTGACGACCGGAACCGCGGCGGCCACGCTCGGCGAGACCGTCAGTCCCGCGCCGACGAGTGCGCCCAGCACCACGCCGGCGGTCCGGGCACGCCAGCTCCTTGATGAAGTCACGATCGATTCCGTCCGTTCCATGGGGGGTGTGACCGCGCCCAACTCGATGTTGGCCGCGATCATTTGGTAGCACGGACCGTCGATGTGATCGTTCGTCACGCGACAGGAAGGCCGAAACCGATATACCTACGCACGGTCCGAGGGCGAGTTCTCGGCGGCGGGCCGGGGCCACGGGCGGCCCAGGTGGCGTTCGATGTCGGAGTTGAAGCGTTCCAGCGCGTCGGTGAAGGCCGTGACGTCCTCCGGCGCCCAGTCCGCGATGAGGTTGCCGAGGCCGTTCACCACGCGGTCGCGTTCGGTGTGCAGCCGGTTCCGTCCGGTGTTCGTGATGCGGAACTTACGGGCGATACCGCCGTCGGGATCCGGTACGCGGTCGACCAGATCGTCCCGGAGCATCGCGGACGTCTGCCGGTTGAGCGTTGAGACGTCCAGTCCGAAGGCGTCCGAGAGCTGCGCGATCGACATCGGGCCTTCGACCTCGATCCTGGTGAGCAGCAGATAGGCGCTGCGGTCCATCAGACCGCCGTCGCGCTTGCCCCGGGGAGACGCGGAGTGGCGTCCCAGGAGCATCAACTCGCGCTCAAGCCGTCGGCTCTCCCTCTCCACAGCGACCATCCTTCATCGTCTCTTCGCTGGCTCGTTCCTCTTGTATACCACGCGATATGCATAGCGCATATCGCATGTATGATGCCTATCGTTTGTATGATGCACATCCTTGTCCGTGGAGGGAAACACAGTGAACGACCAACAGTCCGGCTCCGGCCGCAGCACACCACCCGGCGTGATCGTCATGGTGCTGGCGAGTGCCGGAATCGTCGCCGCCCTGATGCAGACCCTGGTGGTGCCCCTGATCGGCGAGCTGCCCGGGATCCTGCACACCAGCCCCTCCAATGCCTCCTGGTCGGTGATCGCCACCCTGCTGGCGGGAGCCATCTGCACTCCGGTGGTCGGTCGGCTCGGTGACATGTTCGGCAAGCGGCGCATGCTGCTGATCTGTGTGCTGCCCCTGGTGGCGGGCTCGGTGGCGTGCGCCCTGGCCGACTCGCTCGTACCGATGGTGATCGGACGGGCCCTCCAGGGCATGGGCATGGGCATCGTCCCGCTGGGCATCAGCGCCGTCCGCGACATCGTGCCGACCGAGCGCGTGGGCTCCTCCATCGCCCTCATCAGCGCCTCCCTGGGGATCGGCGGCGCGCTCGGTCTGCCGATCGCCGCCGCCGTCGCCGAGAACGCGAGCTGGCGCATCCTGTTCTGGGGAGCGGCCGGCCTCAGCGCGCTGGTCGGCGTGCTGATCTGGCGGCTCGTACCGGACATCGAGACCACCGGGCGTGGCGGCTTCGACTATGTGGGCGCCGTCGGTCTGGGCGCGGGACTGCTGTCCCTGCTGCTGGTGGTCTCCAAGGGCGCCGACTGGGGCTGGACGAGCGGCACCACTCTCGGACTGTCCGCCGCGGGTGTCGTACTGCTGCTGCTGTGGGGCCGGTGGGAGCTGCGCGTCAACGATCCGCTGGTCGATCTGCGGGTCACGGCCAAGCGTCAGGTCCTGCTGACGAACCTCGCCTCGGTCGTCGTCGGCTTCTCCATGTACGCCCAGTCGCTCATCGTGCCGCAACTGCTCCAGATGCCCGAGGCCACCGGCTACGGTCTGGGCCAGTCCATGCTGGCCGCGGGCCTGTGGATGGTGCCCGGCGGTCTGTTCATGATGGCCCTCTCGCCGGTGGGCGCCAAGCTGTCGGCGGCCCGTGGCCCGAAGGTCACCCTGTTCGTGGGCTCGCTGGTCATCGCCGCCGGCTATGCCTCGTCCCTCTTCCTGATGGGCTCGGCCTGGGGACTGATGATCGTCGTCTGCATCGGCAGTACGGGTGTCGCTCTCGCCTACGGCGCCATGCCCGCGCTCATCATGTCCGCCGTGCCCCAGTCCGAGACGGCCGCCGCCAACGGCTTCAACGCCCTGATGCGTTCCGTCGGCACCTCGGTCTCCGCCGCGGTCGTCGGTGTCGTCCTGGCGCAGATGACCGTCCGGATGGGCGGATTCGAGATTCCCTCGGAGAACGGCTTCCGTACCGGCATGATCATCGGAGGCGTGGTGGCGCTGGTCGCGGCGGCCGTCACTCTCGCGATCCCGGGCGGCAAGACGCGGTCCGTCGACCAGGCTCCTGTCTCCACCGGCCCTCAGGAGGTTTCCGGTCTCGCCCGGAGCTGATCTGTACGGGGCTTATCTGTACGGGGCTTTCTCCGTCCGTAACGGCCCGTCATGGCGGCTCCGCGGCGCGCGTCAGCCGTGTACGCGTGGGCGGATTCCGTCGGTGAGGAGCAGGAGGAGCAGCCGATCGGTCTCGGCCGCGCTGTCCAGGTGCTCCTCCGTGGCCAGCGAGATGCCGTTGACCAGTGTCAGCAAGTCCCTGACGGACACGGCGGAGCTGATCGCGCCGGCCTCGACGGCGCGTCGCAGCAGCGGATCACCCGCCTCGGTGAGCATCGCGAGGCAGCTCTCCGGGTCTGTCCGCTCGCTGTGTCGGCCCGCGTGGACCAGTGAGGCGGCCAGACCGCGGGTGGACGCGGCATAGCCGCCGACCGCCCGCAGCCAGTCCATGAGTGCGGTCCCGGGATCGGTGTCCCGGGCCGGCTCACGGGCCTGCTCGCAGAGGACCTCCACCCGGCCGCGGAAGACCGCCTCCAGCAGCGAGCAGCGGCTCGGGAAGTGACGGTGCAGCGTGGCGGAGCCGACCTGGGCCTTGCGGGCGATCTCCTCCAGGGAGGCATCGACGCCGTGCTCGGCCACCTCGGCCTCGGCCGCGGCGAGGATGCGCTCGTAATTGCGCCGGGCGTCCGCACGCATCGCGCGTCCGGACGCCTTCGGCGCTGCTCCGTCCGTGGAGCCTCTGAACCCTTTGGACACGGGATTCCCTTCGGCTTGCTAAGTGGGGCGGCCCTCCGTATGTTACTCGTACGTAAGTGGGGGGCCTCCCCGTTTAGTCTGTCCAGGAGATGGCATGGTCATGGACCAGAACACCACACCCGTCCTCGTCACCGGTGCCACCGGCAAGCAGGGAGGAGCCACGGCTCGCGCTCTGCTCGCCGCGGGCGTTCCCGTACGGGCCCTCGTACGCGATCCCGAGTCCGAGCGTGCCAAGGCGGTCGAGGCGCTCGGTGCGCGACTGGTGCGCGGTGATCTCTACGACCGCGATTCGGTGCGGCGGGCCGCCGAGGGCACACGTGCCGTGTTCTCGGTGCAGATGCCCGACATGAACGATCTCGAAGGCGACTCCGAGCTGGTCCATGCCACCAACCTCGTGCGGGCGGCCCGAGACGCGGGCGTACCTCAGTTCGTCCACACCTCCGTCTCCGGCGCCGGCGCCCATCGCACCGCGCCGGGCTGGCAGGAGGGCCGCTGGAAGACGATGGAGCACTACTTCGAGACCAAGACGGCGATCCAGGACCTGGTGCGGCAGGCGGGCTTCGCGTACTGGACGATCCTCAAGCCGGGCTTCTTCATGGAGAACTTCGTCCGCCCGTCCTTCCTGTTCGCCCATGGCACCGAGGACCGGCTGCTGACCATCATCAAACCGGACACCACTCTCTCCCTCATCGCCCTGCGCGACATCGGCGCGGCGGCGGCAGCGGCTGTCCTCGATCCCGCCGCATTCCACCAGGTCGAGCTGGAACTGGCCGGTGAGCGACTGACGATGAGGCAGATCGCCCAGGTGCTCTCAGACGTGCTGGGCGTGGAGCTGACCGCTCCGTCCCTGAGCCTGGCGGAGGCTGTCGCGCAGGGCATGCCGGAATGGGGCGTCGCACACGAATGGCAGAACCAGGTCGGCTCTCCGGCGCGACCGGAGTACGCGCGGGCGCTCGGACTGCCCACCACCGACTTCAGGACATGGGCCGCGCAGAACATGTGACATCCGGCCACGGCCGGTCTCGGCTCTTTGAGTACGCGTACTCACGCCGTCCGGGCGGTACCGGGCGACGATGAGGAGCCGAACTCACCGCCACCGGAGGGCCGTTCATGCTCAGCCGTATCGCCGGAGCCGTCGTACCGCTCTTCGGGCAGCTGACGGTCACGACCGACGCCGACGCCGAGCTGCGGCCCGGCAGCATCATCGCCGCGAACCACACCTCGCTCAGCGATCCGGCGGTCGTTCTCGCCGCCCTGCACCGCCTCGGCGTGGAGCCCGTCGTCCTGGCCGCCGCCGGACTGTGGCGGATCCCGCTCCTTGCCGCTGCACTCACCAGGGACGGCTATGTGCCGGTGTACCGCGGTGATCCGCGGGCCGCCCGCGCACTGGAGGACGCCATGGACGCGCTGGCCGCGGGCCGTCTCGTCCTGCTCTACGGCGAGGGCGGCCTCCCGCACCGCAAGGACGCCGGCGAAGCCGCGCCGCGGCCCTTCCGCAGCGGTATCGCGCGTCTGGCGCGGGCCACCGGCGCTCCGGTCGTCCCGCTCGGCCAGGCCGGCGCGCGCCGGCTCGTCTCCGGGAGCCGTACGAAACAGCTCGCGGGCCTGGTCACCGCTCCGCTGCGGCGCCCGGACCTCCATGTCCACATCGGTGCTCCGGTGCGGCTGCCCGGTGAGCGGACCGTCGCCACGGCCTGCGCCCACCGCGCGGTCGCCGCCGCCTGGCGCACGGCGGCGGCCCATATCGGCGAACCGGCCACCTTCGCCGCGTAGGCGCCGGCAACGGGTACGGGTACGGAGTCGGGACGCCCGTCGCTGTCAGGACCGCAGCCTGTCGACCGACACCTGTGTGGCCGGTGTGGCCTCGGCACCTGGGCCGTGCCGGACGGGCCGGAGGCGCTGACGTGGCCGAGGTGTTCCCACCACCGGACGGAGGCCCTGTTAGGGCGTGGGCCCACCTCTGCGCGGCGCGCCCGGTCGGACAGTGTGGAGCGGGACCGGAATCTCAGCACCAGAAGAGGAGACAGTGACCGTGTCGTTCGATGAGGGTGCGGCGGCCGTACATGATGTGGCCGGCGCCCGGTGGCGGATGGCGGTCGAAGAGCACGGGGATCTGCGGGAGGCGGCGACCAGGGAGCTGGCGGATGTGCTGTTCGCGTCCTTCCCGAGAAGGGACCAGCGACGCAAGGGCGAGCTGTATCTGCTCGGGTCGCTGAAGACCCAGGGCCGCAAGTCCATCCGTAACATAGCCGCGCATATGGGCGGTTCGGCGGCCGAACAGAGCATGCACCACTTCATCAGCAGCTCCACCTGGGACTGGAAGCCCGTCCGGGAGGCCCTGGCGGGCCATCTCTCGCGGCTCAGTCCGCCGCAGGCCTGGGTGGTGCATCCCATGCCGATCCCCAAGGCGGGCGATCTGTCGGTCGGTGTGGACCAGGTCCTCGATCCCGTTCTGGGAACCTTCCGCGGACAGCGGGCCTTCGGCGTGTGGTACGCCTCGGAATCCCTCAACACCCCGGTGAGCTGGCGGTTGTTCCTGCCGGACTCCTGGCTGCGGGACGAGACACGGCGTCGGCAGGCCGAGATCCCGGACGGCGCCGGTGAGGAGACGCTGGAGGAGTGCGCGGTCGAGGCGGTGCTGGACGTACTGGGCTCCTGGAAGGTGCCGCCGCGCCCTGTGGTGCTGAACGCACATGTCGGCCATGTCACCACCACCATGGGCAGGTTCACCCGGGCCGGGATCCCGGTGATCGCCCGGGTCGGTGACACGGTCCGGTTCGTCGTCCACGATCCCGCGCTGCCCGGTCACGCGGGCGGCCGGCTCACCGCCCAGCAGATCGCGGTGGCGGCCCGGGGACTGCGTCGGCGGGTGGGCCTGACGGAACGTTCAGGCGTGGGCGCCGGATCGCCTGGGACGCTGGCGGTGGCCCTGTCCGTGGAGGCCGTGGGCCCGGCGGCGGGCCGGCGCAGGGCCGGTACGGGCGAGGAGGGCGGCGAACTGGTGCTGCTCGCCGAGTGGCACGGCACCCGCAGTGTGCCGGACGCCCTCTGGGTGACCAATATGACGTCGATGTCGACCGGCGCCCTGCTGCGGATGGCCGGACTGGGCGGCAGGTCCTGCCGTGAACTCGCGGCGAGCGGTGCGGAGATGGGACTCAGGGACTTCAAGAGCCGCTCGTTCAACGGCTGGCACCGGCACATCACGCTCGCCTCCGCCGCCCATGCCGTGTCGGCCCTGATCGACGCGGCCTCCCGGCCGTCCGACTACGCGCACCGGTCGGCCTGAGCCGGCCGGGACGGTGAGGTGCTGGGCCGGTAGACACTGTGACGGGCCCGCTGGAGACGCAGCGCGAGCTGGATCTCCAGCGCGGTCGCGGGCTGTTGCCAGTCCGGTCCGAGCAGTTCGGTGACCCGCTCCAGCCGACGGGCGACCGTATTGGTGTGCACATGGAGATCCTGTGCGGCATGGGTCGGGCTGCCGCCGGACGCGAAATAGGCGTCCAGGGTGTGCAGCAGATCCGTGGAGCGCTGCGCGTCGTACTCGATGACCGGTCCGACGGCCGAGGTGATGAAGGCGTCGACATCGTGGTTGTCGGAGAGCAGCAGACCGAGGAATCCCAGATCCCCGGCGGCTGCCGCGCCGCCGACGCCGCCCAGCGCGACCAGAGTGTCGAGACATCGGCGGGCCTCCTGGTAGGCCTTGCCGACCGCCGCCAGATTCCGTACCGGGCCCGCCGCGCCCGCCGAGACCGCGTGGCCCAGCAGCGGGGACAGCTCGTCGGCCGCCGCCGTGGCGGCGGCCGACGGATCGGAGCCGGGCAGGAACAGCACCACGCACTCGCCGCGCAGAGTCTTGAGGCCGGAGAGCCGGTAGGCGTAGGAGGAGGCCCAGATGGCGGCCTCGCCCTGTTTGCCGCCCTCGGGCCGCAGCGTGACCACCACATGCGGTGCGGTGGGATCGAGCCCGAGCCTGCGGGCGCGCTCGGCGAGATGGCGCGGTGGCTGGAGGGCGCCGGACAGCAGGTCGTTGAGGTACTCGTCACGGGCCGGACCGGCCGCCGCCGCGAGATTGTGCCGCAGGAGCAGCGCCATGGCGACGGTCTGGGCGGTGAAGTACAGCAGCCGCCGTCCCTCGTCGGTCAGCGGGCCCGGGCTCTTGCAGATCAGCACTCCCGGGCCCTCCACTCCGGTGGTGACATGGGCCGCCCACAGATTCTCGGCCAGCTCGACCACGGAGGTGGAGGTATGGGAGCCCACCATGGCGCCGACCAGGGTGGCCGTGTCGACGTCCGGGACCTCGCCGGTACAGGCCAGTACCTGCCCGTGCGCGTTGCGCACCATGAGATCGGCGCCCAGCGAGGTCGCCGCCAGCCGGATGATGTCGTACAGATCGGCTCCTTCCAGACACATGCCGGAGAGCGAGGCCTGGACGCCGGCCAGTGAGCGGCTCTCGGAAAGGGCCGCGGCGATACGGGAGTTCTCGGCCCGCTCCCGGTCCAGCTCCGCCCGTACCCGGTCCATACGGCGGGTCGCGTCGATGACCGAGGCGGACAGATCGGCCAGCGAGCGCAGCAGACTGACCTCGTCCGGCGAGAAGTGCCGGACCGCCCGGCACGCGCCGTACAGCGCTCCCACGGTCCGGCCGTCATAGGTCATCGGCACCGCCAGAATCGCGTGCAGGCCCTCGGAGACGACGACTTCGTCGATGGCGTCGGAGTGCGGGAACCGGTCGTCGCCGAGATAGTCGGGCGTCCAGAACGGCGCGCCGCGCTCCTGGGCCATGTCTCCCAGCCCCTGCCCAGGGCCCATCTCCAGTCCCACA
This sequence comes from Streptomyces sp. NPDC059743, assembly GCF_042732975.1. Lineage (NCBI taxonomy): Bacteria > Bacillati > Actinomycetota > Actinomycetes > Kitasatosporales > Streptomycetaceae > Streptomyces > Streptomyces sp. NPDC059743. The sequence goes on along the minus strand of NZ_JBHWGS010000003.1, from coordinate 54,176 downwards.
TTGAGCGCGGTGGTGTCTCCGTCGGACTTGTGGACATAACTGCTGCCGTCCGGGAGCCGGAGGCTGACATACGCCATGTCGAAGTCGAGCAGCCGTCTGGCGTGCCGGGTGACCACACTGAGCCGGCCGTCCAGTGCCTCCTGGAAGGTCATGTCCTGGAGGACGTCGACCAGCGCGGCCAGCGCGGACTGGCGTCGGCGGCGCTGCTCGGTTCTGGTCCTGATGTCCAGCGCGAGACGGACCGCGCGTTCGAGCTGGGGCAGCCGGGCGTCGTCGGGCGAGCGCTCCCGTGTCTCCCGCAGCAGGTCCTCGAAGCTTCTGGTGGGCGCCTCGTCGGCCAGCAGTTCCAGGATCGCCAGCACCTGAGAACCGGCGCTCCTATCCTCGGAGTTCATCAGTTCCCCCCTAGAACCTCTCGCGCCAAGATCATCAGCCGGACTTTAGTTATGTGATTTACCCGGGTCAAGCCGCGCGTTCCCGAACGGGATTCTCCATGGTGCTCCGACCACCATATGACCGGCCGCTGCTGTCGCGGGGCGACCTTCCGGCCACCAGGGCACTCGGAAATGATCACGGCTGGGCATCGCGGAGAGCGAAGTCCGCGGGATTACCAGGGGTGGGGATGACAGAAATCGCGAGTTATACGAGTTCGCTCGCTCGAAGCAGGGCATCTCAGGCGAACGAGAACAGGCCGGATGTGTTCGTCTTGGCCGGCCGTGAATGGGATCTGCTGGTCGGCGTCTTCGCTCCGGTCCACTCGCCCACGACCGCCGTCGCCATGGAACTGCTGGGACTCCCGGAGGCACGGGACCCGGACCGGGACCAGGACCCGGATACGGGCCTCGCGTTCCGCGGGGACGGTACGTTCCTGGAGATCGGCGCCGGTACGGGCGTCATCGCGGTCTCCGCCGCGCTGGCCGGCTGTGCGCGGGTGGTGGCCACGGACATCAGTGCCCAGGCCGTACGGAACACCGCCATGAACGCCGACCGGCACGGCGTCGCCGACCGGCTCGTATCGCTGCACGGCGATCTCTTCGACGCGGTCGGCGACGAGGAGCGCTTCGACACCGTCTACTGGCACTCCAACTATGTGCTGGCGCCCGACGAGTACGAGTACCAGGCCGACCACGAGCGTGCCTATGTCGATCCCGGCTACCGTGCGCACCGCCGCTATCTGGCCGAGGCGCCCGGTCTGCTGACCGAGGGCGGCACCGTGCTCCTCCAGTTCAGCGAGCGCGGCGATCTCGGTCTGCTGCGGCGGCTCGCCGAGGAATGCGGACGGACTCTGCGTCCGGTGCGGCGGCGTGATTTGACCGAGGGCGACGAGACGGTCGAACTCGTACTTTACGAAGTCTGTATGAAGAATTGACGCCACCGTTCCCGTCATTCGTCCCGGAGACCTCCTCATCACTCTCTACGGAATCATCGTGCGGGCTCTGATCATCGACAATTACGATTCTTTGACGCATAACCTCTTTCACTTCCTCGCCGAGGTGACCGGGCGGGAACCGGTCGTGGTATGCAAAGCAGTTGGACAAGCGCGCTGTTGGACAGGTGCTCTGTTCGCGTGGGGCACCGCCCTGGTCTGATCTCCTCGGACATCGACTCCGTTGTCCGTACGGACACTTCACTCTCCGCGGAGGCCACCATGACCAGAGGCAGATCGGAAACGCTCACCGGATCGATCGAGCTCCCGTTCCCGGAGTACGACAACCCGCCGTCCGGACCGTCCGGGCTCTTCCGGCGCTGGTACGACACCGCCGTACAGGTCGGCGTACGTGAACCCACGGCGCTGGCCCTGGCCACCGCCGACAAGCGTGGCCGGCCGTCGAGCAGGATCGTCGCGGTGAACGAGATCACGGACGAGGGCATCGTCTTCGCGACTCATCTCGGCAGCCAGAAGGGCCGCGAGATCAGCGAGAACCCATGGGCCTCGGGCACCTTGTACTGGCGTGAGACGAGCCAGCAGGTGGTGGTCAGCGGCGCGGTGGAACTCCTCGGGACCGAGCGGGCCGAGGAGAAATGGCTGAGCCGCCCGGTGTTCACGCATCCGGCGTCGGTGGTGTCCCGCCAGAGCGAGGAACTGGTCGACATCGAGGCCATGCGGGCCGAGATCGACCGCCTCGCCGCGATCGGCGGCGTACTGCCGCGCCCGGACGGCTATGCCGTGTATCTGCTGCGGTTCGACACCGTGGAGTTCTGGGCCAACGGCGAGGACCGACTGCATCAGCGGCTGCGCTACGAGCGCGCGGGCGAGGGCGAAGGATGGACCGTCCGGCGTCTCCAGCCCTGAGCGACCTGAGCGACCTGAGCGACCTGAGCGACGGGCGCGGGAGCGCCGTACGGTGATGGCGCGGGCGAGTGCCGGAAGGGCACCCCGCGCCATCACCGTGCGCCATCCGCTCAGCCGTGACGGACGTCCAGCGCCTCGACCCGGGCCGCGAGGTCCGGATCCTCCTCGACGCAGCGGTGGAAAGCCGCCCTGGCCTCCGCCGGGCGGTCCAGCTTCAACAGGCAGACACCGAGGTGGAGTTGGGCCTCGGGGTCGCCGGTGGCCTCGAACGCCGCCGACAGATCGGCCAGCGCCTTGTCGGGATCTCCCGCCTCCAGATACGCGACTCCACGGTTGAATCTGACATCAGCCGTGTCCTCAAGAGCCAGCGAGCGGCCGAAGTCCTCGATCGCGTCCATGAGTTCGCCACGCTCGTAGGACACCGTCGCCCGGGCCGCCCAGGCCGGAGCGTAGTCGGGACGGGCGGCGACCAGGCCGCTCAGTGCCGTATGGGCGGCGTCCGCGTCCGAGACCGCGAGCAGTTGACCGCGCAGACAGAGGAGAGGCGCGTTGTCCGGTTCGAGTTCGAGACCGGCGCCGATGTCCTGGCCCGCGCCGGCCAGATCGTCCGTCGCGTACCGCAGGCTCGCCCGGTTCACATACGCGTCCACCCGGCCGGGATCGAGTTCGACGGCATAGCCGAAGTCCGCCAGCGCGCCCGGTATGTCGCCGAGCTCCAGCCGGGTGTCCGCGCGGTTGTAGACCACTTCGGGAAACGGCGGCGACAGGGCCATCGCCCGCTCGTAGCAGACGACGGCATCGGCCGGGCGGTCCAGCCGGCGCAGCAGATTGCCGCGGTCGAAGTGGTATTCCGGATGGTTGGAGTCGACGGCGATCACATCATCGAGATCGGCCAGGGCCTCCTCGTAGCGGCCCAGCGCGATGAGGACCTGCGAGCGGTTGTGCTTGAGCACCGAGCGGTGCAGCGCGTGCTCGGAGGCGCCCAGACTCCGGTCCAGCCAGACGATGCCCTCGCTGACCAGCCGCAGTGCCTCCTCCAACTCGCCTTCGTGGACGGCGACCAGGGCCAGCCCGTTGCGGTTGAAGACGGTCTGGAAGGCGCGCTCCCCGGGATCCGGGATCGCCTGAGCGAAGGCGATCGCGGCGTTGGCCCAGGCCCGCGCCGTCGAGTGGTCCTGCTCGTCGCGAGGGAGATACCGGGTGTGGATCATGGCGGTGGCGTAGGCGGCCTGCATATGGACCATCGGACTGTCGGTGGCCGCGCGCGCTCCCTCGTACAGCACCAGCGCCTCCTCCGGCCGGCCGAGCGCGGCCAGGGAGGTGGTCTTCTTCGTGGTGAACGCCCACCAGTCGCTCCGTGCCGTGGTGGCGTCGACCAGCGCCAGACCTCGCTCGGCGAAGTCCACCGTCGCATGGTAGAAGCCCAGGTCCACACAGATGTCCAGGGCGGTACGCAGGGCGCCCGCGCCGGCGCCGTACGGATCCCGGCCGTGTTCGCGGTGGTACGGCACGGCCCCGAGCGCGAGCGACGGTTCACCGGCGGCCGTGAGGGCGTCGGCGCGCGCGTCGTGCAGGGCGGCCCGGTCGGCGGGAGCGAGAGCCTCGTAGGCGGCGCGCGGCCGTGGATCGTCACCGGTGCAGTCACCGGCCACCCACTGGGCCGCGAGGTCCTCGGCGGGAAGCGGTGGCAGCGGCGGCAGCGGTGTGTCCCGGCCGGTGATCACGTGCGCGTAGCGCTCCAGGGCCGGGCCGAGAGGCTCCGCGAGCGGGCCGGGCGGAGTGTTCAACTCGTCGGCCGCCGTGGCGATCCGCAGCCGCAGCAGACCGGGATCGGCCCGGCGCAGCAGGATGGCGAGCAGTTCCTGGTCGGTCGGGTCGGCCTCGTGCACATTGTCCACGAGGAGCAGCCGAGGACCGTCGCCGAGGCGGCGCAGATGGCCGTGCAGGAACTCCGTCAGACCGTGCGCGATCCGCGCGGTGCGCAGCCGGGAGTAGAAGCGCGTCCGCTCCTTCGGCACGGCCAGCGAGGTGAGCGTCTCCCGGGTGGCCGGCACCACACCGCGCAGTTCCGGTGTGAGCGCGAGGATCTCCGTCTCGTGCGCGGCGACGAGGGCTGGCCAGTCCCGCAGCGCCTCGGGCACGACCGTACGCAGCAGGGCACCGCCGGCCGAGTAGGGCCCGCGCAGCCGCCGGTGCGCGTCGAGTACGGCGAGTACGGGCACCTCGGCACCGGCCGCGAGCAGCCGTCGCCGGTCGTGCTGATGGCGTGCGCGGATCCACTGGTGCGGTACGTCTGACACGGCTGCTCTCCTACTCGCTGATGTGACGGAGCGTCGATTTCCGGGCCCGTCGGGCCCGTACGGCCAGCACGCCCACGACACCGAACTGGAGGACGTTGAGCGCCACGAGCGTGGCCGAGTCGGCCAGTTCGACGGCCGCCGCGTCACCGGTCAGCCGACCGAAGACACCGGTCAGGAACCGGTACGCCGTGGGCAGTCCGGCCACGACCACGCTGGTGAGCATCACCGCGTAGCCGATGAGCATCACCCAGCTGTACCACTGGGCGGCCTTGCGGTCGGCGGGCGCGAAGGCGGACTCGTCCACGATCCGTTCCGTCCGGCCGCGCAGCCGGTGGTAGCGGTTCTTCATCACCTGTACGGAGGTGCCGTGCAGATCGGTGCAGCCCAGCACCGTGGTCACCAAGTAGTAGACATCGGTGCGCAGATAGAAGTACATCTGCCAGACCATGCGCAGGATCGTGCTGAAGGCGAGCGCGAGACAGACTCTGCCGGGAGCGGAGAAGCTTCCGTCGGACTCCCGGGTGCCTGCGGCGATGAGGGTCAGCACCGCCCAGACCACGGCGTCGGCGCCCAGACCGGCCAGCATCGGCAGATACCGCTTGCCGCGCTCGACGATGACCAGACCGTCCATCGAGGTTTCCAGTACGACGAAGTACAGCCGGCGTCCGATCGACAGCCGGGTACGCAGACCGAGGCGGCGGCCGGCCAGTGCGTGGGCCGCCTCGTGGATCAGCATGAGCGGCACCTGGCCGACGAACAGGCCGAGTTCGACAATGGTGTAGTAGTCGGAGAAGAAGATGTGCCGGTAGTGCGGCGCGAGATCCGTGCGCAGTACGGAGGCGGTGACGGCGGCGGCGACCAGCAGGGCGTACACGGCCGCGGCAGGCGGCGAGAAGACGGCCTTCCCGAACCGCTGCCAGCGTACGGGCCCTTCGTCGGCCCGTGCGTCGGAGGCCCGCGCGTCGGCGGAGCCTGCTGAGGCGGAGCTCGTGGCGGTGTCGGCCGGGTCCGTGGTCGCTGGGGCCCTGGTGGCCGTGCCTCCGGAGGACAGCCGCAGCAGGCCCACCTCGCCGAGATCGGCGACGAGTCCGGCGACATCGGCTTCCTCGCCGTAGGTCGTCTCGTACCATCGGGCGGCCTGGCGCGGAGTGTCCCCGGCGGCCAGTCGGCGCACCAACTCGGCCCCGTCGGACGGCAGGATCACATACGCGTCGATGTCCGGACGTCCCAGCGTGGTCGTCTCGCCCTCGTCGAGATAGACCAGCGGATGCACAGTGACCGGCAGGTCGAGATCGACATCGCCGGGATCGTACTCGACAGTGCCACTCATGACGGGTTCCTTCGGCGATCGAGGGGTGGGGGGCGCGGGGGCCGGCGGGCGCAGCCCCCCCCCCGGCCACCAGGGGCCAGAAGGACGGCCGGGTGGGTGGTCCGGGGGGAAGGTGTTGGCGAGGTAGGG
>NZ_JBHWGS010000003.1:0-48114 GCF_042732975.1 Streptomyces sp. NPDC059743 | reverse complement strand
ACTATTCCCACGTCGCGTTTTTTTTACTCTACCGCCAACTAGTTGCGGTGGCTCGGCGCGGTGGGGGGGGCGCGGCCCCGGGGGGCGGCCCCCCCCACCCCCCGGCGGATCAGTGCGGGAACAGCGGCGGGAAGGTGGGCGTGCCCGGGTCGCAGGTGTTGCCGTAGATGGCGCTGGCGGCGGCCGTCAGACGGACGGGGCCGGCAACACGCACCGTGATCTTCTTGAGGGATCCGGTCTTCTTCATGGTGTTCTGCATGGTGTTCACCTCCTTCTGGGTGTCGATCGCGGTCCGGCTCCGGGGATCCGGGGCCGGAAGCTTGTGGGGCCGTCCTGGAGGGCCGTCCTGGAAGGGCTGTCCTGGAAGGGCCGCCCGCCGTCAGACGGGCGACTGGAGGACGCTCCGCAGGTCCTCCAGCAGATCCAGCGCCCGGGACCTCGGGCCCTCGGCGAGATCCGGCGAAGGAGCGGGATCCGCGGGTCTCGCGGTGCGCGCGGGCCCGCGGCGGTCGTCCGCCAGCCGCAGGGCCGTGGCGGCCTGCCGGGCGAACAGGGCGAGCAGATCGAGTTCACCGAGGCTGGAGCGGGCCTGCGGCGCCGGATCGAGTACTTCCAGTACGCCGAGGACCCGGTCGCCATGGATCAGCGGCGCCGCCATCAGCGCGTCGGGCACGAACTCCGTCGACTTCGCGAAGTCACGGTCGAACGCGGCGCTGCGCGACAGATCCGCGACGATCATCGGCTCGCCCGAGGTGACGACCCAGCCCGCGATACCGCTGTCCGCCGGGAAGCGCCGTCCCACCAGGAACGCCTCGCCGCGTCCCGAGACCGCCTGGAAGACCAGCTCGTGCGCGGCCTCGTCCAGCAGGAACACCGAACTCGCCTCGGCTCCGAAGATGGCCCGCGCCACATCCACCACGGACCGCAGAAGCTCCGCGGAGAGCGGATCGACCGGATCGACGCCGGACACGGCCGACGCGCCGGACACCGTGGACTCGGCGGACTCGTTCCCTGCACTGCTTTCCCTCACTGCGCACCCCTGGCGGCGACTTCGACGTTTGCTGCGGAAAGGTAGAGAGCGGTCTTGAGCTGAAAGGTGGTCATCCGGCGGTGCTCGGAGAGGATCCGCGCGCACAGGCCCGCGATGTACGGCGTCGCGAAGCTGTTGCCCGTCGTCCGCATCGTGGTGCCGCCGAGCCAGGCGACCCGTACGTCCTGGCCCGGCGCGAAGAACTCCACGGGAGGGCGCGGATTGTAGAGATAGAGCTCCGGATCGCTCTCGCGGTGGCTGCCGACCGAGATGACGGAGGCGAACCGCCACGGGAAGCTCTCCACCGGCGTGTTGTGGGCCGAGGCCACGATCACGGTCCTGCGGAAGTACGCCTCGTCGGCGAGGGCGTGCAGCTCCGGCGCGAAGCGCGTACGGGTGGTGGAGAGGCTCAGATTGATCACGTCGAAGCCCTGGCGGACGGCCCAGCGCAGACCGGCGAGCATGATGTCGCCGGTTCCGGAGAAGCCCTTGCCCAGCACCCGGACGCTGTACAGCTCGCACTCGGGCGCCGTGGCGCGGATGATTCCCGCGCAGGCCGTGCCGTGTCCGCAGGCGTCGCCGCTCTCGGTGCGCTCCACGGTGATCCCGTCGGAGTCCTGGACGACGGCCCAGGCGCCGTCGACGGCGCCGATCAGCGGATGGTCCCGCTCCACACCGGAGTCGACGACGCACACCTTGATCCCGCGCCCTCGGGCACCGGCCCAGGTGGACGGTGCGGGCATGGCCGGCGCGTCGGCGGTGACCCGGACATCCCGCGGGCCTTCGCCGCGCAGACTCCAGACCAGGCCGGGACGGTGCGCCGTCCCGTCGCCGCTCGTTCTGGCACCGTCCGTCGTGCGGCTTCCCGGGCTCTCGCCGTACCGGTCGCCGGTCCCGCCGTAGCTGTCGCTCATACCGACTCCGCCGTTCGCGCGGCCCGGCGCAGACCGGGCAGATGCTTCTTCGTCGCGAACCGTCCGCGCGCCAGCTCCGCGGCCTCCCGTGCCTCCGGCCGACGGCCGAGCCGTCCCAGCACCTCGGCGCGATCCAGCAGGGCGACCGCCTGGACGACCGGTGAGTCGGTCGCGTCGGCGGCGCTCACGGCGCGTGCGGACAGCGCGAGGGCCTCCTCGGCGCGCTCCCGCGCGGCGGAGATACGGGCGAGGACGCCGTAGAGATCGGCCGCGTCGGAGCGAGGCAGATCGGTGGTGGCCGTGGATGTGGCAGTGGTGGCGTGCGAGGCGAGACGCTCCTCGGCCTCGTCCACGCGGCCCGCGTCCAGCAGTACACGCGCGGCCTCGCGGGTCACCGTTCCGAGCAGTCCGCCGGCCCCGAGCCCGCGTCCGGCCTCCGCCGCCTCGTCCAGCAGATCGAGCGCCCGGTCGTCCCGGCCCGCGAGCGATTCCACCGCCGCCGCGAACATGGGTACCACCACAGCGCCCTCCGCATAGCCGAGTTCGGCGGCGATCCTGCGGGCGTCGGTGAGCCGGGCACGGGCCTCGTCCCACTGTTCGCGCAGGGCGACGAGGACCGCGAGCGGACAGTTGAGCGTCAGTTGTACGGTCGGCCGCGGGCCGCCGTGTTCGGCCAGCAGTTCGCAGCCGCGCGTCAGCGCCGTGGGCACCGGCTCGGGCCCTCGCCACAGCGAGACACCGATGGCGCCGAGTGCCAGGGCGCGCTCCGGTTCGGCGTCGTGGCGCACCGCGTGGTCGAGAGCGCGGGTGAGCAGGGCGTCGGCCTGGCCGTGCCGGCCCTGGAGCTGGCGCTCCTGCGCCATCCGGATACATGCCCTGGCCTGGCCCAGTTCATCACCGGCCCGCTCGAACACGGGCAGGGTGAGCCGGGCCGTCTCCGCGATGTCTGCGGGCATATCGGCGGGAGGCGCGGCGGCCAGCGCGAGCCGGGCATGGGCCGCTTCCACGGCCGGGACGTCCGCCGTGCCCGTACTCCCCTCGGTTTCCCGGGAGTTGTCGAGCACGGCGAGCAGCAGGCCACGGCCTTCGTCGGTCCGGCCGGTGGCGAGCCGTACCTCGCCCAGGCGCCGTGCGGCCTCGGCCCACTCGGGCTCCGTCCCTGCCCGTGTCCCCGTTCCCGTTCCCCTTCCCGTTTCCGTTCCCGTCGAGAGTTCCACCGCCCGTGCGAGCAGCGTGCCGGCCCAGGCGAGATCGGAACGGGCGAGCGCCCGGGAGCCGGCCGCGATGAGCAACCGGGCGGCGCGGCGGCGTAGTTGTTCCGTACGGGCGTCGAGTACGCCGAGCTCCGCGCGGTAGCGGAAGGCGCGCTCCAGATGGCCCGCCACGGCCGCGTCCCGCTCGGGAGACGGGCGCTCAGGAGACGGACGCTCAGGAGACGGACGCTCGGCAGTCGCGTGCCGGGAAGCGCCGCTCTCACCGTCCGTCCGGGCCGGCAGTACCTCGGCGGCGTGCTCGTGCCGCTCGGCCCGGACCCGTTTGGCCATGGACTCGTAGGTGATCTCGTGCACGATGACATTGCTGAACCGGAGCGGAGCGCGACCGGAGGCGGTACGTCCCACCGGCTGCACCAGACGGCGTCGGCAGAGCCGCGTCAGCGCCGAGCGGACAGGCTCCTCCGGACGGCCGTCCGTACTCGTGCCTGCCCCCGCGCCCGCCGAAGCCGGACCGCCGTGCAGCGGGCCGCCCGGCGCGCCCTCCGGACAGACGGCCGCGAGCGCGGTCAGATCGTCGGCGGTGAACTCCCGTCCCACGACGGCCGCGAGGTCGAGCGCGGCCCGCTCCGGGCCGCCGAGCGCGTCGATACGCGCGCCGAGCAGCGCCTGGAGCGTGGGCGGCAGATCGCCGCGCCCGTCGGCGCCGTACGCGGACTCCGGCTCCGAGACAGTGGCGAGAAGCTGCTCCAGATAGAACGGATTGCCACCGGCCGCCTCCAGCACTCGGGCAGGCACCGCGCTGCCGTCCTCACCGGCCCAGTGGGCGCTCACCTCGGTCAGCGCGAGAGCCACCGTCTCGGACTCGGCCGCCGTCAGCCGTGGCAGCATCAGCGCACGGGAGCGCAGCCGGCCGCTGCCCCAGCCGGGCCGCCGGTCGAGCAGATCAGGACGGGCCAGACAGACGAACAGCACGGCGGACAGGTCCAGTTCCTCGATCAGACGGTCGAGTACGCCGAGCAGCGGATCGCTCGCCCAGTGGCAGTCGTCGATCATCACCACGACGGTCCGGTGCCGGGAGAGAACGGTCAGCAGAGCGACCACGGCGGCGCATGTCTCGCCGACCGAGGGATTCGGTGTGCCGTCCTTCAGCAGACCGGCCGCCAGCACCTCCAACGCGGCGCTCCACACGGCGCGTTCGGCCGGATCGGTGAGCTCATCGGTCCCGGTTCCGGTCCCCGTACCGGTCCCTGTCCCGGCGCTCCGGTCCAGGAGCGCGGTGACCGCCTCGGCCAGCGGCGCTAGGCTGCCGTGGTCCCCGTACGGGCGACAGCGTCCCGAGCCGAAGACCACCGACGACGCGGCGCGTTCGCGCCACTCGTGCAGCAGACGCGTCTTGCCCATCCCCGCGTCGCCGTAGACGGTGACCAGATACGAGCCATGGCCGTCGGACACATCGGCGAGCGCCAGGCCCAGCTCCGTCAGCTCCCGCTCGCGCCCGACGAACGGCACGTCGAAGCGGCGCAGCAGCTCCGGCGCGTCCTCGCCGATGCCACAGAGCCGATAGGCGGTGAACGGGCCGGCCTTGCCCTTCAGTGTCAGCGGACCGACGCTCTCCGTCCGTGCGCCCGCTCCGGCCGCGAGCCGTGTCTCCGGGCCGAGCAGAATCTCACCGGGCGAGGCGTGCTGTTCGAGCCGGGCGGCGATATTGACCGTCTCGCCCGAGACGAGGGCCTGACGGGCGCTGACATCCGTACCGCTCACCACAGGGCCCGAGTTGACACCGATCCTGACGCGGAGCCGGATCCCGAGCGAGGGTTCGAGCTCCGTGTCGTTCAGCTCCTCCACCGCGTCCAGCATGGCGAGTGCGGCGGTGAGCGCCCGCAGGGCGTCGTCCTCGTGCATCTCGGGAATGCCGAAGACGGCCATCACCGCGTCACCGATGAACTTCTCCACGGTGCCGCCGAACTCCTCCAGCCGGGCCCGCATCAGCCCGAAGTAGCGGAGAGTCACGGCGCGCAGAGCCTCGGGATCCAGCGTCCCCGACAGCGCTGTCGAGCCGACGAGATCGCAGAAGACGACGGTCACCGTCCTCCGCTCCTCGGCCTGCGCGGCCGGGCGTGCGGCGACGGTCGTTCCGCAGAGCGGACAGAACCGCGCGCTCTGCGGCAGCAGGCCTTCGCACGAGGCACACCGCATGGATCGTTGTCCTTTCGGCTCTGGGAGGGAGAGATCGGAACTGCGAGGGAGGCATCAGACCTGGGCGGGAGACGTCAGAAGAGGGCGCCGCCGGCGATCTCGCTGTGTGCCTGGACCTCGGGGCCCACCTCGTCAAGGCGTGCCTTGATGTCCAGCAGCAGAAAGACCTCGTCCGGAGTGAGACCGCGGAGCACCTGGCGCTGTTCGTCGGTGAGTTCGGAGAGCGGGAAACCGTGCTCTTCGAGGGCGGCCAGCGCGTCGGGTGCGGGCTGGCCGGGCCGGTCGGGCCGGCCGGGGCGAGGGCCTTCGGGCTCGTTCATGACGTGTCCGTTCCTGCCGTGGGACCGTACGGGCGCGGTGCGGTACGTGCGGTACGTGCGTCACGGTCGACGCATCCGAACAGTTCGATGAGCGCGTCCAGGGTGTGCAGCCCGCTGACGGTGACGGCGGAACTCATGGAAGAGCTCAGCGGCAGCCGGTCGAGCAGGGCGAAGAGCTCCGCCGCGTGCCCGGTGTCCAGACCGGCGTGCTCGCGGACGGTGGTGACGGCCGCCTCCGGCAGACCGGTCACGGAGACGATGCGATCCGCCAGCCAGGGCGCGGGAGCACCGGCCTCCAGGACCGCGATATAACCGAGCAGCATCACCGGATGGTGGTACTCGATCCAGTACTGCTGCGCACCCACGAGACGAGCGACAGCGGGCTGGGGGAGCGTGGTGAGAAGAGTCTGCGGATCTCCGCCGAGGGCGGCGAAGTCGGCCAGCAGCCAACTGTCGTGGCCGCGCTCCTCGTTGATGTGCTCCCGGAGATAGCTCGCCAGCGGTGCGGCGATCCGGTCGCGCGGGCCGAGTTCGGCGCAGCGCGCCGCCGCACGCTCCATCAGCGGTACGGACGCCCGGATCACGCCGTGCATGGCCTGTACGTAGACGGCGTACCGCTCCCGGAGTCCGGGCGCACGCCACAGCCGGGCGGTCGACGCGCCGAGCGCCGGAGCGGTGAGCGCGAGCCTGGCCCGTAGCGCCTGTCCGGCGAGAACGGCGGTGCCCGCGTCGGTTTTTGGGTACGCAGCCGCTCTCATCGCGGTGCCTCCCGCCCACCGAGGGACACCAAGTCGGCGTGGCGGGCGCTGCCATGGCGTCGTACGAGCGCTACCGGGCCCGCCTCGGACTGGAGCCGGGCCGCGTGCCGGTCGAGCAGCGCGCCAGCGGCTCCGGAGGCGACCTTGTGCGCGATGGCCAGTGCCTCGGGATGCTCACCGAGCCGTCGGCAGCCCGCGCAGTAGCCGCGCGCGGTGGCGCCGGGCGCGGACCTGTGGAGCAGGTTGGCCGGTCCCACCGTTCTGATCATCCGCAGCACCGGTGAGGAGGACGACCGTTCCCGGATCTCTTCCCAGGTGTCCACGGCGATATGACCCAGCGTCAGATGAGCGGGCGGCGGGCGCGTGTCCACCGTCTGCTGGTTGCAGCAGGCGAGGACCGTTCCGTCGTGGGCGACCACCGGCCAGGCGGCCATCGAGCACGGGAGCGCGCGTCGCGGATCGGGCGCCACCGGACGGGCGGTGGCCCAGGACGCCGCGCGGCCGACGGCCCGTACGGTGTTCACCAGCATCGGCACGCGGTCCGCGAAGGTCCGGCGGACCTCGGCGACAAGGTCGGTGAGATACGGATCGTCCGGCCCGGAGCCGACGAGATGCAGACTGGCGGGCACTCCGGCGTCCAGCACCCGCCGTACCGTACGGAAGACGGCCCGGCGCGGAACCTCCCGTTCATGGAAGGCGTCGACGCTCACGGAGAAGTGGTCGACCGCGGTGATCGCACGCAGGATCTTCGCCGGGATCGGCGTGTCCCGGGAGTCGGTGTCCGCAGCGAAGAACGCGCCGGTGAGCAGCGCGCAGCGGGTACCGGCCCGCTGGGCCCGCCCGGCCAGTGCCGCCACCAGATCCGGTCGCAGCAGAGGCTCACCGCCGGACATCATCAGCACATCGGGACGGTCGTCCGCGCGGAACGAGCCGACGAAGCGCAGCAGCCGGCCGCCGTCCGGCTCCTCGGACTCCATGGTGGACGAGGAGGAGCAGTGGGCGCAGTGCAGCGGGCAGCGGCGCGTGAGATTCAGCAGCAGCCCGGCGCCCGGCAGCGGGCGCAGACTCATCAGCTCGGCGAGCTCCACGGCGGTTCCTCCTCTCTCGGCGGTGCACGGCGGATCGTGGTGTACGGAAAGTCTCCGGGCGACGGGTTCGAAACCTCGGTCACGGACGCCTGGAAATCGGTAAATCCGCAGGCCGGCGGCGCGTGAACGCCGGTCAGGCCATCGCGTGACGGGCGCCGGCCGGATCGGTGAGGGACTGTTGCCGCGCGTAGACATGCAGCAGACGCGGGAGTTCGTAGAGCACCGCGTGCGCGGTGACCTCGCTGTCCGGCAGGGCGATCATTCCCGCGTCCATCAGGGACTCCAGCTCCCTGCGGGCCTGGTCCTGCCCATGGGCGAGCACGGCCGCCGCCTCATGGAGCGTGAAGACGGGCCCCGGAAGAGTCCCGAGGCGGCGCAGCACCGTTCTGCTCGTCTCGGGCAGCTCGCTCCAGCACTTGGACAGCCGAGGGCGTACGTCCATGTCGCCCGCGGTGAGTTCGTCCAGCAGAGTGCTGTCGTCGGCCAGCCGTGCCGCGTACTCACCGAGCGGGAGATGGCGCAGTACGGCCAGTTTCAGCCCGCTCACCCGGACGGCGAGCGGCAGCATGCCCGTGGCCGCGACGATGCGTTCGGCGGCGCCCAGGTCGGCGCGCAGCCGGTCGGGCCCGATGATGCCCGCCAGCAGGTCGAGGGCCTCGGCCATGGAGAACGGCGCCAGCGCGAGCCGGTGGGCCGGTGCGAGTCCGCCCAGTTGGGAGCGGGCGGTGATGACCACGGCGCTGGCTCCGGCATCCGGCAGGAGCGGCCGGACATCGGCCTCGGCGGCGGCGTCGTCCAGCAGGAGCAGCAGTCTTCGGTGCGCCAGCCAGGCCCGCCATACGGCGGCGGCCTCGTCCGGATCGTCCGGTACCGCGCCGCCGTCCGGTACCGCGCCGCCCGGCATCGGGAGGGCGAGGCCGACGAGCCGGGCGAGTTCGGCGAGGACAGCGGGCCAGGGCCGGGGGACACCCGCGGTATCGCGCATCCGTACCAGCAGCCGGCCGTCGGGGAACGCGTCGGCGAGCCGGTGCGCGACATGCACGGCCGTCTCGGTCTTTCCCATGCCGACCGGGCCGGTGAGGACCGCGACCCGCCGTTCCGCATGGCCGTCCTCGCCCAGCAGCGTCATCAGTTCGCGCACCTGGTCGCGGCGGCCGGTGAAGTCCGCCGGATCTTGCGGCAGAAGAGAGCGCACGCTCCTGCGCGCGGCTCCGGTGACGGATGGCACGCCCGGCCCTGGAGGAGCGCCGGTGCCGTCCTGACCGCCGTCGAGCATCGACCGGTACAGCGCCTGGAGCGAGGGACTCGGCTGGAGTCCCAGTTCGGAGGCGAGAAGCTGGCGCAGTCCCTCGTACGCGGCGAACGCCTCGGTCTGCCGGCCCAGTCGGCACAGCACATTCATCTGGACCGCCCGCAGCCGCTCCCGCAGCGGATGCTGCTCCACGAGATCGGCGACGGTCTCGGCGATACGCGGTGCGTTGCCGAGGCTCAGCTCGGCCTCGGCCCAGTCCTCGTACAACTGGAGATAACGGCTGTTCAGCCGCTCGGTCTCGTCCAGGATCGCCCGGGAACAGAGGAGTTCGGGCAGGGCCGGACCGCGCCAGAGGTCGAGTGCCTCCCGCAGCAGCCGGGCGGCCGGGACCGAGGCGCCCTGGCGCAGCGCGTCCCTGCCCGACCGTACGAGGCGGTGGAAGCGCAGCGAGTCCAGCTCGTCCTCGCCCACGCGCAGCACATAGCCGCCGGCCTGGTGTTCCAGCCGGTCCCGGGCTCCGGCGTCGTCCAGCAGTCTGCGCAGGGCCGAGACATACACCTGGAGGTTCTTACGGGCCGTACGAGGCGGCATATCGGCCCACAGCGCGTCGGTGAGCGTGTCGACGGAGACCGGCTTGTTCGGCCGGCACAGCAGCATCGCCAGAAGCAGACGCTGCTTCAACGGGCCGAGAGGGAGGGCCTGTGGGCCCAAATGAACCGAGAGCGGGCCGAGGACGGAGAACCGTATGCCGCCGGTCCGCGGTTCGGCGATGCCGTTCATCACGTTCGTACCTCCTGGGGTCGAGGCGGCGTGTCGGCGACCGGCGGCGCGGGAGCACAGGGCGACCACGTCTGCCCGGCGGTCGTAAGCTGAGATGAATAAGCGCGGATACATCATTAATCTCCGCTAGGGCGGACGCAAGAGGCACCTGGCGGCGGCCGGTTCACCACGGGCCGCCCGGCCCGTACCACCTCTCTGGTATGCGGGGATACCGGACACATACCGCTCTTTGGGCATCTGTGAATCGGCCTGTTCTAGCTTCTGGTGCTGCCGGCGCACCCCCGTCGCCGGACACGGTTCGCTATCCGAGGAGAAGCCATGGCCGAGAACACCGAGCCCACGAACGAGTCGACCGAGCCGGCCGAGGCCGAGGTCGAGGCGCACGCCGAGTCGCCGCTGGAGCTCCAGGAGCTGGACGGCGCCGTCCCCGGCAAGGACCTGGACCAGCCGGGCACCAGCAACATCAGCGTCGCCCTCTGCTGATCGGCTCCATGTGACCGAGGGTGTGTCCGGCCGCTGTCACCGCGCGGCCGGACACACTCCCGTCGCCGGACACGGTTCGCTATCCGAGGAGGAGTCATGGCCGACAACACCGAGCCCACGAACGAGTCGACCGAGCAGGCGGAGACCGAGGCCGAGGTCGAGGCGCACGCCGGGTCTCCGCTGGAGCTCCAGGAGCTGGACAGCGGCTTTCCCGGCAAGGACCTGGACCAGCCGGGTACCAGCACCAGCAGCATCGCCCTCTGCTGACGCGCTCTCCGCGATCGATGGTGTTCCGGCCGGCCGCCGTCACCGTCCGGCCGGACGCGCACCGATCGCGGTCCCACCCGAAGTCCCGCCCGAGAGAGGTTCACCGACGTGCCCGTCGCCTTCGCCGTAGCGGACCGAGAGTTCTACGCACCGCTGGAGAACAGCCGGGACCGGGGCGAGGTCTTCCGGCCTTCGAGCCCGCCCGAGGGCTGGCGTGACCTCGACTTCGGGATCTGGACCACCTGGTACAGGGAGGACCGTAAGCCGGGCGTCGAGGACGGCTGGAAGGTCCATGTCTCGGCCCGGCCCGACCGGCTTGCACAGGTGCTCGACACCGTCGCCGGGATCTGCTTCGAGCAGGACGTGACGTTCAAGCATCTGTCCTGCCGGCTGTTCTATCTGTGGGCCCATCACAAGCAGGCGGCCCGGCAGGCGAACGGCAAGTTCATCGCCGCCTACCCCAGGAGCGCCGAGGCCGCGGGCGCGCTGATGGAACAGCTGCGCGTGGCCCTCGCGGACGAGGAAGGGCCGCGCATCCTCACCGACCGCCGCTACAAGGACTCCCGTACGGTCCACTACCGCTACGGAGCGTTCACGCGCCGCAGCCGTGTCCGGCCCGACGGCACGGACCTGCTGCTGGTCCGCGACGGGAACGGCCGGGAGACGGAGGACCGGCGCGGGATGTCCTTCGTCCTGCCCGAGGGCGTCTCGGACCCGTTCGCCGAGCGCACGGCCGGCGCCCGCCGCGCCGTCCGGTCCGGATCCGCAGGCGCGGGCAAGCAACTCTCCTTCCAGGGATACGTCTTTGAGGAAGCCGTGCAGTTCAGCAATGGCGGCGGTGTCTACAAAGGGCGCGAAGAGGCCACCGGACGCCCGGTGTTCATCAAGGAGGCGCGGGCGCACTCCGGTGTCGCCCCGAACGGCGCCACCGCGCCGGACTATCTGCGCGCAGAGTGGCGGGTCCTTCAGGAGCTGCGGACCACCGCGCCGGGACTGGCGCCGGTACCGGTCGCCTACTTCCGCCAGGGTGAGCACGAGTTCCTGGTCACCGAGCCGATCGAGGGCAAGGGACTCCAGCCGTGGATGGCGGACAACCACCCGATGCTGGGCGGGGAGTTGACCTCGGAGGCCTTCGCCGCGTACTACGCGCGGTCCGAGAGGATCCTCGCCGGGATCGAACAGGCCCTGGAGCGGCTGCACGCGGCGGGTTATCTCTTTGTGGACGTCAGCCCCGGCAATGTCCTGGTGACCGAGGGCGACGGCGTGAGGCTGGTCGACTTCGAGGCGGTACACCGCCCGGGCACGCCGTTCACGCCGGTCGGCACCCTCGGCTACGCCCCGCCGGCCGCGCTCCTCGCCGACGCGGACGGCGATCCGTCCCTCTACGACGACTACGGCGTCTCGGCACTGGCCCAGTTGCTCGTCGGCCCGTACCACCATTCCATCCGGCACAACCCCGATGTACTGGCCCATCTGCGCCATGAGCTGACCGCGTACGCCCCGGTCTCCGAGGTCCTGTGGAACCGCGCCACCAAGTACCACCGGCCGGGCGGGCCGGCTACCGCGACGGGGGTGCCCGCCCGGCCGGAGCGGCTGTCCACGTCCGAGCGGCTGCCCTCGCCCGAGTCGGTGGCGGCGGAACCACTGCGTCATCTCGCGGAGTTGCGGGACCGGACCGCGGACGCACTGCTCGCGATGACCGATCTCGGCCATCCCGACCGGGTGTTCCCGACGATCCCGGACGGCTACCGCACCAACACCCTGTGCGTGGCCTATGGCACGGCAGGTGTCGTACACGCCCTGGGCCGGGCCGGCCGGGCCCTGCCGGACGGGCTGCTGGAACGGCTGCGCCGCGACGCCCTCGCCGCCAGGAACGACCTGGCGCCGGGCCTGTACGTCGGTCTCGCCGGCATCGCCCGGACACTCGCCGACCGCGGTCTGCTGGACGAGGCCCGCGAACTGCTCACGGTGGCCGACCGCCATCCGCTCACCACCGGCGCCGCGTCGGCGACGCTGTACGGCGGCTCCGCCGGGCTCGCCCTGGCCCATCTCGCCCTGTACGGCCGTACCGGCGACGAGCACCACATCGACCGGGCCCAGGCGCTCGCAGCGGCCCTGCCTCCCGACGAGGAACTCACTCCTCTGCTCGGTCCCGACGACGCCACCGGTCTGATGCACGGCCGCTGCGGAGTGGCCCTGATGCTGTGTCAACTGACCGGTGTCACCGGCGAGCGGGACCATCTCCGGCGCGGGATACGGCTGTTGCACGCCGAACTCGACCGGGACTCCGCACCCGGAGCGCCCGGGATGTACTTCCCCATCTCCGCGGCGGACGGCCGCAGCCTGCCCTATCTCTACTGCGGCTCGGCCGGGACGGCGTACACGGTCGCCCGCTATCTGCGCGTCGTCGACGACCGGCGGCTGGCCGAGGCACTGCCCAGGCTGCTGACCGCCCTGCGCTCCGGAGCTCCCGCGATGTCCGGGCTCCAGCAGGGACTCGCCGGTCTCGGCTTCGCGCTCGCCGACCACGCCGAGCTCACCGGGGACGGGACGAGCCGCCAGGAGGCGATCCGGATCGCGCGCGGGCTCTACAAGTTCGCCGTTCCGCACACCACCGGTGTGCGTTTCCTGGGCGACCGGCTGCTGCGGTTCAGCGCCGACCTGTGGAGCGGCTCCGCCGGAGTCCTGCTCTTCCTGTCGCAGCTGCTCGACCCGCGCCCGGGCGCCCTGCTCACGGAGAGCCCGCTCCCGGCCGCCGTGCCCACCGCCGTATCCGACCTGACCACCCGGTGAGGCACCGCCATGGATGAACCGGAGCACACTCCACGCCGCCGTGATCTCACTCTGTACTGGTGGGGCCAGACCGCCTCCGCCTTCGGTTCGGTGTTCACCGCGATCGCCCTGCCCATCGTGGCGGTGGTCCATCTCGGCGCCTCGGCCATGGAAGTCGGTCTGCTGAGCGCCGCCGCCACTCTGCCCGTGCTGCTCTTCGGGCTGCCCGCGGGCGCGCTCGCCGACCGGATCACCCGGCCACGGCGGGCCCTGCTGGCGCTGGACTGCGTCTCCGCCGCGACGGTCGCGGCGGTCGCGCTCGGGCTGGCCCAGGACATCGTCACGGTGGTCTGGCTGGCCTGCCTCAGCGCCGCCCTGGGCGCCATGTCCACGCTCACGACCGCCGTCTACTTCCTGCATCTCAAACAGTTGACGGGAGCGGACGGAATCGGTCCCGCGCGGGCCAAGCTCCAGGCCGGTCAGTACGGCGCCTCGCTCATCGGGCGGCTGCTGTCGGGCCCGGCCGTCGCCGTGCTCGGCGGTGCGTCGGCCCTGGCGCTCGACGCCGTGAGCTATCTGCTGAGCGCCGTGGCCCTGCTGAGCATGCGTCAACCGGACCGGATGCCGCCCAGAGCCGGACAGCCACTGGCGGCCACGCTGCGCGGTGCGGCGGACGGACTGCGGTTCTTCACCAAGGATCCCTTCCACCGGGCGCTCGCGGTCTTCGTCGTCGTACCGACCTGTACGGCGGCGGCGCTCACCGCGCTCACCGGTCCCTTTCTGCTGCGGACCCTGGAACTGCCCACGGAGGCGTTCGGAGCCGTCTTCGCGCTCTCCGGCGTCATGGGCCTCGGCGGATCGGCCGTGGCCTCGCGGCTGCTGCGGCCGGGCAGCGACGCGCGCCGGGTGGCGCTGCTCACCTTCACACTGGCCGCCGCGTGCACGCTGCTGCTGCCTCTCTCCGCCGGACCGCTCGCGCTCGCCGCGCCGAGCGCCGCTCTGGGCATCGGGCTTCCGGTGTTCTTCGGGGCCATCGCCAATGTGGCCGTGACCTCCGTGCTCGTCGCCGATGTACCGGAAGCCGTACTGGGCCGGTCCATGGCGGCACTTCAGGTGTGCACGGCGGCGGCCGGGATATCCGGCGCGCTCCTGGGCGGCGCGCTCGGCAGCCGGTGGGGGATCCGCGAGGCGCTGTGGGCCATGGCCCTGGCCGGGCTGGCCGGTGTGCTGACGACCTTGCCACGGGCACTGCGCACCGCCCGCCGCCTGCGCGAGGCTGCCGAACGGGAAGCGGCGGCCGTACGGGACGCGCCTCTGGACGCGGAGCGGCCGACGTAACGGCAGGCGGGGAAGGAGCAGTGGGGGAGGAGCCGCGGGGAAGACCGTACACCCTGGGAGTTAGGAAATCAGCAGGTCAGGGCGTGAAAGAGCCCCGCCCATGCGCCAAGGCGACTCATGGGCGGGGCCGAATTGCCCCTTGAGCTGGCGCAGGTACTGAATACCCAGCCGGGGCCTGTCTTCCCGTGACTACTCGTGGCCGTCACGTTGTTCGTACTCAATGGCTTTGAAGCAGTCTTCGTGTACGGGCACGTGCCAGCCGGGGCCGGAAGGAGCGTCCCAGTACACCCTGCGGTGAGGTTCCTCCGGTTCCACGGGCCAGTGGCACGCGTAGCAGCGCGGCGTCCCGTCATGAAAGGTGATGCGTGGGCGTGGATCACGGGCCAAAGGAGTGGTAGTCGCTTCCTTGGTAGGAGTGGCACTGCTTGAAGTCCGCAAAGGCTTTCGCGGGAGATCTACCGGGGCGGGCTTGTCGGTCACAGCCGCCGCCCCAGAAAGCCGACTTCGTGACGGCGCTGCGCGGTGTCCTGATGGATGAGGGGCCGGATGCGCTCCATGGTGGGACTGTGCGACCGGTCGTCGGCTCGACTGTGCTTCGGTTCGTCGTCGGCAACGGCGTCGGGGCATTCCGGTCTTCCACACTGGCACGGGTCCCATGCGGCCAGATGGGACCGTACAGGGATCTCGCGGTTCTCCTTCACTCCGTCCCGTCCTTCTGATCGGTCGCCCCGTGCGGGTGCTGCCGGATGGTGTCGTTGGCGCTTCGGACACTCACAGGGCTGCCCACCGTGTGAGCAGTGGCTCGACTCCGGTCCGCCGCACGGCAGATGTCGCACTCGGGCCGGGCCACGGGCTCAAGGTCCGGCGTGGGCACGTCCACGGCTGTCGTGGTCTCACTGGTCACAGTTCAACCGCTTTTCCAGTCCGGCCATGACCCGATGGAGAATCGTGCGGGTCGGCTTGCGAAACGGCCCACGGGGGGTACCGGCCGGCCACAACGCCCACTTGCTGTGCCACGTCTCATCCGGCGTCAGCCGGTAGAACTCGTGTCGGGTGACGGCCGCTTCAAGCTCTGCCGCGCCGTTGCGGAGTAACCGCTTCGGTAGTTCGTATGCCATGGCCACCATCCCGCTGTTCATCAAGACCGTTGATGCTGTCGAGTGTTGACCTAGAGAAGCGTGGCGAAGGGCTCGGCACCACAGCAGAAAGGCCGCAGTCCTGCCGCACTCTGGCCGCACTGGATACGCTGACCAGGGCGGACGGCACCCGGACGAGAGGGGACGGGCAGGATGACCGACACTAGGCGGCGGAGATTCGCGGAGCGCCGCAAAGCACGTGGATTGAATCAAGAGGAATTCGCGGAAGCGGTAGGCGTTGACCGTTCCACTGTTCAGCGCTGGGAAAATGGGAAAACCGGCCCTCAGCCCTGGCAACGGCCGAAGATCGCTAAAGCGCTAGGAGTCACAGCGAACGAGCTTGACGCGCTTCTAATTCCCGACGCGTACACGCTGCCCCAACCGCCTGGCTTGTGGCTTTCGGTTGCGCACCCTACAACCGATGATGAATTCGATGCATTCGAATTGGCGCGGCGGGTCTCGGCAAGCGACGTGGGGAAGGAGACGTTGAGCCGGCTAGAAAACTCATTCGATGAGTTGGCCATGAAGTATCCAGTTTCTCCGCCACAGGAACTTTTGGAGCGTGTGCGGAAGCATTCTGCGTACGTGGCGCATCTCATGGACGCTCGCATGACACTAAGCGAACAGCAACGGCTTTACGTCGTCGGAGGCTGGTTCCAACTATTGGGCGCGACGCTCCATATCGATCTGAACCAGGAGCACGCCGCAACGGCCCGTTTGCAGGCAGCGGCAAGCCTTGCTCGGCACGCCGGGCACCGAGAAATCGAAGCGTGGTGTTACGAAACAGACGCTTGGCGAGTGCTTACGGATGGCGACTACGGCCGTGCGCTCGAACTGTCTCAGGTGGCGCAACAACTAGCACCGACCGGAAGTTCAGTAGAAATTCAGGCTACAGCTCAAGAAGGAAGGGCACGGGCGCGCCTCGGAGAAAACGCAGCGACTTATGCGGCGATTGAAAAGGTTCAACGAATGTCTGGGGCAATGGTGCCATGGAAAGGAACGGAGCACCATTTCCAATACGACCCCGGTAAGTCGCTGGCCTACACCGCCACAACGCTTGCATGGATCGGAGACCCGTCCGCAGAAACTTACGCGCGCGAGGTAATTGCCAGGCTGGCCCCTTCTGAGGATATTCACAAATGGCCTCGCCGGGTCGCGTCAGCCAATATTGATTTGGCTTTGGCCTTGCTCGGTGGCGACCGTATGGACGAAGCGTGCAATGCGGCTCAACGCGCCATATTGTCCGGCCGTATCGTGCCCTCAAACCATTGGCGTGCATTGGAAGTCGTCAAGGCAGTGGAGACACGGCAACTGCCGGAAGCGCCGGATCTTCGCGAGGCTTACCAGGGTCTCAAGGCGCTAGAGGCCGGAGAGTAGCAATATCGCTCAGCGTATGTGATGCTGTGCGGCCTTCGTCGGGGCTGTCCGGGAGGGCCATTCGGACGCTTCCTGACTGGGCTGCCACAGACGCACAGAACCCTACCCCTCTCCCCGAGCGGCGGGGCTTCTTGCTGCCCTGCCACTCCGGGCAATGTGGATTCCTCGTTGTACTTGTACGCACTGCCCTCAACCTGGATAAGCGGCAGGCGGTCAAGAATGGGGGACTCTTGAATGGTCTCTTTGTTGTGACACTGCGTGCACAGCGGACGGAGACGATTGAACGCCTCCGGCTTGGCCACACCTTGAGCCAGCAACTCACGCCGAGACAAAGGGAAGTGACCGGCAACCGTGGCCGTGCGAACGCACAGCAGACACCACGGGTTGCGGTACAGGTATGTCTTACAAACACGCTGCCAACGCGTGGTGTAGCCCGGCTCTGCACTCGTCCCACGCTGCTGCTCGGCCTCGCGCTCGCGCTTGGCACCGCAGCCACCCGTGGTCAGCTCGGGGTACCCGGGTACCGAACACGGGGGCGAGGCTTTCGGGGCATGGGAGCTCACCTCTATTCGGCGGGCTGGGCATGGAAAAGCCCCGGCTGCCTGAACCGGGGCCGATCAACAACGCGGGCACTTACAGGCCGAACGCTCCACCCTCAATGAGGATGAGCAGACCAATACCAATGAGAACCACGGGCAACAGGATGTGACCCCAGCGGCTGAGTGCACGGGCAATGGCCGGGCGGGTGGCGAAGAACCAGCCCGCGAATATCCACACGGCTAGCAGGATAAGGAAAACGACCACGTACACGCTCATACCGCCGATCCCGGCGGTGGCGAACACGGGGACATAAACGCCGATGTTGTCGCCACCGTTGGCGAAGGTAACTGCGGCCACTTCAAGGATCTTGGGCCCACTCGTCTTGGCTTCGCCCTCCTCGCCCTCGCCATTCCGATGCTTCCACGCCTGCCAAGCCGCCTTGATCCCGAGAGCGAGCGGAAGCAAACCGAGATATGGGATCGCCGACTCGGGCAGGAACGTAGCGCCAAATCCAGCAGCCACGGTTACGGCGAGGATCGCCACAAAGCCGAGATACTGACCGGCCGCAATCCGTGACGTTGAACCACGGTGCCCGGCCCCCTGAGCGAAGAACAGAGACAAGATCAGGATGTCGTCAATGTTCGTGACCGCGAACAGTCCCGCCGCCTGACCGATGATGCCTAGGTCCACTGACCTGCCCGCCCAACAAGTTGTACCGATCCGAGTGGAACGACTGTACGGGAGCGCGATGGCCACTGGTCTCTCGACGCGGGCGCGGACCTGTTTGTGGGACCTGTTGTGCGCCTGCTTCCAGTCGAGGAGTTCCTCGTCTTTGCGGCGCCGGTGGGGCATTACGAGGCCGGTGCCCGGACAGCCGCCATCGGCGATTGTCATGGTGCCGCCGACGGCGGCCTTGGCGCCAGACTCCTCCCATGCCTTGCAGTCGGCTCGATTGCCGGGAAGCGGCCGGCCGACCACGACGACCAGCCGAGTGTCCGCATCGATGACGACCTGGTGATTGGTGGAGTACCGATAGTTCTTGGACTGTTCGGCCACCGTGTGATCGCGGGTTGGAACAAGAGTGGCATCCACGATGGGCACGGTGTCCTTGCGGAACCGCTTGCGGGGCCGGAGTGCGAGCAGAGGGCCGAGGTGGCCGACGATACGGTCGGCTGAAGACCTCGAGACCCCAAACAGCGGGGCGAGCTGACGCAGCGTCAAGTTGGTACGCCAGTACGTGGCAACTAGCAGCACCCGGTCCTCCAGCGGCAGACCCCACGGCCGACCCCGACGTGCGGCGTCTGCACCTTGACGCCGCACAGCGGTCATCAGCCCGCTGAAGGGCACTGTCCAGGATGGCGCCGACGCCGTGATCACACCAGCCGCGCTGTGATCATTTCACTGCTGACGCGCTGGACCTCGGGTCTTCACCCAGGCTCCCTGCCGCCCGTGAGCCGACGACGCCACCAAAGGTCAGAGCGCCACTGCCGGCGGTCGGCAAACGGGTCGGGAAGGGTGCGCTTGAGGTACACAGTGTCCAGAGAGACCACTTGGCGCTCCAGCTCGGCACGAGCCCGGACAGGCAGCTGCTCCAGGACCAGCTCGAGCACGTCGCGGGCATGCCTCACGTCGTCAAAGGAACAGCCGCGGCACGAGCACTCCGCGTCCTGCGGATAGAGAGGCCGACGTCCAGGCGGTTCCAGAAACGCTTGGTAACGCCGCAGCGCACGGTCCGTGGCACCGGGATAGACGTAATAGTCGGCCGACAGCCCCTCTACTCGATGTATCGCGAGGCTGGTGCGGGCAGAGAACCCGTGGATCCGATTCGGCGGCGGGTCCTCCCAGGCGCGAGGACCATGCTGTTCGACGCGCAGGGCGCCAGGCCGTCTACGCGGCATCGGCCTTTCGGTATGCAGTCATGGACGTCATCATGCCAGCACCCACGCCCGGAGCCGTGCGGCCCATGCCTCAACGATGTACCGCTCCAGCGGGGGACGGGAAGTGGACGCAGGCTTGTTGCACGCGCCGCCGCCTGAGTAGTACTGGCACTCGTAGGAACCGCCGCCGTACGACATCGAGTGCCCGCAGTCTGCGCACCGTGGTAGCCCGGTGAGCGGGTGGACTCGGCGTTCCGTCTGGGGCTTGGCGGTGTTGAGCATCTGGTGTCCGGAGACGAGCCGGCGGGCGCGTGCGGCGAGATCGGCGGGGATCATCTGTGGCAGGACATCGGCTGTGACGCAGCGGACCGCGTGCGTTCCCCCTCGCGGACGACCTTGGACTTCCTGAGCAACAGGTCCACTTCGGGGCGGTTGTCGCATGCGGCAGGGACAGGGGCTGTGCCCCGTTCGGTGGTCTTCTTCATGGTCTCCCGGGAGACCAGAGGTTTCCTGCGTGCCATGACCTGAGTGCCTGTCGCCCTGGGATACCCCCTGTGACCAGCGGAAACGGTCCGCTGCCCGAGCAAGTCCCAGAGAGTTGGACCTACTGGGGGAAGAGGCGGGGGAGTGTCAGCGGCGGGCGGTATCGCTCACGCGGTGTCGTCCGCCGCGCCGTGCTCCCGCTCCCGTCGCGCGATCACATCGATCATGTCGCTGATCGTGCCCACCGCTTCGGGAGAGAGGCCGACCGCGCGCAGGGCCATGCTGCGTACCTGCGCGTCCCGCAGCGCGCCGAGCAGTTCGAGCTCCTTGGCGACCGCCGCGCCCTGGTCGTCGTCGAAGAAGTAGGCGACCGGTACCTGGAAGAACTGGGCCAGGGCTTCGAGATGGCGTTTGGTCGGATTGTCCCGGCGCCCGGTGCGCAGTTGCCACAGATACGTCGCGGAGAAGCTGTCGCCGGTGGCCTCGCGGCACGCCCGGGCGACCTCCTCGTGGCTGTACTGCTCACGGTTGGGACGGCGCACCACACGGAACAGGGCGTCGATCCTCCCGGCCAGTGTCGACGGAGCGGCCTCCTCGTCGGCCATCGCGTCCGTCACCTCCTGGGCCCGCCCGGTGGATCCCGGTCCCTGGCTCGCCGGATTGTTTCCGGCTGCTCGTCCGTCCTTGCTCATTCATCCTAGTTCATGGCCCATCGAGGCGGAGGAGGGCGGACGCGGCCTGCCCAGTTCCTTCACGGGCGCGTCAGTTCGTCCCTGGCCCGTCGGCGGGTGTACTCCACCGCGCCGGAGAAGGTGAAGGCCTCGGCCACGCTGATCAGCCAGGCGGCCTCGGCGTCGACGGTGTCCTCGGCCGGCGGTGAGGCGAGCCCGGCGCCGGTACCGGCGGCACCATCACCGTATGTCCGCCCGGCGCGGGCGGATTCCAGCGCCGCCGCGATGGTCGCCGCCTCGACCGTGGCGGCGACACCGGCGGGAGGCACCGGGAAACGGATGAGGGCGCCCTCCACCCACAGCTCGATCCGCGGATCGAGATAGGGACGCAGCGCGAGATAGCCGTCCCTGATCTCCACCACCCGCCGGTAGAGGGCGAATTCGGCCGCGCGCGGGTCGACTCGGCCCGCCCATCGCCAGGAGACGCCCAGGGCCGTGCCGGGAACCACGGCGTGCAGGGCCGACCACAGCGGTTCCAGGGCGCGCAGATCGCGGTAAGGGCGCAGCCAGCCGGCCGGAGCGGCGAGTGCGGGACCCCAGCGGGCGGCGGTCACGCCCAGGGCCGCGAGTACGAGACAGCCCGTCCCGAGCGACACCGCCACCGGATCCAGGCCGACGCCCTGACGGTGTGTACTGACCATATTGACGACGGCCGCCAGGCCCCAGAGCCCCCACGCCAGACCGACCACGGCGCCGGCGCAGATCAGCCGGAGCCCGGTGCGCAGCGGCCCGGGCGGCAGACCTCGCGCGTGCAGGACCACCGGCACGGTGAACAGGCCGAGGCAGAAGAGCGTGTACAGCGTGAAGACCGAGTCGAACGCGGCGAACCAGGGCCACCCGGACGCGTCCGTGGTGACCGTACCTCCGACGACCTCCGGCCGTGCGACGAGGAAGAGCACCGGGCATACGGCGAGGACGACGGCGGTCGCGCCCAGATGCCGGCGCCCGGCCATGCGCGCCGGAGGCCGAGGCCGCGCCGGTGGCCGAGGAGTCAGCCGTAGCGCGGCCTGAGGCAGAAAGGCCATCGCGGCCATCTCCAGCTCACGTCCGACGAGATGGAATCCCGGCGCGGCTCCCGGTAACACGAGCTGGGCCGCGGCCACCGTGGCCGGGGCGAGGAGCACCATCGCCGCGCCCATGGTCAGTCCGAACCAGCACAGCAGCCGCACCGCCGAGGACGATCCGCCGCGCCGCGCCAGCCGCAGTTCGTACCAGCCGACGGCGATGGCGAGACCGGCCGGGCAGTACGCCAGCACCTCATCCACGGCCGGATCCCTCGCCGTCCACGGCGCCCACCAGCCAGCCCGCCTCGCCATGGCCCTGGGCCGGCCGCGCGGGCCTGGCCTCGTCCCGCGCCACCCGGTGCAGGATCAGCGAGGCGAGCAACTCGGCCTCGCACTCCTGCGGTTCGGTGTAGACGGTCCGGCCGAGGACCCGGCGGATCAGCGCGGGCGAGAGGCCCGGCATCAGCAGACGTGCCGCCGACGAGTCGGCCGCCGGCGCCCGGTCATGACCGCACAGCAGATGAGCGGCCTCGTGCAGCAGGATGTGCCGCCGGTGGAAGGCCGTGGTGCCTTCGGCGCAGAGAATGTAGTCGGCGCGGTCGGTGGTCACGAGCAGCCCGCAGGGCAGCGAATGTCCCATGGCGACGGGCAGGATCTCGATGGGCCGTCCGCGCTGCTCCGCGAGGGCGGCGATGAACGCCTCCGGCGTGAACGGCCGTGGCAGCGTCAGTGACGCGGCGATACGACGGGTCCGCTGCCAGATACGCCGCTCGGCGCGGCCCCGGTTCACGCGTGCCTCCTCTCGGCACCCGCGCGTCGGCTGTGACGAGCGGGCACCGGACGGCCGCGCCGCGCCACCCGTAATCGGCTGCGCTTTCCCGTCGTATCTCTCGCAGGCCCTTCGGCACCGTCGTCGCCGTCCTGGCGGGCCCTGGCGGACGGCCGTGTCCCACGGGCGGCCTGGGCCGGCGCTGCTTGGGCGTCCATTCGGCTCATCTCCTTGCGTAGCGGGCGAAGCGGATGACCGGGACGGGCGTGCCACGGATCAGCCGGCGGGAGCGGCGCGCATCCGGCCCACGGGCGGCGGGTCGGGCAGGATCAGCGGGTTCTGTGGCGCCGGCAGACCGTACAGCTCGTACAGTCGGCTCCGTACGCGCTCCATGGGGTATTGGCCCGCGTAGACGGCGGTCTTGAAGATCACGCCTTCCAGCACACTGCGGAAGAAGACCTCTTCCAGCGCCGGATCGGCCGCGCCACGGGCGGCGAACATCTCGCGCAGCCGGTCCTCCAGCTTCACGATCCGCTCCTCCTTGCGGGCCTCGACCTGTGCGAACAGGCCGTGTGTGGCCGGGCCGACGACCAGACTGAGCGCCATGCGCTGTACGGGAATGGTCCGTACGGCGGCGAGCAGGACGCCGTCCAGGATCGCGGCCAGCCGCTCGTCGGGGCTGCCGGTCACCTCGGAGATCTCGACGACGCCGTCGAGATAGCGGTCGAGGAGTTCGTCCACGAGCGCCTGCTTGCCCGGGAAGTAGTAGCTGATCAGACCGCGCGAGACACCGGCGCGGGCCGTGATGTCGGAGATGCTCGCCTCGTGGTAGCCCTTCTCGGCGAACTCCGTCAGCGCGGCGGCGAGAATCTTCTCCCGCGACTGCTCACGCATTTCCTCGTTCGTATGCGCCGATCGCGGCGACACGGTCCCCCCGCCCTGCTTCGGTGCCGCGACCGGCGCGCACTCGAACTGTGTACACGTCAAAAATACACTGGCTGTCCGTACAGTCAACGTCCGTACAGTCAACGTCCCTCGGGCAGCTCCGGGTACGTCACGACCAGTTCGCCGTTCTGGGCGTCCACCCTGATGACCGAGCCGTCCTGCGCGTCGCCGCGCAGCAGCGCGCGTCCGATCAGCGTCTCCACCTCGTGCGAGATGTAGCGGCGCAGCGGCCGGGCTCCGTACACCGGGTCGAAGCCCTGGTGGGCGATGAGTTCACGGGCCGGCCCGGTGAGCTCCACGGTGATCCTGCGCTCCGCGAGACGCCGGCGCAGCTCATCGAACTGGAGGTCCACGATCCGCTCGATCTGGGCCAGGCCCAGCGGCTTGAAGAGCACGATGTCGTCCACGCGGTTGAGGAACTCCGGCCGGAAGTGCGAACGCAGTTCGGCCATCACCTGTGCCCGCGCGTCGGGCTTGATCTCACCGTTCACACTCGCGTCCAGCAGATAGGTGGAGCCGATGTTGGAGGTCATGATGACGACGGTGTTGCGGAAGTCGACGGTACGGCCCTGGGCATCGGTGATCCGGCCGTCGTCAAGGATCTGGAGCAGCGTGTTGAAGACATCGGCGTGTGCCTTCTCCACCTCGTCGAACAGCACTACCGAGTAGGGCCTGCGGCGCACCGCCTCGGTGAGCTGGCCGCCCTCCTCGTATCCGACGTAGCCGGGAGGCGCGCCGACCAGCCGGCTCACCGTGTGCCGCTCCTGGTACTCGCTCATGTCGAGACGGACCATGCTTTCCTCCGTGTCGAAGAGCGCCGCCGCGAGCGTCTTCGCCAGCTCGGTCTTGCCCACACCGGTCGGGCCGAGGAAGACGAACGACCCGATCGGCCGGCGCGGATCGCGGATCCCGGACCGGGCCCGGATGATCGCGTCGGCGACCAGCCGTACGGCCTCGTCCTGGCCGATCACGCGCTCCTGGAGGATCTCGTCCAGCCGGAGCAGCTTCTCGCGCTCGCCCTCCTGGAGACGGCTCACCGGGATACCGGTCCAGGCGGCGACGATCTCGGCGATCTCGTCCTCGGTGACCACCTCGCGCAGCAGCCTGGTCTCGCCCTGCTTGACGCGCAGCTGCTCCTCCTCGGCGGCGAACCGGCGTTCCAGCTCGGTGAGCGTCCCGTAGCGCAGTTCGGCGGCGCGGTTGAGGTTGTAGGCGCGCTCGGCCTCGTCGGCCTCCTGACGGACCCGTTCCATCTCTTGGCGCAGCTCCTGGACCCGGCGGATGGCCTGGCGCTCGGACTCCCACTGGGCGTGCTCGGCATCGGCCTCGGCCCGTACATCGGCGAGCTCCCTGCGCAGCTCCTCCAGCCGGTTCACACTGGCCGGATCGGTCTCCTTGGCGAGCGCCGCCTCCTCGATCTCCAGCCGGGTCACCCGCCGCGTCAGCTCGTCCAGCTCCGCGGGCATCGAGTCGATCTCGGTACGCATCCGCGCGCACGCCTCGTCCACCAGGTCGATCGCCTTGTCGGGCAGGAAGCGGTCGGAGATATAGCGATGGCTGAGCGTCGCCGCGGCGACCAGCGCCGTGTCCTGGATCTTCACACCGTGGAAGACCTCCAGCCGCTCGCGCAGTCCGCGCAGGATGGAGACGGTGTCCTCCACGCTCGGCTCGTCCACCAGGACCTGCTGGAAGCGGCGCTCCAGCGCGGCGTCCGACTCGATGCGCTTGCGGTACTCGTCCAGCGTGGTCGCGCCGATCATATGCAGCTCGCCCCGGGCGAGCATCGGCTTCAGCATGTTCCCGGCGTCCACCGCTCCTTCGGCGCCGCCCGCGCCGACCACCGTGTGCAGCTCGTCGAGGAAGAGCAGGATCCGGCCGCCGGCCGCCTTGACCTCCCCGAGCACCGCCTTGAGCCGCTCCTCGAACTCGCCGCGGTACTTGGCACCGGCCACCAGTGAGGCGATGTCGAGCGCGAAAATCGTACGGTCCCTGAGCCCCTCCGGCACATCGCCGCGGACGATCCGTTGGGCGAGTCCCTCCACGATCGCGGTCTTGCCGACGCCCGGATCGCCGATCAGGACCGGATTGTTCTTGGTCTTGCGGCTGAGGATCTGGGTCACCCGCCGTATCTCGGCGTCCCGGCCGATCACCGGGTCCAGTGTGCCGGCCCGCGCCTCGGCGACGAGGTCGCGGCCGTACTTCTCCAGCGCCTCGTACGCGGCCTCCGGAGTCGCGGAGGTGACGCGCTGATTGCCGCGGATCCGGGTGAGCGCGGCGAGGAACGCCTCCTTGGTGAGCCCGTACTCCTTGAGCAGACGTCCCGAGGCGGAGGCCGAGCCCTCGTCGGCCAGCGCCATCATCAGATGCTCGACGGAGACATACTCGTCCTTGAGCCGCCGGGCCTCCTGCTCGGCGGTCTCCAGCAGCCGCGACAGCCGCTGGGTGACGAACACCTGGCCGGGCGCGGCGCCCGGCCCGGTCGCCCTGGGCCTGCGCGACACCTCGCTCTCCACGGCCTCGCGCAGGGAGGGCGGATCGACACCGGCCTGGCCGAGCAGCCGGGGTACGAGCCCGTCACGCTGGTCGAGCAGCGCGAGCAGCAGATGCTCACCGTCGACCTCGGTCTGCCCGAGGCGCACGGCCGCGCTCTGGGCCTCTTGCAGGGCTTCCTGGGACTTCTGGGTCAGCCGATTCATGTCCATGGCAGGTCGTCACTCCTCGCGCCGGTGCGGCGCAGCGCCGCCTCCAACTGGCTGATCCGGTCCAGCAGATCGAGTACGAGACCGATGGAGGCGTAGTTGAGCGGAAGCCCGGCCCGCAGCCGCTGGACACGGGCCAGCGTGCGCGGGGCCGAGCGGTCGAACCAGAGTCGGCCTGCGGAGTCACGGGTGGCCTCCACCAGACCGAGCGTCACCAGCCGCCGGACCAGGTCGGGATGGAGGCCCGAGCGACGGGCCACCTCTTCCAGGCCGAGCCGGCGGACGGGCACCAGCTCGTAGACCCGGATCCGCCGTGTCTCCGGCCGTTGCCAGTGCTGCTGCCACTGTCGGTCGGTTGTCATCGCGGCCTCCTCGGGTCGAAGTCGGACGCGGCGGCCAGCTCCTCGAACAGTGCGCGTTCGCGGTCGGTCGGGCGTGGCGGGACCATCACCCGGAGCTCGGCGTAGAGATCGCCGTCGGTGCCGCGCGGATTGGGCATGCCCTCGCCGCGCAGCCGCAGCCGGCGGCCACTGGAGGAGCCGGGCGGGACGGTGACCTTGGCGCTGCCGCCCGGAGTGGGCAGCGGTACGGTGGCACCGAGCGCCGCCTCCCAGGGCGCCACCGGAAGCCGGACATGGATGTCACGGCCCTCCAGCCGGTACCGGTCATGAGGCTTGATACGCACCCGGAGATACAGATCACCGGCGGGCGCGTCACGGCTGCCACGGCCGCCCTCGCCGGCCAGCCGGATCCGCTGTCCGTCGGTCACTCCTTGGGGCACGGTGACCTGGTAGTCACGGCGGCCGTCCGGTCCGGCGAGACCGACAGCGCGCCGTCCGCCTCGGTAGGCCTCCTCCACGGTCAGTTCCAGCTCAGCCTCCTGGTCGGCGCCGGGCACGGTCCTGCGT
This sequence comes from Streptomyces sp. NPDC059743, assembly GCF_042732975.1. Classification (NCBI taxonomy): domain Bacteria; kingdom Bacillati; phylum Actinomycetota; class Actinomycetes; order Kitasatosporales; family Streptomycetaceae; genus Streptomyces; species Streptomyces sp. NPDC059743. Next base: position 21,233 of record NZ_JBHWGS010000003.1, on the reverse strand, counting down.
GCGCCGCCGCGTCCTGCGGCCCCGAACAGATCGCCGAAGAGATCCTCGAAGTCCACGTCCTGGTAGGCGCCGCGCGGGCCCTGCCCGAAGCGCACGCCACCGCCGCCCGGAGTGGTCCAGCCACCGGCGCCGCGGCCGGCCGCAGCCACTCGCTCGTCGGCGCTCTCGCCGTACTCGGCGTACTCAGGGATTTTGCGGAAGTCCGGGCCGAACCTGTCGTAGCGCGCCCGGGTGTCCGGGTCGGCCAGGACGCTGTAGGCCTCGTTGACCTCCTTGAAGCGCTCCTCGGCCCGTGGATCCTTGTTGATGTCGGGATGGTGGCGACGGGCCAGCTTCCGGTAGGCCTGCTGGATCTCCTCGTCGCTCGCCGTGCGGGAGACACCGAGCACCGCGTAGTAGTCCCGCGCCATGGGCCGTCACTCCCGCCGCTGACTGACCGTCACGGCCATCGGCCGCAACTGGCGGTCGTCGAGCCCGTATCCGGGACGCAGGACGTTCACGACCGTGCCGGGCTCGGCGTCCGGATCGTCCACGACACCGACCACCTCGTGCCGGCTCGGGTCGAACGGCACGCCCTTCTCCTCCTGGCGCGGATAGCCGAGCCGCTCCAGTACGTCGACGGCCTGGTCGCGTACCGCCTCGACGCCCTGGAGGACCGAGGCGGGATCGGCGCGGGCATGGGTGAGGGCCAGATCGAGATTGTCGAGTACGGGCAGCAACTCGGCGGCGGTACGGGCCCGTTCGGTCCGCCGTACCTGCTCCAGCTCTCTGGCGTAGCGCTTGCGCAGATTGTCGAGATCGGCCAGCGCGCGGCGCCAGGCGTCCTGCACCTCGGCGAGCTCCCGCTCCGCGCCGTCCGGCGGCGGTACCGCTTCCGGTTCCGGCTGGGTGGCCATGGCATGACCTCAGTTCCGGTCGAAGTCGGCGTCCACGACATCGTCGTCGCCACCGCCGGTACCGCCGGCCTGTCCCGGCCCAGGACCCGCGGCCCCGGGCTCCGACGGCCCTGCGGGACCGGCCTGCCGGGCGGCGAGACCTTGATAGACCTGCTGGAGCTCGGAGGTCAGCGACCTGATCCGGTCCAGCGGCGCCTCGCCCTTCACCGCCTGGCGCGCGTCGCCGATCAGCAGCTGGGCACGGGCCCGCTCGTGCTCGGGAGCGCTCTCGCCCAGCTCGCCCAGTCGCCGTTCCACCTGGTACGCGACGGCGTCCAGCTCGTTGCGCGCGTCCACGGCCTGCCTGAGCGCCTGGTCCTCGCCACGGTTGCGCTCCGCCTCGGCGATCATGCGCTCCACCTCGGAGGGTTCGAGGTTGGAGCCCTCGCTGAGCGTGATGCCCTGCTCCTTGCCGGTGTCCTTGTCACGCGCGGTGACATTGAGAATGCCGTTGGCGTCGATGTCGTAGGTGACCTCGATCTGCGGTTCGCCGCGTGGCGCCCGGCGGATGTCGGTGAGCTGGAAGCGGCCCAGTACGCGGTTGTCGGCCGCGCGCTCGCGCTCGCCCTGGAGGACGACGACATCGACGGCGGGCTGGTTGTCCTCCGCCGTGGAGAAGGTCTCGGTGCGGCGGACCGGGATCGTGGTGTTCCGTTCGACGATCCTCGTCATCACACCGCCGCGTGTCTCCACACCCAGCGAGAGCGGTGTGACATCCAGCAGCAGCACATCCTTGACCTCGCCCTTGAGGACACCGGCCTGGACGGCGGCGCCCAGCGCCACCACCTCGTCCGGATTGACGCTCATATTCGGGTCCTTGCCGCCGGTCATCCGCCGGACCAGCGCCTGGACGGCCGGGATCCTGGTCGAGCCGCCGACCAGGATGACCTCGTCCATGTCGCTGTCGGTGACCTTCGCGTCGGACATCGCCTGCTTGACCGGGCCCAGACAGCGGTCCACCAGATCGGCGGTGATCTGCTCGAAGGTGGAGCGCATGACGGACTCGGTCAGATGCTTGGGCCCGGTGGCGTCCGCGGTGATGAACGGCAGGCTGACCTGGGTCCGGGTCACCGAGCTCAGCTCGGTCTTGGCCTTCTCCGCCGCCTCGAAGAGTCGTTGCAGCGCCTGGGTGTCGCCGCGCAGATCGATACCGTTCTCCCGCTGGAACGTGTCCGCGAGATGGTCCACCAACCTGCGGTCGAAGTCGTCCCCGCCGAGATGGGTGTCACCGGCCGTGGACCGTACCTCCACCACACCGTCGCCGACATCCAGGATGCTCACGTCGAAGGTGCCGCCGCCGAGGTCGAAGACGAGCACCGTCTCGTGCTCCTTCTTGTCCAGGCCGTACGCCAGGGCCGCCGCGGTGGGCTCGTTGATGATGCGCAGCACTTCGAGACCGGCGATCCGGCCGGCGTCCTTGGTCGCCGTGCGCTGCGCGTCGTTGAAGTACGCGGGTACGGTGATGACGGCCTCCGTGACGCGCTCTCCCATCGATTTACCGGCGTCGTCGGCGAGCTTGCGCAGCACCAGCGCGCTGATCTCCTCCGGCGCGTACTGCTTGCCCCGGATGTCGAACCGCGCCACACCGTTCTCGCCCGCCACGACGTCGTAGGTCACCGTCTTGGTCTCGGCCGAGACCTCGTCGAAGTGCCGGCCGATGAAGCGCTTGGCCGAGTAGATGGTGCCCTTGGGGTTGAGGATCGCCTGGCGGCGGGCCAACTGGCCGACGAGCCGCTCGCCGGAGTCGGTGAAGGCGACGACGGAAGGAGTGGTGCGGGAGCCCTCGGCGTTGGGCAGGACCGTGGCCTCACCGCCCTCCCACACGGCGATCACCGAGTTGGTGGTGCCCAGGTCGATACCGACTGCCTTGGCCATGAGGTGCTCCTTACGTGCACGACGTCTTCCGGCGTCCTCGGGTCCGCGGGTCCGTCCTCGGGGCAGAGTCCGTCGGTCCAAGGCTGGCGGGCACACCGGGCCGATTCCTGCACCTGGGAGGTCGAAATCCGGATCGCCGCTGGTCCTGCCGGCACAGGCCCGGCGGCCGGCCGGGCCGGAGACATGGACCGGATGCACGAGCGCGGTCGCTCGGTAAGGTTGTGTGATGGGGGCCGCTCCAGGAAGGTGTCGGGCCAGGGCGATGAGCACGGCCGCCGGAAGAACCGGACCTCCGGGGCCTCCGGGCCACCGGCCCTCCCGGCTGCCCCGGCTGATGGCACTGTCGAGCGCGGTGTTCGACGGCCGCGACGAATACGAGGTGATGCGGCTGGCCGCCGCCTGTGTCGCGCGGCTGGGCCCGTGCCGTACCGAGGCCGGATATCTGCCGGCCGCCGGACGGCTGGTCCATCTCCCGATGGGCTGCTCCGCCACCAGCCGGTCGCTGGACGCCCAGATCGCGGAACTCGGCGACCGGGACGGCGCCGTCCGGCTTCCCGACCGCGTGTGGTCATGGGCGTTCGCCCTGCGGGAGCCCGGCGGACGGGCCGGATCGCGGCGGGCCGGACATCTGGTCGTGAGCGCCCGGTGGCAGCCGAGCCATGACGAGATCACCCTGCTCGGTCTGCTGGCACGGCAGACCGGAGCGGCCCTGACCGGCGCCGCGGCCCGCCGCCGGGAGCGTGAGCACGCGGTGGAGCTGGACCGGGCCCGGCAGGAGGGCGCCGCCGCCCGCGCCCGGCTCGTCGCCGTGGAGTCCGAGCTGAGATACCAGCGGTCGGTGCACGACGCGCTCAGCGGTGCCACGGCCACCGGCGACACCGAGGCGGGCATCGCGAGGACGGTGCACCGGCTGACCGGCTTTCCCGCCGTCGTGGAGGACCGGTTCGGCAATCTCCGTGCCTGGGCGGGGCCCGGCTGTCCCGATCCGTATCCGAAGCCCGATCCGGGACGACAGGAGGAGCTGATCCTCGAAGCCGCCAGAAACGCGCACCCGGTATATCTCGGACACCGGCTCGTCGCCGTCGCCCGCCGTCGCGGCGAGATCCTCGGCACGGTGTCCCTGATCGATCCCGACGCGCGTGCGGGCGAGCACGAGGAGTTCGCGCTCGCACGCGCCTGTGAGGCGCTGGCCCTGGAGATGGCGCATCTGCGCAGCCTGGCCGAGATGGAGCTGCGACTGCGCCGTGAACTGGTGGACGATCTGATCAACGGTACGGACGACGAGAGCGCCTTCGCCCGCGCGGCGGCCGTCGGCCACGACCTGCACGGCCCACAGCATGTCGTCGCCGTGGGATGGACCGGGACGGCCGCCGACGACGCGTTCGTCCACGCGGTGGCCGCGGCGGCGGCCGGCCTGGGGCTGCGGTCGCTGGTGGCCCGGCGCTCGGGCCGCGCGGTGCTGGTGGTCCAGGGACGTCCCAAGGGCGACGAGCTGTACCGGGCGGTCGCCAGGGAGCTGGACTCGTGCGCGGGCGCCATCGGCCTCGGCGGGCGCTGCGACTCACCGTCCGAGATCCCGCGCTCGTACCAGGAGGCACTGCGCGCGCTGGAGGTACGCCAGTGCTCGCGGGTGCCGCACGGCGCGACCTCGTTCGACGATCTGGGCCTGTACCGGATCATCGGGACGGGCGACGACTACCGGGAGATCGAGGGATACGTCCGCGAGTGGCTCGGCCCGCTCCTCGACTACGACACGGCCCACCGCACCGATCTGGTCTCCACGCTCTCCCAGTACTTCGAGGCCGGCGGCAACTACGACAACACGGCCGCCGTCCTCGGTATCCATCGCAGCACTCTGCGCTACCGGCTCCAGCGGCTGCGTGAGATCGGCGGCCATGACCTGGGCGATGTCGAGACCCGTCTCAATCTTCATGTGGCGACACGGGTCTGGAAGGTCCTGGGCGGCACGCCCTGACCAGTGGCCCGGCCGGTCCTGTGGCGGCTCCCGTGGCGGCGAGGGCCGTGGCAGCTGGGGCCGTCAATGCGGCGTGCTCGTACGGGCGTTGCTGTGGCAGTATTTGCCGGGGTGGCGATGATCCGCAGGGGGAGATGTGTGCTGGTTCGCGTCTCTCTTTCCTGTATGACGATCAGACTTCCATGGAGCCCTTTATGCCGGCAGGAACGCCCAAGTCCCAGGTCGACACCAGCAAGCCGCATCCGGCCCGTATCTACGACTTCCTCCTCGGCGGCAAGGACAACTATCCGGTCGACCAGGCGCTGGCCTCGCGGCTGACGGCCGAGGCGCGCGAAGGCGCCCAGCAGAACCGTGCCTTCATGCACCGTGCGGTCGGCTGGGTGGCCCGTAGCGGTATCGACCAGTTCCTCGACATCGGCACCGGTATCCCGACCGCGCCGAACCTCCACCAGATCGTCCAGGAGATCGATCCCAGGGCCCGGATCGTCTACACGGACAACGACCCGATCGTTCTGCGCCATGCCGAGGCCCTGCTGATCAGCACGCCGGAGGGCGTCACCAACTACATAGAGGCCGATGTCCGCGAGCCGCAGGCGATCCTCGATCACGCCCGTACGCTGCTGGACTTCGACCGGCCCGTCGCGCTGTCCCTCATCGCCCTCATGCACTTCGTCCCGGACGACGACGACCCGTACGGCATCACCCGCACCCTGATCGACGCCCTGGCTCCCGGAAGCTGTCTGGTGCTCTCCCATCTGACGGGAGACTTCCTCACCGAGGAGCAGAACAAGGTCGACGCGTACCGTTCGAGCGGGATCAATCTGCGTCCTCGTACGCGCGCGGAGGTCGAGCGGTTCTTCGAGGGACTCGACATGGTCGAACCCGGTCTGGTGACGCGCTGGTACAAGGACACGCCCGCGCCGGAGAACGACACGAGCACCGAACTCCTCTACGCCGGAATCGCCCACGTCCGCTGACGGACGGAGAACGGCCGCGACACGGGCTTCGGGCCCATGCCGCGGCCGTTGGGCCGTGGGCGTTGTCAGGGAGTGCTGATACCCGGGCCGGTGAAGGTGTAGCTGTCCAGATCGAGAATGGCTCCCGAGCCACCGGTGAAGACCACGAAGAGATCACGCGTCCGTTCCTCGGCGCCGGTGACCGGAGCGCTGACCTCGGTGTAGGTCTCCCAGCCGCCGGTGTTCGGCACGGTCACCCGCGCGAGGACCGGCCCGGTCACGGAGTCGTAGCGGAAGGTGGCCACATTGCCCGCCTTGTCCGAGGACACCCGGGCCCTGATCCCGGTCACGCCCTTGAGACTCACCGGGTGGTAGCGGACCCACTCGTTGTTCTGTACGTCTCCGAGACGCTTCCCGCCCTCCGCTCCCGCGGCGGTGATGATCTGCGGTCCCGACAACTGCGCGAAGTGTTCGGCCTGCCACCGCTTGGGCCACAGCGTCCGCTGCTGTTCGCCGGTCAGCGGCACCGTTCCCGGAGCGCCCTTGTCGGTGTAGGTCGCGCGCACCACATAGAACTGTGTGGCGTCGAGTCCGGAGTGGATCGGCCCGGTGTTGAACGTCGTGGAGCAGCCGGTGCCCTCCGCGACCTCATGCGCGTGTTCCTGGTGGCCCAGTGCGATCCGTACGATCACCTTCGAGCAGTCGATCGGACCGTCCTGCGGATCCGTCGCGGACGCGGTCACGGTGACGTTCTCGTTCCACTCGTACACACCGCCGTCCGGTGGGGAGGAGATCGTCAGCGTGGGACGGTTGTTGCCGACCACGATCGGGACGGTCGTGGTACCGGTCCGTCCGGTGCCGTCGCTGACGGTCAGTCTGGCCTGGAAGCTGCCGTTGGCGGGATAGGTGAAGGACGGATTGGCCGCAGTGGAGTCGGTGCTGCCGTTGTCCGTGAAGTCCCAGGCGTAGGTGAGCGGATTGCCGTCCGGGTCGCTGCTGCCCGCGCTGGAGAAGGTCACGGCCAGTGGCGCCAGTCCGTTGTCCTTGTTCACCGATGCCTTGGCGAGCGGTGACCGGCCGCCCTGTACGTAGTTGATCTTGTAGAGCCCGGCGTCCTCGGCGCCCGAGAAGTAGCCGCTGCCGTATTCGAGCAGATACAGCGATCCGTCCGGGCCGAACTCCGAGTCGATCGGGTGGACGAAGCGCATACCGTCCAGCACCGGTTCGATCGCGGTCGGAGTGCCGGTCGCCGGATTGCCGTTGTTGAACTGCACTTCCTTGATCCAGTTACGGCAGTACTCGGAGATCAGCAGCTTGTTGTCGTAGTACTGGGGCCACTTGACGTCGGAGGCCAGGTTCGCGTCGTAGTGGTAGACCTCGGTGTGATTGGGCGAACCGCAGCCGCCCGGATTGTCGAGCTGCGGCCACTCCTTGCTGCCGCCGTGCTGCTCCCACACCAACGCGGGCTTGGTGGGCGGAAGTTGCTGGATACCGGTATTGCGCGGAGAGTTGTTGACCGGCCCGGTCGTGCCACCGCACGGGAACCAGCCGCGCGGTGCGTTGGCGGCGAAGTCCCAGTCGTTGTAGGCCGCATTGGGCCCGCCGCAGTAGGGCCAGCCGTAATTGCCGGGACCGGTGGCGCGGTTGAACTCGTCGTATGCCGCGGGGCCCCGGTTGGGAATGGTCGCACCGGCGTCCGGGCCGACCTCGCCCCAGTACAGAGTGTTGTTGGCCTTCTTGTCGACCCAGACACGGTACGGATTGCGTACGCCCATGATGTAGACCTCCGGGCGCGTTCCGGCGGTCCCGCGGGCGAAGAGGTTGCCGTCGGGAACGGTGTACGTTCCGTTGTCCTCCGGATGGATCCGGTTGATTTTTCCACGCAGATCGTTGGCATTGCCCGAGGTGCGCTGGGCGTCGTACTGCGGATTGCGGGAGGTGCGTTCGTCAATGGGCGCCATGCCCGCCGAGTCACCGCCGGAGTTGGTGTTGTCACCCACCGCGAAGTAGAGATTTCCCGCGGTGTCCCAGGACATCGAGCCCGCGGAGTGACAGCACAGCTCACGCTCGGTCGGCCACTCGATGATCACGTCCTCGCTGGCCGGCGAGAGTATGTTGGTGGCGCGGTCGAAGGTGAACCGGGAGATCCGGTTGACCAGCGGAGTGACCTTCGGCGAGTAGAACAGCATCACCCAGCCGGTGGTGGCGAAGCGCGGATGCAGGGTGATGCCGATCAGCCCGTCCTCGAACCGGGCGTCCAGCGGCAGGGTGAGCGCCACTGTTGTCGACGCGGTCGCGGGGTTGTAGAGCCGTACCTGACCGCCCGAGGCACTGGTGCCGCGGTTGATGTACAGGACCTTCTGGTCCGGCAGTACGGCGAGTTCGATCGGCTCGCCCATCTGGAGCCCGCCGTCGAGCTTGACCTTCTCGAATCCGCTCGTCGGCGGAGGAGCGGCGGCGGCCTTTGGCGAGGCGGCGGCCTGTGGCGAGGCGGCCTGTGGAGCCGCGGCGGCGGCTCCGGGCGCGAGCAGCAGGGCGGACAGGGTGAAGAGTGTGGCGAGTAAGGAAACGGCGCGGGACAGCACAGCAGGTACCTCCAGAGGCCGAGCGCGGGTGGGAGATGTCGTGCCGGGACGTGCGGAACGTGCTCGTTCAGCTTCCGAACACGGCGAGATCCCACAGGGAGTAGCCCCACTGCGTGGCTCGCTCCGTGCCCTGGACCCGTACATACCGGGCGGTGCCGCTCACCGCGATGTCGTCGATGCCTCCGTCGCCCGCCGTCGTGGTGTTGACGGTGCGCCAGGTCGCGTTGTCCGGTGAGGTCTGGACGGTGTACGCCCTGCCGTAGGCGGTCTCCCAGTTCAGCCGGACGCGCTGGAGAGTACGGACGGAGCCGAGGTCGACGGTGATCGACTGAGGATCGGAGTACGCGCTGCCCCAGCGCGTGGCGAGGTCGCCGTCGACGGCGTTGGCGCCCACATGCGGGCTGCCGGGCTCCACGCTGGAGACCGAGACCGGACGGCCGCGTGCCAGATCGGTGGCCGGAGTCCCGTCCTGTTTGATCCTGATATTGCGGTAGTTGATGTCCATACCGGCGCCGTCGTTCTGGACGCCGATATGCCCGACCGCGATATCACGGGTGCTGGTGTAGTCGTTGATCTTCACACCGTTGAGATGGATCTCGACATGGCGGCCGTGCACCGCGATCTCGTAACTGTTCCACGTTCCCGGCGGATTGAGCGCGGCGGCCCGTGCCGCGGTGTCCGGTGCCTGGAAGCTGTAGACGCTGCCGGTCGTCCGGGACGGATCGGCGTCGGTCGCGTCGATCTGGATCTCATGGCCGAGATCGACGGGCTTCCATGGATCGCCCTGCGGATCGGGGAAGCCGATGAACACTCCGCCGTTGTCGTCGCCCGGCATCATCCAGTCCACCTTCAGCGAGTAGTCGCTGAAGGGCGTCACCGGATACCAGAGCAGTCCCATGCCGCCGACCGAGGTGAGAGTGCCGTCGGCGAGCGTGAATCCGCCGGGCCCGGCCTGTCGCCAGCGGTCCAGGCTCGCCTGCGTACCGTCGAACAGCGAGGTGTAACCGTTCTCCGGGCGGCAGTCCGCGGCCCGCGCGCCCGAGGCGGTCTGGATACCGCCGAGCAGCATGGTGGTGAACGCGGGATCCGCGTACGACTCCTCGGTGTGGCCGAGACCGGTGTACCAGGCGCGGCCACCGCGGTAGTTCTGGCACCAGGTGATCGGATGATCGCCCATGCTGCCGCCGGAGTAAGAGGACTCGTCCAGGCTTGCGAGCACCTTCACCGCGGAGCGCGGATTGGCGCGGTAGTTGTACCACTCGTCGGTCCTCGTCCAGCGCTGCGGAAGATGCGCGGTGGAGACGGAGGACCGGTCCTCGACCTTGACGGTGGCCTGCTGTGTGGCCGGATGCGAGGCGAAGTACGCGCCGACGAGCCCGCCGTACCAGGGCCAGTCGTACTCGGTGTCGGCGGCGGCGTGGACGCCGACATAGCCGCCGCCCGCTCCGATGTACGACTCGAAGGCGGTCTGCTGCGCGGCGTTGAGCACATCACCGGTGGTCGAGAGCCAGATCACCGCCTGGTACTGGGCCAGATTGGCGGTGGTGAACGCGCCCGCGTCCTCCGTGGCGGTGACGGTGAAGCCGTTGGCCGCGCCGAGGCGCTGAACGGCGGCGATCCCGGCCGGGATCGACGAGTGCCGGAATCCGGCGGTCTTGGAGAACACCAGCACCTTGGAGAGCGGCGCGGCGGCGGAAGCGGGGGTGGCGGGGGTGGCGGCGGACGCCGGTACGGTCTCCGGTGCGTGCGGTACGGCGACCAGCGACAGGGCCAGCAGAACGAGCGCGATCATGGTGCGGGACACAAGGCGCACGATCCAGTCCTCTCTCGGAGCGCTCGGAGGCGCCGGCTGAGGTACGAGTGCGTGGCGGAACGAGGCGGCACAGTGGCCGCGTCAGACGTAGTGAACATCGGAGGTTTCAAGGGGTCAAGGGCTCTGGCCGCTCCTTGTTTCGCGCCGGGCATGACAAAGCCGCGCCCGGCCCTGTACGGGGCCGGGCGCGGCGGGATCGGGCGCCGGTCAGCGCTGCGGTACGGGGAACGCCACCGGGCTGCGATGGCCGGCCCGGTTCACGGCGCGTACGCCGAAGAAGAGATTGTCCTTGGAGAGATCCACGGTGTGGCTCGTCGCGCCGTCGGCCTCGGCCAGATGGGTCCACTCCGGCGCCGTCGTCTCGCGCCACACCACCTCGTACCCGGTCAGATCGGTCTCCGCGCCCGCGTCCCACACCAGTTCGGTGGCGTTGGTCAGTGAGCTGGTGACGATCTTCACTCCGCGCGGAGTGGCCGGAGCCTGTGCGAGTGTCCACAGGGCTGCGCCATTGACGCGTGCCACCCGGGCGATATAGCCGAAGTCGCAGAACTCGGGCAGATCGCCGTACTGCCGGCCGTCCTCCACCCGTACGTCCTGGTGCTGATGGGCGAAGTCCTCGGTCGGCTCGGTGAACCGGGCCGCCGCGTAACCGCGTTCGAGGAAAGGAATGTGGTCGCCGCCGCGCAGATAGCGGTCGCGGCGGTAGATCACCCGGACATTCATGCCCGTGGCGTCGTTGTTCGCGACATCACGGACGAACCGCGCGAGTTGACGCGTCGGTGAGTCGTTCTCGCCGCCGACCGAGCGGCGGACATTGGCCTCCGCCGGCGTCTCGGCGGTGGGCACGCCCTCGGCGAAGAGCCGCACGGTGTACGGGTCGCGAGTGCCGTCGTCGGCCTTGGGGCTGCCGACGATGTCGTTGGTGAACATGGCCAGGACATTCGAACCCGCGGCCTTGAACTGCTCCGCCATATGGGCGGCTCCGTACAGCCCTTGCTCCTCGCCCGCGACGGCCGCGAAGACGATGGTCGCGGCCGGGCGGCGGCGCGCCATGACCCGGGCCAGCTCCATGGCCACCGCGACACCGGAGGCGTCGTCGTCGGCGCCCGGCGCGTCGCTCACGGCGTCCATGACATCGCTGGCACGGGAGTCGTAGTGGCCGGAGACAACATAGACGCGCTCGGGATCGACCGAGCCGCGGAGCGTCGCGACGACATTGGTGATACGGGTCGCCACCGGGATCCGGGAGGCGGGTTCCTGTATGTACGACTGGAGTTCGACGGTCATCCGGCCGCCGGAGGCCGCCGCGTACCGCTTGAGTTCCTCGTATATCCAGTCCCTGGCGGCACCGATACCGCGCTCGGGATCGTCCTGGGTGGAGAGCGTGTGGCGCGTTCCGAACGCGGCGAGCCGGCGTACGGTCGCCTCGATCCGGTCGCGGTCGATCTCCTTGAGCAGTTCCCGCAACTCCCGGCCCGGAGCCTGGGCGGTGGCGGCACGGTCTTCCTTTCCCCGCCCGGCCGGGGCCGCCACGGGAGCGGCCTGGGCCACCGCCGGCACGCCGACCACGGCGGTCGCGACGGTGGCGGACAGGACGGCTCTCCGGGGCATGCCTGTGGGGTGCTGGGGCATGACGGGTCCCTTCCACGGCTGCTTCGGTGATATGACACTGGCGCTCCATGGTCATGGACAGGCCAACCATGGCACAAGGAGGCCCTAGGGCCGCCCTGCGGCAGCAACTGGCCCGGTTTGTGCGGTACTTGACAAGGTCTAGACCTTCCCCTTCAATCCAAGCGAAACCGTCAGAGGCGCCGTCGGCGCGAAGAGGGGAAAGCAACCGCAGATGCCAGGAAAAACCTTCAGAGGTCTCTCGCTCGCGCGCTCCGCAGTGGTCCTCGCTGTCGGCGCGCTTCTCGCCACCCTGTTCGCCGTGCCCGCCTCCGCCGCCGATCCGGTCGGCCGGATCACCGGTCTGGGCGGCAAGTGCGTGGATGTCGCCGGTGCGAGCAACGCGAACGGCACTCCCGTACAGCTCTACGACTGCAACGGCAGCAGCGCCCAGAACTGGACCGTCGCCAGTGACGGCACGCTGCGTGCGCTGGGCAAGTGCCTGGACATCGTCGACCGCAGCACCGCCGACGGCGCGCCCGTACAGCTCTGGGACTGCGGCGGCGGCGCGAACCAGCAGTGGGTCGTCAACTCCGCCCGGGACATCGTCAATCCGCAGGCGAACAAGTGTCTGGACGTCAGGGACCGCAGCACCGCCAACGGAACCCGGCTCCAGATCTGGACCTGTACGGGACAGACGAACCAGAAGTGGACGGCGGCCGGCACCAGCGGCGGCGGCAACCCGTCACCGTCGGGCTTCGTCGTCAGCGAGTCCCAGTTCAACCAGATGTTCCCGGGCCGGAATCCGTTCTACACGTACAGTGGGCTGACGGCGGCGCTGAGCGCGTATCCGGGTTTCGCGAACACCGGTAGTGACACGGTGAAGCGGCAGGAGGCCGCGGCCTTCCTCGCCAATGTGAGTCACGAGACCGGTGGTCTGGTGCATGTGGTGGAGCAGAACACTGCGAACTACCCGCACTACTGCGACCCGAACCAGCCTTATGGCTGCCCGGCCGGTCAGGCCGCGTACTACGGTCGTGGTCCGATCCAGCTGAGCTGGAACTTCAACTACAAGGCGGCCGGCGACGCGCTCGGTATCAACCTCCTCGCCGACCCGTGGCGTGTCGAGCGTGAGTCGGCTGTGGCTTGGAAGACGGGTCTCTGGTACTGGAACACCCAGAACGGTCCGGGCACGATGACGCCGCACAACGCGATGGTGAACCAGGCCGGCTTCGGCCAGACCATCCGTTCCATCAACGGCTCGCTGGAGTGCGACGGGCGCAACCCGGCGCAGGTCCAGAGCCGGGTGACCAACTACCAGCGCTTCACCCAGATCCTGGGCGTCGCTCCGGGCAACAACCTCTACTGCTGACGGCGGGCCATCGCCAGGTGCGCGGTTCCGGAGCCTCCGGGACCGCGCACCGCGCTGTTGCGCTGTTGCATTGCTGCACTGTCAGTCGTGCGGCGGCGTTCCCGTCACCAGATGGTCGGCGTGGTTGAGGGCCTCGATCGCCAGCCTCCGCAGATGGCCGTCCCGCAGCGTGTATATCGAACGCCGCCCGTCCTTGCGCACCTGGACCAGTCCCGCGAGCCGCAGCTTCGCCAGATGCTGGCTGACCGCCGGGCGGGCCGCGCCGCAGCTGTCCGTGAGCGTGTTCACATCGGCCTCGCCCTGGGTCAGGGACCACACCAGGTGGAGCCGGGTGGGATCGGCGAGCAGGGCGAAGACGCCGGCCGCCGCGTCGAACTGCGGGGCGCCTGGAGTGTGCCGTTGCGACTCGGGCGCAACTGAGGGCGGATTGCTCGCTGGCATCTCCCCATCGTAGGACCACGGCGGAGACCGCCGACTCGACAGGTGCATTGGTGCGCGCTTAAATACATATGAGTAGTGACGCACTTCCACGGTGACTGTCCCTCCCGGCGATCTTCCCGACAGGAGAGCCACATATGAACGCTCCTCATGCGCACCCTCATGACCACGACCACGGCTCGGGTCGGACGGCGCGGCTGAAGCATCGGGCGGCGCACCTCGTCAAGCCGCACTCCCATGAGGCGTCGGACAAGGTGGACTCCGCCATGGAGTCCTCGGCCGAGGGAATGCGGGCTCTCTGGATCTCTCTGGCCGTTCTGGGTGTCACCGCGCTCCTCCAGACCGTCGTCGTCGTGATGTCCGGCTCCGTGGCCCTGCTCGGCGACACCGTCCACAACTTCGCGGACGCGCTGACCGCACTGCCGCTCGGCGTGGCGTTCGTGCTCGGCCGGCGCGCGGCGACACGCCGGTACACCTATGGCTACGGCCGGGCCGAGGATCTGGCCGGCCTCGCCATCGTGCTCACCATCGCCGCGTCGGCGGCGTTCGCGGCGTACCAGGCCGTCGCGCGGCTGCTCGATCCGCGTGACATCTCCCATCTCGGCATCGTCGCCGTCGCGGCGGTCGTCGGATTCATCGGCAACGAGTGGGTGGCCCGCTACCGCATCCGCGTCGGGAAGAGGATCGGCTCGGCTGCGCTGGTCGCCGACGGTCTGCACGCCAGGACCGACGGCTTCACCTCCCTGGCCGTCCTGCTGGGCGCGGGCGGCGCGGCCCTCGGTCTGCGCTGGGCCGATCCGGTCGTCGGTCTGCTGATCACCGCCGCCATTCTGCTGGTGCTCAAGGACGCCTGCCGGGAGGTCTTCCGGCGCGTGATGGACTCCGTGGATCCCGTACTGATCGATACGGGCGAAGCCGCCGCGCGCGAGGTCTCCGGCGTGCTGTCGGTGACGGATCTGCGGATGCGCTGGATCGGCCACCGGCTGCGCGCCGAGGTCACCGTCGTGGTCGACGGCGCGCTGAGCGTCCGGCAGGCGCACGCGGTCGCCGTCGAGGTCGAACACGCCCTGCTGCACTCGGTGCACCGGCTCACCGCCGCGCTGGTCCACACCGATCCGGCCGCCACGCCCGGCACCGAGGACCCGCACCGGAAGCTGGCCCACCACCTGGCACGAGCCGCGTGAACGTCTGGTTCCTCGCCCACGGGACACGAGACCTCTGGTTCCTCCTCCACGGGCCGGTTACCGTCCTGGGATGTCCGACTTCGATCCCTCGTCGCCCGCGTTCCTCGCCGATCCCTATCCCGTCTACGCCGAGCTGCGGGCCCGTGGCCGGGCGCACTACTACGAGCCGAGCGACCAGTGGCTCGTACCGCACCACGCGGATGTGTCGGCGCTGCTGCGGGACCGGCGGCTCGGCCGTTCCTACGGGCACCGGTTCAGCCACGAGGAGTTCGGCAGAACCGCGCCGCCCTCCGGCCATGAGCCCTTCCACGAGCTGAACGACCACGGGATGCTGGAACTGGAGCCGCCGGACCACACCCGTATCCGGCGCCTGGTCTCGCAGGCGTTCACACCGCGTACGGTCGACCGGCTCAAGCCGTATGTGCGCGCGCTCGCGGCCGGACTGGTCGAGCGGCTCGTGGCCGAGGGCGGCGGCGATCTGCTGACCTCCGTCGCCGAGCCGCTGCCGGTCGCCGTCATAGCCGAGATGCTCGGTGTCCCCGCGACGGACCGCCCGCTGCTGCGGCCCTGGTCGGCGGCGATCTGCGGGATGTACGAGCTGAACCCGCCGGAGGAGACGGCCCGCCGCGCGGTCACCGCCTCGCTGGAGTTCTCCGCGTATCTGCGCGAGCTGATCGCCGTACGGCGCGAGAAGCCCGGCGAAGATCTGATCTCGGGACTCATCGCCGCCCACGACGAAGGCGAGAAGCTCACCGAGGCCGAGATGGTCGCCACCTGCGCGCTGCTGCTGAACGCCGGACACGAGGCGACGGTCAACGCCACCGTCAACGGCTGGCACGCGCTCTTCCGGAATCCCGCGCAGCTCGCCGCCCTCCGCGCGGACCGGGCCCTGCTGCCCACCGCCGTCGAGGAGCTGATGCGCTACGACACGCCGCTCCAGCTCTTCGAACGCTGGGTGCTCGATCCGGTGGAGATCGGCGGCACCACCATCCCGCGCGGCGCCGAGGTCGCTCTCCTCTTCGGCTCCGCCAACCACGATCCGGCGGTCTTCACCGTCCCCGACGGCCTGGACCTGTCCCGCCGCGACAATCCTCATATCTCCTTCAGCGCGGGCATCCACTACTGCATCGGCGCGCCGCTGGCCCGTATCGAACTGGCCGCGTCCATGGCCGCGCTGCTCGATCTGGCGCCCGGACTGAGCCCGGCGGGCGAGCCCGCGCGCAAGCCCAACTTTGTCATCCGAGGGCTGGCGGCACTGCCCGTCACGGTATGAGCGGTACGAACGGTCACGGCCGCCCCGTACGGTCCAACACGACGCGCGGTCAGCCGTCCCACGAGGCTGCAATGGACGCGTGACCGCGCCTCCGGACGACTGCCTCGCGCGCAATGAATGGATCTGCGGCGCTTACCTCACCAGCCGTCGCCAGATCCTCTGGAACGCGGTGCTCGAACATCTCGAACTGACCTTCTTCGCCGTGCTCCTGGGCCTGCTGATCGCCGTTCCGCTCGCCCTGGCGGCCCGCCGCTGGAGCTGGCTCGGCGGGCCCGTGCTCGGGATCACCACCGTCCTCTACACCATCCCGTCGCTCGCGATGTTCTCCCTGCTGCTGCCGCTGTACGGGCTGTCGGCCTCGCTCGTCGTCGCCGGGCTGGTGCTGTACTCGCTGACGCTGCTCGTACGGAACATCCTCGCCGGACTGCGCGCCGTGCCCGAGGAGACCCGGCAGGCCGCCCGCGGTCTGGGATACGGACCGCTGCGGCTGCTGCTCGCCGTCGAGGTGCCGCTCGCCCTGCCCGCCGCCATGGCCGGGCTGCGGATCGCCACCGTCTCGGCCGTCTCGCTCGTCACCGTCGGAGCGATCGTGGGCCACGGCGGGCTCGGCAATCTCATCTACGCCGGGATGAACACCTTCTTCAAGGCACAGGTGCTCACCGCCTCCGTCCTCTGTGTGCTCATCGCCGTCCTCGCCGATCTGCTGCTGCTCGGACTCCAGCGGCTGCTCACTCCCTGGACGAGGGCGGCGCGCGCGTGAACACACTCTCCGCCGCCTGGTCCTGGCTCACCAGCGCCGCGCACTGGTCGGGCCCTGACGGCATCTGGCACCGGCTCGGCGAACATCTCTTCCTCACTGTTGTCTGTCTCGCCCTCAGCTGCGCCGTCGCGCTGCCCGTCGCCCTGGTGCTGGGCCATCTCGGCAAGGGCGGCGCGCTCGCGGTCAATATCTCCAACGCCGGCCGGGCCGTGCCCACCTTCGCCGTCCTCGTACTGCTGCTGCTCACTCCGATCGGTACGTACGGAGACTGGCCGACGATCATCGCGCTGGTCCTGTTCGCGATCCCGCCGCTGCTCACCAACGCCTACGTAGGGATGCGAGGCGTCGACCGCGATGTCGTACAGGCCGCGCGTGGCATGGGAATGACCGGGAGTCAGCTCCTGCGGCGCGTCGAGGTGCCGCTCGCGCTGCCGCTGATCCTCACCGGTGTACAGATCGCCGCCGTACAGCTCGTGGCGACCGCCACGCTCGCGGCCCTGGTGGGCGGCGGCGGGCTCGGCCGGATCATCACCGCCGGCTTCAATCTCGCCGACACGGCGCAGGTGGTCGCGGGCGCGGTGCTCGTGGCCGTGTTCGCGCTGCTGGTGGAGGCGGTGTTCGAGACGGTGCGGCGGCTGGGACCGCGATGGGCCAGGGACGGCGCCGGATGAGAGGCTTCCGGATCCGTGTCGCCGTCGCCGGCCTCCTGCTGCTGGCCGTCACCACCTGCACCACGGGCCCGTCCCTGGAGCACCGTGGCGAGATCACCGCGCCGCCCGGCGACAGCAGACATCTGACCATCGGCTCCGCGGGCTTCACCGAGAGCGATCTGCTGGCCCAGATGTACGCGCTCCTGCTGAACCGCGCGGGCTACCACACCCGGATCCTCTCCGTCACCAACCGGGAGATCTATGAACCGGCCCTGGAGAGCGGCCAGATCGATGTCGTACCGGAGTACGCGGCGACCTTCGCGGACTGGCTGAACGCCAGGGCCCATGGCGCCGGCGCCAAGCCCGTCGGCTCGCCCGATCTCGCCGCGACCATGCGGGCGCTGCGCGCGCTGGCCGCGCCGCGCGGGCTCACCGTGCTCGATCCGGGCCGGGCCGTCGACCAGAACGCCTTCGCCGTCGCCGCCTCCTTCGCCGCGAAACACCGGCTGCGCACGCTGAGCGATCTGGGCGCGTCCGGGCTGCCCGTCAGACTGGCCGCGGGCGACGAATGCGTGGAGCGGCCGTACTGCGAGCCCGGGCTGCGGAAGACATACGGCATCGACATCACCGGCATCGATCCCAAGGGCGTGGGCACGACACCGGCCAAGAAGGCCGTCCAGGACGGCCAGGACCAGATGGTGCTGACCACGACCACCGACGCCACGCTCGACCAGTTCGGTCTGGTGATCCTTGAGGACGACAGGCATCTACAGAACGCCGACTACATCGTCCCGGTCGTCAACCGCTCCCGGGCCGGTGCCACCGGTGTGACCGGCGCACTGTCCAAGCTGAACACCGTACTGACGACCAAGGACCTGGCGTCGATGAACGAACAGGTGGACAGCTGGCGCCGACTGCCGGAGGACGTCGCCACGGCGTATCTCAAGTCCAAGGGCCTGATCGCCTCGGGCTGACCGGGCTGTACGCACTGATGGGACCTACGCGTCGGACACCGAGTCGAAGTCCACCTCGCTGCGTCCGATGCCCTGGGCGTCCGCGTCCACCGAGCGGCGCAGGGCCTCATGGAGCTTCGCCGGAGTCAGTACGCCGAGGAAGCGCGGGCCGTCGAGGACCGCCACCCAGCCCGCGTCGTGCTGGAGCATCTCGCTGAACGCCTGCTTCAGCGGGGAGCCGAGCGGCACCCAGGCCTCCATACGGCGGGCCAGATCGCCGACGGAACCGCGCTCACCGGCCTCGGCCAGCGCGTCCGCGGAGACCCAGCCGTGGAGTTCGCCGCCCGCGCCCAGGACCACGGCCCAGCGGGCGCCCTGTCCGCGCATCCGGGCCGCCGCGTCCCGGGCCGGCTCATCGGTCCTGGCCACCGGAGGCTCCTCCAGATCGGCCGGTTCGACGGCGGTGACCGACAGCCGCTTCAGCCCGCGGTCCGCGCCGACGAAGCGGGCCACATACGCGGTGGCGGGAGCGCCGAGGACCGCGGCCGGCGTGTCGTACTGCTCGACGCGCCCTTCTCCGTACACCGCGATACGGTCGCCCATCCGCACCGCCTCCTCGATGTCGTGCGTCACCAGCAGCACGGTCTTGCGCATCGTCGCCTGGAGCCGCAGGAACTCGTTCTGGAGCCGCTCGCGCACCACCGGATCCACCGCGCCGAACGGCTCGTCCATCAGCAGCACCGGAGGATCGGCGGCCAGGGCCCGTGCCACTCCCACGCGCTGGCGCTGCCCGCCCGACAACTGCGCCGGATAGCGCGGACCGTGGATCGCGGGATCGAGCCCGACCAGTTCGAGCAGCTCGGTGGCCCGTGCGCGGGCCTTCGCCCGCTTCCAGCCGATCAGGGCGGGCACGGTCGCGGTGTTGTCGAGGACCGTCCGGTGCGGGAACAGCCCGACCTGCTGGATGACATAGCCGATACGGCGGCGCAGGGCGACCGGATCGACGCCCGCGACATCACGGCCCTCGACCAGGACACGGCCCGAGGTCGGCTCGATCAGCCGGTTCACCATCATCATCGTGGTCGTCTTGCCGCATCCCGAGGGCCCCACCAGAGTCACCAGCTCGCCCTCGGCCACCTCGAAGGAGAGATCCCGTACCGCGGCCGTCCCGTCCGGATAGACCTTGGTGACCTGCTCGAACCGGATCATGTCCTCACGCTAGGAGCGGGCGCGTCCCGGCGCACACGGACCGGGACTGTCCGAGTCGGGCGCGCCACGGCCGTGCGCCCGCTCCGGGAGCCGTGGCAGGGACCGTACGTGAGGAGCCCGTACGCGAGGGCCCGTACGCGAGCGCCCGTGGGCCGGTGTGCTGAACTGTCCGCCGTGACCGTCCCCGGCAGGGACGAGCGAGAACAGGAGCACCCGTGACCAGCTACCGCCAGCCCGGCGTCGTCCTCACCGACCACCACTTCTCGGTCCCGCTGGACCACGGTGATCCGTCGGGCGAGCGGATCGAACTCTTCGCGCGCGAGGTCGTGGCGAGCGCCAAGGCGGACGCGGACCTGCCCTGGCTGGTGTATCTGGAGGGCGGTCCCGGCTTCGGCGTCCGCCGCTTCACCGGACGGCAGGCCTGGCTCGGCCGCGCCCTCCAGGAGTTCCGGGTGCTCCTCCTCGACCAGCGCGGCACGGGCCTGTCCACGCCGGCCAACCGGCAGAGCCTGCCGCTGCGCGGCGGTCCGCGTGAGCAGGCCGACTATCTCGCCCACTTCCGCGCCGACTCGATCGTGCGCGACTGCGAGACCATCCGGCCCGGACTGACCGGCGGCGCGCCCTGGACCCTGCTGGGCCAGAGCTTCGGCGGCTTCTGCGCCACGCACTATCTCTCCACCGCGCCCGAGGGCCTGCGTACCGTACTGATCACCGGTGGACTGCCCTCCCTGGACGCCACCGCCGACGAGGTCTACCGCGCGGCCTATCCGCGGATCGCGCGCAAGGTGGAGGCCCACTACGCCCGCTATCCGCAGGACATCGGCAGGGCGCGCCGGATCGCCGAGCATGTCGCCGAGCACCGGCCCGTACTTCCGAGCGGTTATGTCCTGACGCCCGAGGCGTTCCAGTCCCTCGGTATCCTGCTCGGCAGCGGCGACGGCAGCCACCAGCTCCACTATCTGCTGGAGAACGCCTTCGTCGCCGCGCCCGGCGGCCCGGTGCTCTCCGACGCGTTCCAGGAGGGCGTGGCGGCGGCCCTCTCGTACGCCGGACATCCGCTGTACGCCGTGCTCCACGAGGTGATCTACGCCCAGGGCGGCCGGCCCACCGACTGGGCGGCCGAGCGCGTGCGCGCCGAGTTCACCCGCTTCGACGCGGCCAAGGCCCTCGCGGGCGAAGGCCCGTTGTACTTCACGGGCGAGAGCATCCACCCGTGGCACTTCGAGTCCGATCCGGCGCTGCGCCCGCTGCGCGAGACCGCCGAACTGCTCGCCGCCCGCGGCGACTGGCCCGCGCTGTACGACACCGGCCGGCTCGCCGCCAACGAGGTGCCGGTCGCCGCCGTCGTCTACCACGACGACATGTATGTCGACACGGAACACTCCCTGCGCACCGCGCGGGCGATCCGCGGGCTGCGGACCTGGGTGACGGACGAGTACGAGCACGACGGAGTGCGCGCGGGCGCGCCGCGCGTGCTGGACCGGCTCCTGGCGCTCGCGCGAGGCGAGGACTGAGTTCCGCCCGCTGTGCTCTCCGCCCGCTCTGCTCCGGGCCGCCGGGCGGCCTGCCCGGACTGTTCGGGCCGCCGGGCGGCCCGCCCGGACTGTTCGGGCCGCCGGGCGGCCCGCCCGGACTGTTCGGGCCCAG